>JAIUNM010000004.1 GCA_020162035.1 Bacteroidota bacterium | reverse complement strand
CGTGTAATTTAAATTCCAAGCTGTAATGGCTGTTTACTCTTTTCATCTTCTAAAGTTAGCGCAGATAATCTTAACTTTTGTGTCCACCTAAAGGTAGTAACTCCACATTACTGCAAAAGTAGGAGAAACTGTTCGCTTATTTGTTGGAAATGGTGGTCCTAATCTAGTTTCATCATTCCATGTAATTGGCGAAATATTTGACAAAGTTTACTTAGAAGGTGGCGATAAAGTTAATGAGAATGTTCAAACAACATTAGTGCCTGCAGGAGGGTCTGCGATAGTTGAATTTAAGGTAGACGTAAATGGAACATTTATTTTAGTTGACCACTCTATTTTTAGAGCATTCAACAAGGGGGCATTAGGAATGTTGAAAGCTGAAGGTGAAAGCAATAAAACTATCTATTCAGGAACAATTCAAGAAGGTATTTATCATCCGGAAGGTGGTGGTATTCAAGAAATGCCAAAAGAACAAGTTGTTACTAAGCCGGTTGTTGCAAAAACTCTTCCGCAACAAATTGCAGCTGGAAAAAACATATATAGTAAAACATGTTTCGCTTGTCACCAATCAGAAGGGCAAGGTATTCCAAATGCATTTCCGCCCTTAGCCGGATCAGATTATCTTAATGCAAACCCTAAACGTGCCATAAATGCTGTAATTCATGGGTTAAGTGGTGAGGTAACAGTAAATGGTAAAAAATACAACAATATTATGACTAGCCAAAATTTAACTGATGAAGAAATTGCAAATGTTTTAACTTATGTATATAGTAGTTGGGGTAATAGTAAAAAAGTAATTACAACTGTAATGGTAAAAGCAGAAAGATCAAACAAACCTATAAAAGCATCGGGTGGAGGGCACTAATTTAAAAAATATATGTTCAATTTTAAATCCATATATCTATTTATCTTATTGGTTATGTCAATAGCCGTTTCGGTAGCTCAAAATGACAAAGAAATGGCTTACATCAAAGGGGGGGCGTTTGCCCCCTTTTATGGAAACATTGATAAATCAAAAGTAAAAGTTTCTGATTTTTTAATTGATAAATATTCAATAACAAATGAACAGTTTTTAGAATTTGTAAAAACATATCCAAAGTATAGAAAGACTATTATGAAAGGAATATTCGCGGAAAAAAATTATTTATATTATTGGATTAATGATACAAGCTATGGCGAATACAACGACAAATCACCTGTTACAAATGTTTCATGGTTTGCGGCAAAAAACTACTGTGAATGTATAGGGAAAAGATTACCTCAAATGGATGAATGGGAATATGTTGCAATGGCAGATGAGAAAACACCAGATGCAAGACAAAAAATAGAATTCAATAAATATATATTATCATGGTATGAAAAACCAAAGTCATATTTAAACACTGTTGGTTCTACGTTTAAAAATTATTATGGAGTGTATGATATGCACGGTTTAATTTGGGAATGGACAAGTGACTTTAATAGCATATTCCTTTCAGGAGAATCAAGAAAAGATAAAGACACTGATAAACTTTTGTTTTGTGGAAGTGGTTCTGTAAATGCAAGTGATTTAATGGATTACGCAGCTTTTATGCGTTATGCATTTAGAGGGAGCTTGAAAGCAAACTACACAACCAGAAATCTAGGCTTTAGATGCGCAAAAGATACAGTTTTAATAAAATCTGAAAACAACAAGTTGAATAGTAAATAGCACTCTATGTAAAATTAGAAAATTTAATAATTATATATTTTATCTTATGAAAACATTAATTTTAGGATTGCTGGCAGTCCTCTTAACAACAAACCAGTGTTATTCACAAAATTCTTCAACAAAAATTACAGAATTATCAATTTATAATTTGCCTTCTAAATGGACGACTCAAAACGGGAAAGATATTGAGTTAAAAGACTTAAAAGGTGATGTATTGGTAATGGTTATGATATATACTTCATGTAAAGCTGCTTGCCCAAGACTTGTAGCAGATATGAGAAGTATTGAAGAGCAGTTGCCTCAAGATGCTAAATCTAAAGTGAAATTGGTATTAGTAAGCATTGACCCTGAAACTGATACACCAAAACGTTTAAAAGAGTTTTCAGTAGAAAATAAAATGGAAGGTAAGCAATGGGTATTTTTAAGATCATCCGAAAAAAACACTAGAGAATTTGCTGCTGTTTTAGCTGTAAATTATAAGAAAATATCTCCAATAGATTTTTCTCATTCAAACATAATTAGTGTATTTAATGTAGAGGGGGAACTTGTTCATCAACAAGAAGGATTAGATGTAAATAATGAAGAAACAGTGAAAAAAATCGTAGAAACAGCTTCTAAAGTTAAAACGCCTTAATTTTTACTTTATCACTTGGTTAAAAAAAAATCAATTTATCCAATACCAAAAACTACACTTATGAAAACAAAACTTAAAAGTGTTATGCTAACAGTTTTATCAGCATTAGCTGTTTTTAATACAAAAGCCCAATTAACAATATCTGGTGAGATTAGACCTAGATTTGAATATAGACATGGATACGCTTCTCCGATAGACACGTTACAAAAATCATCACAATTTATTCAGCAAAGAACACGATTAAACTTCGGATACAAAAGTGAAAAAATAAAAATAGGTCTTACTCTACAAGATGTAAGAGTGTGGGGTAACCAATCTCAACTAAACTCTAGCGATGCAAATACTTATGGTTTACATGAAGGATGGGCAGAATACTTTTTCACAAAAAAGTTATCAATGAAAATGGGTAGACAAGAGTTGAGTTATGATGACGAAAGAATTATGGGAGCAGTAGGATGGGCGCAACAAGCAAGAAGCCATGATGCATTTATATTGAAATATACAGATAGTACTTGGGCAATACATGGCGGTGTAGCATATAATCAAGATAAAATAAATAATACTGCAAATAGTTATACTACTGCAAGTAGCTATAAAGAAATGCAATACTTGTGGCTAAATAAACAAATAAAAAATATTAAAGTAAGTTTATTAGGATTAAATGTTGGACAACAATCTCCAATAGGAATTAATAGCACAAGATATATAACAACCGCAGGAACTAGAATAGAATATAAAACAAAACCATTTTTTGTAGGATTAAATTTTTATTACCAAAATGGCGACGATATTACAACAACCACAGAGGGTAAACCAAAAAAAGTAAATGCATTATTAGGAGGAATTGATTTAGCTTACACAATTAAAGAAAAATTTACAATTGGATTGGGATATGAATATATTTCAGGACAAAGTAAAACAGACACAAGTAGAGCGTATAATAATATTAACCGAGCGTTTAATCCTGTATTTGGTACAAACCATAAGTTTAATGGGTATATGGATTATTATTATGTATCAGGTCATTTTAATAATGTAGGCTTGCAAGATATTATCCTACGATTAAATTATAAACAAAAAGCATGGAATGTTAGTCTTGATTTCCATCAATTTATGGCTGCGGCAAATGCGCTTGATACAAAGGAATTAGCTAAAACAGGACAGTATAAAGCTTTAGATAGCAATTTAGGAAGTGAAATTGATTTCACATTAGTATATACATTGCCAGGTGGAGTTGCGGTTACCGGTGGATATTCTCACTACTTAACTTCTAACACAATTGCAACTATAAAAAATGTAAAAGATTATAAGGGTGATGGCAGAACAAATTTAATAAGCAATTGGGCTTATATCATGGTAACGTTTAAACCAACTTTCTTAAATAAATAACCAAACAATAAATAATAACAATCTAAAATCTAACATTATGCTTTCAAAATCACAAGCCAGAGCGTTTTTTTTAGGAGGGACTGCTGTTACATTTTTAATCTTTATAGGATTAACAGTGTATTCATTCAGTCCTAAAAACGATCAAACAAATCATCAAAAAATTGACTCAAAAGTAATTAGAGGAAAGGAAATATGGGAAACAAACAATTGCATGGGATGCCATACAATATTAGGCGAAGGAGCTTATTATGCGCCAGAATTAACCAAAGTATATGAACGAAGAGGAGAAGGTTTTATTAAGGCAGTATTAATGTCTCCAGTTCCGTGGGCTCCAAAGGGTAGAAAAATGGTATGCTATAAAATGAGTGATGAAGACGCAAGTGCAGTTGTAGCATATTTTAAATGGATTGGTGAAATAGATTTAAATGGATTCGACAAAGTAGTATCTCCACTTTCAAAAACTAACAAATAAAAATAAATATTATGAAATATAAATCACAAAAAGTTGCATACTGGTTTTTTGGACTATGTATGCTGTTATTAACCTTACAAATTGTATATGGTTTTATAATGGGTTTTGCAAGAATTGGATGGGACGGTCTACATGATTTTATACCGTTTAATACAGCTCGTGCTGTGCACACAAATTTATTAGTAGTTTGGCTATTAACTGGTTTTATGGGCGCAGCATACTACATAATACCTGAAGAAGCTCAACAAGAATTAGTAAATGTAAAACTAGCATATGTACAATTAATATCTTTAGCTGTAGTAGGTGTAATTGCAATTGTAGGGTATCATTTTAATTACTGGGAAGGAAGGAAATTTTTAGAAATCCCAAGAGAGCTAGACTTCTTAGTAGTTGTGAATGTATTACTATTTCTAGGTTTAATACTAGCAACATTATGGAAAGGAAAACGAAAAACAACAACATCTGTGGTACTAACAATGGGTTTGTTATTTGCCGCATTATTGTATTTGCCAGGTATGATTTGGTTTGACAGTCAAGTAACGGATTCGTTTTTTAGATGGTGGGTTGTTCATTTATGGGTAGAAGGAGTATGGGAATTAATTATGGGCGGTATTTTATCTTTCTTATTAATTAAATTAACAGGAGTTGACAGAGAGGTGATTGAAAAATGGTTGTATGTAATTGTAGGTCTAACCTTTTTATCTGGAATATTAGGTACAGGGCATCACTATTATTTTATCGGAGTAAATAAAATATGGTTAGTTATTGGGGGAATATTTTCTGCATTAGAACCATTAGCATTTTTAGCAATGGCACTTTTTGCAGTAAATATGTATAGAAAAGGAGAAAAAAATCATCCAAATAAACTAGCACTATACTGGACAATAGGCGCTTCTATCGTTTCATTTATTGGAGCAGGATTACTAGGTTTTGCACACACTTTACCTCAAACAAACATTTATACGCATGGTACACTAGTAACTGCTATGCATGGGCATTTAGCTTTTTGGGGAGCGTATGCAATGATTGTATTAGCAATTATTAGCTATGCATTACCAAATTTAACTGGAAGAAAAAGATATGATAGTGGTCAAGGTCGAATGGCATTTTGGCTATCAAACATTGGAATGATAGGAATGACCGTTGCATTTGGTGTAGCGGGTGTAGCACAAGTATATATGGAAAGAAAAATGAAAATGGATTTTATGGATGTTCAAAATGAAATAAGTATCCATTTTGTAGTGCTAATTCTTTGCGCAACATTATTTGCAACAGGAATAACTTTGTATATATATGAATTTATTAAACATGGGAAAACTAATGATGAAGCATTAGAAATAGAATCAAAACAATAAATAATAACGATGCCAATGTTTATTTTAAAATAAACATTGGCATTTAAAATAATATTATGTCGAAATATATTCCATACTACCATTTAATAGATAAAGAATCGGAAGTATTTACTCATTCATTCAAAAATAAAATTCCAATTTTAATTAAAGGACCAACAGGAACAGGTAAATCAAGATTTATAGAATATATGAGTCATAATCTTGAAAAAAAATTAATTACTATAAGCTGTCATGAAGAAACATCTTCAACTGATTTAATAGGCAGATATATTATAAAAGGAGCAGAAACTATTTGGATAGATGGGCCATTAACAGTAGCAGTAAAAGAAGGGGCAATCTTATATTTAGATGAAATTGCAGAAGCAAGGCCGGATGTAATTGTAGCAATACATTCTTTAACAGATCATAGAAGAGAACTATATATTGACAAGTTAGGAATAACAATAAAGGCACATGAAGATTTTATGTTAGTTGCTTCTTACAATCCAGGTTATCAAAAAGGATTTAAAGAATTAAAACCGTCAACAAAACAAAGATTTATTGCACTAACATTTAATTATCCAGTTGCAAAAATTGAAACTGAAATTTTAATTAACGAAACAAGTGTGGAATTAGAAACAGCGAAACAGTTGGTTGCAATAGGAAACAAAATAAGAAATCTAACAGAACTAGGATTAACAGAAACTGTATCAACACGATTATTAGTTGACGCAGCAAAACTAATAAAAAGTGGATTACCAAAAAGGTTATCTACTCACGTTGCTATAATTGAACCGTTAACAGATGAACCTCAAACATTAGAAGCTCTAAAAGACTTATGTAATTTAATGATATAGTATATCATGGGATTAGAATTAGATGAATATATATACGGAAAAATAGTTAAATATTTTAAGAATAATAAAAAAACAGATTCTTTAATATTTAATCGGACTGTATATTTAAATGATATTAAACCACAACTAACGTTAATAGCAAGGGCAGTAACTGGAAGGGTAATAAATATTTATCCAGCAGAAAAAGAAGGTGGCTATAAAAATAATAATTACTTCTTACCAATATCATTTTCAGAATTAGAAACAAAAGAAAATAATAGATCTTTTTATTTTTTTAGAGTATTATACTTAAGCATACAACAAAAATTAAACTTAAACTGGTTTAATAAAGTTGAATGTCCTGCAGAAGAATCGTTGCAAAAAGCACATGAAAGTTCAAAGATTATATTACCTGAATTATTTAAAGAATATCCAAACACAGAACAAATATATACTCAGATAAAACAGCAACTAATACAAAAAGAAACGAAAAAAGAAAAACAAGATTTATCGTTGTTGTATGGGAAATGGATGATAAATGAAATTGATAAAATAGAAAATAACGTAGAGAATATAGATGATAAAACAAAAAAAGCAAACAAGGATAAAATTTCAACAATATTAAAAGCAAATGCTGTAGAAGAAATAAAAACAAAAATAGTAGATAAAAAACAACAACAAGATTATGTAATGACACATAATTTTGAAAAAGTAGAAACAGCAGATGAATTTAATGGGAACTGGAGAGATTTTGATGGGAGTGATGAGCTACAAGATCACCAAGACGCATTAGAAGAGTTAAGCATGAAGTATACTGTAAGAGTTGATGACACGGCACATTCAGTATACCAAGCTGAATTTACAGAAAATACAACAATATCTGAAAGCTCAGAAGTAGATGAAAAAGGATTTCATTTAAAATATAATGAATGGGATTATAAAAAAAATTCTTATAAAATAAATTTCTGCAAATTATACCCAAAAACATTATTAAAACAAGATTCAGGATACTATAAAAAAACAATAGAAAAAAACAAAATCACATTGGTGCAGTTAAGAAAAATGTTGGCAAATGTGAATAATAAAAGGTTACAACAAAAAAAACAAAATCAAGGAAACGAACTAGATATTGATTGCGTAACAGATATGTATGTAGAGATAAAATCAAAACTTACTGCCTCAGAAAACATATATATATCCTCAAGAAAAAAAGAAAAAGACCTATCTATATTATTACTATTAGACACAAGTTTATCGAGCGATGGGTATGCCGCAAATAATAGAGTAATAGAAGTAGAAAAAGAGGTTTCCATATTATTTGGTGAAATACTAAATGAATATAATGTTGATTTTTCTATTGATGCGTTTTATTCAAAAACAAGAAATTATTCAAACTATATAACAATAAAAGATTTTGATGAAAAATGGGAACAATCAAAATATAAAATAGGTGCGCTAGAACCTGAAGGCTATACTCGTATTGGAACCGCTTTGAGACATGCAGGAGAAAGGCTAAATTATAGAGAAACTAAAAACAAATGGATTATTCTTTTATCTGATGGGAAACCTAATGATTATGATAAATACGAAGGACAATATGGTATTAATGATGTAAAACAAGCATTAAACGAATTAAATCGAAAAAATATAAATTCTTACGCACTAGCAATAGAATCTCAAGCAAAATATTACTTGCCTTTAATGTTTGGGCAAAATCAATATCAAATATTAACTACTCCTATCGAACTAATAAATTCAATTGTAAAGTTATATGAGAAAATAAAACTTCAATAACAATGAATGATACAATAATTTATATCAATATACCAGTTCGTCATTCTGTAAAAACAAATTTCCAGGAAAATGGTTTGTTTTATAAATTATTACAAGAACTACGAACAAGTGATATAAAACGATTATTAGACTGGTTTATTTAGCAAATTTTAATTATTTAAAAAATATGCATATCAAATGTTAAATAAACCAAGGGAATAAAACTTGTTTATTTAAACATTTATTTTTTGTAACGATAATATTTTATGTAACAAGTTTAACAAACCAGCCATCTATAATTTATAACTATAAACAGTATAAAAATGCAAAAAGTTTATAAAATAAAAAAAATTAATTTATCTTAAGATATTGGTAATATTAAATAACTCAGTACTAATTCTAAAATTAAATTTTATGTTGTCAAAAATTAAATCAGATTTACCAGCCAGTTTGGTGGTGTTTTTAGTCGCACTTCCCTTGTGTTTGGGGGTGGCTTTAGCAAGTGGTTCACCTTTACTATCAGGGATTTTATCAGGGATCATTGGAGGAATAGTAGTTGGAATTGTAAGTGAATCACATACTAGTGTAAGTGGCCCGGCAGCTGGATTGGCAGCAGTGGTATTGTCAGCTATATCACAATTGGGTAGTTTCGAAACTTTTCTTTTATCTGTTGTATTAGCAGGCGTAATTCAGTTAACCATTGGGATTATAAAAGGAGGTATAATTGCAAATTATATACCTTCAGATGTTATTAAGGGTTTGTTAGCTGCAATTGGAATAATTTTAATATTAAAACAAATACCACATGCTGTTGGTTTTGATAGAGATACACAAGGTGATTTTTCCTTTTACCAAACAGATGGGAAAAATACAATTACTGAATTATTAAGCATATTCAATTATTTTACTTGGGGCGCAATAATTATATCTATTTCATCAATTTTAATTATGATGTACTGGGATAAAACGCCATTAAAGAAAATAAAATTTTTTCCATCTTCATTATTTGTTGTAATATTTGGGGTTGTATTAAACACTATTTTTCACAAAACAGTTCCATCAATAGCAATTTCCATAGAGAATTATGTACACATTCCAAAATTTACTGATATAAGGTCATTAATTATATTCCCTAATTTAAACAATATTGGAACTTTTCAAGTTTGGGGTGTTGCTTTAACCATTGCAATAGTTGCGTCAATAGAAACATTATTAAATTTAGAAGCAGTTGAAAATATTGATCCACATAAAAGACAAGCCTCTCCAAATAGAGAATTAATTGCACAAGGTGTAGGAAACATATTCTCTGGATTAATAGGAGGGTTACCTATTACATCTGTAATTGTAAGAGGATCAGTAAATATAAATGCTGGGGCAAAATCAAAGCTTTCAACTATATTACATGGATTTTTTTTACTTATAAGTATTTTAGTTTTAAGCCCTGTATTAAATTTAATCCCTTTAGCCTCATTGGCTTCAATATTAATATTAACAGGATATAAATTAACAAAATTCTCTTTATTTAAAGAAATGTATAAAAAAGGATTAAATCAGTTTATTCCGTTTATTACAACTATACTTGCAATTGTATTTACAGACTTGTTAATAGGAGTTTTGATAGGATTAGGAGTAAGTGTTTTTTATATTCTAAAAAGTAATTTTAAAAACCCGTTTGTAATACAAAAGCAATCGTTGCATAATAATGAAATTATTAGAATAGAACTACCTAATCAAGTTTCATTTTTAAATAAAGCATCTATTAAAGAAACTTTGTGGAGCATTCCTAAAAATACTAAAGTAGTTATAGATGCTTCTCACGCTGATTTTATTGATGATGATATTTTAGAAATTATAACAAATTTTAAAAACATAATATCAAAAGATAAAAAAATAAAACTAAATATTATTGGATTAAAAAAACATTACGAATTAGAAGATTACATACAATTTGTTGATGTGTTAGATAAAGTTGCACAAGAAAAAATGACTCCTAGTGAAGTTTTAGATATTCTAAAAAAAGGAAATGAACGGTTCGTAAAAGGAAGCCCATCTGAAAAATATTTAAATCATCAAGTAAATGCGACATCTTTTGGTCAAAATCCCTTTGCAATTGTATTAAGTTGTATTGATAGTAGAACAACGACTGAGCATATTTTTGATTTAGGTTTTGGGGATATTTTTAGCGTTCGTGTTGCAGGTAATGTTTTAAACAAAGATATTTTAGGTAGTATGGAGTTTGCAACAAAATTATCTGGAGTTAAATTAATTGTAGTACTTGGTCATTCCAAATGTGGGGCAATTATAGGGGCATGTAATCATGTAAAACTAGGTAATTTAACAGGGTTGCTAAATAAAGTAAAACCTGCAATTTTAAATGAAAAAACAATTATAGAAAATAGAAACGGATCCAATTTGGCATTTGTAAATAAAGTATCAGAGCTTAATGTTAGGTTAAATATGGAACGAATAAGAGAGGAAAGTAACATAATTTATGAACTTGAACACCTAAAAAAAGTGAAAATAATTGGTGGATTTTATAATATTGAGACGGGCAAAGTGAGTTTTTTTGATTAACAATTTATTCCATTGTGAAATCTTTCAAAAAATATCACTTTATGAATATAAAACTAAGTGTAATAAGTAATGAATAAAAGTTTAAAATCAAATATCTATTATCCTCCAGGAGGTATTTTGATATGGATTATAATTCTCATAGAACTACTGACTTTTGGAATGGCAATTATTACTTTTTTAATTTCATCTCATAATGAACTAAATATTTTTCACGAATCGAGATTACTATTAAATATACGTATAGGTTCATGTAATACCTTAGTATTAATAATTAGTGGATATTGCATAGCAAAAGCTGTAAACTATTATAAAGAAAGTAATTTATTTAAATTTTCGTTTTCAATAAAATTAACCGTGTTTTTTGGGAGTTTATTTATTGTTCTAAAATGTATAGAATATTATTATAAGATCAATGATAATTTATTAATTGATACTAATACTTTTTTTACTTTCTACTGGATGCTCACTGCATTTCATTTAATACATGTTATTGTTGGGTTAGTGATTTTAGTTACAGTTTATTTCAAATATATAAACAAGCCACAATCTATTTCAATTTATGATATAGAGGCATCAGCAGCTTTTTGGCACATGTGTGATCTAATTTGGCTATTAATATTCCCGTTATTATACTTGTTCAGCTATAATGAAAAATGAATTAAAAATAGTATTAGGAACATTAGTATTTTTAACCCTAATTACAGTCATAATATATAATAGTAACATAGCTTTTTCACTTAAAAACAACATTATATTTTTAGTGTCTTTTGTGAAAATAATATTGATTGCATTTTTTTTTATGGACTTAAAAAATGCTCATTTGTTCTGGAAATTAAGTCTCATTGGGTTAATAGGATTTTTAGTTTTAGTCATAATTATCCTATAATCTAACTGCAAAAAATTATAGTAAAAATAAAAACACCTATTAAATAAGTTATACCAATTACTAAAGAGTCAATTTTATAGTATTGTTTTATGTAAAATTACCAAATCTTCTATAAAATCTAATATTAACTCTAAATGTTTGTTAAATTTGTTCGCGATTCCATCGATTGTTTCAATTCACTATTAGCCTTGCTGAAAAAGAAAAGCATTTAAATTAATTTAGCTTTTTTTGTTTATATTTATATAAATATATTTTAAAATGACTAAACAAATATTTATAAACCTTGCAGTTAATGACTTGCAAAAATCTATGATGTTTTATACTGCTTTAGGATTCATTAATAATCCTCAATTTTCTGATGATACAGCAAAATGTATGGTGTGGAGCGATTCTATTTTTGTGATGATTATGACTCACGAAAAATTTAATGTTTTTGCAACAAAACCAATTGCTGATACAAAAACAAATCTTGCAGGTTTATTTTCTCTTTCAATGAATAGCATAAATGAAGTAAATAATACAATTGAAAATGGATTAAAAGTAGGAGGTATTGAGCCCGCTCCTATGCGCGATTATGGCTTTATGCAACAACGCACCATCGAAGATTTTGATGGCCATACTTGGGAAATATTTTATATGGATATGTCTAAATTTCCACAATAGTAATTATGTATAACGATATTATAGAATATAATAATTCAATTGATGAAAAAGAATTATGTAATACACTTTTTAAATTAATAAATGAAAATTTAAAAAATGCGCAAGCAAAAATATGGCATGCTCATCCAGTTTGGTTTATTAACGATAATCCAATTGTTGGGTACAGTAAACAAAAAAAAGGAATTCGCTTAATGTTTTGGAGTGGTGCAGATTTTGAGGAAAGTATATTAAATGTTAAAGGTGGTAAATATAAAGATGCATCTGTTTTTTATAATTCAGTAAATGAAATATCAAAAAAAGGTTTAACTCGTTGTTTAAAGAAAGCCGAATCAATTCAATGGGATTATAAAAATTTAATAAAACGTAAAGGTAAACTCGAAAAACTCGTCATAAGATAAATAGTGTATTTACAATTTAATGTGATTATGAAATTTGAAAATAAAAAACAAAAACTTATTCCTGTTTCTCATTTTGCATATAGACTTGGGCGTTACGGAATTTTTGCCTTTGTATTAATAGCTTTTTCGTTATTAATTGGGATGCTTGGTTATCATTATATTGGTTCAACATCTTGGCTCGATAGTTTTCACATGGCAAGCATGATTTTAACAGGAATGGGGCCCGTAGTTGAAATGAAAACAGAATCTGCTAAACTATTTTCATCATTTTATGCATTATATAGTGGCGTTGCCTTTTTAAGCATAACAGCAGTTTTTTTCGCACCAATTATACATCGTATTTTGCATTATTTACATATTGAAGATGAAAAAATAAATAACTAATTTTAGTTTTATGAAAATTAAAAATATTTTAATATTTACATTTTGTTTATTTATTTTAATACACAAAGCACAAACACCAATAAGTTTTTACGCATCGCCCAACCCATGCGATAGTTATACAAATATATTTTTTACAACTTCGCAAAAAGACACTTTAAGTTTAGATGTTTACAATAGGTTTGGCACTTTACAAAAAAATATTTTTTCAGGAGCAGTTTTACCAGCAGGCACTTATTCTGTTACATACCAAACCAATAATTTAACAGATGGTGTGTATATAATATCTTTAAAAATAAATTCTAAATATAATGGAGCTAAATTAGTTAAAATGCAAAATGTAGGCATAAATACTAATACTGTATCAAATAACGATGTTGTTATTTTTCCAAACCCAACATACGATAAAATTAATTTAACTAACGTAGATAAAACATATTTTGTGTTAACCGATTTAACTGGTAAATATATTTTAGAAGGTTTAACTATTAATAATTCAATTGATGTTTCAAACATTTTAAATGGTATTTATATTTTACAAGTTTACGATGAAAATAAAATGCTTATTAAAAACCAAAAAATAATTAAATTAAGTAAATGATTATTTTTAAAGAAACTCAACGCTTTAAACAGTGGTGGATTTGGCTAATTGTATTAGTTGCCAATGGTTCTAATTTATTTTTTGTTTATAACCAAATTATTAGTAATACAAATTCAACATCAAATAATTATATAGGCTTAATAGTTGCAGGCATTACGTCAATACTATTAACTTCTTTATTTTTTATAATAAAATTAGATACAGTAATTAAAGATGATGGAATTTATGTTAGATTTTTTCCTGTACATATAAAATTTAAACATTTACAATGGAAAAATATAAACAAATGTTATATTAGACAATATTCACCTTTAAAAGAATATGGAGGGTGGGGGATAAGAGTAGGTTTGTTTGATAAAGGTAAAGCTTTTAATATATCAGGAAACAAAGGATTACAAATTGAATTTAAAGACAATAAAAAACTATTAATTGGAACTAATAAACCAGAAGATTTAGAATTTACATTAACTCAACTTAAAAGTAAAGGTGTTAATGTTATAAATAATTAAAAATTTATTATTATGAAAGTAGAAATTTGGTCAGATATTGCATGCCCATTTTGTTATATTGGTAAAGCGCATTACGAAGAGGCTTTATCGCAATTTAAACACTCATCTAAAGTTGAAACAATTTACAGAAGTTATTTAATTAGCCCAGATATACAGTTTGATGAAAATGAAACTGTTGTTACAATGTTAATGGCTAAAAAAGGAATGTCTGAAACTCATGTAAAACAAATGCTTTCGCAAGTTGAACAAATGGCAAGCGAAGCTAATGTTAAAATTAATTTTTCAACTAATAAACCAGCAAATACATTAAACGCTCATCGTTTATTACAGTTTGCATATTCGGTTAATAAAACAGAAAGTGTTTTAAACGCCTTATTTAAAGCACATTTCGAATTAGGCGAAAACATTCAAGATACAAATGTATTAATTTCATTAGCTGTTAATTGCGGAATTGATAAATTAGTTTTAGAATCTTTATTTACATCAGATAACTTTTTGTATGAAGTAAAACAGGATATATTATATGCAAATAATATTGGCGTTAAAGGTGTTCCATTTTTTTTATTTAACAACAAGTACACAATTTCTGGTGCTCAACCAACCAGCGTTTTTACTGAAGTACTAAACAAAGTTTACGAAGAATGGAGTGGGAGTATGAATGATAAAATTTCTGTTTCTGAACAATCAAATTTATCTTGTGATAATGATAAATGTGATATTTAAGTTTATTGGAAATTAATTCTTAAACTAAACCCACCATTATTATTAGCTGTTGGAAATGCTGAAGATGTTTGTGGTGTTGTTCTTATCCAATCGTAAAATATTCTTAAGTTTATGTTTTGAGTAAGTTGATAATCTGCACTACTTCTTAATGTAATAATATTTGTGCCACCTGTAGGAATACTTATACCATCGGCAACCCTTCTAATAACAGATAAATTTTGACGGTAACTAAAATCAACTTTAATGGTTAAATTACTTTCTAATGGTTTTCCTTGTATTGATATTTTTTTGAATTTTAATTTAGGATACATGTAACCAACACCAACAATATATTCTTGTCCTTTGGTTTCTATTATTTGAGGACCAGTAATATTTAAACTTGTGGTTTTATCTCGCTTTGTTTCTAAATTAGCATTCCAGCCTTGTTTTTGAAATTGAAAATCAAATTTAATTAATGGTGAAAAACTTTCGGTTAAGGTAATAGAATTTAAATTGTAATAACTCGCAAAATTAGATGTTAAGTTAGTTGAGCCAGAAGTGTTTGCAACAGGTACACGTTGATCTTGTGTTACACCATCGTGGTTAAAAATTAAATTATTACTATAACCTGCAATGTTATATGTACTACGATACCCATGGCGTAATGTAATGCTTCTAAAATGTTTTTTTACCGCAGGTAATTTTCCTAAACCATCCCATGTTAATGTAAAATTAGGTAATGGCACTTTAGGGAATAAATTTTTAGTATTGTAATTAGATATTGATCTTCCTGTATATGTTTTGTAAAATGCACCAACCAAAACGTCTTGTTGGTTGTTGTCATAACCGTCAATATAAGATTGCTTTGTGCCTTTAATATCTACATATTGTATTTCTCCATTTGAGTTTGCATTTGCAGCTCCTAATTCATTAGCTACATTTCTTCGCTCAGTTAAAAACTCATCAAATAAACTTGAGTTTATACCCTTGCCTTTATCGCTTAACGATTTAAAAAATGTAAATGTAGATATGTTATAATTTCCGGTTTCGTTTCTACTTACGTTAAAATCAAATTTATTTGTTAATGGATCAAAAATCATAAACTCGCTTAAATTTTTTGATTTTGTTAAGTTTCCTGTTACTTCAATTCTTAAACTTCCATGTGGTTCTATACTACTTCTGTAAGATAAGTTTTGTTGATTGGTTTCTATATATGGTGTTGTTTGTAAAGGAATTTTAGCTAACCAATTGTTCGATGCGCTGGTTTCTCTTATATTTCCATCATATAAACCAGTTGTGAATAAAAAACCAGGCGCATTTTGATTATTCATATCCATTCCTAATAATTGTGAGTTAGGTTTAAAGTTTGGTAAGGCTTGTCCTAAATTATTTTGATATGTTATACCTACATTTTTAATCATCATAATTGCTTTAACAATAAATGCAGCTATGTCTTTAAAATTGTCTCCTTTTTTAGTGCTATCTATTTTGCTTTCTGCAGGTTTAGTTGTTGTTCCTTTGTTGGTATTTGCTTTTGGATCTTTAATTTTTACTTTTTCATTTTCTTTATTTTTATAAGTGCCATTATTAACACGTTTAAAATATGGTATTTTATTATATAACTGTGTCATGTTAAAATTAGCGGTGTAGTTATGCCCACCGGTATTTTGTATGGTGTTACCAATACTATCAGCAGCAGCAAATGGTCTCCTGTTCCAAGTATATGTGCCCGAAAAACGATAGGTTAAAGTTGTAAAATCAAATAATGGTATTTTATTTAATGGCACATTAACATCTAAATTATATTGCTGACGGTAAACAGTGTTTGTACCTAAGTTTCTTAAATTTCGCATTAATGTATCGTACTCTTGCGCTTGTCTTTTTGTTACATAACCTTGTGGTTCAAGCACACGCCCTTCGTTTGAAGCGTTGTAAGTTAATTTTATTGCTTTACAAAAATCCCAACGTAAATTGTAACTTCTGCTTAGTGTAAAATTTTTATTAATTAAAATAGGATTTTCGAATACGTTTGAATTAGCATAAATAGAGGTAATATCTCTGTTTTTTAAATCATTAAATGTTCTGTTAAAATCTATTGATGCACCAAAACTATTTGGTAATAATTGTAAATTAAATTCTTTAATTAAAGTAAACCATTTGTTGTCTAATGCTTTTATTTTTGTAAATGGTTTTAATGTTAAGGGGTTTCTAATATTGTATGTATAAAGTAAATTCCCTTTGTAAGATTTGTTTGCACTAAACTCAATATTTATATTTCTTCTATTAATTTCGCTATATGCATAAGTTGCCGAAAAATTACTTATGTCCCATGGCATTGGTTTTGCTTTTTTGCGTTTTAACCCATCTATTCTTACATTGGTTAAGTTAAAGCCTTTACGTTCAGTTAAATCTAAAGTTTGTCTTAATACTTTATCTTTTAGTGCATCGTCTATATTATTATTTCCTATAAAATCATTCATTCTAATATCTGGGTCTAAAGGATTAAATAAAGGTGTTACAATAGTTTGACCAAAGTTGTAAAACATTGGTAATGTTACTTTCCATTTTGAAGGGAAAAATTTACCCATGTTTAACGATGTGCTCATATCCCAAGTGGCATTTGTTTCTTTACTTCTTTCATTAATTTTTTTATCTACCGATCCCCAAAACGGAGTCATATATGTACCTGCTAATGAAACGTTCCCTAAATCGGCAAGTTTAGCTTGTAATTGGCCTGTTGTAGCCCAACCGCCCGAATTATTAAAATCAGTTAAGCGTAATTCATTAATCCAAGCTTCAACACAATGTGCCATGTTATCTGTTGTTTTAGGATTGCGAATACCCACCATTATTGATTTAATAGTTCCTAAATTTGGGTTCCCAACTATTGTCATGCTGTAACCACTAAAGGCTAATGTAAAAGGTTTACTGTATTTATTTAAATCGCTGTAATAACCAAAACGTGGGTCGTTGTTACGTGCATTTCTTAACTCGGTTACATCGCTAAATTTAAAATTAATTTGATTTTCAACTGGCCAAACTTGGTATCTTGCATCTGTACTATTTGGATCGTAAGTTCCTTTAGGTGTTAATTTTAAAGGAACTTCATATTCGTAATAATTATTATTATAATCTGTACCAACTCTAAAAAACAAAGTTAAATCGCCATCGTTTAATGGAATGTTGTTTAATTGTTCTGCATGCACATTCATTTTAATGTTGTTAAACATACGCGTATCTAATTCAACATTTTTAAAAATTGCTCTACTATCTCCGTCTTTTAAATTACATGCACGCATTTGTAAAGCTTGCTCATTCATTAACACCAAATTAGTAGTTTGCACATTTTGTTGTTGTTGAATATCAGGAGGCATTACATAATTTACAGGTTGTTTGGTTCCATTTTCTTGTAAGTTAACTGCACTAACATCAAATGAGGTACTGTTATCATCAGTTACAATATATTCTCCTGATTTTGTTAAATCAAATTGGTATCTTCTCCAATCGCTTCGAACCAACTCAAACCTTGCCATACGCAATAAAACAGGTCTATCAAATCCTCTCATGTAAACTCGCATAAAACGGATTGAGTTAAACCCTTCTATGCCACCAACTACTTTTTCAAATTGATTTACAGGAATTTTAAACTGATACCATTTAACGGTTTTGTTAATGCCTCCAATATCTGCTGTTCCATCAAAAGCATCTACTAAATAATTAGTTCCTACGGCAGCTTTATTTACATCAGAAGGGCTAATGCTAATTTTATATTGATAATAGTTTTCGGTTTCACTTAATGTATTATCTCTATTTACATCTTCTATATTTGGTAAGTTTGTTTGGCCTGTAGGATAGTTACCACCATTTGGATTGGCACCGCTGTATTGCGCTTCGGTAGGCGAGTTCCCTTCGGGGTTATTGTATTTAGAGTAGCGAGTTAAAGTATAATCGTTATTAGCATCGTAATCATCTCCTCTAAAAAAATGGTATCTATCTGTTGATGGGTCATCTTTAAAAGCTTGTATTGCTTTTGCATTTTGATTAAATGCACCCGAACTTATATCTTGTATATACTTCGAAAATAAATTTCGTTCTGCATCATCGTTTAGTCCATCATAACCTACATCTTGAAAAGGTCTATCGTTATTATCTTGCGAAAACGCATTAACAGTTGGTGGTATTAGTGGTACTACAGCAATTACTTTTGTTGTATCTACTGGTAACGATGCGCTAACTTGGCTTGTGCCTGGTAAACCATTTTCGTAACTCATGCGCCCATCTTTTAAAATATCTTCGCTTACGTTACCAATATTGATATACAATTCACCACGTGGGTATTTTGTTTTATCAAAATCGGGGTGTGTAGCAACATCGTAATCATCGTTATAGGGGTCCATTAACCAAAATTGAATGTACTCAACATTGGCTGCTTGAAAATCATTAGTCTCTAATCTTCGCATTATACCACCCCAACGTGTGGCAGGGTTTTTTAAAAAACCATCGGCATCAATACCTGCAGATGTTGAAGTTCCTAAAACATCGTAATTGTATTGCCCACGCTCTTTAGGGTAAAATCCTAAATCTAGAACAGGTAAAATAACTTGCTGACCGTTAGGAGGGGTTTTGCCAGGAAATAATTCTGTTTCAAAAACTTGTCTCCACATGTTGTTTGAAAAAATTTGATTGTTGTAACTACTTGGTGTACTTCCGCCTTGGTTACGAGTTAAAATAGGATCAATTGTGTACCAATTTAAACGTGCACGGTTCATGCCAGTTGTAGTAGTATTACTGTTTACAGCTTCAGGAAATTTATCGGGTTGCCCTTGTGGAATACTTGATAAATACCAACCATTTGGATTTCTAATATCAATTAATGATACAGAGCCTTCAAAATCATCTATATAAGAGTTACCGCCATTTTGTTTTATGGCACGTGCATTACCTGGAAAAAGTCTAGCATACTCGCCACGCATGGTAATGCTACTCATTTCTTTTGTGCTATATAAAGGGAGCTTATCTAAAATTCTGGTAAGTATTGGTAAATCAGTTTTGAAATTAAAGTCTATACCAGCAACCATGTTACTTACAGGCTCATCGCCAATATTTACTTTTTGGGTTATTGGTCTTTCGTTAAATCTTAAAAAAGTACTTCCTAAAGTTAAATTTCGATTTACTTTATAATCTAATCTTGTACCCCATAAGCTTTTTTGCTGAACATTAAAAAGCGAATTACTTTCTAAACTTACTTTTACTTGCGCACCAGAGTTTAAAATACTTTCATTTATAATTTTTACTCTTCCTAAAGTATAATCTACTGTATAGTCTGCATTTTCTACTAATGGAACGCCATTTGCACTAACAACAACAGCACCTTGCGGAATGTTTAAAGCGTTTAAAGCAATTTCTGAACCTGAAGCAGAACGGTAAGAGCCTTTAATTTTGTAACGGTTTTTATTTTGAATAAATGTTGCTGCGGTACGCGTAGAGTCATATAACTCAGTAAAGATATATTTATTTGCTTCAGGAAAATCTGCTGCTGCAAATTTTGATTCTAAACTTCGTCCAAATGGTTCAACAGTAGGGAAATAAACTCTACCATTGTTTGGTTGTATTGTAAAGTCTTTTATAAAATCAAAAACACCATCGGGAGCTCTATCTCCGTTAACGCTTAATTTATCACAATTTAAAACGCGTATTAATTGTTGCCCATTAATTGCACCAATTGGTAAATATGGTACATCAACACCTGTTTCAATATTGTTATAATAAACATCTAATTTAAAATCTTGTGCATTTAAATTATAAGCACCTAATGCATAAACGTTTTTCATCATTAAACGCCACATTTTATGCTTAACACTTACGCTAACTGTTTTTAATAATTTTGCAACTAATATTTTTGAATTATCAGGAACTTGGTCGCTAAACTCACCAACCTGGTATGTTTTACCGCCATAAGTAAATTGGTAAGATACTGCTAATGCTTGTTCGTTATTTAATTGTTGGTTTAATGAAATGTAACCTAAACGTGGATTAAAAAAATATTCGGTTGGATTTAATTTACGAGCATTTTGAATTACGTTATAATCACGCGATGCATCCATGTATATGCTTCCTGCATTATCTGGGTTAGAGCCATAAACTGTAGAGGCTAAATTGGTAACTGCAGATAATGTGCGGGCTGATAATAAACCATTTATGGTGTTTGTCATTATTCCATAAAGATTATTAGCATCATTAAAAGGAATAGAATCTAGTAAATCTAAATCTTGTACTTGTAAAGAAGCTGGGGTTATTAAGCTGTTACTGGTTTGTGCTTGAACTTGTTTAATATCCTCGCCTAAATCTTGAAATGCAACTACGTTCCGTGTTTGCTCTGCGTTTCCATTAATATTTAAAACATAAACTTCTACTTTAGTTATAACAATTGGCGTATTAACAACAGGTAATGTTGCCATCCATTTATCGTAATTGTTTCTAAAATAATGGCTTAAAAAATAGTGTTTGTTTTGTTCGTAGCTATCCCCATTAATAGTAAATTGTTGTGTTTGGGCCCCACCTTGTAAATTAATTTCTTGTTTTTTACCACGTTGTTGCGAAAAAATAGTTGTAGCTCTTAATCTACCAAATTGCATTTCGGTTTTAAATCCAAATAATGTTTGGCTACCGCTAATTAATGTGCTGTTTAATGGAAGTGTAACATTCCCTGCTTCAATTTTCTTTAAAATTTCATCTTCGTAACCTGTGTAATCTAACTTAACTTGGTTTTCCCAATCAAAACTGGCTTCGGTATTGTAGTTGGTTGTAACTTTTAATTTATCTCCAATTTTACCAATTAAGTTTAATTGAATACGCATGTTAAAATCAAAATTTGTGATTTTTTGTTGCCTTTGCGGTATGGCAGGGTTTAAGTTTTTATTCCTATTTAAACCAAATATTAATTCTGCTGTTCCTGTTGGTTTAATATCTACAGTATTACCACCAAAAATACGGTCAAACAATTCGCTATTTACTTGCAATGTTGGTATTACACTTTTGCGTGGTTTGTTATTTAATTCATCAGCGGCAACTCTAGAGCGCCAATAATCGCGCATTTGTTTACGGTACATGTAATTTTGATATTCTTTCAAATTCATGTAAGTTTCGGGCCTATACTCTAAATCGCCCATTTTTTGAGAAATATCGTATTGTCCGGTTTTAGGGTTATAATTAGTTTCGGTTTTTATGTTACTTGGATTTTCTAAATACAATTTACTTTTAGGATCGTACTGTGGTGGAGCTCCTTTATTATCGTTAAAGTTGTAATTTAAATCTATGGGTTCAACCTCTGGGGTATCAACTACTTGCGTATAATTTTCTGCTTTAGTTGTGAAATCTAAATTTTCATCTTGTTTAGTATAGTTTCCAGTTACTACATTAAACAAAATTGCAGCCGTAGCAGTAATTAAAGTAAAATTTATGATAGAATTGCTACGCAAGGATTAATTGAAATTTTTTAAAGCTTGTTTTATTAATTGTTCAACATTATCTGTATTTACACCTTGTTGTTTTATTGCCTTTTCTATTGCTTTTTCTGCAGCTATTTTAGGAAAACCCAAAGTGGTTAAAGCCATTAACGCCTCGTCTTTATTTTTATTGTACGATGTTGTTAAAATCTGTGAAATTCCTCCTTCGTGTTTACCTAATTTACCTTTTAAATCAACAACAATGCGTTGCGCTGTTTTATCGCCAATGCCTTTAATGCTTTTAAGCATAGTAACATTTGCTGTATTAATTGCGCCTGCAATTTCGGGTGCACTTAGGCTTGATAACATAAGTATTGCACTTGCTCCTCCAACACCACTAACAGATATTAATTTTCTAAATAAATCTCTTTCTTCTTCGGTAGCAAAGCCATAATGTTTAGGGTTATCATCTCTAATATAAACGCTTTCAGTAAATAATTTAGAAGTTGTTTGATTTTGAATTAAAGAATAGGTTTGAAGTGAGATATATAAACCATATCCAACACCATTTGTTTCTATTATTGCAAAAGCAGGATTTAACGATGTTAAATTACCTGTTACATAATTAATCATAAAACCTTTAAATATAGGGATTTATACTTATTAAATAGAAAGAAAAACGAATTAATTTAATTAATTTTAAAATTCATCTTCATTAAAGAAAAAGTCGTCTTTTGTAGGATAGTCTGGCCAAATTTCTTCAATGTTTTCGTAGCTTTCGCCTTCGTCTTCCATTTCTTGTAAATTTTCAATTACCTCCATTGGAGCTCCACTTCTCATCGAAAAATCTATTAACTCATCTTTAGTTGCTGGCCAAGGTGC
This sequence comes from Bacteroidota bacterium, assembly GCA_020162035.1. Classification (GTDB taxonomy): domain Bacteria; phylum Bacteroidota; class Bacteroidia; order B-17B0; family Aurantibacillaceae; genus Aurantibacillus. The sequence goes on along the minus strand of JAIUNM010000004.1, from coordinate 199,651 downwards.
ATCTTCTAACCAACTTGCCAATTCCAATGTCCAATACATAGTAAATTCTAATTTTCTGCAAAAGAAAATATTTTTTTTGGAATAAAAAAATGAAAAATAAAAAAACTGTTTACATTTCTATAAACAGTTTGCAAAGTGCTAATAATAAACGATTTAATTAAAATATAGACCCAATAACGTGCAATAATTTATCAACTTGACTTTGCCATAATAATTTTGAAGAGTTTGCATCTTGAGTGTTTTCTGCAAAATCTGTAACTATTAATGATATATCGTTTGTTAATTCATCTTTTTGAATTTTAAATTCAAAATAACTTCCATCAACCTTATCTACCCATTGAAATCTAACTAATTGATTTTCAATAGTTTTAAGCAATCTTGCTTGTTGTAATTGACCATCCCATACAAATGTATAAATACCGTTTCTAATATTTACATCATCGCAAAACCATTCAGATAATCCGCTTGAAGTATATAAAAATTCAAATAGTAAATCTGCCGATGATTTTACAATAAATTCCATTTCATATTTTCCATTGGGTTCTTTTTCAGATTTAACAGCGTACGAATCGTTTGTTTTTAATGGATTTGTAATACTGCTTGAAATAGAATTTATTTTACTTGATGAAATTTCATCTTTTATAACTTTAGGAATATTGTTTGTTATTGCAATTACATCTTTACTGGTTTCAATTGTTTTTGATGTAGTTGGTGCTATTTTAGGTTCTGTCTTAGTTACTGTTTTTATTTTTGTGTCAGTTTTTATTTCCTCTTTTACCTTTGTTATTGGCTTAACAATAGGAGTTGGTTTAGTTTTTTGAACTAATTTAACTGGTTTTGTTTTAAGTGTTGCTTTAACTTTTGTTTTAGGTTTTACAGTAGCAACTTTGTTTTTTACCGCTTTAACAACTACTTTTTTTACTGGCTTAGCAACTTTTTTAGGTGCAGTTTTTTTTATAATTTGTTTTTTAACCGCTTGCTTTTTAGCTATTGGCTTTGATTTTACTGCTTTTTTAGCTATAATTTTTTTAGCTACAGGTTTAGCTTTTGTTGATTTTTTAACAACAGCTTTTTTAGCAACAGTTTTTTTAACCGCCTTGTTTTTAGGTTTAGCAGCTATTTTATTTTTTTTTATTTGTTTAGCTGCAGTTTTTGTTTTTGCTTTTTTTGCAGACGAAACCTTATTTTTTTTCGACATAACGGAAAAATTTTCAGAAATATATAAACTATTTTTAAGATTCCAAACAAAAAGCAACTATTTTTTTTAATACTTGCTTTTTATTTAACAAAATTGTATTTTTGCAACCCAATTTTATGGCGGGATAGCTCAGTTGGTTAGAGCACAGGATTCATAACCCTGAGGTCACGGGTTCAACTCCCGTTTCCGCTACTTTTAAAAGCCTCCTTATATTAGGGGGCTTTTATTATATTTATAATTTATTTTTATATTTGATTAAATAATTGAAATTCTGTATTTTATATTTATTTTTTTTAAGTGGCTTTATATTAAAAGCTCAAAATAATATAGACTCTTTAAAGGATGCTTTATTGTTGAGTCAGAATGATAGCCTTAAAATTAAAACATTGTTTAGAATTTCTAACTTCTATAATAATTCAGGAAACATTGATTCTTTAGAAAAATATGTAACAGCTACAAATAGTCTTGCTTATATTAATTATTTAAAAGATTCAACGAGTAAAACAAACATAAATCATTTTGCAAATTCTATAATGTATATTGGATTATATAAAAATAAACAAGCAAAATACAGTGATGCAATTAAACAATATCAAAAAGCAGAAAATTTACATAGAAAAAACAACAATTTAGATAGATTAGCAATTGTTTACAACGATTTAGGGATAGTGTATAAAAGCAAAAGAGAATATAAATTAGCTTTAAATAATTATTTAAAATCTTATGAAATTAGGGAATTATTAAATGACTCTAAGAATATGGCTGGTGTTTTACATAATATTGGGCATATTTATCATAGTTTAAATAATTTAGAATTTGCAATAAAGTATGTAAATAAGGCTATACCAATTAATAAGTTAAATAGTAATTTTAACTGGCTAGGTTTTAATTACAATGAGTTAGGTTTAATTTATAAAGAATTGGGAAAATATAAAATAGCTGAAGAAAAATTTTCAATCTCAAAAAAATATTTTGAAAAAGTAGGGTTTAGCGAAGGAATTTCTGGAGTAGAATCAAATTTAGGAGATTTATACTTACAAAACAATGAGCCTAATAAAGCTTTAAATTCATATAATATTTTTTTAAAAGATATGATTCGTTTAAATAACACAAGCGAACTTGCATTAGCATATATTAATATTGGTAAAGCCTATATTAAATTAAAAAAATTTAATATAGCTTATGAAGAAATTAATAAAGCAATATTAATTGCAAATAACTTTTCACAATTTGATCTACTTGAAGAAGCACATTTATACTTAGTTAAGATTGATAGTTCAAGAAATAATTTTAAAAGTGCATTTAATAATTTTAAATTATATATTAAATATAAAGATAGTGTTGCTTTAGAAAAGAATAATAAAAAAGTAATTGAAACAAAATATCAAACCGAATATGCAACTATGCATATAACTGATAGTATTAAATCTGTCGAAGAAAATAAAATTAACGAACTAAAAATTAATGAAGAAAAAACGCAAAAAAAACTATTAACTGGATTTATATTTGTTATTATTTGTGTTGTAATTTTTATTTTAAATAGATATAAAGCATCACAAAAACAAAGAAAAATAATTGAACAACAAAAAACAGAAGTCGAAATTAAACAAAAAGAAATTTTAGAAAGCATTAATTATGCAAAACGCATTCAGCAAAGTTTATTACCTACTAATAAGTATTTAGAAAGAAATATAAAAAAATAATTTTATTTTTTTATATGATTGTTTATTAATGCTTCATTAATCTCTTTTATTAATGCTGGACCTTCATATATAAAGCCGGTATAAAGTTGTAACAAATCAGCCCCCGCATTAATTTTATCAATAGCATCTTGCGCACAATGAATGCCACCTACACCTATAACCGGAAACGCATTATTTGAAGTTTGCTTTAAATATTTTATTACTTCTGTACTTCTTTTGGTTAATGGTTTCCCACTTAAACCACCAATTCCTATTTTTTTAATTTCTTCGGTTGTATAGGTTAAACCATCGCGGCTAATAGTTGTATTAGTGGCAACAACTCCAGCAATTTTTGTGCTTTTAACTATTTCAATAATATCATCTAATTGTGTATTTGTTAAATCGGGGGCAATTTTTAATAAAATGGGTTTTGGTTTTGTTTTGGTTTTATTAAGTTGTTGTAGTGTATTTAATAAATTTGTAAGAGGTTCTTTTTCTTGTAATTCTCTTAAATTTGGTGTGTTTGGCGACGAAACATTAACAACAAAATAATCTACAACATCGTATAAAGAATTAAAGCAGTAAATGTAATCATCTACAGCTTTTTCGTTAGGAGTAATTTTATTTTTCCCAATATTTCCGCCGATTATTAATGAGTTGTTTTTTCTGTATTTAAGTAATTTAGCAGCTTCATCAACTCCTTTATTGTTAAAACCCATCCTGTTAATTAGCGCTTCATCATTAATTAATCTAAATAAACGAGGTTTTCCGTTACCATCTTGAGGCTTTGGTGTAACTGTACCAATTTCTATAAATCCAAATCCAAAATTACCTAATTCGTTAAAAGCTGTTGCATCTTTGTCTAACCCTGCCGCTAAACCAACGGGGTTATTAAAAGTTAAACCAAAAACTGTTTTTTTTAATGCTGGATACTGTTTTTTGTAAATTAATCTCATTATTGGATAAAATAATGGTATCCATTTACCAATTTTTAATAAATTAAAGGTTAAATAGTGTGCTTTTTCAGGTGGATTTTTAAATAAAAAGTACTTTAAAATGCTGTACATAGGGTTTAATTATTAAATTTTATATTTTTTTAAAAAAAATTTAACTTTTTTTTTGTTATAAAATAAAAAACTGTATTTTTGCGCTCAAATTTAACCAAAAAAATAAACTTAAAAAATGAAAAAAGTATTATCTATCATTGCAGTAGCTGCTTTATCTGCTACTTTTGTTGCTTGTGGTCCTTCTAAAGAAGAAATCGAAGCTCGTGAGAAAGCAAAAGCTGATTCAATTGCTGCTGTAGAAAAAATGAAACAAGATTCAATCGCTGCTGTTGAAGCTCAAGCTGCTGCTGATGCTGCTGCTGCTGCTGAAAAAGCAAAAGCTGATTCTGCTCGTATTGCTGATTCTTTAGCTAAATTAGCTCCTGCTAAAAAGAAATAATCTTTTTAAAAGGTAAAAATTAACCCTTAAGCTAATGTTTAAGGGTTTTTTTATGCATTAAACTTTGATAATTAATAATATTTTACTATATTTGCACCCTATTTAAAAAATAAAACAATGTATTTAACATCTCAAGTAAAGAAAGACATTTTTAAAAAACACGGTGGAAACGAGAAAAACACAGGCACTTCTGAATCTCAAATAGCCTTGTTTACATTAAGAATTGATCATTTAACAGGTCATTTAAAAAGTAATAAAAAAGATTTTGGAACACAACGTGCCTTATTAAATTTAGTTGGTAAACGTCGTGCTTTATTAGATTATTTAAAGAAAACTGATTTAATGCGTTACCGCGCAATTATCAAAACTTTAGATATTCGTAAATAATTTTATAATTTGGAAATTTGAAAAAGGGGGCATTCTGAAACAATCGGAATGCTTTTTTTTTAATAATAATAAAAATAACCAGTACACGAAAGGGTCGTGTATATAAAAACAAAAAATATGTCACAATTAGGAACACAACACAAATTTGATTCGGGCAATGGGCTCGAAATTACATTAGAAACAGGTAAATTAGCTAAACAAGCCGATGGGTCGGTTGTTGTTAAAGCAGGAAATACCATGATTTTAGCAACTATTGTTAGTAACAAAGATGCAAAAGATGGAGTAGATTTTTTACCATTAACAGTTGATTATCAAGAAAAATACGCTGCCGCTGGAAGATTCCCTGGAGGATTTTTTAAACGCGAAGCAAAATTATCTGATTACGAAGTATTAATTTCAAGAATTGTAGATAGAGCTTTACGCCCACAATTCCCTGATGATTACCATAGTGATACACAAATTATGTTGTCATTAATTTCTGCAGATAAAGAAATTTTACCCGATGCTTTAGTGGGATTAGCTGCTAGTGCTGCAATTGCAGTTAGCGATATTCCTATCAATGCACTTATTAGCGAAGTAAGAGTTGGTAAAATTGACGGTAAGTTAGTTATTAACCCCACAAAAAGTCAATTAGCTTTAAGTACAATAGATATGATTGTTGCTGCTAACGAAACCGATATCGCAATGGTTGAAGGCGAAATGCACGAAATTAGCGAGGCAGAAATGCTTGAAGCTATTCAGTTTGCACACGCAGCAATTAAAGTTCAAATAAATGCAATAAAAGAATTTGCAGTTAAAGCAGGGTTAAAAAATAAACGCGAATATTGTCATGAAGTTAATGATGAAGATTTACGTAAAAAAGTACATACCGAAACTTTTGATGCTGTTTATGCCGCTGCAAAAAAATTAGACGCAAACAAATCAAACCGAAAAGACAATTTTAAAGCACCATACGAACAATTTATAAAACAATTTTCTGCCGAAGAATTAAAAGAAAAAGAAAGTTTAATTAAAAAGTATTACCACGAAGTTGAATATAATGCCGTACGTAAAATGGCTATAGCCGAAAAGGTTAGGTTAGATGGCCGTAAAACTACAGATATTAGAAATATTTGGAGCGAGGTGGCATATTTACCATCAGCACATGGTAGCGCAATTTTTACAAGAGGAGAAACACAATCGTTAACTACTGTAACTTTAGGTACACCAAAAGATGGTTTAATTATTGATGGCGCTTTTCACCAAGGCGAAGAAAGATTTTTATTGCATTATAATTTTCCTGGATTTAGCACAGGAGAAGCAAAACCAAACCGTGGGCCAGGCAGAAGAGAAGTAGGGCATGGTAATTTAGCTTTACGCGCTTTAAAACCTATGGTGCCAACAGATACAGGCTATACAATAAGAATTGTAAGTGATATTTTAGAAAGTAATGGCTCAAGCTCAATGGCAACAGTTTGCGCTGGTACTTTAGCTTTAATGGATGCTGGTATTAAAATAAAAAAACCAGTTGCAGGTATTGCTATGGGGCTAATAACCGATGATAGCGGTAACTACGCTATTTTATCTGATATTTTAGGCGATGAAGACCATTTAGGCGACATGGATTTTAAAGTTTGTGGAACTAAAGATGGTATAACTGCAGTACAAATGGATTTAAAAGTTAATGGCTTACCGTTTGAAGTAATGGCAAAAGCATTAGACCAAGCAAAAGCAGGCCGTTTACACATAATGGGCGAAATGCTTAAAGCAATTGCTGAACCTCGCGAAGATTATAAAGAACACGCACCTCGTTTCGAAAAAATTGTTATTCCAGGCGAATTTATTGGCGCAGTAATTGGGCCAGGCGGAAAAGTAATTCAAGAAATGCAAAAACAAACCAACACTACAATTGTAATTACTGAAGTTGAAAAAACTGGTGTAGTTGAAATTTTTGGCACAAGTGCAACAGAAGTTAAAGCTGCAATGGCAAAAATTAAAGGGATTGTAGCAGTGCCCGAAGTTGGCGAAATTTACGATGCTAAAGTTAAAACAATTATGCCTTACGGTGCATTTGTAGAAATTATGCCAGGTAAAGATGGTTTATTACACATTAGCGAATACGATTGGAAACGTATTGATTCATTAGAAGGCTTAGTTAAAGAGGGAGATGTTGTTCAAGTTAAATACATTGGCGATGATCCTAAAACTAAAAAAATTAAATTAAGCCGAAAAGTGTTATTACCTAAGCCAGAAGGAGCAGTACAATCAGAAAACAAATAATAAATTTATATTTTTAAAAAACCTGTCAAATAGTTTGACAGGTTTTTTTGTTTTAAAATTTTAATCCAATTACAACAATATCATCTGTTTGTTCTAATTGTTGTTTCCAATTGTTTAAGTGGTAATCAAAATATGCGGCTTGCTCATTAATATTAAGCATACTGGCAGTTTTAAGCAATTCAATAAAATTACGTTTGTTTAGTTTTTTCCCATTTTCGCCTCCAAATTGATCTGCAAATCCATCACTGCTTAAATATAAAACATCGTTAGTATTTAAAATTAAAATTTGCTCATAAAAAACTTTCTCAATATCATTAATATATCCAATGGGGTATCTGCTTGCTTTAAGCGTAATTACTTCGTTATTTCTTACTAAGTAAGCATTTTGGTTTGCTCCTGCATAATGCAAACGGTTAGATTTTTTATTAACCATAATTACACTAACATCCATACCATCATAAATTTGTCCATTGTTATGGTAATTTTTATTTAAAAATTTAAATAAACTTTCATCAATTGCATATAAAATTGCACTTGCAGATTTTAATTTTGTAGAGGTTAACACTTCTCTTATTATTGAGTTTGCTATAATGCTCATTAAAGCGCCTGGTACACCATGCCCAGTACAATCTATATTTATTAAATATTTAAATTCGTTATCATGGTGGAAATAATAAAAATCGCCACTCACAATATCTTTAGGTTTATAATAAATAAAACAATTATTAAAAATAGTTTTTGCAAACTCTAAATCTTGTAAAATACTTGTTTGTACTCGTTTTGCGTACTTTAAACTATCAATAATTGCATTGTTTTTTTCTGCTAATGTTTTATTAATTTTTTCTAAACGCTCTTCATTTAATTTACGTTCTGTAATATCTTCGCCAATTGCTATTATGCTTTCTGAGTTAAAGTAACTAAATTTCCATTTAATCCATTTACTTAAGCCATTAATAGTATTTAATTCATGTGTAAATTCATAACTGCTAATTTGTTGATGTTCAAATAACTTTGTAATTTTTGACTTAATATCAAAAGACGCTTCATTATCAATTCTTGAGTTTATCCACCAATTATTTCCTAATAAATTAGCTTGTGGTTGCCCAAGCAAGTTACAAGCGCTTTGACTAACGTAAACTGGGTTGCCGTATTTGTTAATAACAACTACTAATGCATTTAATTTTTCTAATACTTGCGTTTCTACGCTTTCAAGTAATAACATGTTTTAATAAAATTTTTGGTAAATAATTAACTTAACTAACAGTGGCGATATAAACTATCGCGTAATAATGGGCCAACAATGTAGGCACATATAAAAGGAAATATTTGTTAATGTTAACTTCAAGATGGCACAAATTTATTATAAAAGTTTTAAATTCACAAAAAAATTATGGCTATTATTCTTCCGGTAAAAAATATTCACCCAAAAATTGGTGATAATTGTTTTGTTGCACCAAACGCAACAATTGTAGGCGATGTAATTACAGGCAACGATTGTAGTTTTTGGTTTAATGCAGTAATTAGAGGCGATGTAAATTCTATTAGAATAGGAAATAAAGTTAATATTCAAGATGGTGCCGTTATTCATTGTACTTATCAAAAAACAAAAGTTAATTTAGGAAACAATGTATCTATTGGTCATAATGCAATTGTACATGGTTGCACAATAAACGATAATGTTTTAGTAGGAATGGGCTCTATTATTATGGATAATTGCGTAGTTGGAAGTAATAGTATTATAGCTGCTGGCGCAGTTTTAACCGAAGGAACTCAAGTGCCAGAAGGCTGTATTTTTGCTGGTGTACCTGCAAAAAAAATTAAAGATATTAGCCAAGAATTAATAAATGGCGAAATTAATAGAATTGCTGAAAATTACTTAATGTACAGCAGTTGGTTTAAAGAATAATTAGTATTTTTTTTTAATTTTCAAAGTAAAATAACTAGTAAATTTCAATTAATTTAGTGCTTTAATAAATATAAAATGAGAGAGTTTGATGACGATGAAGGATTAGATGGGAAGAGTTTTGAAGAAAATTTAAAACGCTTTGAAGAAATGCTTGCAGGTAGTGCAACGTGTTTTTTTGATGCAGATGAAATTGAAGAGATTATAGATTACTATTTACAATGGTATAATTACGAGTTTGCTAAAAAAGCTATTGATTTTGGTTTAGAAAGGTTTCCTTTTTCAACAATTATTAAAATAAGATATGCTCAGTATTTAAGCAGCCAACATTATACACACGAGGCTCTAGCAATATTAAATGAAGTTGAACAAATTGAACAAAATAATTTTGATTTGTATATGGCTAGAGGTTACATATACAGTCAAATGGGCTTAGGCGAACAAGCTATTGAAAATTTTAAAAATGCTTTGCCTTTAGCAGAATTTAAAGACGAAGTATATGTGGCACTTGGTATCGAATTTTTAAATGAAGATAAAGCTGATGATGCAGCTTATTACTTTAAAAAAGCAATTAAATTTAATCCGAAAAATGAAGTTGCTTTAAATGAATTATCTCTTTGTTTTGATTTAACTGGTAAAAGCAGCGATGCTGTTAGCTTTTTTGAAAAATACTTAGATGAATTTCCTTATAGCTACTACGCATGGTTTAATGTTGGCTTAGCGTATAGTAGATTAGGTTTATTTGAAAAAGCAATTGATGCCTATGATTACTCTATAGCTATTAACGAAAAATTTAGCTCTGCTTATTTTAACAAAGCAAATTCTTTAGCTCAGTTAGAAAGGTATGAAGAGGCAATAAATACATATCAAGAAACATTTAAGTATGAGGAAAAAGAACCTACTACTTACTATTTTATTGGGGAGTGTTACGAACAACTTAAACGCTTTGAAGATGCTTTAATTAATTACAACAAATGTGTTAAACTTGATCCTGCAAACGCAGATGCTTGGCTAGGTATTGGTGTAGTGCTTGATGGTTTAAACCGATTAACCGAAAGTGTACATTATGTTAAAAAAGCAATAGAAATAAATCCTAATGAAGCTGAATATTGGTACGTTTTTGCTGAGGTTCAACAAAAATTAGGATTTATAGAAGAGTCTGCTTTAGCTTATGAAAGAGTAATTGAACTTGAATATAATGAAGTTGATGTTTGGATAGACTTTAGCACTATGCTTCATCAAGCTGGTTATTTAAAAGAAGCAAATGAAGCACTAATGCAAGGGATTAAACGTTTCCCAGATTCGGCGGAACTAATTTATAGAATAGGGGTAGTTTTATTAGATTTAGCAAATACTAAAGCCGCAATGGAGTATTTTTCAATAGCTTTAGATATGGATTTTCAAAAACATGAAATAATATTTGAATATGCCCCAAATTTAATAAACAATACAGAACTTAATCATTTAATTTCAATTTATAAAAAATAATTATATGGCAATAATATATAATAGCCAATTGGCTCATATACCTCAACGAACAATAAAACCACGTAACAACGGAGTTACTATGGTTATGGATAAAGGCATTAGTACTAGACAGGCAGAAGATTTAATTGCAACAAGTTCAGATTATGTAGATTTTGTAAAGTTAGGTTTTGGTACAAGCATAATTTCTAAAAACGTTAAAGAAAAAGTTAAACTCTACAAAGAAGCGGGAATTAAAGTTTACGTTGGAGGCACTTTATTTGAAGCTTTTGCTATTAGAAACAAATTTGACGAGTATGTAAAATATATCTCAGATTTAGGTTTAGATACAGCCGAAGTTAGCGATGGTAGCATTACTATTGAACACGAGTTAAAATGCGAATACATAAACAAATTATCTAAAAACTTTACTGTTTTAAGCGAAGTAGGTAGTAAAGAAGAAGGTGTAATTATTCACCCTCAACGATGGATAAAAATGATGGAGAATGAATTAAAAGCTGGTTCTACTAAAGTTATTGCCGAAGCTAGAGAAAGTGGAACTGTTGGCATTTTTCATAAAAACGGAAGTGCACACACTATGCTTATTAATAAAATTGCAAACAAAGTAAAATTAGAAAACATCATTTGGGAAACTCCTCAAAAAAGTCAACAAGTGTATTTTATTAAAATGTTTGGTGCAAATGTAAATGTTGGTAATATTGGTGTAGATGATGTTATCCCTTTAGAAACATTACGAATTGGCCTGCGTGGCGACACTTTTTTTACATTTTTACCACAAACAAATAACTAACTATAATTTTTATGAAAGAAATATCACCTGAGCAATTACATCAACTTATAACTACAAATGCAAATTTTCAATTAATTGATGTTAGAGAAGATTACGAATTTGATGAGGTAAATATAAATGGAGAACTAATTCCTATGGGCGATGTTATGGACAACATTGATAAAATTAGCAAAGATAAACAAGTTGTAATGCATTGCCGAAGTGGTAAACGCAGTGCAACTGTTATTAATGCATTAGAAACAGAACACGGCTTTAACAACTTATATAACTTAACTGGTGGTGTTATGGCATATTTAGAAAAATATTCAAAATAAATTAAAAAATGGTTGAGCTTTTTAAACATATTATTCATTTAGATTTTGAATGGATTTTTGCAAATTATAATACAGCAATTTATATTGTTTTATTTTTAGTAATTTTTATTGAAACAGGTTTAGTTGCTATGCCTTTTTTACCTGGCGATTCGTTATTATTTACTGCAGGCTTATTTGCTAGAAGTGGAATGTTAGATATGTCATATTTATTAATTTTACTTTTTGTAGCAGCTGTACTTGGCGATAATTGTAATTATTGGGTTGGTAGAAAAATTGGCTTAAAAGTTTTTAATATTAAATTTAAAGGCAAGCAAATTGTTAAACAAGAGTATCTTACTAAAACCGAAGATTTTTTCGAAAAATATGGCACAAAAGCAATTATAATGGCCAGATTTGTGCCTTTTGTACGCACATTTGCTCCATTTGCAGCAGGTGTTGGCAAAATGGATTACAAAAAATATTTTATGTTTGATGTTTTAGGTGGTGCTTTATGGATTGGTGGTTTAACTACTGCTGGTTATTTATTAGGTGAGGTAGAATTTATTAGAAAAAGAATAGATTTAGTTTGTATTGGAATAATTTTACTTTCAGTATTACCTATTATTATTGGCTATTTTAAAAACAAAGGAAAGTCAGTTTCAAATTAAGTTTAATTTAGTTTGCAATTAATAAATTTAAAATGAAGTTTTTATTTTTATACACCGAAATTGCAGATTATTTTTTAGCCTGTTGCGCTGAGTTAAGCAAATATGGCGAAGTTCATGTAATTAGATGGCCTGTAAACAAAGAGGCGCCGTTCCAATTTCATCAACAAAATAATATTAAAATTTATAATAGAAACGATTACAATTTAGTTCAACTAAAAAATTTAACTCAGTCTATTAATCCAACTGTAATAATTTGTAGCGGTTGGATTGATAAAGATTATTTAAAAGTTTCAAAATCATTTTTTAAAAAAATACCCACTGTTTTAACTTGCGATACCCATTGGCGAGGCGATTTAAAACAAAAGTTAGCTGTTGTTTTAAGTAAATTTACATTATTAAAAACATTTTCGCATGCATGGGTTCCTGGCGAACAACAATTTACTTATGTTAATAAACTTGGGTTTAAAACTAGTTTAATTAGTAAAGGATTTTATTCATGCAACTACACAAAATTTGAAACTATTTTTCAAAATAATAAATTAGAGAAAAGTGAAAATTTCCCTCATAAATTTTTATATGTTGGTAGATATTACGATTTTAAAGGCTTATCAGAACTTTGGCAAGCATTTATAGAACTTCAAAAAGAAAATCCAAATGATTGGGAGTTATGGTGTTTAGGAACAGGAGATTTAAAGCCTGTTAATCATCCTAAAATAAAACATTTTGGTTTTGTGCAACCTAACGATTTAGAAAGTTATTTAAAACAAACTGGTGTGTTTATTTTACCAAGCAGGTACGAACCATGGGGTGTTGTTGTGCACGAATTTGCAACCGCAGGTTTTCCATTATTAATAAGCAATGCAGTAGGGGCTAAACAACAATTTTTAATCGAAGGCAAAAATGGTTTTAGTTTTAATCACTCATCAGTTAACTCAATTAAAACAACTCTTAATAAAATTATTCAACTTTCCAATTCCGAATTATGCAACATGGCAAATGTTTCAAATCAAAATGCTAAAAAAATTACGCCAATAACTTGGGTTAATACTTTAATAAGTATTGTAAAAAATTATAAATAAATTTTTTATTTCTTTTTAGATGCTTTCTTTTTAACCACTTTAGCTTTAGTTGCTGTTTTTTTAGCAGCTACTTTTTTTACTACTGCCTTTTTAACCACTTTAGCTTTAGTTGTTGTTTTTTTCGCAGCTGCTTTTTTAGCACCTTTTTTGTCAAACGCATTTGGTATTTGTTCAACAATCATGGCTTTAATATTATCTAAGCTTAAATCAGCAACTTCTTCTGGTGTAAATTTACCTCCACCTTGTTTAATTAGTTTAAGCATGTTTTTGCCAAACTTTATAAAAGGTCCCCATCTTCCGTTTTCAACCGAAATTTTTTCTTCGGTCCAGTTATGTATATAACGATTTGCTTCTTTTTCTAATTTTTTACCAATAAGTTCATCAATATCCTTTTGCGAAAGTGCATCAAAATTATAAGCACGTGGTACATTCACATAAATACCTTCATATTTAATAAACGGACCAAAACGACCTTTACCTTTTGTTACGGGTTTACCGTTGTAAAAAGCCACAGGAGCATCAGCAACTTCTTTTTCTTTTATTAATGCTATTGCTCTTTCTAAATCAACTTTTAAAGGGTCTTCGCTTCTTGGTATTGAAATAAATTGTTCATTAAATTTTATGTATGGACCAAATCTTCCAACTGCAACAATAATCTCACTTCCTTTATATTCGCCAATACTCATTGGTAATTTAAATAAGTCTAAAGCATCTTCTAATGAAATTGTTTCAATACTTTGGTCTTTGCGTAAACTTGCAAAGCGAGGTTTTTCTTCGCTTCCTTCAACAGTTTCGCCTATTTGAGCTAAAGGTCCAAATCTTCCTATTCTAACGCTTACGGGTTTGCCGCTTACTGGGTCAGTTCCTAAAATTCTTTCGCCGCTTGCGCGTTCGCTATTGTCAATAGTTTTTTCTACAGTTTTATGAAAGGGTTTGTAAAAATCCTTTAACATGCTTGTCCATTGTATTTTACCTTCTGCAATTTCATCAAATTCTTCTTCAACTTTTGCGGTAAAATTAAAATCTAAAATATCAGGAAAGTATTGAATTAAAAAATCGGTTACAACTGCTCCAATATCTGTAGGAAATAATTTAGCTTTTTCTGCTCCTGTATTTTCTGTTTTAGTTTCTTTTTTAATTGTGTTACCATCAAAAACAAATTGTGTGTAATTTCTTGATGTGCCTTCTCTATCTGTTTTTTCTACATAATTACGTTTTTGTACGGTACTTATAGTTGGTGCGTAAGTACTTGGTCTTCCAATGCCTAACTCTTCTAATTTTTTAACTAATGAAGCTTCGGTATATCTTGCAGGGTGATGCGAAAAACGTTGTGTTGCAGTTGTTTCTTTTAAATCTAAAACATCTCCTTCTTTCATTGGCGGCAACATTGATGTGTTTTCTTCATCATTTTCATCATCTGTCCCTTCTATATATACTTTTAAAAAACCATCAAATTTTAAAACTTCGCCTTGTGCAACGTATAATTCTTTTGTTGTACTAATATTTATTTTTGCTGTTGTTTTTTCTAATTCAGCATCAGCCATTTGGCTTGCAATGGTGCGTTTCCAAATTAATTCATATAAGCGTTGTTCGTTACGTTCGCCTGTAATTTCAGAGTTTTGAATATAAGTTGGTCTAATTGCTTCGTGTGCCTCTTGTGCTCCTTTGCTTTTAGTTTTATATTTTCGTGGTTGATAGTATTTATCTCCGTAATTACCAGTTATTGCTTCTTTAGCTTGACCCATAGCAGTATCCGATAAGTTTACACTATCTGTACGCATATATGTAATTTTACCTGCTTCGTACAAACGTTGAGCAACCATCATGGTTTGTGCTACACTAAAACCTAATTTACGTGCAGCTTCTTGTTGTAATGTTGAAGTTGTAAATGGTGCTGCTGGTGTACGTTTGGCTGGTTTAGTTTCTAAACTTGTTATTTTATAAATGGCTTTTTTGCCTGCCTCGCCGGTAGGCAGGCAGTTTTCTAAAAACGTTTGTGCTTCTTGTTCTGTATTAAATCGTTCATTTAATTCGGCTTTTAAAATAGATTTTCCTACATTAAATAATGCACTAACTTTAAATGATGATGTTGATTTAAATGCTTGTATTTCGCGCTCGCGTTCAACTATTAACCTAACTGCAACTGATTGCACGCGCCCGGCAGATAAACTTGGGCGAACTTTACGCCATAAAATAGGGCTTAATTCAAATCCAACTAATCTATCTAATATTCTTCTTGCTTGTTGGGCGTTAACTAAATTAATATCAATTTCGCGTGGATTTGCAATTGCTTTTTGTATTGCGGGTTTAGTAATTTCATGAAAAACAATACGTTTTGTGCGTTTTTTATCTAACCCTAATGTTTCATATAAATGCCAGCTAATTGCTTCCCCTTCACGGTCTTCATCGGATGCTAACCAAACCATTTCGGCGTTTTTACTTAACTTTTTAAGTTCAGCAATTACTTTTTCTTTATCGGGTTGTATTTCGTAAGTGGGTGTAAAATTATTATCTATATCAATACCATAACCTTTTTTTACTAAATCTCTTACGTGTCCAAAGCTCGATTTAACAGTGAAATCTTTACCTAAAAAACCTTCAATTGTTTTTGCCTTGGCGGGACTTTCTACGATAACTAAATTTTTTGACATGAACCTATCTTAATACTATGCTTTTTAACTTTTTAACCTCTTTTTTTGTGTTTTTTAAACAAAAACCGATTTTAAATTTTTGCAAATTAAAACAATTAAAATGTAATAATCCTAATAATTTAAGTAATTTATATTTTTAATAGTAATAATATTTGTATTTAAATTACTGATAGTTAATGATTTATTAATGCAATTTTGTTATTTGTTAAATTGAATTAATTTAAAACAACAATTTAAGTTTTGTGTCAAAATGTCATATTTTAACAGTATCTTTGTAAATTAATAAAAATGGAAACTGAAAACAAATCTATTGATGAAAAAATTCAAGGTACTTCGTTAATGAAGCCTTCAAAAATTCCTAACGGAAAAAAATTGTATTTAGAGAGTTATGGTTGCCAAATGAATTTTAGCGATAGCGAAATTGTTGCCTCTATTTTAATTGATAAAGGTTTTAGCACCACTCAAAATTACGAAGAAGCGGATTTAATTTTTATGAACACTTGCGCCATACGCGATAATGCAGAAAACCGTGTGCGCCAACGTTTACAGGATTATAAAAAAATTAAAAAATCAAAACCAGAGCTTTTAATTGGTGTTTTAGGTTGCATGGCCGAACGTCTAAAATCACAATTATTAGAAGAAGAAAAATTAGTTGATATTGTTGTAGGTCCCGATGCTTACCGCGATTTACCAAACTTAATTGCAACTGCCGAAACTGGACAAAAAGCTATTAACGTAATCTTAAGCAAAGAAGAAACGTATGCAGATATTTCGCCACTTAGGTTAGATAAAAATGGTGTAAGCGCATTTATTAGTATAATGCGTGGCTGCGATAACATGTGTAGTTTTTGTGTAGTACCTTTTACTCGAGGAAGAGAAAGAAGTAGAGACCCAAAAAGTATTTTAAATGAATGTAAAGATGCATTTAATGCTGGTTATAGAGAAGTAACCTTACTTGGTCAAAATGTTGATAGTTATTTATGGAGCGGTGGCGGCTTAAAAAAAGAAATTTTAACCGACGAACAAAAACAAAACTCTACAAATTTTGCTCAACTTATGGAAATGGTTGCGCTTGTATCGCCTGATTTGAGAGTTAGATTTAGTACATCGCACCCAAAAGATATGACCGATGAGGTTTTGCATGTTATGGCTAAATATGAAAATATTTGTAATAACATTCATTTACCTGTACAAAGTGGTAATTCAAATGTATTAGAAAAAATGAATCGAGGATATACTCGCGAGTGGTACCTAGATAGAATAAAATCTATTAGAACAATTATGCCCGATTGCGGAATAAGCACGGATGTAATTACTGGATTTTGTGGGGAAACAGATGAGGAGCATAAAGATACAATAAGTTTAATGAACGAAGTGCAATATGATTTTGCTTTTATGTTTAGTTATAGCGAAAGACCTAAAACCTTAGCTGAAAGAAAATACAAAGATGATGTAGCTGAAGATATAAAGAAAAAAAGATTAAGTGAAGTTGTTGATTTACAAAGAAAACATAGTGAGTTACACACTAAAAAATGGCTAGGGAAAACAACCAAAGTTTTAATAGAAGGAGTATCAAAAAAATCTGATGAGATGTTAATGGGTAGAAACTCCCAAAATGCCGTAGTTGTTTTTCCTAAAGAAAATTTAAAACCTGGCATGTATGTAAATGTTTACGTTGAATCAAGTACGCCTTCAACATTAATAGGGAAAGTTGTTTAAGTTTTAAACAAATAAAGAAAATGAATTTACAAGATCTTAAACAAAAATATGGTATAATTGGAAACAATACACAATTAGAACGAGCAATTGAAGTTGCAAGACTTGTTGCTCCAACTGATTTAAATGTTTTAATAAATGGCGAAAGTGGTACAGGTAAAGAAGTTTTTCCTCAAATAATACATCAAAATAGTGCACGTAAACATGGGCCTTACATTGCAGTTAACTGTGGTGCAATTCCCGAAGGTACAATTGACAGTGAATTGTTTGGGCACGAAAAAGGAGCGTTTACAGGCGCAACTGAAGCTCGAAAAGGATATTTTGAAGTTGCAAATGGTGGAACAATATTTTTAGATGAAGTAGGGGAGTTACCACTTGCTACACAATCGCGCTTACTTAGGGTTTTAGAAAGTGGAGAGTATTTAAAAGTAGGTAGTAGTAAAGTTTTAAAAACTGATGTAAGAGTTGTAGCTGCAACAAACATAAATTTTTATCAAGCATTAGAAAAAGAAAAATTTAGAACAGATTTGTTTTATAGATTAAGCACTGTACCAATTGATTTACCACCTTTACGCGAAAGAGAAGGAGATATACATTTGTTGTTTAGAAAGTTTGCAAATGATTTTTCTGCTAAATACAGAATGCCTGTAGTTAAACTATTACCCGAAGCAGAAAAAGTTTTAACAGGCTATTATTGGCCAGGAAACATACGACAATTAAAAAATATAACTGAACAAATTTCTATTATCGAAAAAAGCAGAGAAATTACTGCCGATGTTTTATTAAGGTATTTACCTCAGTTTTCTAATACAAATGTACCTTCGTTATCAAACAATATTAACTTTACTAATAATACAATTGATAGCAATGATAAAGAATTACTATTTAAAGTAATTAGAGATATGAAAGGTGAGTTAAATGAATTGAAAAAAATTGTATTTGATTTAATTACAACAAACCCAGGTTCAACAAATACAGCAAAAAATTTAAATGAATTACAAATTATTGATAAGCAAGATTATAATAAAGATATAATTAATACAAATAGTGGATTAACTATACACCAACCAACACATCAAAATCAACTTCACAACCAGCAAACTATTGAGGTTGAAGAAACTTTGTCGTTACAAGATAAAGAAATTGATATGATTAAAAAAGCCTTAAAAAAATATAAAGGCAAACGTAAAAATGCGGCTAAGGAATTAGGAATAAGTGAACGAACATTGTATAGAAAAATAAACGAATTTAATATTGAAGAGTAATAATGTTTAAATTTATCTTAAATTAATTGAAATTTTTTAATCTTAAATATTTACTAATTGCATTAAGTTTATTAATTATTAATGCCTGTAAACCTACTGTTTCATTAAGTGGAGCAACTATACCAACCGAGGCCAAAACAATTAGCGTTGGTTATTTTACTAATAACAGCAGTTTAGCCCCACCATCATTAGCCCAACAATTTTCAGAAAAAATGCGCGATATGGTTTCGCAACAAACTAGTTTAGCTTTAATTAAAAATAATGCCGATTTGCAATTTGAAGGCTATATTTCGGATTATAATGTTGCTCCAATTTCAATACAAAGCAACGACCAAGCATCACAAAATAGATTAACTATTACGGTTAATGTTAAATACAGTAACAAATTTGACGCAACTAAAAATTTTGAACAAGCATTTACAAGGTTTGCAGATTATAGTTCTACTAAAACATTATCAAGTGTAGAGAGTGAATTGATTACAGTAATTAACAAACAATTGGCCGAAGATATTTTTAATAAAGCATTTAATAATTGGTAATGCAAACACAAGAGTTATTAAAATACATTAAAAACCCTAATTCTATTAACCAAAATAGTGTTTTACAATTGTGCGATTTAGTTAAACAATACCCTTATTTTCAGCCTGCGCATTTATTGTATAGTTTAGCAACGCAACAATTTGATATTGCTTCACATCAATCCGTATTAAAAAAAGCAGCCATTTCTGTTGTAAACAGATCTGTTTTACATCAATTACTAAATAATACGGTTGATTGTAAAACTGATGAGGTTGATGTTACAATTTCTATTCAAAATAAACTAAATAGAGTTGATGATAAACCTGCTTTAGAAACTAAAGTAAAAGAAGAAGAAAATACTAATAATGAAGATTTAAACGAAATAAAAACTGTTTTAAATCAAATTAAAGAGGATATAAATATACTTAAAGCCACAGAGTTATCGGAACATAAAATAATTGAAACAGATGTAAAAGAGGAAAACCTCGAATCAAATACAGAAAACCAAAATTTAAGTGTTCAAAATTTAGAAATTGACATTCAAAAAGCGGCAAGTGATGCCTATGTTAATGAAGAATATTTTGAAAGTAGTCCATCATTTAAAAAAGAAGAACAAATAACACCAACTAATTTTATTGAATGGGTTAAATTTTTAAACAATAAAAATGGAGCCACAGAAGATGAATTAAAACAAACGGAGATATTATCTGATGAAAAAAATAATCCAAAATTAAAAATTGTTCAAAATTTAGAAACAGAAACAGATAAAGTCATCGAAAATCAAACAAAAAAGCAAAAAAACATCGAATTAATTGATAAAATTATACAATCAAACCCTGGCAGTATAAGGAACAAAGACGAAAAACGTATTTTTATTGCAAATGCACAAGCTAAAGAGAGTTTGTTAGAAAATGAACACTTAGTAACCGAAACTTTAGCTAAAATTTATGCCTTACAAGGGCATATTAGTAAAGCAATTAGGGCTTATGAAATTTTATGTTTGAAAATTCCACAAAAAAGTGTTTACTTTGCATCCCTAATTAAAAATTTAAAAGAAAAACAATAAAAAATATATATCATGATAGCATCAATTTTAATAATTTTAATTTGCCTTTTATTAATACTAGTTGTATTAGTTCAAAACAGTAAAGGTGGAGGTATTCAAAGTCAGTTTGGCGCAGCAACCCAAATAATGGGCGTAAAACAAGGTACTGAGTTTATAGAAAAAGCAACTTGGGGTTTAGCTATTGCATTAATAGTAACTTGTATTTTTTTAGCTCCAAAAGGTAATAGTATTGCTGCAACAGAAGGCAGTGAGTCTTCGGTTAAAAAAACTGCAGCTGGCGCTGTAAATATGCCAACGCAAAACGCACCAGCGCAACAAGCACCGCAACAACCAGCAAATGGTTTACCAACAAATTAATCCTAAAAATCTCAATAATAAAAAAGCCATCTAATTTAGATGGCTTTTTTATTTAAATAACAATATATTTGTAACTATTAAATAATATATAATATATTTGTAACTATTAAATAATATATAACATGAAACAATTTTACTTTTCTTTAATTTTAATGAGTTTTGCCTTTTACGTAAAGGCGCAATGTAGTTTTACAATTTCTCAATTACCTAATCCTGCTTGTAATCAAGCAACGCTAGTAGCAACAACTATAGATGCTGCTCAAACTGTTTCTTCTACATGTATGGCTAGTTTTTCGCAAGTTGATTTAGCGCAATCATTTCAACCTACAAATAATACATTATGTGGTGCAGGAATTTATTTAGGCAGTGGTTCAGGCTCAGGTACCTTAACTATAAATCTTTATAATAATTTACCAACTATGGGTGGTACGTTAATGGCAACAGGCAGTGTAACATTAAACACAACCGGTTTTTATTCAGTAAATTGGCCTTCTGTTTCGGTTACACCAGGGAACACTTATTATTTAGTATTTATAAATACAGGAGGATTATCTAGTTATTGTATTGGAGGTTCAACCTCAAATCCATATGCAGGAGGTATGACCTATGCAAATTCTGGATTTTCACCTTTTCCGAGTTTTGATTACACATTTTTAACTACTTCTTGCCCAGGTTTTAACTATGCTTGGTCTTCAGGTGCAACATCAAATTCAATAATTGTAAATAATTCTTCAGTTGTTAACTTAACTGTTAGTATTCCATCTACATGTACAAATTCAGCAGCATTTACACCAACAGTAAATCCTTCACCTACAATATCAGTAAACAGTGGAAGTGTATGTAAAGGAAGTACGTTTACTATTGTCCCTTCTGGCGCAAGCACTTATACAATACAAGGAGGTAGCGCAAATGTTACTCCAACTGTTAATACTTCATATACTGTTGTTGGAACAAGTTCTGCAGGTTGTGTAGGTGTAAATACAGCAACAAGTAGTATAGTAGTTAATCCAATTCCAACAATTAGTGTTAATAGTGGAACTGTTTGTTCTGGTAGTTCATTTTCTATTAATCCAACAGGTGCAAATACTTATACAATACAAGGGGGTAGCGCAAATGTTACACCAACTGTTAATGCTACATACACTGTAGTTGGTACAAGTTCTGCTGGTTGTGTAAGTGCAAACACAGCTACATCATCTATAACAGTAATTAATAGTCCAACTATTACCGCTTCTAGCGGTACAATATGTAGTGGTCAAACATATAGTATAAGTGCAAGTGGTGCACCCACACTAACATTCAGTAGTGGTAGTGCTAATGTGTCGCCTACAATTACAAGTTCTTACACAGTTACCGGAACAAATTCAGTTGGTTGTATTGGTTCGGCTATAAGTAATGTAACTGTATTTGCAAACCCAATTATTACAGCAGTTAGTTCTTCAACTAATTATTTATGTATTGGAAGCTCTGCAACTTTAACAGCAACTGGGGCTACAAGTTATAGTTGGAATACAAGTGCTACAACTCAAACAATAGTAGTTAATCCAACTGTTACAACAAGTTACTCTGTATCAGGTACAAATACCGTAGGTTGTAATTCAAATGCAATAATTACACAATCTGTTAGTAATTGTACAGGTTTAAATGAAACACAAAATAATAATGGTTATATTGTTTATCCAAACCCTACTAAATCTGAATTTTTTGTTGAGGCTTTAAATCAATCTAATGAAATATATAATGTTGAAATAGTTGATGTATTAGGTAAAGTAATATTTAAACAAAATAATGAACTAAATAATTATTTAATTAAATTTAATGTAGAAAATTTAAATAAAGGAATTTATTTTGTGAAAATTACTAATAATGAAAAAACTAATTTTATAAGGCTAATCAAAGAATAAAAAATCTCAATAATAAAAAAGCCATCTAATTTAGATGGCTTTTTTAATTTATAACTAAATCAGATTATTAATATCTGTACATGTCATTTTTAAATGGTCCAGTAATTTTAACACCAATATAATCTGCTTGTTCTTGGTTTAAAACATCTAATTCTGCACCAATTTTACCTAAATGCAACATAGCTACTTTTTCATCTAAGTGTTTAGGTAAAGTGTAAACTTTTTTCTCGTAAGCTCCAGTGTTAGTCCACAATTCTAATTGAGCTAAAGTTTGGTTTGTAAAAGAATTACTCATTACAAAACTAGGGTGCCCAGTAGCGCAACCTAAGTTTACTAAACGGCCTTCGGCTAATACAATTATGTTTTTACCTTTAATGGTGTATTGATCTACTTGTGGCTTAATAGTATCTTTTGTGTTACCATAAGTTTTATTTAACCAAGCCATATCAATCTCAGTATCAAAATGCCCAATGTTACACACAATTGCACCGTGTTTCATGCTTTCGAAATGACGACCAACAATTATATCTTTATTGCCTGTTGTGGTTACTAAAATATCAGCAATTTTTGCTGCATTATCCATTTTCATTACTTGGTAGCCATCCATTGCAGCTTGTAAAGCGCAAATAGGGTCAATTTCTGTTACAATAACACGAACACCTTGGCTTGATAATGATTGCGCAGAACCCTTACCAACATCGCCATAACCAGCAACAACAGCTACTTTACCAGCCATCATTACATCTGTTGCTCTGCGTATAGCATCTACTAAACTTTCGCGACAACCATATTTATTATCAAATTTAGATTTTGTAACAGAGTCGTTAACGTTAATTGCTGGTAATAATAAAGTACCGTTTTTCATACGTTCGTATAAACGGTGAACACCAGTAGTTGTTTCTTCACTTAAACCTTTAATACCAGCAGCTAATTCAGGATATTTATCAAATACCATGTTTGTTAAATCTCCACCATCATCTAATATCATATTTAATGGTTTACGGTCTTCGCCAAACCATAATGTTTGTTCAATACACCAATCAAATTCTTCAGCATTTTGACCTTTCCATGCATAAACTTGTATTCCAGCAGCAGCAATAGCAGCCGCTGCATGATCTTGAGTTGAGAAAATGTTACAAGAACTCCAAGTTACTTCTGCACCCAATTCTACCAATGTTTCTATTAATACAGCAGTTTGAATAGTCATGTGTAAACAACCTGCAACACGAGCACCTTTTAAAGGCTTGCTTGCACCATATTCTTTACGCAAAGCCATTAAACCTGGCATTTCTTCTTCAGCTAATTTAATTTCTTTTCTACCCCATTCAGCTAATGAGATGTCTTTTACTTTGTACTTTATGTACTTTGTTGCAGTTGTTGTTGACATTTTTTATTTATTTATAATTAATTATTTTTTAAGGATAACAAAGATATTAATAAGTTTGCAATAAATAAAATATCCTTTTGATTGAAATTCAACATATTAACCAAAACACAGAAGTAGGCTTATTAAACCTTGATTTGTTTAATCTAAAAGCTAATAGTGTTGCGAAAAGAGTTTTAGAAAAAGAAGGTATTAAGTATTTACTAAGTCAATTAAACATTAATTACAGTAAATTGTGTTATAATCAAAATAATAAACCATTTTTACTAGATAATGAAAGGTACATTTCAATTTCTCATTCGCATAAATATTTAGCAATTATCATTAACAAAAAAAATAATACTGGTATAGATATTGAATTAATTAGACCAAAAATATTAAACATTAAACAAAAATTTTGTAATATAAATGAATTAAATTACGCTAATAATTCAATTGAAATGCTTACTTGTATTTGGAGTGCAAAAGAAACTGTTTATAAAATTAATGGTATAAAAGGGATTAGTTTTTCTGAACAAATTAAAGTAAATCAATTTAATATTAACCAATCAACTATTACAGTAAGCATTTTTTTAAATAACAATTGGATAAATTATAATTTAGCTTTGCAAAAAATTGAAAATTACTATTT
This sequence comes from Bacteroidota bacterium, assembly GCA_020162035.1. Taxonomy (GTDB): domain Bacteria; phylum Bacteroidota; class Bacteroidia; order B-17B0; family Aurantibacillaceae; genus Aurantibacillus. The sequence goes on along the minus strand of JAIUNM010000004.1, from coordinate 174,968 downwards.
AACGTACTTACTAAATGAAATTTAATAAAGTAATTAACAAGATAAAAAACACTAAAAAGCCTTTATTGGCTTTGCTTGCCGACCCTGATAAGTTAAATTTACAATTAGTTAAAGATGCAAAAAAAAACAATGTTTTTTGTATATTGGTTGGAGGTAGTAAATTATTAAAAGACAATTTTAACGAAACAGTAATTAAAATAAAATCTGTAACTAAATTACCGGTTATAATTTTCCCTGGAGATGAATTTCAATTAAGTACAGAGGCAGATGGAATGTTGTTTTTAAGTTTACTATCTGGTAACAACCCCGAATTTTTAATTGGTAAACAAGCAAAAGCAGCATTAAAAATTAAACAAGCAAAAATTAAAACTATTCCTACAGCTTATTTTCTTATAAATGGTGGCAAAATAAGCACAACACAAAAAGTAACTCAAACAAAACCATTAGTTGCTCAAAGAGATATTTTAAATCGAATTGTGGCTGCAGAGTTGCTAGGGTTTAAATTAATTTATTTAGAAGCGGGTAGTGGAGCTAAAAATCATTTAAAAAGCAGCTTAATAACAAAGGTTAAAAAAACAATAAATTTACCTTTAATTGTTGGTGGAGGCATTAATAACATTACAAAACTTAAAGCAGTTTTAAATTCTAGCCCTAATGTAATTGTTGTTGGTAATGCTTTTGAGAATAATCCACAATTATTAAATCAATTTGGTATGTATTTTAGACCAGAAAAAACTTAGGTATTTATTTTTTTTATTAGTTTTGATTTTAATATTTAAAAATTAACATATGCAATTAATGGTAATTACATCTTCAAAATCTGTACCCGATGAAACTGGTGTGGTTACAAAAATGTTTGAAAGTGGTTTACAGTATTTACATTTACGCAAACCTAAATTTACAACAACGCGAATGATAGAATACTTAAACGAAATTCCTGCTCAATATCATAATAGAATAATAATACATTCGCACCATAAATTAGCATTAAAATTTAAACTAAAAGGTGTTCACTATACAAGCACGCATTTATCAAACAAAATTAAATACAGATGGATTAGGTTTAGGTTAAAATTTAAATTTGGCTCGTTAATAAAAACCAGAAATCACACAAGAGTAAATGCTATGTTTGAAAAAGAATTATATGATTTTGATTATATAATGTTAGGCACTATGTTTAATAATTTAAACAATTCTTTTTATAGTGGATTTTATGAAGAATCTATTAAAGATGCAGTAAAAACATCAAATAAAAAAATAGTGGCAAGAGGAGGTACAAGCCCCGAAATTGTTACTAAATGTAAAGAAATGAACTTGTATGGTATTGCATTTAAATCCTACATCTGGAATTCCCCAACACCATATAACCAATATTTAAATATTATAAATGCATTTAAACAAAATCAACTACCATTATAAATGGGAGTGTTAGATATATTTGCGTTTATTTTTGGAATATTAGGTGTTGTTTTAACTATTAAGCAAAATGTTTTGTGTTGGCCAATTTCAATAATTGGATTAGTTACAAGTTTATTTGCATTTTATGAGCAACGCTTATTTGGCGACGCATCTTTACAAATAATTTATTTAATATACTCAATTTATGGTTGGATTTATTGGAACAAACAAGTTCAAACCGAATTTAATATTACTAATTCACCAATAAAACAATTATTTTATTTAGGTGTAGTTACTATTTTACTTTTTATTGGAATTTTCTTTTTACTTAAATTTTTTAAAGGTGATAAAATTTTAGTTGATGCAATTTTAACTTCTATAAGCTTAACAACAACTTACATGATGATTAAAAAATGGATTGAAAATTGGATGTTGTGGGTAATAATAGATTTTGCTTATGTATTTTTATATTTTTCAAAATCAATGTATTTATTTTCGGTACTCTATTTTATTTTTGCAGTAGTTGCATTTTTTGGATTTTTAGAATGGAAAAAACTATTAAAAAAATAGTCGTTATTGGTGCCGAAAGTACTGGAAAAAGTACACTTTGTTTAAAATTAGCAAAACACTTTAATACTACATGGGTTAAAGAATATGCACGCATTTATTTTGAAAATAAACCAATTAATACTTGTACAATTTTTGATATAGAAGAAATAGCAAAACAACACGTTTTAAATGAAAGTATACTTCAAGCAAATACAAATAAATTTTTATTTATAGATACAAATTTAATTACCTTAAAAATTTGGGCTGAGTTAGAGTTTAATACTAAAATTAATTTTATAGAGGAGCAATTACCAAATCATAAATACGATTTAGTTTTGTTAACTAAAAATACAATTCCATGGCAAAAAGATAAATTACGCGAAAATAAATTTGATAGAGATTTAATTTTTAATTTAAACAAAAAACATTTAATTAACCTAAATCAAAAGTTTATTGAAATAGATGCGCTTAATTTTGATGAGGTTCTAAAAAACATTATAAGTATTTGATAGTCAGAACTATAATTTTATATTTTTTTGTAACTTTTATATACCTTTATCGTCTTACCATTATAATTTTTTGACAATAGAAGAATATAATAAATGTGTTGATGATTTTGCAGATGCTGTTTATCGTTTTGTTTTAAAACAAATTAAAGATAAACACAATGCAAAAGATATAGTACAAGATACATTTGAAAAAATGTGGATTAAAATGGATTCTATAGAATATTCAAAATCAAAATCTTATTTATTTACTGCAGCATACCACACTTTAATAGATTTTATTAGAAAGCAAAAAAAACAAACTAATTTTTCTGAAATAGACTTTAATCAACACAGCCATAACAAACAATACAGCGATTTAAAACAAGTTCTTGATGCTGGTTTGGAACAACTTCCCGAAATCCAAAAAGCTGTTATTTTATTAAGAGATTACGAAGGTTATGATTATAAAGAGATTGGAGAAATTACAAATTTAAACGAAAGTCAGGTTAAAGTTTACATTTTTAGAGCTCGTAACTTTTTAAAAAATTACATTGGTAAAATGGAGGTGGTTTTGTGATGAGTAAAATTAATTTAAATAATTACGAAGCATATTTACTTGATTATTTTGAGGGAAGTTTAAATGAATTGGATTGTAATGAATTAAAGGGTTTTATTAAACAAAATCCACAATTAAATATTGATTTTGAAGATTTTAATTTACCAATTTTAAAAGTTGAAACAAATGAATTTGAGATAAAAAATAGTTTAAAGAAAAATAAATGTGATTATGAAAATCAAGTAATAATATCTTACTTGGAGAATTGTTTGCCTGCAGAAGAATTGCTTGAATTTGAACAAAAACTAAGTGTTGATTTTGAATTACAAAATACATTAACCGAATTTAAAAAAACATATTTTAAGAAAGATTTAAGCAAAGAAAAATTAAATAAAAACCAATTTTACATTTCAAATAATTATAAATTACAACTTTTAATTTTTAACTATTTTGAAGGTAATTTAAATCAGTCAGAAAAAATAAAATTTGAAGATGATTTAATTTCAAATAAATTTTTACAAAACGAAATTAAGTTATACTCTAAAACAAAGTTAGTTGCTGAAAATGAAAAAATTAATAAATCAAATTTATACAAATCAGAGGGTGGTGAAATTATAAACTTAACACATGAAAATGAGTTATTAAATTTTCCAACTACAATCAATCAATCTGATTTAAAAATAATTTATCCCAATAAAAATGATTTAAAAAAATCAACCACTAAAATTATTACACTGTTTAATTCATTTAAATTCGTAGCTGTTGCTGCTAGTGTGCTATTGGTAATAACTTTTTTGTTTAAGTTGTTAGTACCTCAAACTTATTATGGTAAAAGTTTTTATTCTAATAATTTTAAATTTTATTCTCCCAATTTGCTTAAAGTATCCCAATCAAATACAACAAACAATTCTAATTTATTAAGCAATTCTTTTAAAAGTTCACATCAATATAACGTAACTAATTCTGTTATTAAAAATTACAACTTTAATAATGTTATAACAGATAGTTTAGTAAACCAAACAACCAAATTACTAGTAAAACCAACTGTAAAAAAAGATTCGTTAATTAATTCAATTGATGTTAATATTGCATCAAAAATAAAAACAGATACAATTATTTATACAGAAAAACTAGAGCCTTTATTAGTTATAAAAGAAATTAAAGAAAATGAAGAAGATGATTTTGAAACAATAATTCCCGTTAAAAAATCAAATTTTTGGTCTAAAGCAGTTAATCTTGCAAACAATCTAAATATTTTAGGTTTTAAAACTTTAAAAGCAAAAGAAAATAACAATAATTACAGCATTGCATATAAATCATTTGTAATTGAAAAAAAATAAGTAATTTAATGTTTAATTTATATGGACATTAAATCTCAACTTATACAAATATTAGAAAAGGAAAATTACACCTTTGCACAATTGGCTGATTTTTTAAATATGCCAGAAGATGAACTTACTAACGAATTAAATAATAAAACACTCGATTTACGAAATCTTGAGTTAATTTCGAAAGCATTACGCGTGCCATTATATAGTTTTTTCAGAGTAGAAAATCAAAATCTTTTAGATTTAGAAAAACCATATTATATAAATAAATTATGGACAGGCGAAGACTCAACAAAAACGAAAGAAAGACTTCAAGAAGAAATTATATTATTAAAGCAAATTATTTTATTAAAAGAAGAAAAATTAAATAGTTTGTCTTAATTTCAATCTAATCATGAAAGTAAAATTTTTAGGAGCAACCGAAACAGTAACAGGGAGTAAGCACTTAATTACAACACCATCAGGTTTTAATATTTTATTAGATTGTGGATTGTATCAGGGCGTTGGTCAACAAACGGATTCTCTTAATAGACATTTAGGTTTTGATCCAGCAACAATTGATGCCGTAATATTATCTCACGCACATATCGATCATTCCGGCAACCTTCCATTACTAATCAAACAAGGTTTTATTGGGTCAATTTATTGTACGCCTTCCACATTACCTGTTGTAGAAGTTTTGCTTTATGATAGTGCAAACATTCAACAAAATGATATCGAACACATCAATAAAATTAGAGAAGCGAAAAAATTAGAACCATTAAAACCTTTATACACCAAAAAAGATGTTGATAAATGTTTAAAGCATATTAAAACAATTCCATATCATCATTCATTTTTTTTAAATAATGAAGTTAGTTTTAATTTTACAGATGCTGGGCATATTTTAGGTAGTGCGGTGGTAAACCTAAATTTAAAAAACGAAGACGATACAATTATTAACTTAACATTTACAGGTGATGTTGGAAAGTATAATGATTTATTGTTAAAAGATCCTGAATGTTTTCCATTAGCTGATTATATAATTTGCGAATCAACCTATGGTGATAAATTACACGAACCAGAAAATGATGCTGAGGAACACTTACTTGAAATAATAAATTATACCTGTGTTGAAAAACAAGGTAAATTAATTATACCTGCTTTTAGTTTAGGGCGAACACAAGAAATAGTTTTTATTTTAGATAAATTAAAAAATAAAAATTTATTACCGAATATAAAAGTATATGTTGATAGTCCAATGTCATCAAGTATTACAGATATTATGCGTGAACACGTTAAATGCTTTAACGAAAAATTACAAGAGTATATAGAAACAGATTCTGATCCTTTTGGTTTTAACAGTTTAATTTATGTAAGAGAAAAAATAGACTCAGTAAAATTAAACGAAAGTAAAGAACCATGTATAATTATTTCTGCGTCAGGCATGATGGATGCTGGGAGGATAAAACATCATTTAGCACATAATATTTCTAACGAAAAAAACACAATTTTAGTTGTAGGTTATTGTACCCCAAATTCACTTGGTGGAGATATAAGATCTGGTAAAAAAACAGTAAGAATTTATGGCGATTATTATAATGTAAATGCTGATGTTAAAATAATAGATTCGTATAGTGCTCATGCAGATTATAAAGAACTAATAAAATTTTTGTCTTGTCAAGATAAAAATAAAGTAAAAAAAATATTTCTAGTACATGGAGAAAATACATCAAAAACTACTTTTAAAGAAAAATTACTTGCCGAAGGTTATGCAGATGTAATAATTCCAAATAAAGGAGAATTGTTTGTTTTACATTAGTCTATTTAAAAACTATAGATGTACTCCAGGCTTCTGGTGCCGCATTAAATAAAGCTTTTGTTTTGCTCCAAACGTTTTTAAATAATTCTGTGTTTTTATAGTTATCAATACTAACTTCATCATTCCATAAACTATATGTAAAAAATACACAAGGGTTATTTTTATCTTGTAGCAATTTAACGTCATTACAACCCGGTTGATTTTTTATTGCATTCCAGTTTTCTTCAAAAATTGTTTTAAACAATTCAATATTTTCTTTTTTAAAAGTTAATTTCACTATTCTATTTATCATTTTAAAAACTATCTAGTTCTATTAATAAATTAAAATCAAAATTCACACCAATATCTCTCGGAAACAATTGTTTATAAGCACTTGCGCCATTTAAAGCAATTTCTAAATTACCCAAAGTGTTAAATAAAACTAATGCTTTACCAAATTCAACATCATCGTAATTTGTGCTTATTTTTTGAATTTTAGCACCAGGAAATTTAATTGTGAAAGGTTTGTTTCCTATATATTCATTAAATATTTCTTTAGTAATATTGGTAACAATATTTCCAAAATCATCTATATAAATATTTTTACCTTTTAAAATTGTACCATTTAAAAAGGGCTCAAAATCATAAATTTTATAAAAATCTTTTGTCTCACTCGAAATCTCATTTACATTACCTGTTAATAGTATATGTAAAGCTGCATCTACTAATATATCATTTAAATAAAATTTATTAAAATCTTGGTTTGTATAATATAACTGATAAATTGGTTCATTATAATTTTTATCCAACAAAGTAAACAAGCCATTATCAGGCGTTATAATGTATTGTTGTTTATATTTTGAAATTAAATAACGGGTGTTATCGGCTTCGTTTTGTTTATTGTTTTTGCTTTTGTGAGAAGATTTTATCCCAATTAAGTGAATTGTGTTTTCTTTAAAGTTAGCTAATCCAAGTTTTAAAACATAAGCAACATCTGTAACCGATGCATTTTTAATTTCACAACTTAAATCTACAACGTTAATGTTATTAGCCAAAAATTTTGCCTTCACTATTGCTAAATAGGGGTCGCGATATCCTAAATCCGTTGTTAGTGTTACAAGGCTCATTTGTTCAAAAATAAACAAAAAATAACCTTTAAATTAAAGCTACAAATTTCTTACATTAACAAAATTATAAACAATAATTTTACTTAACTTTTATAATGATTGAAAAAATTATAACATTAGATAGTGTTGAACCTGTTGAAATTTACGGCGTAAACGATGTTAAATTAAATATTATTAAAAAACATTTTCCTAAATTAAAATTAATTGCACGTGGTTATTCTTTAAAAGTTATGGGAGATAATAACGACATTTTATTTTTTGAAAAAAAATTAAATATGCTTGTTGATTATTACCATAAAACAGGCGTTTTAACCGATACCGTTATTGAAAGGTTATTAGGGCAAACAGGTGATAATTTACTCGACAAACAAACCGAAAATATTGGTAACGATGTAATTTTATTTGGCAACAATGGTTTAGTAATTAAAGCTAAGTCTGCAAACCAACAAAAAATGGTAAACAGCATTTTAAAAAATGATATGATGTTTGCTGTTGGACCTGCTGGTACTGGAAAAACTTACACCGCAGTTGCACTTGCTGTAAAAGCACTAAAAAATAAAGAAGTTAAACGAATTATATTAACTCGACCTGCTGTTGAGGCTGGCGAAAATTTAGGATTTTTACCTGGCGATTTAAAAGAAAAATTAGATCCCTATATGCAACCCTTGTATGATGCGCTAAACGATATGGTTCCTGCCGATAAATTAAACCAATACCTCGAAAATAGAATTATTCAAATTGCACCTCTTGCTTTTATGCGCGGGCGTACGTTAGATAACGCTTTTGTTATTTTAGACGAAGCCCAAAACACTACCGAAAGCCAAATGAAAATGTTTTTAACACGCATGGGCGCAAATGCAAAATTTATTATTACTGGCGATACAAGTCAAATAGATTTACCGTATAAACAACCAAGTGGATTATTACAAGCATTAAAATATTTAAAAAATGCATCTGGTATTGATATTATAGAGCTTGATAATACTGATGTTATTCGCCATAAATTAGTAAAATTAATTATTGAACGTTACGAACAAACAAAAAATTAAATTATAATGAATAAAGATGTTACAATTGTAGGAGCCGGTTTAGTTGGCACTTTAGTTTCAATTTACCTTGCAAAAAAAGGCTATAATGTTACTATTTATGAACGAAGAAACGATATGCGTAAAGTAAAAATGAGCGCAGGTAAAAGCATAAATTTAGCATTAAGCGATAGGGGTTGGAAAGGATTACAAGGCGTTGGAATTGCTGATGAAATTAAAAAAATTGCAATTCCAATGTATGGGAGATACATTCATAATAAAGATGGCTCAAATGCTTACCAACCTTATGGTAAAGATGAGCAAGCAATTTACAGTGTTAGCCGTGCCGAAATTAACATGAAGTTAATGGATTTAGCCGAGCAACAACCAAACGTTAAAATTCATTTTGATTATAAATGTAATTCAGTAAACAAACATACTAAAGAAGTTGTATTTGAAAACACTAACAGTTTGCAAGTGATTACAAAAAATTACGATTTATTATTTGGCTCTGATGGTGCTTTTAGTGCAAGCAGATTAAGCATGCAGTTATCAAACGATAGGTTCGAATACAACCAACATTATATTGATTGTGGGTACAAAGAATTAATAATTCCTCCGGGTCCAAATGGAAAATTTTTATTAGAGAAAAATGCGCTTCATATTTGGCCTCGCGGTTCATTTATGATGATTGCACTCCCTAATCCTGATGGTAATTTTACATGTACTTTATTTATGCCATTTGAAGGCGAAAAATCTTTTGCTCAACTTAAAACTAAAGAAGATGTAAAACAATTTTTTAATAATGAGTTTAGTGATGCTGTACCCTTAATGCCTACATTAATAGAAGACTTTTTTACAAATCCAACTTCTAGCTTAGTAACTGTAAAATGCTTTCCTTGGACATTTGATGATAGTATTGCGCTTATTGGAGATGCGGCTCATGCCATAGTTCCTTTTTACGGACAAGGTATGAACTGCGGGTTTGAAGATTGCGTTGTATTAAACGAATTAGTTGAAAAACACCAACACCAATGGCCAAAAATTTTAAACGAATACCAAAACCTTCGTAAACCAGATGGAGATGCCATTGCAGATTTAGCTATTGCAAATTTTATTGAAATGCGAGATAAAACTGCCGATCCAAAATTTTTATTACAGAAAAAAATTGAAGGAAATTTTTCTCAAAAACATCCAGATAAATGGATTCCATTATACAGCATGGTTACGTACAGTCCGCAAATACGTTATAGCCAAGCTTTACAAAGCGGAAACAAACAGCAACAAATAATGGATAAAATTATGCAAATTCCTAACATTGAAAATATTTGGGATAGCAATGAAGTAGAGCAGGAGATACTTAACAGCTTGTAAAATAAAAAACCCTGTTAATTTTATTAACAGGGTTTAAAATATAATTTAAATCTAATTACGGTTTTTTAGCGTAACGGCTACGGAATTTATCCACACGTCCTGCAGTATCAACTAACACTTGTTTACCAGTGTAAAAAGGATGACTAGTCATTGAAATATCTAATTTTATTAATGGATACTCATTACCATCATCATGTTTAATAGTATCTTTAGTTTCAGCACAAGAACGCGTTAAAAACGAGTAACCATTACTCATGTCTTTAAATACACATAATCTGTAATTTTCTGGGTGTAATTCCTTTTTCATATCTTAAATTTTAATAAATCCTAAAAATTGGGGTGCAAATATATCAATAAAAATTAAATCAATCAAGTTTATTTAAAAATAGTTTATAAACATATCAATTTTAATTTTTTTATGGGCTTAAAATCAAAAAAATGGTTGTTAAATTTTGTTTATTTAATTTGTTTAACTATTTTAGCACCTTAAAAAAGGTACATTTTGTATCATTATTATAACTATATGAAAAAAACAATTACCAAAATTGCTATTGCAGTAGCAGGTTTTACAGGGGTTGCAACAGCCCAACAAGATGCTCAATTTACTCAATGGATGCAAAACCGCGTGATTTACAATCCGGGTTATGCAGGTACTAGCAATGCCATTTGTGGCGTAGCGCAATACCGCCAACAATGGGCTAGTTTTGATGGTGCGCCTCAATCAATTGCATTAGGCTTAGATGCTAGAATCCCTGGGGCGCCAGTTGGTGTAGGTTTAAGCGTAATTAGCGATAAAATTGGAGCAATGAACACTTTATTTCTAAGAGCTGCTGGTTCTTACCTTATTCCTATTGGCGAAGGTAACTTAGGTATTGGTATTGATGCTGGTATATTACAAAAAAGCATCTCAAATACTTGGATTACTCCTGAAGATGGTAAAATTGACAATAAAATCCCTGGTGCATATAATACAGGTGGTTTAAACAATCCTGATTTTAAAAAATTAACTTATGATGTAGGTTTTGGTGCATTTTATAACGTTCCTGATAAATTTTTCATAGGTTTATCTTCAACTCACTTACCTGCACAAGCATTATCAAGCGGTAGCCTTGGTTTTGATATGACTCGCCACTATTATTTAATGGGAGGTTATCACATTGCTGTAAACCCACGTAATGAGGTTATTCCAGGAATTAAAGTAAGATCTGATTTAGCTGCAACTAATTTAGATGTTAATTTAATGTACCGTTGGAATAAAATGGTTTCTGTTGGTGGTTCTTTTAGAACTGGCGGTTATGCAGCTGCATTAATTGGTTTTCAAAACATGAATGCTAAAAAAACATTAAGTTATAAAATTGGCTATTCATACGATTTATCATTATCAAAAATTAAAGGATACAGTGGTGGTACTCACGAAATTGTATTAGGAGTTTGCTTATTCTTAAAAGATAAAAAAATAACTTCGTACAGCGACCCACGTTTCTTAAATTAAAATTGCAACCTTTTAAAATTATTTACGTTTAAGCCATTTAATACTAACATAAAATTTGTTAATAACTTATAAAAAATTATATTTGTAACTTTTAAAACTGTTAGTGGTTATAAACTAAAACAAACAATATGAAAAAACTCCTGGTATTAGCTTCATTTGTGGCCGTTGTTACTGGCTGTAACAAACGCGTTGGAGAGTTAACTGGTGTTCCTGCCCGCGAAAAATGGTATCAACCAGATCCTTTTGGTACATTATTTATTCCAATGGGTTCTTACCATATGGGACCAGATGACGAAGAAGCACCTATGGCACACACTACTAAATCAAAATTAGTATCGGTGCAAGCTTTTTATATCGATGATTCTGAAATTTCTAACAATGAGTATCGTCAATTTGTTTATTGGGTTAGAGATTCAATCGCTCGTAAATTATTAGCTGGTGGTTCTAGCTCAATGGCCGAGGATTATCAAATTTCTCAAGATGAATTCTTACAAATGTGGCCTATTTATAAAGGTGATAATAACTTACAAGATCCTTACATCAATTGGGAAACTAAAATAAAATGGGATAGTGATGATGATGATTATCGTGCAGATTTACAACCATTGTATTTACCTGAAGGGGAACGTTTTTATAACCGCAAAGAAATAGACGCGCGTAAATTAAATTACGAATATTATAGAATTGATATAAAATTAGCAGCATCTAAATCTAATCGTTTTCGTCCTCAAAAATCAGCTGATATTCAAGACGCAGCTCACGATTATAAAAAAGGTGAGTACATGAATGGTGTAACTTTAAATGATGGTCAAAACGGAGCTTTAGGCTCTCCTACAAGTTTAGTTGGCGATCCTGCAAAAGATACTAAAGTTTTAGGTACATATAACGTACAAGACCAAGTTTCTGTAGGACAAGGAAATTATGTGCCTCGCGAAAGAAGAGGGGTAGATCGTTCAGTGTTTATTATTAAAGATGTAATTAACGTATATCCTGATACTTTAGCTTGGGTACATGATTATACTTATTCATTTAACGAGCCTTTAACAAATATGTACTTTTGGCATCCAGCATATGACGATTATCCTGTTGTTGGTGTAACTTGGAAACAAGCTAGGGCATTTTCACACTGGAGGTCATTCTTATTAAACAATTTTTTAATTGGTACAGGTCAAACTATTGTTAACGATTTCCGTTTACCAACTGAGAGTGAGTGGGAATACGCTGCAAGAGGTGGTTTACAAAAATCTCCTTATCCTTGGGGTGGCCCTTATATCCGTAACTCTCGTGGTTGTTTCTTAGGTAACTTTAAACCTATGCGTGGTTCTTATATCGATGATGGTGGTTTCCATTCAGTTTATGTGTATTCTTATAATCCTAACGATTATGGTTTATATTGTATGGCTGGTAACGTTAGCGAGTGGACAAGCAACGCATTTGACGAATCGGCTTATGATTTTCAACACGATTTAAATCCTGATTACGTTTACGAAGCTCAAGAAAAAGATGCAAATGTATTAAAACGTAAAGTAATTAGAGGTGGAAGTTGGAAAGATATTGGTTATTATTTACAAACAAGTACTCGTACATACGAATATCAAGATACAGCAAAATGTTATATCGGATTTAGAAACGTTATGACATTCTTAGGTCGCGATAAAAACGATAATATTTAAACAAACAACAAACAAACAAATAACAAACACAAACAAACAAACACAAACAACTATGAGTAAATTAGGAAAAGTAAAAGGGTTCAAAAGGTTTTTACACCTTGCTTCTTGTATCGGTGCTGCCGTAGTAATTTTAGGAGCTTTATTTAAAATCATGCACTGGCCAGGAGCATCTGTCATGTTAATCGTGGGTCTTGGTACCGAAGCATTCTTATTCTGTTTATTCGCTTCAGATATTCCACATGAAGAGGTAGATTGGACATTAGCTTACCCTGAATTAGCTGGTATGGGACATGATGAGTTAGAAGAAGATAAAAAACATGGTAACAATTTACCAATAAGTAATCAATTAGATGCAATGTTAGCAGATGCTAAAATTGGACCTGAATTAATTGAAAGTTTAGGCGCAGGTATGCGTTCGTTAAGCGATAACGCAAATAAAATTGCTGATATTAGCCAAGCAACTACAGTTACAAATGAGTATGTTGATAACGTTAAAAAAGCATCATCTTCAGTTTCTACTTTAGCTGATACTTATAAATCTGCTGCTAATTCTATTCAAAGTTTAGCTGAAAGTAATGATGCTGGTTACTCAATTGGTGAGTCATTAAATTCAGTTTCTAAAAACCTATCAGCTTTAAATGCTACATACGAATTACAATTGCAAGGAAGTAAACAACATTTAGATGCTACTACTAAATTTTATGGTGGCTTAGCAGAATTAATGCAAAACTTACACGAATCAGTTGAAGATACTAAAAAATATCGTACTGAGATGAGTAATTTATCATCTAATTTAACTGCCTTAAATACAATTTATGGTAACATGTTAAGTGCAATGAATTATTCTAAATAATTTTATTGTAACTTACATTTAAAATTGTATTATTAAATTAATTAGTGTTTAACTAAAATAAAAATTATTAAAAAATGGCAGGTGGAAAAGAAACCCCAAGGCAGAAGATGATTGGTATGATGTACTTAGTACTTACCGCACTTTTGGCTATGAACGTATCTAAACAAGTTTTAAAAGGTTATGTTACCGTAAATGAAAGCGTTGTTAAGAGCCGTCATAATTTAGATGAAAATAATAAACGTATTACCGAAGCTTTTCAACAAGCTTTAGGTGGTAACCCTGGTGCTAAACCTTATTATGATAAAGCATTAGAAGTTCAAAAATTGATTAATGAAACCATAAAATACATTGACAAATTAAAAGGTAAAGTTGCCGAAACTACCGAAGGGTTACCTGCAGGTACTGGCGATACTTTAAAATTAAATTGGAGTTTAAAAAATGGTAAAATTGATGATTACGATGCTCCAACAAATATCTTAATTGGGCCAGAGCCAAATGCACCAAAATCAGGTGAATTTAGTGCTAAAGAATTAAGAGGTAAAATAGATGGGTTGTTAGGTAGCATAGTTTCTATTATGGATAAAATGCAAACAGATCCTAAAACTAAATTATATCCTGCTGATTATGAGGCTTTAAAGAAAAAAGTAAACTCTTTAAAACCAGTATCAAGTGGCGAAGAAGAAGATGGAATTAAAATGGATTGGGAAGCTGAAACATTTTATCATTTACCTTTAGGTGCTGTTACTTGTAACTTAAACAAAATTGCTGCAGATTTAAAAAGTTTAGAAGCTGAAATGTTAGGTGTATTCTCATCAGCATCAGGTAAATTAGCTATTAAATTTGATAGAATTATAGCTCGTGTTGTAGCTCCTTCTTCGTACATACAAGTTGGTCAACAATACGAAGCAAATGTGTTTTTAGCTGCTTCTTCTTCAAAATTAGGTCAAGGAGATATGGAAGTAATTTTAGGAGTTGACTCTGCAGGTGCTGCAAGTGGAGCAAAAGGAGAGTTAGTTCCATTAGTTAATGGTGAAGGTGAATATCGTACTGCTGCAGGTGCTGCTGGCGATAAAGAATACCAAGGTGTAATTAAATACAAAAACCCTGACGGAACATTTAAATACTATCCATTTAAAGGCGAATATAAAGTTGCTCCTCCGGGCGCATCTGTAAGTGCTGATCAAATGAACGTGTTTTACCGTGGTGTAGTAAATCCTGTTACTGCTGCTGCTGCTGGTATTGCCCCTGGCGATATTAGTGTAAGTGCTAGTGGTGCTGGTGTTAAAGTTGTTCAAAAAGGTGGTGGTAAATACGATTTTACTTTTAGTGGAACTGGTGATTGTATGGTAACAGTTTCTGGTAAAACTAAAGATGGAATGAAAGCTCAAGGCCCTCCATTTAAATTTCGTGTTAAGCCTTTACCAAAACCAGATATTAAAGTTGGTGGTAAATTTGCTCCTTCAGAAATGAAAAAATCTGAATTAGCTGTTGTTGGTGGTATTGGTGCAGGTGCGGCTGGTTTTGATTTTGCTGCAAATTATGTTGTTCAATCTTTAGATGTTATTGGAAAAGTAAAAGGAAAATTAACATCAGGATCTTGTGCTGGAAGTAGTTTAAGTGGTGATGCATTAAATATTTTTAGAGGAGCTGATGCTAACTCAAAAATTTATGTAGATGCTAAAATTAAAGGACCAGATGGCGTTATCCATAATATTTCTCAAGGTATTAAAGTTGCTAAGTAATTTTAAAATTTAGGCTATGAAAACTATAATTAATTCTGTAAAACTAGTTGTTGCAATTGTCTTAGTATCAACTTTTAAAGTTAATGCTCAACAAAGTATTTTACAACCTGGTGATTATAATGATGGTATTTATGTAAAAGAAAATTCAAACAACAGAAAGTTTATCCCTTATACCCATTTACGCGAAGCAGATGTGGCATGGGAAAAACGAGTGTGGCGTAGAATTGATTTGCGTGAAAAACAAAATCAACCGTTGTATTATCCAATAGATAATCGCACAAGTAGAATTTCGTTTATACAAACAGTATTAAAATACGTTTTAAATGGCTCTATTGCTGCTTTTAAAGATGAAGAGTTTTTAGTTCAATTTGAAAAAGCTGAAATTAAATCTAAACTTGTATTACAAGCAGATTCTATAGAAACAGAAGAGTTTGATGCTGAAGGAAATGCAATAATAGTAAAAAAATTACCTCCTGCTGACTCTACTTGGATATTTGAGAATTTTTGCGGACTAGATTTAAAAGAAGACTGGTTTTTTGATAAGCAAAAATCGGTATTAGAAGTTAGAATTATAGCATTAGGTATTAGTACTTTAATTAAAGGGAAAGAGGATTTAGGTTGTAATAATATGTTTTATATTTATTTCCCTGCTTGTCGCCCATATTTTGCTAAACACGAAGTTTACAACACAAAAAATGATAGCGAGAGACGTACCTTTGAAGATATCTTTTGGAAAAGGCAATTTGCAAGTACTGTAACAAAAGAAACTAATGTTTACGATAGAAGCATTGAAAATTACTCAAAAGGTATTGATGCGCTATTAGAATCGGATAGAATTAAAGGAGATATTTTTAGATGGGAACATGATTTGTGGCATTTTTAATTTTATTAAAATCATTAAAAAACCTAAACTTAAAGTTTAGGTTTTTTTGTTTTATAAAAACTCAATTAATAAAAACAATTAAGCTATAGCTGAAAAAATCTTTATTAATAATAATAAATTTAGTTGTTTAAATTGTACGAATTTGTTAAACTTGCAAAAAAATTAAAAATGGCTCAAATACATATAACCGATATTCAATATATAGAAATTAATAGTCAAGATGGTTTAGATTTTAAATATAAACCAGATGTGCCAAAATTAAAATTAGTAGGTAATATTTTAAACATTGAAAATGAAGATGAAGATGAAGAAGAAGGGGTATTGTTTTTAACTCAAAAACAATTAAACCAAGTTTTGGCTGATAAAGATATTGAATTAAAAGTGCAAGATGATCGTTGGTTTCCAAATAGAGCATTAACAAAAGAACAAAGTAAAAAAGTTGGTTTAGTGGGTATTGATGCTGAATTTCTTGGTTCTGCTGGCGATCTTAAATGTTTTGAAGCCTTAAAAGTATTTTAATTACCAAATAGCAGGTCCAAATTTTTGTGTAATTTTTGATTTAGGAAAGCTAGTAAAATACAATTGATCAAACCAAATTAAAATTTTTAAACTGTAAGTAGGCGAATTTAATTTTTCGCCTATTTTTTTATTATTTAATGCAGTAAACCTGTAAGCCACATCTGCACCTAAACCAAACCATCTAAAAATTTTGTATTGTACGGTAATTCCTGGTTCATACAATATAAAAAAATGCTTTTTATCGCCCGTATAAAAGTTTAATTTACTTTGTTTTTGCCACCAAGCTAATCCTGTTCCTGCTTGTATTGGTACGCTTAATTGCCAGCGTTTTGTTTTATAAAAAACAAAATCTACATAATAACATAAATAGGTAAATTTTAAATTTCTAAATACTGTATCAATAGTACCATCAACTTTAGTTTCATAAAAAGTTTCAGGATGCATAGAGTTAAGCCAACTAATTCCACCACCAATTCGCATTTTGCGTTGGTATGCAACGCCTAATCTAACACCTCTAACACTTATAAGTTCATTATCAATAAAACTATATCTCGACTCTAATCTCGCATCAATACTACTTTTATGATTAAAAACTTCATGTAAGGTATCTAAAAACTGTGCGTTTACAGATCCATTTAAGCTAATTAAACTAAAAATAAAAATTAAGTATTTCACTAACACAAAATTATTCGCAATACTATGTGTATTTTTAAATAAAAATAAATAATATCAACACTTACAATGTTGTAATTTAGTATAATGTTTAATACACCAATAGAGTATATTAAAGGAATTGGACCTATTAAAGCTGAAGTTTTAAAAAAAGAACTCAATATTTTTACTTGTGGCGATTTATTAAATTATTTCCCGTTTAGGTATGTTGATAGGACAAAATTTAACAGAATAAATGAAATAGAAGAAGAATTACCCTATGTGCAATTGCGAGGTGTAGTTCATTCGTTAGAAATTATTGGTTTAAAACAAGCTAAGCGTTTAGTTGTTGTTTTTAAAGATAATACAGGATTTATTGAGTTAGTTTGGTTTAAAGGCTATAATTATATTGCTCAAAAGCTTAAAACAGGAATAGAATACATTGTTTTTGGAAAACCAACAAATTTTAAAGGTAGACACAACATTGCACACCCTGAAATTGATGAATTTAATGAAGAAAAATTACAGCAATTTAATGCTTATCAAGGAGTTTATAACAGTACCGAAAAATTAAAAATTAAAGGACTTGACAGCGAAGGAATACGAAGAGTTTTAAAAACAGTTTTAATTAACTTAAAAGAAACTGATGTAATTGAAAATTTGAGCACAGATTTAATCAACGAAAACAATTTAATTTCAAAATATAAATCAATACTACAAATACATTTTCCTTCAAATGAACAAGAATTAAAACAAGCAATTTACCGTATAAAGTTTGAAGAGTTATTTTTTATTCAACTTAAACTTTTAAAAAGTAATAAATTGCGTAATACAATTAGCAAAGGGTTTGTATTTAATAAAGTTGGTTTCTTTTTTAATTCATTTTACAAATCATACTTGCCATTTAATTTAACCAATGCACAAAAAAAAGTATTAAAAGAAATTCATGTTGATTTAGGAAGTGGAAAACAAATGAATAGATTAATACAAGGAGATGTTGGAAGCGGCAAAACAATGGTTGCCTTAATGAGCATGCTTTTAGCGCTTGATAATGGTTTTCAAACATGTTTAATGGCTCCCACCGAAATATTAGCTCAACAACATTACCAAACCTTTATTGATTTATTAAAACCATTAGCCATTAATGTTGAACTTTTAACTGGTAATACCAAAACTAAACAACGTAAACAAACTTTAGAGCAATTAAAAAATGGCGAATTAAATTTGTTAATTGGCACCCATGCTTTAATAGAAGACCCAGTTGTATTTAAAAATTTAGGTTTAGTTGTTATAGATGAACAACATCGATTTGGAGTAGCACAACGTGCAAAATTACACGCAAAAAACACGTTTCCTCCACATATGTTAATTATGACTGCAACTCCAATACCACGTACTTTAGCAATGACATTGTATGGCGATTTAGATGTAAGTGTAATTGATGAATTGCCTCCAGGAAGAAAACCTATTAAAACAATTCATTTTACCGAAGCCCAACGTTTAAGCGTATTTGGTTTTATGCGCGAAGAAATTGCAAAAGGAAGACAAGTTTATATAGTTTATCCGTTAATTCAAGAAAGTGAAAAAATGGATTATCAAAATTTACAACAAGGTTATGATAATTTATTAAATGAATTTCCTATCCCTAAATATCAAATTAGCATTGTGCATGGTAAATTAAATAACGAACAAAAAGAACAAGAAATGCAACGTTTTATTAAAAATGAAACACAAATTATGGTTGCAACTACTGTTATTGAAGTTGGAGTTAATGTGCCAAATGCAAGCGTTATGATTATTGAAAGTGCAGAAAGATTTGGGTTATCACAATTACATCAGCTACGTGGTAGAGTGGGTAGGGGAGCAGAACAAAGTTTTTGTGTTTTATTAACCGGCGTAAAATTAAGTAATGACAGTAAATTACGAATGAAAACAATGGTAGAAAGTAATGACGGTTTTTATATAAGCGAAGTTGATTTAAAGCTGCGTGGCCCTGGCGATATTGGCGGTACTCAACAAAGCGGGGTAATGGATTTAAAATTAGCAAATCTTGCACAAGATGGGCAGATTTTAAATGAAGCTAGAAAAGCCGCAGAAACATTATTAATTGAAGATGAACAACTAATTTTAGAGAAAAACAAATCAATTCTCAATACTTTAAATAATGTTGATGTAAATAAACCAAATTGGAGTAAAATTGGCTAATCTATTTTTATTAGTTTTTGTTAATTTTAATATAAAGTTGTTTTTTGTTTTGTAACTTAGTATTTATAAAATTATCGGTTTGAAAAAAAACAGTTTAATAGTTGTTGTATCATTTTTTATAATCATAAGTTGTAAAGTAGATCCTAAAATAAAAAAAATACTTCCATCTGATAATTTGCAAGAAATAATACCACAAGGTTGGCCCAATCCTATATATACATATACAGGCAATCCTATTTCAGAAGCACGTTTTAAATTAGGGCGCGAACTTTTTTACGATCCAATTATGAGCGAGGATAATTCTGTTTCATGTAGTTCTTGTCATCAACAATTTTCTGCGTTTGCACATTTCGATCATGATGTAAGCCACGGAATACATGAACGCTTAGGTACAAGAAATGCACCAGGAATATTTAATTTAACATGGCATCCAAATTTTATGCACGACGGTGGCATAAACCATATCGAAAGTCAACCCATTGCACCTATTACAAATACTTTAGAAATGGGGGCAAGTATAACACCGGTATTAGATAAACTAAAGGCATCATCTAAATACACACAAATGTTTGCTGATGCGTTTGATAATAAATTAATTGACACAAAAAATTTATCTCAATCAATTGCACAGTTTATGGGATTAATGGTGAGTTATAACAGTAAATACGATTTGTGGAAACGTAATGAAAACAACGTTAATTTAACAGATGCAGAGTTAAGAGGTTATAATTTATTTCTTTCAAAATGCAACAGTTGCCATAAAGAACCTTTGTTTAGCGATTTTGTTGAGCGTAGTAATGGCTTAACTCCTTCATTAGTTAATGATAAAGGGCATGAACTCATTTCAAACTTAACAACTGATAGGTATAAATTTAAAACACCAAGTTTACGCAATGTAGCTTTAACCGAACCATATATGCACGATGGAAGATTTAAAACATTACAAGAATGTTTAAATCATTACACTACACCAATAACTAATACTTTAAATATAGACCCATTATTAATTCCTAACGGAATTGTTATGACTGAAAGTGAAAAAAGTGACATTATTAGTTTTTTAAATACTTTAACCGATTATAAATTTATAAATGATAAACGTTTTTCAGACCCCAATGCTAATTAGAAGAATAGTAACGTTAGTATTAATTGCAACAAGTTTAATTTTTATTTCTTGTAAAAAAAATCAATTAGGAGGCAATGCAACAATTAAAGGTGTAGTTAAGCATCACTCTAAAATTATTGCAAATGCAATAGTTTATATTAAGTTTAACGCTAAAGATTTTCCTGGCGAAGACTTAAGTGTTTATGATGATAAAGTGCAAGCAAATGCACAAGGCGAATTTGAAATAAAATGCTATAAAGGAAATTATTATTTATATGGTAATGGAATTGATAGCCAAGTTTTAGTTAACGGAGGTAAAGTTATTGGTGGTGCTCCTATTAAAATTAGAAATAAAGAAACTGTTGAAATTACTCTTGCTGTAACCGAAGGCGATTAATTAGTCGTCCCTAAAAATGTTTGTACAAGCAATTTATTTACATTTGTTTTAAAACTAGTAAACAAACAATGGCTTTACATAAAATTGTAAAAAAACTGATACTTGTTAATACTAGCAAAAGAAAAAAATAATTCACAATTGAATTTTTTTATAATAGAATTTAGTAAACATTAAAATAATTTTAAACCAAAAATGTATTCATTTTTGTATTAGTTAGATAGTTGCACGCATTTTTTAACTATCACAAAATCTTTTTCAAAATTATAACCAAATTTATTTTTTAGATAATTAAAAATAATACTATTGTAGGCCCTTACTGAATCATTAATGAAACCATGTTTAAGAAAAACTAACTTTACATTGTAATTGTTGGTTAATTTTTTGATGTTTTTGATGTTCTTTTTCGTTAAATCACTAAAAATAAAATTTAAATTATTTTCCTTAATGTTTTCATTAGCTTTTATTGAATTGTAAAAATACCCCCAATTAATATCAATTTCATCTAATTTAATTGTTGTGTCTGGTTTTAAGTAAAATATAATCTGTACGTTCTTTTTAATAAACACAACAGTGTCCATCTTTTGATATGCGTAATAATTAAAAAAAAGATCGATTTTAGAATTAGGTTTTACATTTTTAATACAAGCCTCTCCGTCTATATTGAGAATGATGCTATCTTTTGAATTTTCATTGCATTTATAAAATACTTTTGCAAAAGGGAGCGGCTCTGTATGAACAGCATCTATAATTTTAATTTTAACAATAAATTGCCCTTTAAATTTATTTAGAAAAAATAGACAAAATATAATCCAAAACGCTTTCATTTACCTAACATTTAACATATAGTTTAAAATATTGTTACTCGGAACAAAATATGGGAATGTATATCCATTATTTTTAAATTATATACCAAAAAAAAGCTGACCAATTATGGTCAGCTTTAGCTTTTAGTAGAGTTTTATA
Organism: Bacteroidota bacterium; assembly: GCA_020162035.1. GTDB lineage: Bacteria > Bacteroidota > Bacteroidia > B-17B0 > Aurantibacillaceae > Aurantibacillus. The sequence continues at coordinate 152,860 of JAIUNM010000004.1, read as the reverse complement.
TTTAGTTTACTAAGCTAGTAAAACCAGCATCAGCACGCATTTTTACAAATTCAACATCATCTTTAGCCCAAGCTTTTAATGTTGCATCTTTTTCAATTGCTTTTTTAAGATTTGCAATAGCATCTGCATTATTTCCACCTTTAGCAGCAGCTACAGCTCTTAAATAATCGCTATAAGCTTTTTCCTTATCTGTACCACCGTCTAAAATTGCGTTAACACCAGTTGCATTACCAGTTAATAATGTAGCTAAAGCTTTATTAAAATCTTTAGTTTCACCAAAATTACTTAATGCATCAGCATATTTTCCATCACGAATATCTAAAATACCTGTGTTGTATTTAGATTCAGTTGAACCTCCTGCTTTTTTGTATAATTCGCGAGCAGCAGAACGGTTACCATTTTTAGCTTCAATAATTCCTAAGTTATTGTAAACAGCAGGTTGACCATTAGCTACTTTTTCTGAGCGTTTAAATGCATCAGCAGCTTCGGTTACTTTGTTTTGTAATAATAAAGCACAGCCTAAGTTGTTAGATGCTCTCCAATCACTTCCAAATTGTTTTTCGGCAGAAGTATAAACTTGAACTTTTGTATTAATATCATTAGTTAAATTAGCACCATACAATAACTCTTCAATTGATAAGCTATCAGGTTTTGTAATCATTAAAGCTGTAATTTGCTCATCAGTACGAGATTTTTTATTTACGTTAACTGTAATTTCAGAACGGCGTAATTTTGGTAATACTTTATCAGCTAATTCAGTATATGTTTTTGATAAGTTTTTAATTTCTTTACGGCGTTGGTCAGCATCAGAATACATAGTTAAAACGCGTAAAATTAAATCTTTATCAGTCATAGTGCTTGCTTCCATTAAAGATTTAAAACCTTCCCAGTCTTCTTTTGTTGTGCCAACTGTATATTGTTCTTTAGTTTTACCAAAAGTTACATTTTTATCTTTATTAGATTTAAATTCGCCCATAATAGCATTAGAACCAGAAGTAGCACGATCTTTTGCTAAGTTTTCGTTTTTATCTGTTTCACCATCTGGCGAAGCGTAAGCTGATACTGTTATTCCTTTAAACTCGTACCAAACAGAACTTAAGTTTGCATCAATAAAACTGCGGAATGCTTTTGCTTCTTCGCTTTTTAATTCGCCCGGGCGAACGTTAGATTGGTTAATTTGATAATAAATATGAGTTGATTGATCAACAGGAGTAGATTTAACAAACGCATCTTTACCCATAACTGGTTTTTCATCGTTACGAACTAATAATGGCGTTACATTTGTTGCGTCAGCTAATTCAACTGGGTCAAATTTTTTCTCTTTCTTTTTAACAGTTCCAACACCTCTTAATTCAACTTTAGCGTTGCGCATACTTGGTTCGTATAAAAATTTTTCTGAAGTATAGTTAAATGAACCACCGCTCGAAAATCCAATTTTTTGACCACTTCCTGTAGCTTTTTCGCCAACTAAAATTACTGGTTTTAATGCTTTTTCAGTTCCGTTTACACCTTTTACAACCGGAGTTAATGTTAAAGTTACTTTTTTAGCAAATAATTTTGGGTTAAATTTACCACTTACACTAAATTGCACACTATCACCATGCATTTCTATAGGGTTTGGTGTTACTTTGTACTGTATATCTTTTTGTTTTTTAACCATTTTACCCAAGCCATTACAGCTTGTTAAAATTAAAGCTACCGAAAGTCCGGTTCCAATTGTGCGTAAAAATTTTGAATTCATCGTGTAATTTTAGTTTTTATTTGAGTTCAAAAATATAAATAAGTTTTAAAAATAAAAATGATTTTATAACAAAATTATTACCATTTATCATTTTATATGCAGTTTTGCCCTAAATTTGCAAAAAAATTGTCATCTCAAACAAATATTGCACAAGAAAATATTAGTTACAATAAACTAATTGGATTTTTAAAATTAACTAAGTTTAGATTGGGTTCGTTAGTTGTATTTAGTGCTGTAGTAACCTACTTTACAGTTGCTGAAAGTATAAATTGGAAACAAGTTTTAGCTTTAACAATTGGAGGAATTTTTGTTACAAGTGCTGCAAATGGTTTTAACCAGTTTATTGAGAAAGATTTAGATAAATTAATGACACGTACCAATAAACGCCCACTACCATTAGGAATTATAACCAGAAAAGAAGCTTTTTTATTTTGTGCTTTACTTGGTGTAATTGGAACAATAATTTTGTGGGTTTTCACAAATCCTTTATCTGGCATTTTAGGATTTATTTCAATACTTCTTTATGCGGCTGTTTATACTCCTTTAAAACGTATAACACCATTTTCGGTTTTTGTTGGCGCATTTCCTGGCGCTTTACCAACTTTAATTGGTGCAGTTGCAGTTACCGATGGTTTTGGGCATGTAACATTTTTTGGATTATTATTATTTATTATTCAATTTGTGTGGCAATTTCCTCATTTTTGGACATTAGCTTGGTTTAACAGCGAAGATTATGCTAAAGCAGATTTTTATCTTTTACCAAGCCAATACGGTAAAGATAAAGCCAGTCAATTTCAAATATTGCTTTACACGGTATTTTTGTTAATGGTTAGCTTATTACCTTTTATATTTCATTTTACAGGCTTGTTAAGCGCAATAGCGTGTATTTTAGCTGGTTTAGCCATGTTATTTCAGGCCTATATATTTTACAAAAAAGGAACAGATGAGTTAGCAAAAAAACTTTTTTTTATAACTCTAATTTATTTACCAATTGTGCAATTAGCACTCATGACAAAACAATAAAATGGAACAAGACATTAATGTAACATCAAAAAAAATTAGTAAGCAAGAACGAAAAGCTGAATTAAAACTAGTCCATCAAAAAACAGCCAAGCCTTTATTGTGGATTGGGATTGTTAGTATAATAATGCTTTTTGCTGGTTTAACCAGTGCTTATGTTGTTAGAGCAGATAATGGTAATTGGCTTGTATTTCAATTACCAAATATCGTTTTTATAAGTACGGCAATAATAATTACGTCAAGTATAACAATGTATATGGCTCAACAAGCAATAAAAAAAGATAATTTAAAATTAACTTCACTATCGCTTTTAATTACTTTAATCCTTGGAATTGGATTTTTTTTCACTCAAATTCAAGCCTGGAAAGAGTTAACTGCACAAGGAATTTATTTTTTTGGTAGTAAAAGTAACGCTTCAGGCTCGTTTTTATACATAATTGCATTTTTACATTTGTGCCATATGATTGGAGGTTTAATAGCCTTGAGTGTTTCATTAACAAAATGTATGTTGAAAAAATATTCATCTTCCGATTTCATTGGAATTGAGCTAACTGCAATTTATTGGCATTTTTTAGACTTACTTTGGGTATATTTATTTTTATTTTTATATTTTTATCGTTAATATTGCACAAAATTTATTTTATTTAACTTTTATATTATGAGTCATTCAGCAGAAATAGATACTAAAGACTCTTGGGGCGGCGGTCAGTCTCCTTTTAGAATAAGCTACGGAAAAATGATGATGTGGTTTTTCCTTATTTCAGATGCCTTAACTTTTGGCGGTTTACTTACTGCATATGGTTTTGCTCGCCATAAATATGCAGACCAGTGGCCAAAAGCAGAAGAAGTATTTACACACTTTCCTTTTGTAGAACAACATTTACCACTAGCTTATGTGGGTTTAATGACTTTTATTTTAATTATGTCTTCTGTTACAATGGTATTAGCTGTTGAAGCAGGGCATAGAATGGATAAAAGAGGAGTAACAGTTTGGATGTTTTGGACCATTGTAGGTGGGGCAACGTTCGTTGGATCTCAAGCTTGGGAGTGGTATCATTTTATTCATGGAACTGATGTTGGAAGTTTAAGAGATGTATTTGACAGAGAAACTGGTACCTATGTTAGACAAGTTGTGCATGGTGCAAATATGACTGTTAATGAATATGGGAATTATGATGTGCCTCAATTTGCTAATTTCTTTTTCTTTATAACTGGTTTTCACGGAACGCACGTGTTTAGTGGTGTAGTAATAAACTTTATTATTTTTATGAATGTACTTAAAGGAACTTACGAAAAACGTGGCCATTACGAAATGGTTGAAAAAGTAGGTTTATATTGGCACTTTGTAGATTTAGTTTGGGTATTTGTATTTACCTTCTTTTACTTATTATAATTTTAAAAATAACTTAAAAATAATTTTATGGAATTTCACGATAACTACCCTGAATATGAAAAAATGAGCAACCATGATGAAACTTATGGTAAAAAAGCTCGCAGAACATTATGGAATGTGTTTTGGATAATGCTTGCAATTACTGTAGTTGAATTAATTATTGGTTTTATGGCACCAAGCAAAGGCTGGAGCGGTACATTAGGTTTAAAAGTATTATTTATTGGACTTACCTTAGTTAAAGCTGCTGCAATTGTATTATGGTTTATGCACTTGGGTCATGAAGTTAAGTTTTTTAAATATGTTGTATTATTGCCTTATGCAATATTTATGATTTACGCTGTTTTTATCTTGTTAACCGAAGGTACTTACTCTGGAGTTAAAGAAAATTACACACGTACAAAACAAATTCCAATAGAAGATCAATTAGCTCATAAAAAAGCAAACGGTGGAGAACAACACGGCAGTAGCGAATCACACGAAGAAGCTCATCACTAAATAAAAAAACCGGTTTTTAACCGGTTTTTTTATTTAACTAAATTTGTTAAGGTATATTAGTTTGTAAAATTGAATCATTTATAAATTAAATTATTAGTTAGACTATCTTCTAAAATTTTTCTAAAGTTTTGAATGTTAATTTATTTTACAATCTCATAAAATATTAAATAAGATTGCCTAATATTTTAAACATGTAACCTAATTAGTTTTGATTTTAATTATTTGATTAATCTCTAATTCCATTTTGCATATTGATAGAGTTTGGTGGCTTAATTAAGTATTTGTATAAATATTCTGATTCTTGTTTTGTTAAAGTTTCTTTTAAAAAAACATATTTATATGCCTCTTTTGTCATTCCGCTCCAATGTATTATATGGTATTTTGATTGCCAGGTTTGAAATAAATTTAGTTTAATACAAAACCATAAAACAATTAAACCACATAAAAACAAAATTTGATTTACCATTTTTTTACTTTTAAAAACTAAACTAATTTGTTTTATAAATAAAGCAAGAGGAAATATTAAAATAGAATACGATTGTATTAAAGCCCTATTTCCAAAAGTGCCGCCATACCCCCAATCCCACCAAGATGATAGAATATAAATATTTAAAATATTAAAAATTAATAAAAAATAAAACATTTGTTTAAAATACTTACTGCTTAAAATAATACCAATTAAACTAAAAACCATAATAGGGGTATAAATTAACCACCCTTTTTTAAAGCTTAGTAAAAAATTAAAAATTTGAGGATCGTTAAAATAAAATCTTTCTTTGCCATAAGAGTAAAAAAAATAATTACCGTTGTATTTTTTCCAAAAATAAACTTGAATTAACCAAGGTATAAGAAATATAATTACAGATATAAAAAAATTAAGTTTAGCGCTTGTTAAATAAATAAGTCTTTCTTTAAGCTCTTTAAAACTATTTACTTTAAATAATAATGGAAATAATAAAATTAAAAAATCTGTTGGGCGTATAAGTATAATAAGCGAAGCAATAATACTTAAAATGAAAATAGAATTTTTCTTTTTATCAATTAACCATTTAAAACAATAATAGATAAAAGTTGAATATAAAAAAAATAAATAGCCATGAGGCATTTCTCCAGTACAATAGGTATAATAAAACAAATTTGTACCAAAAAATATAACAACTAAAGTTAACAATGTAACTTTATCACTAAAAAATCTTAATAAATTTTGCCTACAAATTAAAAGGCCAAAAATTACAATTATAATACTTCCCCATCTAACTGATGATTGATAGGGTGGAGAATATCCATCAATTCTTTCTCCTGTAGTTCTGGCAATAACATCTCCAACAATAAATGCAGGAAAATACATTATGGCCATACCAATTGTTCTTTTATTATTTAAAAAATTGTTTGCAATGCTTTGCTCATCACCATAAAAATATTTAGGTAAAAAAGAATAATATTCGCCAACATCATATTCAAACGGACCTAAGCTAGGGTTTGTTGTAATTTCGTATCTTTCGTGCCTATCAAAAGTAAATACAATTATAAAAATAAAGAGTAATAAAGATAATTTGTATTTAATGTTTACACTTATCATAATTAATTACACTATAAAAGTAACATCAATGCAAACATTTTTTACACCGCGTTAACTTTAAACTCCAAATTGTTTGAAGTGATGATCTAAATGTTTATAAAATAAATTATTCCATTCGTTAGCAGTTAATGCCCCAAATGATAACGATTCTTTACCTTCAAAATAATTAGCACCTAATTGCTGAGTTTTAATAATATAATTTATTAATCTTTCTTTTTCAATCGTAAATTCTCTTTCGTTAGCAATTATAAATGCAGGAGCAGTTGCAGTATTTGGTTTATAGTAAACATCATTAACTACATGTTTTTTTACAAAAAACTTTAAAATTAATTTAATAAAAAAACTAGGCGCTTTATGTTTATTTTCATAAAGCATTTCATAGGTAACATTACAATGAGCTAACATTTGTGCTACATTCATTTTACCCCATTTTGCTTTACTTTCGTTTGATAAATTGTTAATGCGTTCTATTAATTTTTGTGTTGTGCTATTTTCAAATACGTTTAAAATCATAAATTTTTATCACAAATTTACTTATTTATTATTTAAAGTGTAATATAACATATATTTTAATTATATGATAATCAAATACTTAATAACTATTTGATATATAATTATTAAATACATAAGAATATTATGTATATTTGTATTATGTATTCATCAGAATTATTAAAAGGCTCATTAAAAACTATTGTAATGCAACAATTAAAAGAGCATGGTAAAATGTATGGTTATGAAATTACACAAAAAGTAAAAGAGATTTCATCAAACAAAATACAGTTAACCGAAGGAGCTCTTTATCCTGCATTACATGCATTAGAAGCAGAAGGTTTTTTAACAACCGAAACAGAATTTATAGGTAAACGAGTTAGAAAATATTATTCATTAACTCCTACCGGACAAAATAAAGTTTTAGAAAAAATAAATGAATTTGCTGAATTTGTTTCTACAATGAAATTAATACTTCAAATCGAAACAAAAAAAGCATAAATAAAAATGTATCAATTAAGCGATAAACAGGTTGATTATATTTTTAATGACATAAGTGCACGTGGCATTAAAAATGAGGATCTGCAGTATAACCTCGTTGACCATGTTTGTTGTATAATTGAACGAAACTTCAAAGAAAATGGTGACTTTGAAGAATTTTATTTACAAACAATATCTAGTTTTTATAAAAAAAATTTGTTTGAAATAGAAGAAGAAACTCACCTATTAATAAATTTTAAAAATTATTACACTATGAAAAAAATAATGAATATAAGCGGGTTATTAGCTGTACTATTTTCAATTTCAGGGATTGTATTAAAGTTTTTATGGCTACCCGGAGCTGGAGCAACATTAATTTTAGGATTTTCTATTTTTAGCTTGTTTTTTTTACCTATGGTTTTTGCTATTAAAGTAAAGCAAAATAAATCTTTAAATAATAAGTTAACTTATTTTATAAGCACCATTTGCGGCTCGCTTTTAACTTTAAGTATATTGTTTAAAATGATGCATTGGCCAGGAGCAAACATTATGGGCTTAACAAGCATAATTGTTTTGTTTTTTGTATTTGTGCCTATGTTTTATTTAAATGGTATTAAAAATGAAGAAACAAAACAACAAACAATAATTACAAGTGTAATTTTAATTTTAGCTTGCGCACTATTATTGGCTTTAATTAATGTAAAAGCAATGCGTGGAGTAAATACCGAAGCTAATCACACAAATGTTAACACAACAAACTTATTAGAACTTAATAAACAAGTTGCTGAAAATAAAATGAATTTAATTGCAAACGATAGTTTGCAATTAAATTCATTAAAAAACGCTTTAAGTATTTATAAAAATTTAGAAGAAATAAAATCAGAATTTCTAAAAAAACATACAAACGATATAAAATATAATAACTCAGAAACTTGGCATGAATTAAAAAACATTTCAATTTTTGAAACAGAATCCGAAAATCAATTAACAGAAATTAAACTATTAGGTATAGATAAGTTATATGCAAAATTAAAACCAATTGATATAAAAATTAATAACCAAAACTTTTTATTAAATACAAATTTAAGTGAGCAAGATTGGTATAATTATTATTTTAATAAACAGAATTTAGAACAAATTTTACAAAATATAACATACATTCAAAACTGTTTGTTTAAAGGATAGTAATTTTGTAGTTATTGAGGCATTCAATTTTATTGAGTTGTTAGTATTTTAAAACCCTAAAAAAATTATTAAAATGTTATTTTAAAACTTGTCCCTTTTTTAATTTGAGAAGTAAGTTCAATTTCACCATCTATTTGTTCAATTAAATTTTTTATTAATTCTAAACCAATTGAATTATTTTCGGATTTAATATTTAAGTTGGTATCAAATCCTTTTCCATTATCTGTTATTATTAAGGAGTGTTTACCTTTTTCAATTTTAGAAAGAGATAAATAAACTTCTCCGTTTTGTAAGTTGTTAAATGCATGCTTAAGAGAATTAGTTAGTATTTCGTTTATTACAATTCCTAGTGGAATAGTTTTATCTAACGTTAAATTAATTTTTTCAATATTTAAGTTGAATTTAATTTGAGATTGCCCTGAAAAAATATATTTAACTAAATCGTTTATATAAATAGATAAATCAACAGTTGAAATATCTTTAGATTTATATAAACATTGGTGTACTAGTGCCATTGATTGAATTCTATTTTCGCATTCAATAAATGTTTGTTTTAAATCTACATCATTTATTTTATCGTTTTGCAAACGCATTAAGCTTATAATAATTTGCATATTGTTTTTAACTCGATGATGAAGTTCTTGTAACATAACTTCTTTTTCTTCTTTACTTAAAAGCGTTTTTTTTAATTCAGAAATTGTGTTATATCCCATTTTTACTACTAAATAAACAAATACTGCTCCAAGTAAAAAAATTAATCCAATTAATATATTGTTGTATAATTTTAAATGAAAAATGTAACTTACAATTATAAAAGCATAGCCTAATAAAAAAATTATCATAAAAAGTAATAAAATTTTCCATCTTCCTAAGTGGATAGTGTCTTTTATAATAATTAAAATTTGTTTTGTTTTACAAATGGCTAATATTAGTGCAACTGCACCAATAAAAATTAATATTACAGGTAATATTGTTGAACTAAAAAAGCTTTCAAACAAAATAAAATTGTTCATTATTAAAAATTTTTAGTTTTGATTTATAAACTAATTTAATAAAAATTACAATAAAAAAATATCAGCACAAACAAAAATGCAAAATATTACACTTGCAATTCCGTTAGTTGTAGCAAATGCTATGTTAACTTTAGATAAATCATTTGGTTTAACTATTTGATGTTGGTAATACAATAACCCAATAAAAACTAAACCCCCAATTTGGTATAACCAGCTAAATTGTCCAATAGCAAATGCAATTACAACTACACAAGCACACAAAATGTGTAATACCCTTGAAACTAAAAGAGCATTTTTTGTTCCTAATAAAACAGGTATTGAGTTTAAATTATTTTTTCTATCAAAATCTTCATCTTGTAAAGCATAAATTATATCAAAACCACTTACCCATAAAAACACAATACAACTAAACAATATAGGTAAAATTGCAAATTGTTGGGTTAATGCTATATATGCACCAATTGGAGCTAAAGACAATCCAATACCTAATATTAAATGGCATAATGGCGTAAATCGTTTGGTGTAGCTATAGCCCAATATTACAATTAAAGCAACAGGGCTTAAATAAAAGCATAATTTATTAATAAAATAAGTAGTAATTATAAATGCCACAGCGCAAAATATTGTAAATAATAAAGCTGATGATGCTTTTATTTTACCCGATGGAATTTCTCTTATTGCAGTACGTTCATTTTTTATATCAAAAGCTCTATCTATATATCTATTAAAGGCCATAGCTGCACTGCGCGCAAACACCATGCATAATAAAACATAAATAAACGTTTGTAAATTAAATTTAGCTTGGTTTGTGTGTATGGCTATAAAAAAGCCAATTAAAGCAAATGGTAATGCAAATATTGTATGACTAAATTTTATTAAAGAAAGGTATTTACTAAGCATTATTAAATTATTTTTTAAAATTTAGTTAAACAAAAAACCCTTGTTCAAACTAATGAACAAGGGTTAAAGTTAAGGTTTTTTGATTTTATTTTTGTTTAAATCCAATTAAAATAACTGCACAACCAGAACCTGGGTTTTTATTTGCGTCTAATTGTCCTTCAATAATTGTTTCTAAAGTAGATTTTACTTTAAAATCCCAATAAGGTGCATTTTTTTGATTTTTATTTGTAAATAGTAAATGGCGGTCTTGGTCATAAATATTAAATATTAAGTTACCATCACTAGTTCCACTACAAGCTGCAATACGATATGTAGTTTCTCCAAAAAAAGTAGTTCTAAATTCTGCTGTTTCTTCAGAGTTTAATAATAATGCGCGGTATTGTTGCCCATCGGATATATAAGATGAAATAATGTGTTTTGTGCAAATATTTGCAATTGTATCGCACTGAGCATTTACATTGTTTATAAATAAACCTGATAAAGCAATAAATATAACTGTATATAATTTTTTCATTTTAATTGAGGGTAATTAAGTTAAGATTTTGTAACGTTAGTAATATTGTTTCTAATTTCAACTATTTTAGTAGAGATTTGAGTTAATTGTTCATCAGTTATTGTTACATCTGAAGTGCTGTTTATATAAGTTACTTTTTTAACAGTATCTGTAGTTGGCTCAACAAAATTGTATTTTAAAATTACACCTTCGTAAACTTTTGATAAATCAGTTAATTGTTTTGTTAATTCAACAACATCAGCATTTCCTGTATTCATGCCTAATATTTTAATTAAGCTGGTAAGTGTTTGTTTTTGTTCTGCAATTCTTCTTTTAATTTCTTCGTTTGGTTTAGATTTAAATGCATTAACCGAAAAATATAAACTTTCAATCCATCCACCAGCTAAAACTAAACTACTTACATCACTACGTTGGTTATTTTTTAAATAAGCATCACTACTTCTGTATGCTATACCTACTAAAACCATCATACTATCTTTATTAGTAACATTTTTTTGAATACGTTCCATTGTACTTGCATCAAAAGCAGCACTTATACCTAGCTTATCTGCTAATTGTTTAACTGCACCTAAATAAGATAATGCATCTTGGGTTTGATTGTACAATGACACATATCCTAAATCTGCACCATAAATTCCTAAGTTAAGAGAACGACTATAATCTGTAGAAAATTTATTTACATTGCTTGACGATAACAAAATATTTTTATCATAAGTTACACCGCTTTTTTGAATTAATAAGGCTGTTTGTATTGGAGATGGCACACTAAACAATTCGCCACTAAAATTAAATTGTGTTGTTTTAATTGTATCAGGTGTTTCAACTAAATCATCTTTTTTATCATCTGGTTTGTCATCACCGCCATTACAACCAACAAAAATTGCGCTCGACAAAATTGTTGCAAGACTCATCGATAAAATTCCTTTGTTTATCATTTTAATATTATTATTCGTTTAAAAAAAATGTTTTTAATATAGATATGCAAGTAACTAAAAAAATATGAATATAACAAAAAATAATAAGCACAATTTTACCATGTAATTGTTAATAACCTCTTTAATATAATTACGTTATTATTTAGCTACTTTTTTACTTATTTAAAATTTTATTTTTGGTTGAAAAGTATTTTGTTTAAAATTGCAAATCATTAACAATCAATCACTTTTGATTCATTACTTTATGTTTAAACATGTGGAAAAAGGAATTACATTTTTCCTTACAAATTTGTTAACTTTGTGCACTAATTAAACACTTTTTAAAATGAATGAAATTGGATTAAAGGCAGATAATTTTTCTATTGCCGATTTAGGTTTAGCTAATGTTGATATGGCATATTGGAATTTATTTCCAAGTGAACTAACCGAAGATAGCATTATGTTAAACCAAGGAAACCTTACTGATAGCGGCGCTTTAGCTATTGACACTGGCGAATTTACAGGTAGGTCTCCTAAAGATAAATTTGTTGTTTATGATGAAAACACAAAAGATAGCGTTTGGTGGGGCGATATAAATAACCGCTTCGAATCTGATAAATTTGATTTATTACATAATAGAATGTTAGCTTACTTAGGTAATAAAGAAGTTTGGGTTAGAGATTCATATGCTTGCGCCGATCCTACATACAGAATAAACATTAGAGTTGTAAATGAATATCCTTGGAGCAATTTGTTTGCTTACAATTTATTTTTACGTCCTACTGCTGAAGAAATTAAAACATTTAAACACGATTGGGTAATTATTAATGCGCCAGGTTTTAAAGCCGATCCTAAAATTGATGGTACACGCCAACATAATTTTGCCATAATTAATTTTACTAAAAAACTTATTTTAATTGGTGGTACAGCATACACTGGCGAAATTAAAAAATCTATTTTTGCAGTTTTAAATTACATTTTACCTCACGAGAAAAAAGTTTTATCAATGCATTGCTCTGCAAACATTGGAAAAGATGGAGATACAGCCATTTTCTTTGGTTTATCAGGAACAGGTAAAACAACTTTAAGTGCCGACCCTAACCGTAAATTAATTGGAGATGATGAACATGGTTGGAGCGATAAAGGCGTATTTAATTTTGAAGGTGGTTGTTACGCAAAATGCGTTGATTTAACCAAAGAAAAAGAACCTCAAATTTTTAACGCAATTAAATTTGGTTCGTTATTAGAAAATATAGAATACTACGATGGAACTACAACAGTTGATTTTGCAAATATTTCAAAAACAGAAAACACACGTGTAAGTTACCCATCTCATTATATCGATAATGCTGTTAATCCGGCGGTTGGCGATATACCTAAAAATATTTTCTTTTTAACTTGCGATGCTTTTGGTGTTTTACCTCCAATAAGTAAATTAACTACTGGCCAAGCCATGTACCATTTTATTAGCGGTTACACTGCAAAAGTTGCTGGTACCGAAATGGGCATAACAGAACCTACAACTACATTTAGCGCATGTTTTGGTAAAGCATTTTTACCTTTACATCCTACAAAATATGCTGAGTTATTAGGCGAAAAATTAAAAAAACATAAAGTAAATGTTTGGCTACTAAATACTGGCTGGGTTGGCGGTGCGTATGGAGTAGGTAGTCGTATTAAATTAAGCTATACACGTTCGTTAATTTCTGCCGCATTAAACGGAGAATTAGATAGTGTTGAATATGGAAATACAGCTTACTTTGGTTTAAAATTCCCTAAAACATGTAAAGATGTACCAACCGAAATTTTAGAACCTCAAAATGCATGGAAAGATAAAGCAGGTTTTAAAACTAAAGCACAAAATTTAGCTTCTCAATTTATTAAAAACTTTGAGCAATATGCAAGTGCTGCTAATGAAGAAATTATGGCAGCAGCCCCTAAATTAGAAGAAGTAACAGCATAATATTTTTTGAGATAAGTAAAAAAAGCCCTCAGAATTTTTCTGAGGGTTTTTTTGTTAATTTATTTTTAAACTGCCAATAAGTCAATTTAAAAATATTGGCACAGTTAGTGATTTAAATAGGTAAGTTTTTTTTGAATTGATTATGAATATGTTTGGAAACCACGATGATTTGCAGTTCAATCAAGGAATTGAAGAGGATACTGATTTTATCCCTCTTTTAAGTTCTGATGAAGAAGATAGTATAATTAACGAAAAAGTACCCGATGTACTGCCAATTTTACCTCTTAGAAATACAGTTTTATTTCCTGGTGTCGTAATTCCTATAACCGTTGGTCGAGATAAATCTATTCAGTTAATTAAAGATTATAATAAAGGCGATAAAACAATTGGGGTTGTATCACAAAAGCAAGATGATACTGAAGACCCAAACGAAAATGATTTATTTAATGTTGGTACAGTTGCATTTATTATTAAAATGTTACGAATGCCCAATGGCGATACAACAATTATTTTACAAGGAAAAAAGCGATTTAAAATTCAAAAATTCATTCAAACAGAACCTTATCATAAAGCAAAAGTTATTGCTTTCCCTGACATAAAACCAAATGAAAATGATAAAGAGTTTGAAGCAATTATTTCTAACTTAAAACAAACATCTCAAGAAATTATTAAACTATCTCCAAACATTCCAAGCGATGCCGGTTTTGCTTTAAATAATATCGAGAGTCCTTCGTTTTTAGTAAGTTTTATTAGTAATAATATGAGTGCTAATACAACCGAAAAACAAAAATTATTAGAAATAGAAAATTTAAAAGAACGAAGTATGCAAGTTTTAGAATTCTTAAATAAAGAATTTCAAATGCTTGAACTTAGAAATCAAATACAAAATAAAACAAAACAAGATCTAGATAAACAACAACGCGAATATTTTTTAAATCAACAAATTAAAACTATACAAGAAGAACTTGGTGGTAATAATTTTGAACAAGAAATTAATGGCTATAAAGAAAAAGCCAAAACAAAAAAATGGAACAATGAGGTTAAAGAAATTTTCGAAAAACAAATTTCTAAACTTCAACGAATGAACCCAAATGCTGCTGAATATGCAATTCAAACCAATTATGTTGAGTTAATGTTAGAGTTACCATGGAATGAATTGACCCAAGATAATTTTGACTTAAAACACGCACAAGAAATATTAGATGAAGACCATTACGGTTTAGAAAAAGTTAAAGAAAGAATAATTGAACATTTAGCAGTACTAAAATTAAAAGGAAATTTAAAATCGCCAATTATATGTTTGTATGGCCCTCCTGGTGTTGGTAAAACTAGCTTAGGGCGTAGCATTGCAAAAGCTTTAAATAGAAAATATATAAGAATGAGTTTGGGCGGGCTAAAAGATGAAAGCGAAATACGAGGACATAGAAAAACTTATATAGGTGCAATGCCAGGTAGAATTTTACAAAATTTAAAAAAGGTACAAAGTAACAACCCTGTATTTGTTTTAGATGAAATTGATAAAGTTGGTAATGATTACCACGGCGACCCCTCATCTGCTTTACTGGAGGTTTTAGACCCTGAACAAAACTCAACATTTTACGATAATTTTTTAGAGTTAGATTATGATTTAAGTAAAGTTATGTTTATTGCAACATGTAATAATTTATCAGCAATACAACCTGCATTACGCGATAGAATGGAAATTATTGAAGTGAATGGTTATACCTTAGAAGAAAAATTACAAATAGCCAAAAATCATTTATTACCAAAACAAATTGAAGAAAGTGGATTGAAAAAATCGCAAATAAAATTAAGTGATAAAACAATTGAATATATAATTGATAATTATACCGCTGAAAGTGGTGTAAGAAATTTAGAAAAAAAATTAAATAAAATTGCTCGTAATATGGCAGTTCATATTGCAAAAGAAAACGAACTTCCTAAATTAAACGAAGAAAGTATTTTAAAAATTTTAGGCCCATCGCACTCTAAAAGTAAATACCAAGGCAATGAAATTGTAGGTGTTGTTACTGGTTTGGCATGGACACAAGTTGGCGGAGATATTTTATTTATTGAAACGAGTTTAAGTAAAAGTAAAAATGCAAAACTTACTTTAACAGGAAATCTTGGCGAAGTAATGAAAGAAAGTGCAGTTTTAGCATTTGAATATTTAAAAGCACATCCACAATTAGTAAACTTAACAACCGATGAAATTGAACAGTACAATGTTCATGTTCACGTTCCTGAAGGTGCAACACCAAAAGATGGCCCAAGTGCAGGTATAGCAATGTTAACATCATTAGCAAGTGCTTTTACAAAACGCAAAGTAAAAAAGGCTTTAGCTATGACAGGCGAAATTACTTTACGAGGAAAAGTATTACCTGTTGGAGGAATAAAAGAGAAACTATTAGCTGCTAAACGAGCAGGAATAAAAGAAATTATTTTGTGTAAAGAAAATAAAGTAGATGTTGATGATATTAAACCAGAGTATTTAAAAGGTTTAAGCTTTCATTACGTAACTTTAATGGAAGAGGTTTTAAAAATTGCTATATAATAAATTATCTATCAGTTTACTTAAATTAAAACAAAAAAGCTATCCATTTGGATAGCTTTTTTATTAAGTTTATTTTGTTTTACGCAAATTTATTTTCAAATTCTTTCATTACATCAACTAACACTTTAACGCTTTCTAATGGTAAAGCATTGTATAACGATGCTCTATATCCTCCAACATCTCTATGGCCTCTAATACCACTTATGTTTTGAGCTTTCCAAAATTTATCAAACTCAGTTTCCATTTCAGGTTTATTCATTAAAAAACAAACATTCATAAAACTTCTATCTTCTTTATTTACCGTACCATAAAATAAACTATTTCTATCTATTTCATTATAAAGTAAATCTGCTTTTTGTTGATTTAAATTTTCTATCCAATTAATTCCACCATTTGCTTTTAACCACTTTAAAGTTAATAATGTAACATATATTGGAAATACAGGAGGAGTGTTATACATACTTCCACCTTTAATATGTACTTGATAATCTAACATTGATAAAAGTTTACGACCGGTTTTACCTAAGGCATCTTTTTTTACCATAACCATTGTGCTACCTGCTGGTCCTATATTTTTTTGAGCTCCAGCATAAATTAAAGTAAAATCTTTTGCATTTACTTTTCTGCTAAAAATATCAGAACTCATATCACAAACAAGAGGGACATTTACTTTTTCAAAATTTTTAATTTGCGTACCATAAATAGTATTGTTACTTGTTAAGTGTAAATAATCTAAATTATTTGGTACACTATATCCTTTAGGAATGTAGGTAAATTTTTTATCTTCGCTACTAGCCACCACATTTACATTTCCAATTAGTTTAGCTTCTTTTATAGCTTTACTGGCCCAAACGCCAGTATTTACATAACCGGCCGTTCCATTTTCGGTTAATAAATTTAATGGAACCATTGCAAATTGTAAACTTGCACCGCCACCTAAATACATTACTTCATACTCATCACCAACTTCAAAAAGTTCTTTAATTATACTTCTTGATTCGTCAATTACGGCTTCATAATTTTTACTTCTATGACTTATTTCTAAAAGAGATAAATTCATATTATCAAAATTTAAACATGCTTCTGAAGCTTGTTTTAAAACATCGGCAGGTAAAATTCCTGGTCCTGCGCTAAAATTGTGTACTTTCATATATTTAGAAAATTAATTAAAAAAATCAAAGAAAAACATCACTGCGGCTTGTTCTTTTTTTACACCGCTAGCCGACCCAATTAAACTTCCGTTTTTTCTTACATCGCCATTGCTTTCAATTTTACCAATTAAACTTCCGTTTAATCTCACATCACCATTACTTTCAACTTTACCAATTAAACTTCCGTTTTTTCTAATATCACCATTGCTTTCAATTTTTCCTTTTAAGCTTCCGTTTACTCTAATATCACCATTAGATTCGAACTTGCCTTTGAGGCTACCGTTAATTCTTACATCGCCATTACTTTCAATTTTTCCAAATAATGATCCGTTTTTTCTTAAATCTTGTGCTTTTGTAAAGTTAATTGTTAATAGTACAAATAATAAAATTGTAATTTTTTTCATAGTTTTTATTTTAATAGTCAAAATTACCATTTGTTTTAATTGGTAATAATTTAAGAGTGTTGTTTTTAAATAGAATTAGCAAAAAGTTATTAACCTTTTGTATGGATTCAATGTTATTGTATAGATCTACACCTTTGTTAGATAAAATTTCTAAGGGGTTGCTTTCTATAAAATAATGTTCGTTATTAATTTTTTTTATTAAAAAATCAGAGCAATAAAGCTCTTTACCGCTTAAATCTATAATACAATTTTTGTTTTTGTAACTTACAACTGTTGTGCTATCCTTAAAATCGTTTGCTTTTTCGTATTTGTAAGGTATCACAAGGTTTAATTTCCTATCAACAAAACCATATTTTTGTTTTCGTTTTACTTTAATTAAATTGTTTTCAGCAAAATAAATTTCATCATAAATACCAAAATCTATACCAATTTTACCATTTACATCTATAATAGCTTGAGTATTGTTTTTTATTAATTTAAAACCTTTTCCGTTAGAATAATAATCAGTTTCTTTTTCTTTTAAAAAATCAAATGCAATTTCTGTATTAAAACATTTATTGTGGGCATTATAAAACCCGTATTTATCATTTTTAACGATGATATAAAATCCATTTTTAATGTAAGTAATTAAATCGTATTTTGCTTCAAGCAATGTATGTCCAAATTGATTTATTATGCCATAAAAATGATTGTTTTTGATTATAAACACGGAGTCTTCGTTTATATTTGATACCCAATTTAAATTGCTAATTAGGGTTTCGCCTTGTTTTGTAATTATACCGTATTTGTTATTGTTTATGAAATAGGCGTAACCATTAATAAAATCGCCTAATTTTTGAAACTGAAAATCTATTTGTGTTTTGCCAAATAAATTTAAAGCACCGTATAAAGAATCTTTTTTTGCTACATATAAATCATTAGAAACTTCGTTTACATCATTAAATAGATCAGATACTTTTTGACCTAAGCGATTAATGAAATAAAATTTATTTTTTTCTTTAACAACCGTATAGCCATTTTTAAAAGAATATGCATCATCAAAAACTCTATTAAATTTATTTTTATTGTTTTTGTCAATAAAAAATACACTATCATTTTTGTTAACAACAGCTAAGCCTTCATTAAAATCAGTAGCATTATCATATATTGGCTCAATTACAATTTTTGAAGTAGTATCTATATAACCAAAATAATCATTTTGTTTAAAAGGCAAATAAACTTTAGTGTTAAGTTCGAGTTCTTCTAATATTTCAGATTTATAAGGGAAGTTAGGGTAACGCGTTATGAAACTTTTTAAATTAGTGTTGTTGTAGATTTTTACACATTGCGTAAATAAAAGTTTCCAGGCTTCATTAATTTGAGGTGCATTTTTACAAGTTTCTATAAATTTATTTGTTTCAAGTGTGTCGTTAATTTTTTTAATCTTTTCAAATAATGTTTGATATGCATTTTGAAGATTATTGTTATTTGGATAATTTTTAATAAAAGTATAATAACTTTCTAAAGTGTTAGAGTTTACACTTTCGCTGTAAAGTTGATTTTGAAACAAAGTTGTTGCTTTATTTTTTAATTTAGATAAAGGGTGTGTTACAATAAAGTAATAAGTTGCTTTACTTTTATTTTCTTTTTGTGTTGCTGTAAATTCTAATTCATCGCGTAAAAGCAAAATGTTGCTAATTTGTGCTTGTTTTGCTAAATAGTTATTGCACAAAAAATTTTCAAAGTCATTTACTTTATTTTTTTTAATGGCTAATAAATAAAGTTGTGTATTTATACTATCCAATAAATTATTAATGCTTAAACTATCCACATTTGTACAATTAAAATGTTGTGGTGTGTTTTTAGTTTTAAAATAAACTACAGCTCGGTTAATGTATTTTGTTGCACTATCTAAATTATAAAAAGGATTATTGTTTTTACTGTATATTATTGCTAAACCAAAACACGATGCCGGATTTTTTTGATTTAAGCTTTTGTAAAATATTTTTTTTGCCTTAAAAAAATCATATATACACAATGCTTCAAAACCTTTTTTAATTTTTCCTGCAAAAGTAAAATTAGAAAAAGCAACAAAAAGTATTACTAATATAAATCGCATTCTGTTTTTAATTAAGCAAAAATCGTTTTTAATTGTGTAAATTTGCAAAAAATGTTTACACAAGGTAGAATAATATTTACTGCAATTTTTGCTCTTATTTTTGTTGTAGGTTTAATTTTGGCTTACCGAAAAGAAGCTAAATTAAATTTAACTCATTACGCAAAGCCTTATAAAATTTTAATATCCATAGTTTTAATATTAGGTTTGTTATATTTGATTGTTAACATCAAAAAGTTCATATAAGTGTTAAAAACTTAGCGATTAATTGTTAAATTTTATCGATATTTAAATAAAAATTGCTTATTTTTGGTGGATAATTAAAAAAATTAGTTTTAAAATGAAACAATTCTTAGCTCTCTTTATTTCATTAGCTGTTTTAGGCTTAAACGCAGCTTCTTTAGTTGTAGAAGGTAAGTATCAAAATAAAAATGTGTTTGTGCAAAATGCTGTTGGGAGTAGTGGAGTAGGTTTTTGCGCACAAGAAATAAAGGTTAATGGTAAAATTACTACAGATGAAACCAATTCAAGCGCTTTTGAAATTGATTTAGCGTCTTTACAACTTAAGTACGGCGATAAAGTTGTTATTGAAATTGTTCATAAAGATGGATGCACCCCTAAAGTATTAAATTTAGATGATTTAAAGCCAAAACCATCGTTTGAAGTATTAGCAATTGGTGTTTCGTCAACTGGTTTATTAAAATGGTCAACTAAAAACGAAGCAGGTTCATTACCTTATATTGTTGAGCAATTTAAATGGAATAAATGGATTCCAGTAGGTGAAGTAAGTGGTATTGGAACACCAGATGATCATGAATATACATTTCAAGTAAACATGCACAGTGGCGAAAACAAATACCGAGTTAAACAAAAAGGTTTAAATGCTGTGGCTAAAGTTTCTAAAGAAACATCTGTTAGATCAGACATCGCAAAACCAAGTTTTATGGTTCAAAAAGGTGCCTCAAGTGTTGATTTTACAAACGAAACAGCATACGAGTTATTTGATGCTTATGGTATTGTAGTTAAAAAAGGTTTTGGTAAAGCAATTAAAATAGATAATCTAAAAAAAGGAACATATCATTTGTGTTATGATAACCAAGTGGCAGAATTTAATAAATAGGATTTAAAATTTCTTTAAGCTCACTTAAAATCATTGCAGTAGCTCCCCACACTTTAAAACCCTTTACATCAAAGTAAGGGGTTTTGTTTTTTAAGTTATTGTCTATTTTTATATATTCTTCTTTTACAATTGCATTGTTTAATAATAAACTTAATGGTAATTCAATAATTTGTTCAACTTCACTTTGTTGTAATTTGTAATTTAAAGTAGTGTTAGGGCTAATTGCTATGTGCGGCTCTACTTTAAATTTACTCACCGGTATGTAAACTTCTGTTAATTGCCCAATTACTTCAAAATCTGAAATACCAATTTCTTCATAACACTCTCTAATTGCAGTATTTTTTAAGTTAATATCTTCACTTTCAAAAGTACCACCGGGTAACCCAATTTGTCCGCTATGCGCACCACCATTGTTTACTCTTTTAATTAATGGTACACACCAATCGTTTATGTTTTTATTAAAGTATAATACAATTAATACAGCACTTAATTTATAGGTATTTATTTCGTTAATTAACTCAGTTGTTTTTTTTCGATGTGTTGGTGCCATTTTGTATTGTGCATCAATACCTGGTAAAGAAGCGTTAAAGCTATGTATTAGTTTTTGTTTAAAATCTAACATAATGTATAAAGCTACAATTTATAGTCATTTAACTTTTAATGTTAACCTAATTTAGCAATGATTTTTTAATTGCTTTGTTTGCTATAATAGATATTGCAATTCCTTAAACATTATTTAGTTTCTCGTTTTAAATTAATAGCTCAGGCAAAATTAAACTAATTTGTGCCTTTACAATGTTTTTCAAACATTTGCAAAGCTAGTTCACTTCCTAGTCCATCGGCTTTAGTTAAATCATCGCAGGCACCTTGTTTATCTTTAATTGCCATTTTAATTGCAGCTCTATTTACATAAGCCGTAGCGTAATCAAATTTTAATTTAATAGCTTGGTCTAAATCTTTAATACCTTCGGTAAAAGCTTTGTTTCCACCTTTTGCAACCCCTCTATAACAGTAACTTACAGCGTTTTTGCCATTTATTGCAATGGCTTGGTCTAAATCGGCAATTGCACCGGTATTATCATTCATGTTTATTTTTGCCGCACCTCTCGAAATTAGTGCTTCTTCTTCTTTTGGGTTTGCATCAATGTAAACACTCCAATCGGTTACTGCACCTTTAAAATCTTTAAGTTCAAACTTGGTTTTTGCTCTAAATTTATATGCTTTGTAATCTGGTTTTTCGGCTTTACAAAGTTTTATGGCTTCACTTAATTCCTTAACTGCATAATTGTAATCTTTCATTAAAAATCTAATTTCGCCTTTAAGCGATAGTACTTCCTGAAATTTTGGATTAATCTCTAAAGCGGCATCACAAGCGCCTAAAGCATCTTTGTATGCTTTACCTTTATACATTAATTGAGCTCTGTAAAAATGCAATTCTGCATCGTCAATTTTATCTTCTAAAGCTATAACAACAGCTGTATCAAATGCTCCTTTACTATCTTTAAAATTATTATTTAGAAAAAAATTTATTCCTTTTAATTTTAAAGTTTCAAAATTTTGGGGTAAAATTAATTCAGATTTTGCTAAATTTTTTTCGGCAGATTTATAATCTTTTTGTTGTATTTGAATAAAAGCCATTTTATTATAAGCCGGCCAATAGTCTGCTTTTAGCTTTATAGTTTTTTTTAATATTGGTAAAGCATCTTTATATTTAGTAGAATCTATTAATTTTTTAGCTTCATTAAATAGTTTAACATGTTCGGGTACAGAATCTGTAATTACTTGCTCGTCTTCATTTTGAGAAAAGGCTGAGTTAACAAATAATATTAATGTTAAAACAAAAAAAAGTTTATTTAATCGAATCATAATTTTGTTAAAGTTTAGGCAAATTACAAAATATTTTATATTTTTATAAAATAAACAATTATTATGCCTTTAATTACCATTATATCTATTATCTTAATTTTACTTTTATTTTCTATTACAACAGTTCAACAAGGTACTGTAACCATAACAACCGTTTTTGGAAAGTTTAGAAGGATTTTAAGACCAGGGTTAAATTTTAAAATACCATTTATTGAACGAAGTTTTAAAAAAGTTTCTGTTCAAAATCGTAGTGCAGAGTTAGGTTTTCAGGCTGTTACGGTTGATCAGGCAAATGTTAATTTTACCGCAATGTTATTATATGCTGTAATTAATAGCGAAGAAGAAACCATTAAAAATGTAGCTTTTAAATTTGTTGATGAACGAAATTTTATGCAAGCCTTGGTTCGTTCGGTTGAGGGTTCGGTACGTGCATTTGTGGCTACAAAAAAACAAGCCGAAGTTTTAATAACGAGAAGAGAAATTGTAGAAGCGGTAAAAAGCCAATTAGATAATATTTTAGAAGAATGGGGTTACCATTTAATAGATTTACAGTTAAACGACATTACGTTTGATGAAGAGGTAATGCGAAGTATGGCTAAAGTTGTGGCAAGTAATAACCTAAAAGCTGCTGCTGAAAATGAAGGGCAAGCTTTATTAATTACTAAAACTAAAGCAGCCGAGGCCGAAGGTAATGCTATAAAAATATCAGCCCAAGCCGAAAAAGAAGCATCTCAATTAAAAGGGCAAGGTATAGCGTTGTTTAGACATGAAGTTGCCAGAGGTATGGCCGATGCGGCTAAAGAGATGACCGAAGCAAATTTAGATTCGAGTTTAATTTTATTTAGTATGTGGACAGAAGCTGTTAAAAATTTCGCACAAGAAGGTAAAGGAAATGTTATATTTTTAGATGGAAGCGTAGAGGGAATGGACAAAAACCTTAAACAAATGATGGCTATGAGCCAATTAAATCCAAACACAACAACAACAAACAAAAAATAAATAATTATGAAAAAGCAGTTACAAAAAATATCAATACTAACAGCTATGCTTGGGGTATTTGGTAGTTTTGCACAAACTAATAAAAGCATACAACCATGCGCAACTTACGAGAGTATGGAGATGCATTTTAAAAATAATCCATCTGCACGCGCAAATTATGAAAACCTTCAGCAAATATTAGCTGAGCAAGTAAAACAAAACGAAAAAAATAATGTTGCAGGTAAATCAAACGCAGCAGTTGTTTATACAATTCCAGTTGTGTTTCATGTTTTACATCAAGGAGGTTCAGAAAACATTAGCGATGCTACAATTAAACAAGCTTTACAATGGGTTAATAACGATTATGCAAAAGCAAATAGTGATGCAACCACAACTGCAGCACCATTTTTTTCATCATACATAAATTCTGATATTGTTTTTCAATTAGCTACAATAGACCCTAATGGAAATTGTACAAATGGAATTGTTCGCCATGTTGATTCGCGTACATCTTGGGATAGAAACCCTGCTGGAGCTTTTACTTATTTATATAATGGTATTACATGGACCCCAAGTAAATATTTAAACATTATTTTAGTGAAAGACATTGTAGCTGCTACTGGACAAGTTGGTACTGTGGTAGGTTACACGTTTAAACCCAATACATGGCCAACAAATGCTGTTCAAGATGCAATTGTATATAATTCAGCATTTTTAGGCAATATGGTTCAAGCGCGTAGTTTATCGCATGAAATTGGACATTGGTTTAATTTATCTCATACTTGGGGTAACACAAATAATCCTGGTGTAGCTTGTGGCGATGATGGAATTACCGATACTCCTGTAACAAAAGGTGAATTTGGAGGATGTGCTAGTTCATCGATAACTGCATGTACTCAAACAAGCGCACCAATGACAGGTTTAAACAATGTTCAAAATATAATGAATTATTCTGATTGCCCACGTAACTTTACTACTGGTCAAACAAATGCAATGCGTACAGCAGCAGCTTCAGTATTATCAGGAAGAAATAATTTATGGACTACAGGTAATTTAACAGCAACAGGTGCTGGTTTAACACCAAATTGTGCTCCAATTGCAGAATATTTATCTACTACTAACATTTATACAGTTTGCGCAGGCGGAACATTAGTGTTAAAAGATGTGTCTTACAACGGTACTATTACTTCAGTAAGTTGGGCAGGAAGCGGTAATGTTGCAATAAGCAATGCTACAGCAACTGCACCTACAGTTACATTTAATACTGTTGGTGTAGAAACAATTACATTAACAGCTTCAAATGGAGTTGGTTCTTCGGCTATAACTCACACAATTCAAGTAAAAGATGGAACACCTCAAATTACTGGCGTTTATGGCGAAAGTTTTGAAAGTGGTTACCCTTCAAATTGGTCAATTATTAACAACCAAGGAGTTACTTGGGCTACTACAAATTTAGCTTCTTATGATGGAGGCACTTCAATGTTATTAGATGGATCAAGTTCTGGTGTAGGGCAAATTGATGCAATGGTTATGCCAGTAATAGATGGAAACGTTTATAATTTCTTTGCGAACCCTACTTACAGTTTATCGTTTGCTTATGCTTATGCAAGAAAAAGCGGTACACACAATGATATTTTAAAAATAGAAGGAAGTAAAGATTGCGGCGCATCATGGACAACAATCCAAAGTTTATCAGCTGCAAGTATGGCTTCTGGTTCTGGCGAAACTACTGCGGCTGCATTTGTGCCTACAACTGCGCAATGGAAAATTCATGATATTTCTCAAGCACCAATTTGGCCTTCATTTAGTTCTGCACAAAGTATAATTTTAAAATTTACGTTTATTGAAGATGCAACAAGTGGATTTGGTAACAGTATTTACATTGATGCTTTAAACTTTAATTCGCCAGGTGTTGGCTTTAACGAATTAGCAAAACAAATTAAATATATGGTTTATCCAAACCCATCTAATGGTACCACTACTGTTAAATTTAACATTAGTGATGAAGCTAAAATTGGTGTTGAAGTAATTGATGTTTTAGGTAAAGTAATGATTCCTTCAAAAACAACTACTTATAGCCCAGGAGAACACATTATTAGTTTAAATCAAAATAATACATTATCAAAAGGTATTTATTTTGTTAACTTATCTTATAATGGAGCAAAACTTTCAACCAAATTAATTATTGAATAAATAAATTTGATGTAATTTAAAATCCTGCTTAACTTGTTGAGCAGGATTTTTTTGTTTTGAACGTTTTTAATTCAATACCATTTTTTAAATTATTAATACCATTTGTATTAGGTATACTGGTTTCTATTGAAATTTATGTTCAATGCAACATAATAATTTTAATTTCATTATTTATTTTATCAAGCGTATTGTTTTTTTTACAAATTAAAAATGCTGAAAAAACAAAATTAATTTATTTATGTTCTGCCGATTTACTATTGTTTTTATTTGGTTTTTTTAATATTCAGTTATTACAAAAACACAATAATACCGAGCATTATAGTAATAAATTAAATAAAGATAGTGCTTACATTGTTATAGCTAAATTAAATGATGTAATTTCTGAAAAAGAAAAAACGTTTAAATGCCCTATTATAATTAAAACAATAAAAATTAATGATAATTATGTTAATGTTAATGAAAAAAGTTTTTGTTACATAAAGAAAAACAGTTTAAATATCCCTAAAATTGGCGAAGATTTTATTTTTATTGCAAAACCAACAATCATTCAAAAGCCTTTAAATCCTAACGAATTTAACTATCAATTATTTCTTCAAAGAAAAAACATTTATACCCAGTTTTTTATTGATAGTTCTTGTATCTCAAAACTAATATCTGATTCAAAATTTAATATTATTGATTTTTCATTAAAATGTAAACTAGAAATTATAAATAGATTTGAAAATGGTTTAAAAAAGGAGCATGCAGCAATATGTTCAGCTTTAATTACAGGATACGATGACGAAATAGATAAAGAAACAATTTCACAGTTTTCTAATACAGGTACTTTACATGTGCTTTCTGTAAGTGGTTTACATACAGGTATAATTTATTTAATAGTTATTTATTTTTTTAATGTTTTAGATGTAAATAAAAAACTTAAATTAATTAGATTAATTACAAGTATAATAATATTATGGCTTTTTGCCTTATTAACAGGTTTTAGCGCACCCGTATTAAGAGCGGTTTTAATGTTAAATTTAATTGGTATTGGTAATTTGTATTTTAGAAATAGAAGTATTAATCAATTAAACATTTTATGTTTTTCGGCATTTATATTATTGTCATTTAATCCATTTTATTTTTTTGATGTTGGTTTTCAATTAAGTTATTGGGCAATGTTTGGTTTAATTTATTTACAACCAAAACTACAATCAATTTATTTGCCTAAAAATTATCTGTTTAAAAATTTAATTAATAATGTTTACAGTTCAATTTCTGCAACACTAACAACTGTACCTATAACTTTATATTTTTTCCATCAATTTCCTTTATGGTTTATAGTTTGCAATATTGTTATTATACCCTTAACTTCTATTTTACTCATTTTATGTGTAATTTATTTATTAAACATTAAAATATCTGCAGTTTTAATTACGTTTTTACTTAATGGCATAATCTATTTTATTAACTTGTTTGATAGAAATAGTATATTAGATTTAATTGACTTTAAACTTTATGATATGTTATTTTTAACAATTTGCTTAATACTATTAAATGAATTAATTAAAAATAAAAAATTTATTACAGTGGTGTGTTTAAGTTTTTTAATAATCTCATGGCAATTAATTAATTTATTTTCAGTTCACTTTTCTAAAAGTTTAAATTTAATTACGGTGTACCAAATTCCTAATCAATCTACTTTATTAGTTAAAGTAGGTAATAATGTTAGTTACAATCAAATAGATACAAATAAATTTAATTATCATATAAAGCCACATTTAACTACTTTTAATTATTCAAAAACAACTATAAAACCATTTAATTATGTTAAAACAAATAAAGATCAAATAGTTGTTTTATCTCAAAAAAATAAAATTCCTATTGTAGATTATAATAAAATCACAATTTTAATTCTACAAAATAATTTTATGCTAAATGAACAAAATTTGAATAAATTTAAAAACATTAAACAGGTTATTATAGATGGTAGTGTAAACTTTTATAACAGTTTACAAATTGAAAAATTATGTCGTAAATTTGACATAAGTTTATATTCTACAAAAACACAAGGGGCATTTTTAAAACAGTTTTAATGAAGTTAAGAATTGGAGATAAAGTTAGGTTGTTAAATGAAGTAGGGGAGGGTGTAGTTTCTCGAATTAAAGATCAATCGTCAGTTTATGTTGAAATGCAAGATGGATTTGAGATACCTTTTCTTATAAAACAATTGGTTCCTATACATACAGAATTAATATTAAACAAAGACGCTGAAAACATTGAACTTAATACCGAAGCACAATTAAACGATGCAATTTATTTTATTATTGAGCCTGACCATGATTTACAATCATTAATAAGCGATTATAAAATATATTTGTTTAATGCATCGTCGTTTAATGTTGTATTTACTTATTCAATTAAAGATGATGCTTATTTCCAAACATTAAAACACGGTGAGGTTGGCGCATATCAAAAAATTGCACTTAAAAATGTAAAGCTAAAATATTTTGAAGAATTTAATTTTCATAAAATAGAATGTTTGTTTTATAAAAATTCACATTATAAAGCTCAGCTTCCAGTTTCAGTTGTGTTAAATGTTTCACCAAAAATTTTAGCAAAATCTAACAAAGTAAAGCACGATGAATTTAAACATTTTGTTTATGCTTTTTTATTAAAAGAAGACTTTATGTTTAAAGAAGAAATTGTACAAGAACTTAGTTTAATTGAAATTGCTAAACTCGAAGCAATTAAAGAATTTAAAACTAAAAGTAAAGTATCTAAATCTAATAAAGAGTATTTAAAGTCGTTAGAAATTGAAGTTGATTTACATATTGAAGAATTAGTTGAAAATATTAATGGATTAAGTAATTTTGAAATGTTAAACATACAAATTGAAAAATTTGATAAAACAATGGATAATGCATTTGAAAATAATACTAAAAAAATAATATTTATACATGGCATAGGAAATGGCCGATTAAAAGCAGAAATTACAAACAGATTAAAACATATAAAAGGCATAACTTTTCACGATGCTTCGCATAAAGAATATGGTTTTGGTGCCACACAAGTAAATATATTATGATACCTTTTTCACCCCCAAGAATTGACGATAAAATTTGTAATGAAGTTGTTGCAGCTTTAAAAAGTGGATGGATAACTACAGGGCCGCGAACTAAATTATTTGAAAAAAAAATTACAGAATATTGTGGCAACAAAGCTACGTTATGTTTAAACTCAGCAACTGCTGGTTTAGAAATAATTTTACGATGGTTTGGCGTAACCGAAGGCGATGAAGTAATTTTACCAGCTTACACATATAGCGCAACTGCTAATGTTATAATTCATTGTGGTGCAACGCCAGTATTTGTTGATGTTAACTCATTTGATTTTAATATTAACGTTAACGCAATAGAGCGCGCAATTACTAACAAAACAAAAGTAATAATGCCTGTAGATTTTGCAGGAATGCCTTGCGATTACAACGAAATTAATACTTTAGTTGAAAAATATAAATCCAAATTTAACGCAGTAACCAATGTTCAAAAAACACTTAATCGAATTTTAGTGTTAAGCGATTCTGCCCATTCATTTGGTGCAACCTATAAAAATAAAAAAGCTGGTACTTTAACTGATGTAAGTGTTTTTTCTTTTCATGCAGTTAAAAATTTAACAACAGCAGAAGGGGGAGCAATTGCATTAAATTTACCCGAGCCATTTAATAATGAAGAAATTTACAACTATTTATGTATTAAAACATTGCATGGTCAAAACAAAGATGCACTTGCTAAAACACAAAAAGGAAATTGGAAATATGATATAATTGAAGCTGGTTATAAATGTAATATGACAGATTTGTGTGCTGCAATTGGTTTAATTGAATTAGAAAGATATGATAATGACACTTTAGTTAAACGAAAACATATTGTTAACTCTTACAATAAACTTCTTGGTAATGATGAAAGATTTGAATTGCCAATTTTAAATAATGAAACAAAAGAAAGTTGTTACCATTTATATCCACTTAGAATTAAAAATATAACCGAAGAACAAAGAGATAAAATAATGCAATTGATTTTTGATAAAGATGTTAGTGTTAATGTACATTTTATTCCTGTGCCTTGTATGAGTTTTTATAAAAATTTAGGATATAAAATTTCTAATTATCCTACAACATATAATAATTTTAGTAGAGAAATTACATTGCCTGTGTTTTACAATTTAACTGAAATACAAATTAATACCATTGTAAATGCTGTTTTACACGCGGTTAATACAGTATGTTAAAAAGAGTTTTTGATATAGTTTGTTCGTTTATAGGATTAGTTTTGCTTTTACCTGTATTTGTTATTATTTACTTTTTAATCATTTTCGAATCAAGAGGTGGAGCATTTTTCCTTCAATCTCGTGTTGGTAAAAATGATAAAGATTTTAAATTATTTAAATTTAGAACTATGTATTTAAATTCTGATAAAAAAGGATTACTAACAGTTGGCGGAAGGGACCCTAGAATAACAAAAGTTGGATATAGTTTAAGAAAATATAAATTAGATGAATTGCCTCAATTACTTAATGTATTTTTAGGATCAATGAGTTTGGTTGGCCCTAGACCAGAAGTAAGAAAGTATGTTGATTTGTATAATGAATCACAAAAAAAAATATTATTAGTAAAACCTGGATTAACTGATTATGCCAGTTTAGAGTATTTTGAAGAAAATGAATTATTAGCCAAATCAAAAGACCCTGAAAAAACCTATATTAATGAAGTTATGCCGGCAAAATTAAAATTAAACGAAAAATACATTTTAGAGGCCGGTTTATTTACAGATATTAAAATTATTTTTAATACTATTAAAAGAATATTTAAAAATTAAATTATTCCAACATCTTTTAATTTTAACCAACCTTCATTTCCGTTTTCTAATTTAATTAAAACCCAATCTCCATTACTTTCTACTACTTTAACCTTGGTTCCTTCGTGTAATGTGAATTTATTTGTTGCAACAGTGTTAGGTTCGTTAGTTACATTAACTTGTGCTGATAAAATAATTGCAAATTTATTTTCAATTTTAGAATTTAAAGCAGCATATCCTAAAAAGTAAGTTATAAAAAATGATATTAAAAAGAAAGAAGCAATTATAAATGAAATGCGTTTAAAAGCAGTACTGTTAAAGTTATAAAATAAAAAGTAAACAAGTAAAGACAGAGCTATAAATAATATAGTTAACCAAGCCCACGAAGTTGTAGAAATACTTTGCAAAACATTTGTTTTTACTGCATTTATAAAAAAATTTTCTTTAGTTTCAATTTTATCAATTGTTTGTGAATTTGCAATACCTAAATTAATACGAATATCTTCATCGTTAGGGTTTATTTTTCTTGCTAATTCATAATAATAAATTGCTTTTCCTAAATTTTTATTTCTAAAATATGAATTGCCTGTATTATAATACAATTCAGATGATTTAAACCCTTCGTTAATTAATTGCTCATATTTTTCAATTGCTAATTTGTAATTTTTATTATCATATGCTTTTTCCGCTTCAATTACAATAGGGTTAGCATTAATTAAATTAAGCAAACAAATAAATAATATGGTTAGTTTTATTTTCATTATGCTTTTTTATTAATTTGTTCTTCTATACTTGTAATTATATTAATAGCATTTTGGTAAACCTCAGGTAAATTGCCACTTACCGCACCAGGTGCAAATTTTACATACTCACAAGCCTCTAAAATTTTAATTAAACTAGATATACTATTTTCATTTACTTTTTTAGTTATTAAAATTTGTTGAATATTATCTCTTGTATTATCTACAGCACTTATACCTAATTTATTATTTAAATAATTATTTAAAGCAAATAAAATTTCGGTATAAAACTCATCTTTATTATTCTGAGTCATTTTCTTTTCTGCGCTTATTAATTGTTTTTTTGCAAGTTTTACAGCTTTACGCTCTTTTACTAATGCTAAATTGCTATTGTTTTTAATGTACGTTTTTCTAATTACAATAGATGTTATGAATATTATTAAACAAATTAAAATTATACTAATATGAGCAAATGAATTAAAAAACTCATTATTTTCTTTCGCTAAAGTAATTTTTCCTTTTTTAATGTATCTAATGTCGTTTTGAGTTTCTTTAACTTGATTAACAGGATTATAAACTGTAGCATTTAAAGAATTAGCATCTGCAGGTAATACAACAATATTAATTGGATTTGCTTTTATGGTATTATATTTTTTTGTTTCTAAACTAAAATAACTAAACTCTATATTGTTTAAACTATAAGTTCCTTCATCCCTTGGAATTATTAAATAATCAAAAGTTTTTGTATTGCCATTTTCAGTTATTTTTGGGTCGTAACTTTCAAAACTTTCTGGGAGTTGAGGTTTAGGAATATCAACTAATTTCAAATTTCCATTACCAGAAACAATAAGTTTTAAGTTAAAAGCATCATTAGCTTTAACTTCTGTTCTGCTTGCTTCTACTTTAAAATTAAAATTACCAACTGCTCCATTATACGAGGCTGGTTTTCCTTCGTTTGGTAAATCAATTACTTCAATATTAACTGGTTTACTTTTTGTTTTAACAGGTACATCTTCATAACCGCCACCGCCAAAAAATTGTTCCCAAATATTTTTAGGCTTTGCATTAGTTTGTTTTCTTACCACAACATCAACTTCAGTTATATCAATATTTAATTTTCCTGCCTTATTTGCAGTGCAAACAGTTTTTAAAAGATCATATGTGAAATATCTTACACCATCTAAATTTTCTTGCATTACTTGGCCTTGATTATTAATTTCTTGATTTTGAACAAAAAATCCATTATAACTTGGTGGTTCAAATTTTTGAAAACCTACAATTTGATGACGAGAATATATTTTTTGACTAATTGTTACTTGCTCTCCAACTATACATTTAGCTTTACTTATAGTTGTTTTAATAAATACATCAGCACCATCTGCTTTTGAAGTATTGCCATCTGTTTTATTGTTGGTTGTTGATGTTGCACCTTTTAAACATTCAATGGTAATAGCTTCAGTTTCTAGTTTTTGATTTCCAACTGTTACAATTGCTGATGGTATAATTAATTTACCTTCTTTTTTAGCAGCTAAGTACCAAGATAAGGTTAATTGTGAAGAAACAACTCCATTAACATATTGTGTGCTTTGGCTTTGGTTTGGCCCTCCAACAACATCAAAATCTTTAAAGTTTGGTGGCGTATAACTATTTGCATTTGTTTTAATTATTATAACATATTCAAAAGGTGTACCAACTTGCACTTGTTTTGAGCTAACTTGTGCTTCTACAATTTGAGATTTTAAACTGTAAAAGCCGAAAATAAATAAAATATAAAGTATAATTTTTTTCATTTTTATTAATTTACCAATCTTTTTCAGGTTTTGCTTTTAAAGCATCTTCTTGTTTTTGTTTTCTCTTATTTTGTAATTTTTGTTCTTTATGCATTAAAGCTTTTAATAATTGTTCAGCTTGTTCTTTATTCATTTGCCCTTGTTGAGGCTGAGCATTATTTTGTTTTTGATCTTTATTTTCTTTATCCTCTTCTTTTTTATTTTGTTGTTGGTTATTTTGTCCACCGCCACCATTTTTTTGTTTAGGAGGTCTGTTTTTTAAAGCGTAAGCTAAATTATATCTCGTTTCTTCATCTTTAGGGTTTAATTTTAAAGATTTTTTATAAGCATTAATTGCTTCTTCGTATTTTTTTTGTTGTAAATAACAATTACCAATGTTGTGCCATATCTGATGTAAAGTGTCTTTATTAGAAATAGCATTTGCAACTTGAGCGTAATTGTTTGCAGCTTCATCTAATAACATGTTTGCCATAGAATCTGGCGTAATTTTTGATTTTAATGATGGGTCTGGTTTAGACTTTTTAAGTGCATTTGCAATTTTATACTGTGTGTTTCCTAAATTGTATTTTGCTTTTGCATTCATTGGATTTTCTTTCAACGATTCTTTATACCTTAATTCTGCTACAGTATAACTACTATCGTAATAATGTTTATTGCCTTCATAAATTAATTTAGAGTCGTTTTGAGCATTAGAAATAAATGAAATTGCGATTAATAGAATTGTTGTAATGTTTTTTTGCCCAAATAAATTTAATTTTTTAAGCCATTCACTTACCCTTTCTGATATTAAAAATTCAATTAAAAATAATAATAAACTTAAAGCTAAAAACCATTGAAATTGATCTTCATAATCTGTGTACATTTTGTTTTCTATTTGACTTTTTTCTAATTGAGATATTTTATCAAATACCGCACTTAATCCTATATCTGCTTGGCTCGCTTGAACATAAACCCCATTTGCAGCGGCAGCAATTTCTTTTAATGCTGCTGGGTTTAATTTTGTTACAACAGTTTGCCCACTTTTATCTTTTCTATAACCTTTAATTACACCATCTTCTACCAAAGGAATAGGAACACCGTTTAAGCTTCCAACCCCAATAGTATTTATCATTATCCCTTTATCATAAGCTTCTTTTGCTTTTTCTATAGCTTCTGGTTCATGATCCTCACCATCAGAAATAATTATAATAGCTCTATTTTTACCTTCGTCGCTCGAAAATGATTCAGATGCTTTTTCAATTGCTGCAGCTAAATTTGTTCCTTGAACGGGTACTATACCTGGATTAATTGATTGTAAAAATAATTTAGCTGCAGAATAATCTGTTGTAATAGGTAATTGCA
This sequence comes from Bacteroidota bacterium, assembly GCA_020162035.1. Classification (GTDB taxonomy): domain Bacteria; phylum Bacteroidota; class Bacteroidia; order B-17B0; family Aurantibacillaceae; genus Aurantibacillus. Next base: position 118,107 of record JAIUNM010000004.1, on the reverse strand, counting down.
CATAAGCTTCGCCTGCAAAAACAACCAATCCTAATCTATCGCCTTGTAAATTATCAATCATTTTTTCTAATGCATATTTAGCACGTGTTAATCTGTTTGGGCTTAAGTCTTGCGCCAACATACTATTACTCACATCTAAACAAACAATTATATCTGCGCCTTCTCTTTTAACTTCGGTAAGTTTGCTGCCTGTTTGTAAATTACACATTGCAATTATTAAAGATGCAAAAGCCAAACAAAATAAAATTACTTTAATAGTTTGTTTTCGTTTACTAATATATGGTGTTAAATAATTTATTAAAGTTAAGTCACCTAATAATTTTAATTTTTTCTTTTTATTTAGTTTATAAATAAAAAATAAAGAAAGAAAAATTGGTAATGCAATTAATCCATAAAAAAACAATATGTTTTGAAATTTATACATTAAGGTACATTTTTAAATAGTGTAAATTTTAATATAAATTCTACAAAAAGTAAAATTGCTGCAGCAATTACTAGTGGTAAAAAATGTTCTGATTTGTTTGTAAAACTTTTTTCGCTAATAATGGTTTTTTCCATTTTATCAATTTCACCATAGGTTTCTTGTAAACTAACCTTATCTGTTGCTCTAAAATATTTACCACCTGTTTGATTGCTAATTTCTTTCATTACATCTTCATCAATATCAACATCTACATAATCGTATTCGTATTCGCCTGGAGCATACATTCCAACAGGTTGTAATGCTTTACCTTTTGAGCCAATACCAATGCAATACACCCTTAAACCATAAGTTTTAGCTAATTCGCCGGCAGTAAGAGGCGATACTTCTCCTGCATTACTTTTTCCATCGCTAATTAAAACTATAACTTTACTTTTTGCTTTACTATCTTTAATTCTACTAACTGCAGTTGCTAAACCAAGCCCAATTGCAGTTCCATTATCTAACGAACCTGCTTTAATTTGAGGAAACATGTTTTTTAGTACTTTATGGTCTGTTGTTAATGGACATTGTGTAAATGCTTCTCCTCCAAACAAAACCATACCTATTCTGTCGTTTGGGCGAGAATCAATAAAATCTAACATAACATCTTTTGCAACTTCAAACCTATTGGGTTTAAAATCTTTTGCAAGCATTGATAACGAAACATCCATTGTTAAAACAATATCAATTCCTTCTTTTTTATTGTCTTTCCAACTAGATCTACTTTGTGGTCTTGCAATTGCTAATATAATAAGTGTAATTGAAAATAATCTTAATAAAAACAGTATGTGTCTTAATTTTGCTTTTTTGGTTGATGAGATTGATTTTATTAATTGAAATGATGAAAAATTAAATTCGCCTTGTTGTTTTTTAAGTTTTAATAAATACCACAACAACATAATTGGTATTATTAACAAAAGCCAAAACCAATGTTTTTCTGCAAATTGAATATCTTTAAAGTAGCTTAACATTAAGTGTTTGTATTTTGTTTTTCGGTAATAATTTCTCGTTTAGTTCCATTTACAAATTCAAAAGCATTTAAAAGAATTTGTTCGTTTTGTTGTTCAACGGGTGTCATTTTTGCAAACTTTACTAAGTCAGAAAATTGTAAAATTTGTTGTAATTTTTCTTTACTTAAATTGTCAATTACTTGACTTTTCATTGCAAACATTATTTCATCAGTTGTACTTTCAAGTGCAGGTACTTCGTATCTATCTTCCAAATATAATCTTATGGTGTCTGCAATTTGCGAGTAGTACTCTTTAGATTTGCCTTCTGTCCATATTTTTTCTGATTTTATTTTTTCTAAAGCTTCTAATGCTTTAATATGTGCAGGTATTTTTGGACCTTCTTCTATTACAACAATTGGTTTTTTATTTTTTCGGATGTATCTGTAAATTAATATTAAAGTACAAATGGCAATTAAAATAAGGCTTCCAGCAATTATATGATTTTTATACCAAATCCAATTAAACTCTTCAGTAAATAAAGGTTTTATGTCTTTTGTTTTAGTTAAACTACTGTCGGTTGGTACCGTATGTACTTCTAACATAAGAGTAGGGGTTAAGTGCAAATTTGTTGTATCATTATTTACTTTAAACTTAAATGCTGGTATAACTTGGTAACCGCTATCAAAAGGACTAATAATAAATTGTTGATGCATTTGAATTCTACCAGGATTTGTTTTATCTGGTATTGTTGTATCTATTGCACTAACACTTACTACATCAATGTTTTCGGTTATAGTATCGCCAATTTGTGGCCATTCAATATTTAATTTTGGTGTAATGTTTGCATCATACATTACATATAGGTGTAGTTTTACTTGTTCGCCAATTCTAATTTTTGTTGAATCTAAAACAGCATTAACTGTTACACTTTGTGCATTTATTTTTAAAACAATAAAATATAAAATAACTATGTATTTGAATATTCTTTTCATTAACGCTTTTTAAATAAATTCATTAAAGGTTTAATATAACTTTCTCCTGTATAAATGTTTGTAGTATCAACGCCACTTCTACTAAAAATATCTTTTAATTCTGCGTCAAATTTTAATTGAGTTACTTTAAATTCTTTTTGAAAATTTTTACTACTGCTATCAACCCACAAAATCTCTCCTGTTTCATTATCTTTTAACTTAATTAAACCAATTTCTGGGATATGTTGTTCTGTTTTATCAATTACTCTTAACGTAACAACATCATGTTTTTTATTAGCAATTTTTAAAGCATCTTTATAATTTACTTTAGAGTAAAAATCACTTAATAAAAAAACAATACTTCGTTTTTTAATAACATTTGTAAGGTATTTTAATGGAACTTCAATATCAGTTTTAGTGCTTTTTGGTTTAAACTCAATTAATTCTCTAATAATTCTAAGCACATGTGATTTTCCTTTTTTTGGTGGAATAAATTTTTCTATTTTATCTGAAAAGAAAATTATACCAATTTTATCGTTGTTGGTTGATGCTGAAAAAGCAATAACAGCGCACAGTTCGGTAATTAAATCTTTTTTTAATTGTTTATTTGTTCCAAACAAACCGCTTGCGCTAACATCAACTAGTAATACAACGCTTAATTCTCTTTCTTCTTCAAAAACTTTTACAAAAGGTGTGTTAAATCTTGCAGTAACATTCCAATCAATAGTTCTTACATCATCTCCTGGTGTATATTCTCTAACTTCAGAAAAAGCCATACCACGCCCTTTAAAAGCACTATGGTATTCGCCAGAAAAAATTTGACTACTTAAACCACGGGTTTTAATTTCTATTTTTCTAACTTTTTTAAGAAGTTCTACAGTATCCATTTTAATAAACTTAAACGATTTTAATTAATCTGGTTTTAAAAATTAAGGAACTTCTACTGTGTTTAAAATTTCTGTAATAATTTGTTCTGATGTTATGTTTTCTGCTTCTGCCTCGTAGGTTAATCCAACTCTATGGCGCATAACATCTAAACAAACTGCGCGAACATCTTCTGGAATTACATAACCTCTTCGTTTTATAAATGCATATGCTTTTGAAGCTAATGCTAAATTTATACTTGCACGTGGCGAACCACCATAAGAAATTAAACCAGAAAATTTATCTAATTTATATTCTTTAGGAAAACGTGTTGCAAAAACAATATCTACAATGTATTTTTCAATTTTTTCATCCATGTAAACATCTTTAACTACACTACGTGCTTTTATAATATCATCTGGTTTTAAAATTGAATTTGGTTTTGGCATTCCGGCAGAGGCAAGATTAGATTGAATAATTTTTCTTTCATCTTCTTTTGTTGGATAACCAATTACTACCTTTAACATAAAGCGATCCATTTGTGCTTCGGGTAAAGGATAAGTTCCCTCTTGTTCAACTGGGTTTTGTGTTGCTAAAACTAAAAACGGATTTGGTAATTTAAAAGTTTCTTCGCCTATTGTTACTTGTTTTTCTTGCATAGCTTCAAGTAAAGCAGATTGTACTTTTGCAGGAGCGCGATTAATTTCGTCGGCTAATACAAAGTTTGCAAAAATAGGCCCTTTTCTAATTGAAAAAGCTTCTTGTTTTTGATTGTATATTTGAGTACCTATAACGTCGGCTGGTAATAAATCAGGAGTAAATTGAACTCTACTAAATTGTGCATCAATACATTTTGCTAATGTGTTTATTGCAAGTGTTTTTGCTAACCCCGGTACACCTTCTAATAAAATGTGTCCATTGCTTAAAAGCCCAATAAGTAATCGTTCAACCATTTGTTTTTGGCCAACAATTACCTTATCCATTTCTAAAGTTAGTAAATCAATAAAAGCACTTTCTTTTTGAATTCTAGCATTAATTTCGTTAATATCTACCATAATTTTTTTGATATAGAATAGCAGGTAAAGATAGATAGGAAGCCAATTTATAGAATTATTATCTCGTTAAAATTTGTTAAGTTTTTCTATAGATTAACATTGATTATGTTTTTTAAAAACCCAGTTTGTTTTTTAAAATTTATATCCAAAAGAGGTTTGCATAAAGTAGGGAGAACCAAAACTAATTTCTGAAATATTAAATATGTTTTTGTAAATGGTGCTTTTTAATCCAAAAAAAATTTGAAACGAAGGAAGTAAATAATTTTTTGTGGTTAAAATAGAATAATTTATTGAGTATAAATTACTATTGTTATAATTCCATATTGATAAACCCATAGAGCAGCCAGAATAAGCCATTATTGGTTTTTTATAATTTCCAAAATAACTATATATTCTCATTCTTATATTATGACGAGTTGATTCATTTGGTCTGTATAATAAAAAGAAATTACTTGCGCTATATTTATCATAAGAATAACCCGCACCCATAAAAAAATTATTTATAACATTAACATCTACTTGAATTTGTGCTGGAGGAGCAGCTATGCCTGTTAAACTAAAAAAGCCAGCATGTAAACCCGCCGAAATAAAAACATTTGTAACCTTTTTATTAACCGTATCGTTTTGTGTTTTTACATTTTCGCATAATATTATAAAACAAAAAACTAAAATTAATTTAGGCATAAATCAAATTTAATAATAAATATTTTGGTTTTTAAATTAAGTTTAAATTTGTGTTATCTAAATAAAACAATTTATGCAACAATTAATAGAATGTGTGCCTAATTTTAGCGAAGGCAATGATTTAAATATTATAAAACAAATAACTAACGAAATTGAAAGTGTAGAAGGTGTAAAACTTTTAAATGTTGACCCAGGTAAAGCCACAAACCGAACAGTAGTTACTTTTGTTGGTACACCAAATGCTGTTGTTGAAGCTGCTTTTTTAGCTATAAAAAAAGCAGGTGAGTTAATTGATATGAGTAAACATAAAGGTGAACATCCACGCATGGGCGCAACTGATGTTTGCCCTTTTATTCCTATTTCAAATATTAGTATGGAAGAAACAGCAGAATATGCTATAAAACTTGCTAATAAAGTAGGTAATGAATTAAACCTTCCTGTTTATTTATATGAAGCAGCACAAGTAAATAAATCTCGTTCAAATTTATCTATAATTAGAAATGGTGAATATGAAGGTTTTTTTAAGAAAATTAAAGAACCACAATGGAAACCTGATTTTGGGCCAGATGAAATGGATGCTAAACGTGGTGCAACAGTAATTGGTGCTCGAGATTTTTTAGTAGCTTATAACATTAATTTAAACACAACCAGTACACGTCGCGCAAACTCTGTTGCTTTTGATGTGCGTGAGGCAGGGCGCGTTATGCGCGAAGGAAATACCTTAACAGGTAAAATAATTTTAAATTCAGATGGTACACCTAAATCAATTCCAGGAAAATTAAAAAGCGTTAAAGCAATTGGATGGTATATACAAGAGTATGGTGTTTGCCAAATATCAATGAACTTAACAAATATTAATGTAACACCTGTTCATATTGCTTTTGATGAAGTTTGTAAAAGCGCAGATTCTAGAGGAATTAGGGTAACAGGAAGCGAGTTAGTAGGTTTAATTCCATTAAAAAGTTTGTTAGATGCTGGAAAATATTTTTTACAAAAACAACAGCGAAGTATTGGTGTAAGTGAAGAGGAATTAATAAAAATTGCTGTAAAGTCTTTAGGTTTAGATGAGTTAACTCCATTTAACCCTAACGAAAGAATTATAGAGTATTTACTTAACACAAAAGAAAACACACCATTAATTAATTTAAATTTACGCCAGTTTGCAAATGAAACTGCAAGCGAAAGCCCTGCCCCTGGTGGCGGTAGTATAAGTGCTTATGTGGCTAGTTTAGGTGTAAGTTTAGCAACAATGGTAGCTAATTTAAGTTCACATAAAAAAGGTTGGGATGAAAGATGGGAAGAGTTTAGTGTTTGGGCAGTTAAAGGTCAGCAAATTAAAGACCAATTATTAAAATTAGTTGATGAAGACACAAATTCGTTTAATAAAATAATGGAAGCTTTTGCCTTACCAAAATCAACAGATGAAGAGAAAAAATTAAGAAATGAAGCAATTCAATCTGCCACAAAATACGCAATAGAAGTGCCGTTTAAAGTAATGGAATTAAGCTACGAAAGTATTTTAATTGCTAAAGAAATGGTTCTAATAGGAAACCCTAATAGTATAACTGATGCTGGAGTAGGGGCTTTATGTGCAAGAACAGCTGTAATTGGTGCATTTATGAATGTAAGAATTAACTCAAGTGGCTTAAATGATAAATCATTTGTAAACGAAATTGTTGCAAAGGGCAAAGTAATTGAAGAAAACACGCAACAAATAGAAAAAGATGTTATTGAGATAATAAATAAACATATTTCATTATAAATTTTTAGTTGATTTTAATCACATAACAAACCTTGTGTAAAGTTTTTAGTTTCTGATAATCAAATTGTTATAAAAAATATTGGATAGTATTTAAGTAGTATTTAAACAATCCATATAAATATTGATTTGCTACAACAAAAAATACTTTTATATTTGACAAAAATTAATAAAAATAAACAAAAATTATGAAAAAATTGATTACCCTAGCAGTTGCAGCAATTATGATTGCTACAACCTCATGTACTAACAAAATCTTAACAAATTCAAAAAACACAGTTCAATTTCCTGGGATGACTGTAACACGCGCTGATTACAAATTATCAAAAGATGTTACAGCTGAAGTTGAAGTTAAAGAATTTAAAACTTTAGGTGGTTACATTCGTACTGCGAAAACTACTGGCGAAGAAAAAAGAAAATTACGTCAAGGTATTGTTTCTGGTTATGGTTTAGATAAAGCATCTCAAATTGCTGTTTACCGTATGTTAGAAGCTAATCCAACTTTTGATTACTTAACAAACATTCGTGTTGAAAAAGAATTTACTCGTAAATGGTTATTATTCTTTACTAAATACAACACTAAAGTTAAAGTAACTGCTAAAGGTATTACTTTAAATACTGAGAAATAAGAATTATTAATTAATAAAAACGATTTTAAAAAATGAAAGTATTTAAATTAATCGTCGCTTCTGCCGCATTAACACTGTTTGTTTCTTCTTGTGGAGTAACAGTGGACAGAAAAGACATCAAACATATGCCTATTAGGTTTAAACCATTAAAAAGAAATGAGTTTACATTAGTTGGTAATTTAGAAAATTCAGTTACAATAACTGGTAAAAACGGAGTTCCTGATAAAGCATTTACTAAAAATGAAAAGCAAGGTTTATTAACTTCAAGAGATGCAAACGAGGTAATGTATTTTTCACCAGGCGCTAACGAAGCAATTACTGGTTCGTTATATGAAAACGTTTTGTTTAACAACGTGTTTGGGCCTGGAACAACATACCTACAACGTAATCCAATTTTTGGAGCATTAGCATTGTTTAAGAAAAATGTAGCCCCTAAAGATTATGGAATGAATTTAGCTTATTACGAGTTAACTAAAAAATACCCAGACGTTGATTATTTTATTAACGTTAGATTTGATAGAAAATTAACAGTTAAAGGAAAATCTTTTAGCGAATTAATTGTTGTAAAAGCAGATGGAATAAAATTAATCACAGATTAATAATTTGTTTTAATTAATAAAAAAAGCGCAAATAATTTTGCGCTTTTTTTGTTTATATACAATTCGTTTATATTATTACTATAATAAATATTATAACCAATTATTAAAAATATTTAACCACTTGTTTTAAAAAACTTATTTTTAAAAGTATTAATGCTAAATTAGTACTAGTTAATGAAAAAAATAAAATTTTTATTCTTATTAATTTTATTTGCTTTTACAAATTATGTAAAAACACAGCAATATTTTTTTAAAAATTATTCTGCCGAAAGTGGTTTGCCATTTGTACAAGTTTTTTGCTTGTTTCAAGATCATTATGGCTATTTATGGAGTGGAGGTTATGGCGGATTAAGTAGGTTTGACGGAAAAACATTTAAAAATTTCACAAAAAAAGATGGACTTACTGATAATTATGTAAATGCAATTTGCGAAGATGATAGTAATTATTTATACATAGCAACAAATAAAGGAATAAATGTTTTTAAAAACAGTTGCCCTCTTACAAAAAAACAATCAATTAATTTAAATGGGTTAGCTGTAACAGCAATTAAAAATGCTAACAATAATTTGTTGTATGTTGGAACAAATAAAGGTTTATATAAACTCGAAAAAAACAAAATAATTCATATTGTTCAAATTGGTAAACGCAAAATTAATTGCATTTATAAGCATATAAATAATGAAATTTATATTGGTACAGATAATGGTTTGTTTGTAATAAGAGAAAACATTATTAAGAATTATACAATTTTAAATGGATTGGCTTCAAATCATATTAATTGTATTTCAAATATCAAAAACAACATTGTAATAGGTACAACAAAAGGTTTAACAGTTTTAAACTCTAATTTTCAAAACCCAGTAACTTATAAAATAGAAAATGGATTAATAGATGAAAACATTAAAACTTTATTATATGATGATGAAAAATTATGGATAGGTTCAAACACAGGTTTAATTTATTTAAAAGACAATCAATTTTATTTCACAGATATATATAACGATAACAACTCTAATTACATAAGATGTTTAATTAAAGGAAAAGAAAACAATATTTGGATTGGTACACATACCGGTATTTTTAAATACCGCGATAATTCTTTTGTGTCATTTGATAAATACAGTGGGCCAGGTAATGCTTTTGTGTATGGTATTACAAAAGACAAACAAAATTCATTGTGGTTTTGTACCGAAAATAATGGGATTTATAGTTATTCTAATTCTTATTTTAAACGATACGGTTTAAGTGATGGTTTAGTAAGTAATGTTTGCCGATCTGTAGTTAAAATAGACTCTAGTAAACTTTTATTTGGATTTGATAATGGGTTGATGTTATATGAAAATAATAAATTTAAAAAAATAAATATAGATTTAGGGGTTAAAGGCCCTTTTGATTTTTCATATAAAGCTAAAGATGCTTCTATTTATGTTGGATGTTACAATGGTATTTTAAAATTAATATTTTCTAAAAATACAATACAATCACATCTATATAAATATAGTACTAAAGATGGTTTTAATGCCTATGGTTTTGCCGAAGATAACAGTGGTAAATTATGGATTGGTACATATGGATATGGAATGTTTACAATTTTAAATGATAGTATAAAAAACATTAATAAAGAAATGAATACGTCTGAAGAAAATTTCTTTTCAAATGAAATTATTTATAATACACTTTTTGCTGGCACATTATCAGGTTTGGCTGTTTATGATATTAATACTAAAAAACTAAAGTATATTACCGAGGCCGATGGGTTAAATTCTGATTTAATTTATTCACTTAAAATTACACGAAATAAAAAATATTTATGGATAGGAACTAATCAAGGAATTAATACCCTTAACCTTGATAAATATTTTAATAGTAATAAAATAGAAATTAAATCTTATGGCAAAGAAGAAGGATTTACTGGTGTTGAATGTAATTCAGGTGGAATTTACGAAGAAACTAATGGTGCTGTTTGGTTTGGTACAGTAAGTGGTGTTGTTAAACACGATCCGTTTTCTATTAAAACAAATACTTTACAAAATACAACTCTAATTCAACAAATTCAACTTAATTCAATAGATACAATTGTAAAGTCTGGCGTTAAACTTCCATATTCGTACAATAACATAACATTTCAATATCGAGGAATTTGTTTAACCAATCCTCTTAAAGTAAAGTATATAAAAAAGCTAGAAGGTTTAGATAAAAATTGGAGTTTGCCAAGCGATGAAGATTATAGTAAATATATTAATTTACCTGCAGGTAAATATATTTTTAAGGTTAAATCTTCTAATAACGAAGGGCAATGGAACGATTATGAAACAGCTTTTGAATTTGAAATTAAAAAACCTTTTTATTTAACGTATTGGTTTTTTATTATTTGTATTTTATTTTTAACTATTATCGTAATTGTTATTTTTCAAATAAGGGTTGCTCGAATTAAAAAAATTCAGAAACTCGATTTTGAAAGAAAAGTAGAAATGAGTAAAGTAGAACTTAAAGCGCTCCGTTCTCAAATGAATCCACATTTTGTTTTTAATTCTCTTAACTCTATTCAACATTATATTTATAGTAACGAAAGCACTGAAGCAATAAAATATTTAAATAAATTTGCTCGTTTAGTAAGAATAATATTAAACAATAGCGAAAAACCTACTGTAACAATTGAAGAAGATTTAGAAGCTTTAAAATTATATTTAGAACTAGAACAAATGCGTTTTGAAGGTAAATTCGAATATGAAATTATTGTAGATAAAAACGTTGACACAGATTACGACATTATGCCTCCTTTATTAATGCAACCATATGTGGAAAATGCAATTTTACATGGTTTAAATCCTTTAAATTATAAAGGTAAATTAACAATACAATTAACTGTTAAAGAAAACATTTTAGTTTGTACTATTATTGATAATGGAATTGGTAGAGAAAAAGCAAGAGCAATAACACACAGTATTCCAGGTAAAAAACATAAATCTTTTGGTATGAAAATTACAGAAGATAGATTACGAATTTTAAATGAATTGAATAATTCAACTTTAAGCGTTAATATTATAGATTTAAAAGATAATAAAGGAAATCCAACAGGAACAAAAGTAGATTTATTTGTACCATTAAATAGTTAAATTATGATCATTAAAACATTAATTATTGAAGACGAATCAAAAAGCCGTAGCATGTTAGTTACAATGATTCAAAAACTAAACACAAATTTACAAGTAGTTGGCGAAGCCACCGGAGTTAAAGATGGTGTTGAGAAAATTAAAAGTTTAAAACCCGATTTGGTTTTTTTAGATGTAAGTATGCCTGATGGAACTGGTTTTGATTTGTTAGAACAAGTTCAAGGTCAAAAATTTGAATTAATTTTTGCAACAGCTAGCGATCAACATGCAATAAAAGCAATAAAGTATAGTGCATGCGATTATTTGTTAAAGCCAATTGATATTGAAGAATTAAAAAGTGCAATTGATAAAGTTACATTAAAGAAAAACGAAGGTCCAAATATGGATAATCTTAATTTTTTAATTCAACACCTTAAAAAGGCTGATGATAATTTTCAAAAAATTACCTTACCAACGGGCAATGCTTACGAAATAGTTTCGATAAAAGATATTGTAAGATGTGAAGCTGATGCAAGTTATACAACCTTTTATTTAATTGATAAAAGAAAAATTTTAGTAAGTTTTGGATTAAAACATTATGAAGAACTTTTACCTTCTAATGATTTTATTAGAGTTCATCACCAGCATTTATTAAATATGAATCATGTAATAAGATACTTAAAAGAAGATGGTGGATACGCAATAATGGTTGATGGTTCAAAAATAGAATTATCACGCCGTAAAAAAGATCACTTTTTAGAAAGATTAGGTAACAAATAAATCTTCAATTAATAAAGTAACTGCACATATCCTTTAAATTGTCTGCCTTCTGTATCATTAAGATACAATATATAAAAATAGGTTCCTGTTGGTAATTTCGATTGCCCTAATGCTCCTTTTGAATTTGGAACACCATCCCAATCATTTTTATAATTTTTCATTTTATAAACTTCATTTCCCCACCTATTAAATACTTGTAATTCTGCATTTGGAAAATATTCTAAATTTTTAATTGTAAAGTATGGGTTATGTAAATCGCCATTTGGTGTAAATACTTCAGGTATTTCAATATCTGTAATCTTCACAATAACTATAACATCACTTGTATCCGTACATATTCCATTAGAAACTATTAACTGTACCGTATAAGACCCTGGATTGTTATATGTGTTATTAGGTGTATTAATATTAGAACTATTTCCATCTCCAAATGTCCACGCTACATTACTGCCAGGTGTTAACCCTGTTGATGTGTTAGTAAAATTAACTAATAGTGGTACACCACCGTTTAATGTAGAGCTTGAGATAGCCGCATTAATATTAAAATAGTTTGCAACAATAGGAGTTACTGAACTTGTACAACCATTTGAGCTTCCTTGTGCATAAAAGGTGTATGTACCAAACGAACCAAAAGAAGGAGTAAAAGTATTTGAATTTACTAATAATGTATTTGTTAATGCAGCTTCATCATACCAGTTTACTTGTACACCGCTTCCAAAATTTGCAAATAATACTACGTTTGAACCTACACATGTATTTCCTCCATTACTTGAAATTAAATTTGGTGTTGTATTTATGTTAACTTGTGTTGTTGTTGTACTAGGGCAATTATTATTATCTACAACTGTTACTGTATAAATTCCTGCCATATTACTTGTTACATTAGATAGGATTGGATTTTGTATGTTTGAAGTAAATGAAGCAGGTCCTATCCAGTTATAACTAACTCCAGTTGTAACTGATAAATTAACAGTGTTTGTAGTACATATTACACCAATGTTTGAAACGCTTGCTGTTGCTGGGGTTAAACTATAAATAAAAACAGATACAACTCCTGTATTATTACAACCATTAACATCTGAAACAGTTATACTATAATTTCCTGCATTACTTGAATTTGCATTTGAAATTGTTTGATTTGGCCCACTTGCTGAGTAACTTGATGGTCCTGTCCAAGAGTATGTCGAAATTCCAGTTCCATTTGCTGATAAGTTAATTGACGCATTTGTACAAACGCTACTATTTAATGCCGCCGCGGTAAATAGGGGTGCGCCTAAAACATTAACTGCAACAATTGTGTTACTACTACAGCCCGTTAATGTATTGGTGACTGTAACTGAATAATTTCCTACATTTAACGTACTACTATTTGCAATACTAGGGTTTTGTAGGAAAGAATTAAAACCGTTTGGTCCAGCCCACACATAATTGTTTCCTCCACTAGCATTTAAATTTATTGGGTTGCCTGTACAAACTCCTGTGTTAGTTGCAAAAGCTACTAAACTTGGATTTGCATTTATTGTAACATTAATGCTCGTATTTCCTGTACAGCCTTGAGCACTAGTTACTGCTAAATTATATAATCCAGAATTTGATACAGTTACTGGATTTATTATTGGATTTTGAATATTTGAATTAAATGAGCTTGGCCCTGTCCATGTATAACTTGCTGCACTACTTGCAAATAAGCTAAAAGTTGAACCAGCACAATATACCGATTGTGATGAACTTGCAATAGGGCTTGGATTATTATTAACCGTAACTGTAACATTTTGTGCAGGTCCACTACAACCAGCAGCTGTAGCAAATACTGAATAAATTCCAGACATTAAATTTGTAGCTGATGGAATAGTTGGATTAGCAATGTTTGCAGTAAAACTATTAGGCCCACTCCAAGTAAAACTTGCACCAGATGAAGATGAACTTGCAAATAAATTAATTGATCCTCCTGCACATAAACTATTTGTTGCTGCACTTGCAGTTGGTGCAGTAGGCGCTCCAGGATTAATAATAGAATAAGGACCAAAGTTAGAAATACAACCTAAATTATCTTTAATTTGAAGGTTGTAAGTTCCGGCTGGTTGATTGCCTAATGTTGCTGTATTTGCAACAATTGCACTTGATGAATTAGTCCATGTATAAGTAAACGGACTTGAGCCTGAAGCTACAATATTTGTGATTGAGCCAGTACTTGCTGAACAATTACTAGGTGATACACTTGGAACAGAAGATAATGTAGGGATATTAAAAACTGTTACATTACTAACAGCTGTATTTGTACAGCCTGTTGTAGCTAAACCATTTACTGTATAACTTGTATTTGTTGTTGGTGTAACAATAATACTTGGCCCACTTGCGCCAGTACTCCAATTGTAAGTGTTTGCACCATTTGCAGTTAATGTTAGATTGTTGTTTGAACATAAAGTTGATGAATTAACAGTAACAGCCGGTTTTGCATTAACACTAACCGTTGTAATTGCTGAATTTTTACAACCATTACTACCTGTGCCTGTAACAGTATAATTTGTTGTTGTTAAAGGTGAAGTTGTAATGCTTGATGAATTAGAGCCTGTACTCCAAGTATAACTAGATGCTCCGCTTGCGCTAATTGTTCCTGTGCTTCCGTTGCATATTGTAGTTGAATTGCTTAAAACTGTAGGTAAACTATTAACTCCTATATTTGTTGTGAAACTTTTTATACAACCAACAGAGTTTGTACCTACAACAGTATAAATGGTTGCAGACACAGGAGTTACTACAATAGAATTTGAATTTGAAGAATTAGACCATGTGTATGTAGATGCTCCACTTGCTGTTAAAGTAGCATTAGATCCCGAACAAATTGTGTTAGATGATGCTGAAATGCTTGTGTTGGGAACTGCATTTACTGTTACAGTTGTTACAGTTGAGTTTACACAGCCTTGTGAACTTGTGCCTGAAAGTGTATAACTTGTAGTTGATGATGGAGAAACATTTATAGTTGTAGTATTTGGTCCGGTATTCCAAGTATAAGTACTTGCACCACTTCCTGTTAGTAAAGTTGTAGCTGTACCACATGTACTTAAAGGACTTCCGCCATTTATTAAAACGCTAGGTAGTGGATTAACAGTTATAAATTTTGTTAATGTTTGTTTGTAACCACAAACACCAGCTGCTATTAAAGTATAATTTATAGAACTACCTGGTGTTGCTAAAAAAGTGTTTGTGTTTACACCACTTGGTAACCATGTGTAACTACTAGCTCCTGCAGGGCCTGTTAATAAAACAGAATTACCTGGGCAAACAGAATTTGTAGGTGAACTAATGTTTGCAAATGATACACCTGTTAATGCAGTAATAGTATAGTTACAAATATCACCCGCATAACCATCTATCATCAAATAATAACTATTGCCCACTGTTAAACTGTTTGCATTTATTGTAAATGTAGAACTGCCTTCTTTAAAATCGCTAACTGGTGTAAAACTACAACACGCTGCTGCTGCACTAAATATTTGCATTTGTAAACCACCACTAGGGTACGAACCAACCCAACAGTTTCCTACATTAACTTTAAACGAAGCGGTAGTTGAAGCAGCTGTAAATTTTATCCATGAATTATTATTAATGTTTACATCAATTGCAGGGGAACCAGAACCCCAAGGCCCACCTTGACCAAAAGGCCCACCAGTATTAGTTCCGTTTGGTTGATCAACACCAGCATTCGTTTCATTATTTCCAAACATGTTACAAGGTCTATCAGCAGTATAAGCTGCGCTTGTTGAACCAGAGTAACCATTAATATCACAAATATTTAAAGCTGTACTGCAATTATCGTTTGTTGGTGATTGAACACAAATTCCAAAACTACCCGTAGAAGTTGCATATCCCCAATATCTAATATAAATAGTTGCACCAGGAGTTAAACCGGTTGCAGCAATGTAAGGTAATAAATCATTACCACCACCTGGGTAAGATGTGTAATCATCGCTACAGGCTATTTGAGTTAAACTGCTACATGTTGCACCTGAATAAATTGCCATTGCACCATCTGTAATAAAACCAGCACCCATATTTGGTTGTGGTGTAATAAAAATATTTCCGCTTGCAGGTACTGTTACTTTAAACCAAACATCGGCTGTTGAACCAGAGTAACCTCCCATAAATGGTGAGCTTCCGCCAGCACAACTTGCAGGGGTAGGAGCTAAACCGCTTGAAGTTGATGTTGCACCAACATTACTAAATTGCATATAATTACAATCAGAATTTACAGCAGGCAATTGTATAGCAGAACAAGGATTATCGTTTGGTTGACCACTAACAATGGCATTACCACTTACACAAACACTAAAAGTTGAACCATTTCCAGAGTAATAATCAAACACTCTAAAATAGTAAGTAGAGCCTGGCGATAAACCAACAATTGTAACAGATTCTGTACCGCCGCTAAAAGTATTATCAACACAAGTATAAGAAGTTAATGCGCCACATGAACCATTAAAAATTTGTAATACAGCATCAAAAGAAGAAGAACCAGTTGTTTGAATTGTTTGTGTGTAATTATTAGCTACAAAACTAAACCAAACATCGTCGTTTGCAGTACCAGCACAACCCGCAATAGATTGTGTTGCACCGTATGAGGTACCCGTGGTGTTAACACAACCAGCATTAACAGTTAAAGGAATTGCTCCAGAACAAGCATCATTAGAAGGTGGAGTAGGGGCATTAGAAACGCAAATATTAAAATTACCTGAACCACTACCAGAAAAGTAATGATAAACTCTTACATAATAATTTGCGCCAATGGTTAAACCTGAAAGAACAGTACTTTCAGTACCACCAGTAAAAGTTGCATCTACACAATTTAATGAAACCAATGCAGCGCAAGGACCTGAAAAAATTTCTAAAACTGCATCGTAACCAGCTGAACCTGCAACTGTAATAGAATGTGATGTTGCAGTAGCAACAAACCTATACCAAACATCATCATCTGCAGTTCCTGCACAGCCAGGTATGGTTTGTGTTGCACCTGTTGAAGTCCCTCCAGTAAAAACACAACTTGCATTTACAGGAAGTAAAGGTGCAGCGGAGCAATTGTCTGTTTGCGCAGTAGTTTTGGTTAATGAAAATAGAAGTAATGAGCAAGTAAGATATTTAATAAATTTCATAAATAAAATAATTTATTCTTGTATTGTAATTTCTTTAATTTCTAATGGAGATAAGTTGTATTGTAATAAAATAGCTTTAACGTTACTTAAACTAAATGCTTTATATTCTTCACCATTATTGGGTAATTGTTCAACGGTAAAGATTAATTCACCCATTTCTTTTTCGGTTTTATATTTAATTTTAGCTTCAGTTATTTCAGTATTTCTTTTTAAATGTTGCTCAATAACTGTTTTTGTTTCGGGTAAAAGCGTACCAGAAAAAATATATTGATACGATTTTTTATTTTGTTGAGCGAACGAATTTGATGCACAAAAAACAAGAAGTAATAAAAGAAGTTTTTTCATAAAAATATTTATCTTTAATATTCAAATATAACCAATAAAGAGTAAATAATCTTAAAATATAAAATGATACTCGGTAGTTTTATCGGTTTAGATTTACTAAATCGATTAAGAGTTTAATTGATTTTTGAAAAATTCCCAAATTGGATCGCTTGATAAAGGAAAAGTTTTTAAATTGATCAATTCTTTTTTTATAGGATGTTCAAATTCAAGTTCAGCACTATGTAAATGAATAAATCCATTTTGATTGCTTCGTTCAGCTCCATATTTTAAATCGCCTTTAATTGAACTACCAATTTGTGAAAGCTGACTTCTTATTTGATGATGGCGACCAGTAATAAGATTTATTTTTAGTAAATGATAGTTTGAGCTGGATAATATATATTCATATTCTAAAACACTTTCTAATCCATTTGTAACAGGATTTGAATATGCTTTACTTAAATTGTTTTTTTCATTTTTAACCAACCAATGTTTTAAAATACCTTTTAATTGAGTTGGTTTATTTTTAACTACTGCTAAATATTTTTTATTTATTTTTTTATCTCTAATCAGTTCGTTAAATCTACTTAAGGCTTTGCTAGTTTTTGCAAATATCACTAAACCACTTACGGGTCTATCTAACCTGTGTATTACACCACAAAAAACATTTCCTGGTTTATTATCTCTTTTTTTAATGTATTCTTTAACCAGCTCACTAAGAGGTTTATCGCCTGTTTTATCTCCTTGTACAATTTGTCCGGGCAACTTATTAATTATGATAATATGATTATCTTCATAAACAATTTGAATAGAATTTAAAATATTTGCTTGTAATGTCACTATCTTATTCCTGTTTTAGTTGTTTTTGTTTTAATTTTAAATATCAAATTAAACTTAAATTCTATGCCATTACTAGGTGATGAAGCTGGTGATTGAGCAAGATATCCAGTGTTATTAATTAAATAATAAGCTTCGGTTCCAATTACAGAGTATAAATCTTTAGCAGTTTGATTAATTTCTTTATCATAATTATACCAAATTTGCCAATTAAATTTCGGATATTTTTTAATGAAATTTTGATAGTTTTTTATACTATCATCAACACAAATGCTAATAAACACTACTTTTCCGGTATATTTTTTATTTAACTCGCTAATTTTAAGCATTTCTCTTAAACTATTTTCGTTTTTAGTTGAAAAGAAATTTAAATAAATCCATCTATTCTTGTAATTACTAATTGATACAATTTCTCCAACTTTATTTTTTGCCCTAAATATAGGAGCTGGAGAACCTGTTTGCATTTTTTTTAATTGAATTAAAATGTTTTGAGTGATGGTTTTAGTTGAATTAATTTTTGTATCGTTATTTATTTGAGAAAATAAAGCTTCTATGGCATCAGGATTAAATTCGGAAGAATAATAAAAATCTAACAAATTAAATATAGCAACTAGTTCTTTAATACTATCATTTGCTAATTTTTCATCTGTTTTTAAAAAATCATTTAATGTACCCCAATTAGCTTGTTTATTAATTATATTGTGTAACGATTGTCCTTTTTTCTTTGATGATAAAGCTTGGATGTGTCCTTTAAAATATGTTGCAAAAAAATTCATGTATTCATAATTTTGATACTGAATAGGTTTGTTTTTTATATAATAATTAAATAAATAATTTTCTCCTCTTGATATTGCAGTGTTTAATTCTGCTATTTGATATTGATAATAATTTTTAAAATATGGATTGTTTATTTGTTGGTACCTTTTATTACATTTAATTGATAAAGAGTCTAGAACATTTATAATATTAGATTTTCCAATAAATGCACCATTTTTTTGAGCTAATGTATTTGCTTGCAATTCTTGATAATCTATAATTAAGTGATTTAATTCAGTTGTGTCTGCACCAATAATATTTAAATTTATTTCTAATTTACCACCATTGTTATAATCTAGCGATGATTCTATTTCTGGTATTGTTACCCCATAAACATAATTAGGTTGAACGTATAGTTTACACTCTACATTTTGTATTTTTAAAATTACTGGTTGTGTATATTCGCAAAGCATATTAACTTCAAAATAACCATCATCGTTTATTGTATCTGTGCTTTCAAGTGTTTGGTAGTTAGTTATAAAATCTTGAAATTTATATAATTGAATTGTTTTTTTTGAATACGATTTATGAGCTTTACCTTTTATGGTAAGATTTTGAGAGTAACCAAAAAATGAAATTAAAATTAAAAGATATGTAAATAAATTTTTAATACTTTTATAATACTTAAAGTTTAAAAAGTTACGGATTTATTATACTTGATACAGAAAACATATCAAAATAATTATCTGCAATTATTTTAGCATCTTTTGAATTAGAAGATATTGCAATATTATCAAATTCTAAGGCTTGAGGATTATTTAATAGTTCATTTAAATTTAAATCCATATTTACGATAGTTTTTTTATCGTTAACAACTTTTAAATCTATACTGTTTAAACTAGCTTCTCTTAGGCAGTTAAATGGGCCGTCAAAACCTCCAACATGAATAGTAATTGGTTTTAAAGAAGTTGTATTTGAGTTTTTATACTCTCCTTCTAGCTTAAAAAATATATAACCTGTATTCCAGTCCCAAAACATACCATTTATTGGATCTAAGGCACCAGTTTGCGAACCCGAAATGTTATGTTCTTTATCAACTCCTATTAGCATGCTTAACGAATTGTAATTACCAGGTGTAATAGTATTTAATGTAAAACTTATAGTACTTGTGTTGTGTTCATTAATAACATATTCATTAATTTTAAACTCATTATTATTTATATCTTTTAACTTAAAATTACTAAGATAATATTTTAACAAACTAACTTTAAAACTATCAGTTACATTACCTTTATACATTTGTGTGTTGTAAACTAGGTTTTGATTATTAATTTTTGCTGTAATATTAAATACAATAGTTCCAGAATTAGCTGTTGATGTTGCTTGAGGCGTTTCAATTTTACTATCTTTTTTACATCCTATTGTAAAAAGGATTAATGAGAAAATAAATAGTTTACTTTTCATACATACAAATATACAAATTTATGGCACAGGGTCAAAGCCGCTGCCTCCCCATGGATGGCACCTGCAGATACGTTTAAAACTTAACCAACTGCCTTTTATTGCACCATGTTTATTTATGGCTTGTATTCCATATTCACTACAAGAAGGTGCAAACCTGCATGCGCTAGGAATAAAAGGACGAATACAGTATTGATAAAATTTAATTATTAATAAAGGAATAAATTTGAACATTTTTTAATGTTTATTTTATACAAAGTTACTTCTATTTATAGTAAATTCATAGTGTTGTGATAAATGTATTAATTAATTGATTGTTTTAAATAAAATAAAAATTATTATTAAAAAAAATAAAATTAAAACCTTTATTTTATTTTTAAGCTTTATTGCGTTTATTTTTTGTTTACCTAACAATTTGTTTAACAAAAGTTACAGCACAGTTTTAGTTGATGCTAATAATCAATTACTATGCGCACAAATAGCCGATGATGGCCAATGGCGTTTCCCAGTTAGCGATAGTGTGCCTGTAAAATTTAAAGATTGTATTTTAACTTTTGAAGATGAATATTTTAATTTTCATTTAGGCATTAATCCTGTTTCTATTATTAAATCTATTAAAAGAAACATTACTTCTGGGAAAATAGAAAGTGGTGGAAGCACAATAACTATGCAGGTTGCCAGAATGATGAGAGGCAATAATAAAAGAAATTATATTCAAAAAATTATTGAAATGATAATTGCATTTAGAATAGAATGTAGTTATTCTAAAAAAAGTATTTTAAATATTTATACTAGTAATGCGCCTTTTGGAAGTAACGTGGTAGGTTTATCGGCTGCAAGTTGGAGATATTTTGGGCGCGATGCCCGAAATTTATCATGGGCTGAAAGCGCTTTACTTGCAGTTTTACCTAATGCCCCTTCTTTAATATACCCTGGCAAAAATTCAAAACTTTTATTACAAAAACGAAATAAATTGTTAATTAAACTTTATCAAAAAAATAAAATTTCTAAAAGCGATTTTGTATTAGCTTTATCTGAACCTATACCAACAAAAACTTTTGCAATTCCTCAACACGCAAAACATTTACTCGATTTAACAATTAAAAGTAATTTGAAATCGCAATATGTTAAAACTACATTAAATTTAAACATTCAATTACACGCTAATGAACTATTAAATAAGCATATTAATTATTTAAAATCAAATCATATTTATAATGCTGGATTAATTATTGCTGATAATGAAACCGGAAATATAATTGCATACATTGGAAATTCAGATGATAAATTAAATGAGCATCAAAATTTTGTTGATGTTGTACAAGCCCCACGTAGCACAGGAAGTATTCTTAAACCTTTTTTGTATGCATTCATGTTAAATGAAAATAAAATTCTTCCTAAATCTTTAATAGAAGATGTACCAACACAAATAGGAAATTATGCACCTAAAAACTTTAACTTAACTTACGATGGTTTAGTGCCTGCAAATGAAGCGATAGCTCGTTCGTTAAACATTCCTGCAGTTAAAATGTTACAAGATTATAGTTCGTCAAAATTTCATTTTAGGTTAAAACAATTAGGTTTTACAACATTTAAAAAACCTACTAAACATTATGGTTTGTCGTTAATTTTAGGTGGAGGCGAAGCTACGTTGTTTGAAGTTGCTAGTGCTTATAGTAGTATGGCTAGAGCGTTGCAGGGATATAACAATGCAAGAGATAGATATTTACCAAACGCTTATCATCAATTAAGTTTTATTAATTCAGGCAAAACTAAAAAAGTAAAACCAACACAAACTAATGATTTATTAAGTGCTGGAAGCATTTGGCAAACATTTAATGCGATGACTGAGTTGTTAAGGCCACAGGATTATATTGGCTGGATGCAATTTTTAAATAAAAGTAAAATAGCTTGGAAAACTGGCACAAGTTTCGGTTTTAGAGATGCTTGGGCTGTTGGTTTAAATTCTAAATACTGTGTTGCAGTTTGGGTTGGAAATGCAGATGGAGAAGGCAGACCTGAGTTAACAGGTACAGCTTGTGCAGCACCATTATTATTTGCTACTTTTAATATTTTACAAAACAGAACATGGTTTACAAAACCTAGTAGCTGTTTTAATAAAATAAAAGTTTGTAAACAAAGTGGTTATCGTGTAAATGAATATTGCACTGATTTTGTTTTACAAGATGTGTTAAAAGGATATGAACAATCAAAATCTTGCCCTTTTCATAAACCAATATTTTTAGATGAAACAGGTTTGTATAGAGTAAATAGTGATTGTTACGAGGTTAATAAAATGAAAAAAACTATTTATTTTATTGCAAATCCTATTCAAGAATATTTTTTTAAACAAAAAAGCTTATTTTATAAAGTATTACCTCCTTTTTTACCTAACTGCACTAGTGAAAATTCTATTCAACAAATTGGATTAATTTACCCTAAAGAAGGATATAAAATTTATGTACCTATAAATGAGACTGGAGAAAAAAGCAAATGTATTTTTAAAGCAACACATAAAAAAAATAATACTACACTTTATTGGCATTTAGATGGAACATATTTAGGCAACACTACCAAATATCATCAAATAGCTGTATTACCTTCGGTTGGAGAACATACATTAGTTTTAACTGATGATGAAGGTGAAAACTTATCTTGTAAATTTACTCTTTTAGATAAAGTGAAATAATTATTTAAAATTTACAGATTCAAAATTTATCAATTTTAATCCATTTAATAATTCAATTATTTGTTCACTATTATTTAAAGTTACAAGTTTTGTTCTATACTCTTTAAAATTTGGAATTCCTTTAAAGTAATTTGAATAATGATTTCGCATTTCTAATACACCTAGTTTTTCGCCTTTCCATTCTACAGATTTTTTTAAATGTGTCTCACAAACTTCAATTCTATTTTCAATGCTTGGCTTTGGTATTATTTCTCCATTATTAAAAAAAGCTTTTATTTCATTAAAAATCCAAGGGTAACCAATTGCAGCTCTTCCAATCATTATGCCATCAATCCCGTATTTATTTTTGTATTCTAGTGCTTTTTGTGGGCTATCAATATCGCCATTACCAAAAATAGGAATTTTAATTTTTGGGTTGTTTTTTACTTTTGCAATATGCTCCCAATTTGCTTCGCCTTTATACATTTGCGCTCGCGTTCGGCCATGAATGGTTAAAGCAGCAATTCCTACATCTTGTAACCTTTCGGCAACTTCCATAATGTTAATAGAGTTTTCATCCCAACCCAATCTTGTTTTTACAGTTACTGGCTTATTAGTGCCTTTAACAACAGCTTGTGTTAATTTTACCATTAAATCAATATCTTTTAAAACACCAGCTCCAGCACCTTTACAAACAACTTTTTTTACTGGGCAACCAAAATTTATATCTACTAAATCAGGGTTTGTGGCATCAACAATTTTAGCACACATTTCCATTGCATCTTCATCGCCCCCAAATATTTGAATACCTATTGGTTTTTCATAATCAAAAATATCTAATTTTTGTTTACTTTTTATGGCATCTCTAATTAGTCCTTCGCTACTAATAAACTCGGTATACATTAAATCTGCACCGTATTGTTTACAAACAAATCTAAATGGCGGGTCAGAAACATCTTCCATTGGAGCTAATAACAAAGGAAACTCAGGTAATATAATGTTACCAATTTTAATCATTATGCAAAGTTAATTAATTTCTAATTTTATTTCGTCAGAAATTATACCAACATCAACTGCTTTTTTTATTAAGAGATTTACTGCTTTTGTTCCAGTTTCTCCTATATCTAAACTAAAATTATTAACATATAAATTAATATGTTTTTGCATTACATTTTCATCCATTTCTTGTGCATGTTGCTTTACATATGGTATACTTTCATTTGGGTTATTAAACGCAAATTCAATACTATTTTTTATTAATTTACTTATTTCAATTCTTAAGTTTTCGTTTAGTGTTTTACTAGCAACTATGCCACCTAGAGGAATAGGAGCTTTTATTAAATCATCCCAATACTCGCCTAAATCTTTAACTTTATGTAATCCTTTATTTTGATAGGTGAATCTATTTTCATGTATAATTAAACCCGCATCAACTTCGTTGTTTAAAACTGCATTTTCAATATCGCTAAATAATATTACTTTTTTATTAGTTAATTTAGGATAGGCTAAACTTAATAATAAATTAGCTGTTGTGTTAATGCCAGGTATGGCAACAGATTTAATTTCAATGTTTTTACTTTTACAAATTAAAATTGGCCCACAATTAAAACCTAAAGCACTCCCACTTTTAAGTAAAGCATAATTATTTGAAACATAAAGCAAAGTATGATAACTTAATTTTGTAACAGGTAATTTACCTTGTAAAGCCCATTTATTAAGTGTTTCAACATCTTCTAAAATAGGCTTAAATGTAATTCCGTTTGTGTTTATTTTTTTGTGAATTAGGGCATCAAAAATAAAACAATCGTTTGGGCATGGAGAATAACCAATTTCTATTTCCATATTTTCGTTTCTAAATAATTTAATAATTCGTTATTTAAATTTTTAATTGCTAAAGGAATGTTCCAATTGTCTTTATTTCTTTTTTCAACATAGTTAGAAATTGCTCTTATTTGACAATATTCGGCATTAGTTTCTTTACAAGCAGCAAAAAAAGCAGCACCCTCCATGCTTTCAACATCAGGATTAAATAATTTTAATGTATTATTTATACTTAAAGCACTGCCATGTACTTTATTTACAGTAATTCCTTTTACTTTTTTTAACGCATTAAAAACGGTAATGTTTTTACTAATTGAATCAAGATAAACATTTGTTCCTGGTAAGTTTAATTTATCATATGTAATAAAATTTTGATCATCTTCTGCACCCAATTCGCTTATTATATCTTGATTAACTAAAACTACCTGTCCAATTTTAAAATTTGTATTAAATGAGCCACAAATGCCTACATTAAGTATAAAATCATAATTATTAGTTAAATGTTTTGTAACCTTTACAGCTGTATTAACCATACCAACACCTGTAATTAAAAAATCAATTTTAAAATTAGTATTAGTAATTGTTTTAAATGTTTCAGCATTATTTTTAATAGAAATTTTATAAAAATCTAGTGTAGGTTTAATTTCAAATTCGGTTGCAGAAACAATTAAAATTTTCATAATTAATTTTGTACTTTTGAAAACGTTAATTTACTATGATTTACTTAACTCGCAAAGAACATTTTAATGCAGCTCATAAATTGTATAACCCAAATTGGAGCAAAGAAAAAA
The DNA here is from genome assembly GCA_020162035.1 of Bacteroidota bacterium. Taxonomy (GTDB): domain Bacteria; phylum Bacteroidota; class Bacteroidia; order B-17B0; family Aurantibacillaceae; genus Aurantibacillus. Next base: position 92,455 of record JAIUNM010000004.1, on the reverse strand, counting down.
ATATTGAGGTTTTTGGAAAATGCGCCAATGCTAATTGGCATGGACATAATTATGAGTTAATTGTTACAGTTAAAGGCGAAGTTAACCCAGAAACTGGCTTTTTAATAGATGCCAAAAAATTAGGAGAAATTATAAATAAATATGTTTGCGAAGAATTAGACCATAAAAATTTAAATTTAGATGTTCCTTTTATGAAAGATGTATTAGCAAGTACCGAAAACTTAGCTATTGCAATTTGGAACCAATTAACGCCTCATATTCCTAATGGCGTTAAATTACATTGTGTAAAGCTTTATGAAACCCAGCGCATTTATGTTGAGTATTTTGGTTAATTTTAAATAAATTAAATCAAAAAATATTTTTTTGTATTAAAAGAAAATTATATATTTGCGGTCTCAATTTTTAAAATAATCGGGGTGTAGCGTAGTCCGGTATCGCGCCACATTTGGGATGTGGAGGTCGTCAGTTCGAATCTGGCCACCCCGACAAAAGCAAGGTTAAATAATCTTGCTTTTTTTAATTAAAACACAGTTGTTTTAAATTTTACTATTCCTACGTAAATCTGTTGGTCTTGAATGTGTAAAATCATAAAATGTGTTACTAAACGCTCCTAAAGTGTCATATCCTACCTCAAAAGCAATTTCGCTAATTGATTTATTAGTTTTTAATATTAATTCTATTGATTTTATTACTCTTAATGTTTTTAAATATTGCAAAAATGAAATATGCAATTTTGATTGAAATAACCTAGAAATAGAACGATCACTCATGTTAAATTTCACACTTAAATCATGTAAACTTAAATGAGATGATATGTTTTTATCTAAAAAATTGAGTATTTTAAGAAGTCTATCATCTTCTGTAGTTGGTAAAATAATTGGTAATGATGTGTTATTTAGTTTAGGAAGTAATTTTTTTATTGCAACTAAAAATTCAAAATTGTTGTTTTTACTGTCAATATGTTGCCCATCCCAATTTTCGGAATAATTAATCATTTGAATTAATAATTCACTTGCTGGATAAATTCCTAGTTTTTTATAAAATAAATCTGAATCGTCATCATAGGTATAAAAAAATAACGATCTAAGCACTGTTGCAGAATAACCAACCCTTAAAATGTGAGGAACACCTTTTGGAATCCAAAAATAATGATGAGCAGGAACTACATACGTTTTAAAATCAATAGTAACATAAGCCACACCCCCTTCAACAAAACTTAATTGACCCTTAGTGTGCTTATGTAATGGAATAAGTTTTTCTGATTTTTCGTGCATTACAAAAACAGATTTTGGTTTTTTATCAATTTCTGGCAATGATGCTATTAAACCCATAGATATAACTTTTATGCAAATGTATTTAAAATATGAATTGGCTGGAATGAATAAAATATTGTCTATTTAAAGAAAATGTATTTTTAATATTCTTCTCAATTTTGTCTTCTCAATTTTTATGATACATAAAATTTTATTTATTGGATTTATAATATTTCATCCAATTTATGCTCAAAATGAAGCAAAATTAAACGATACTCTTAAACTTACTTTAACCGAAATTTGGAAAAAAACAGAATCTAACAGTCGATTAATTAGTATTAAAAATAAAGAAGTTGAAATTAGCGAAGAAGAAGTTAAAGATATTAAAATGGAAAGATTGCCAGAGCTTGGAGTGTCTGGAAATTACGAGCGCGCAACTAATATTCCTATTTATGATAAAGGTTTATTTTCATCACCCTCTTACCATGAAGTAATTAAAAACTTATATAAAGTTAGTGGTGATATGTACTTAAATATTTATAATGGAAACAAATTAAATCTTGAAATTAGAAAAGAAAAAGTTTTGCATGAAATAAAAACTATTGAAAGGAATGAAGTAGTTTCTAACATCAAATATAATGCGGCCTCACTTTATTTAGAAATTCAACAACTTATTATTTTTAAAAATTTAGTAATAGATGATATTTTAGATCAAGAAAAACAATTAAAAGAAGTTAAGGCTTTACACAAACATGGAACTAAATTAAAAAGTGATGTGTTAAGAATAGAATTAGATTTATCTAAAAGGCAACTTTTACTTGTTAAAATTAATAATGATTTATTAATTACAAATCAAAAATTAAATATTATAATAGGTGAGCCAGATGATAGAGTTGTAATTCCTGATAATTATAAAGATACCGTAATTAATGAAGCGGACAATTATGAAAGTTTATTAAAAGTTGCATTAGCTAATTCATATGCATACAATATTTCTGAACACAAAACTATAGTTAGTAAATTAAATCTAAAGCAAGTAAAGGCAAATATTAGACCAAAACTAGGGTTAACAGGCGATTTTTATTACATGAACCCACAAATATTTTTATTTCCTTATGCTCCTTATTGGTATTCATTAGGTTTAGCAGGTTTAAGAGCATCATTTCCAATTTCATCTCTATATCATAACATACATAAAACAAAAGCAGCACGCATAGAAGTTGAAAAAGAAGAAATTGCACATAATGAAACTGAAGATAAAGTAAGACAACAAGTTAAAGAAGCTTTTTTAAGATATCAAGAAGCATTTATTCAAATAAATGTTGCTACAGTTAATGTTAAGCAAGCAACAGAAAACGCAAGAATTATTAAAGAAAATTATTTTAATCAAACAGCGTTAGTTACTGATTTATTAGATGCAGATATTCAAACTTTACAAACAAAATTTGAATTGGCTTCAGCAAAAATTCAAGCACAAAACAAATATTATTTATTGTTAAACATTGTTGGAAAATTATAAATTATATGAAAAAAAAATATACAGTAACAGACAAACTAATAACTAAAATAACTGGTTGGATAGCAGGTATAACACTTTTATGTTTATCTGTTTGGGGCGTTTATTCAATATGGGAGTATTTGCATTTTGAATATACTAACGATGCTCAAGTGCAAGAGTACATTAATCCTGTTATTTCTAGGGCTGGTGGATTTATTGTTGCTGTAAAATTTGAAGAGAATGAAGTTGTTAAAAAAGGAGATACTTTACTTTTAATTGACAATAGAGAATATAAAATTCAACAAATGCAAACTGAAGCATCTATTCAAAAAGAAGTAGCTCATTTAAAAGTTTTAGAAAGTAATATTAAAACATTAGAAAATATTTCTGAATCTAATAAAGCTCAAATTTCAGCAAATAAAGCAAAAGTATGGAAACAAGATTTAGAAAATGAAAGATATCAAAAACTATATAAAGAAGAATCAGCTACTAAACAACAATTAGAAGAAGTACAAGCAGAATTAGATGTTTACAAAAACGAACATTTAAGCTCTGTAAATAATTTTGAAGCCTCGTTAGCTAAAATTAATGATATAAAAGCAGAAATGGACGTAGTTAAAGCAGAAATTGAAAGATTAAAGTCTGTTTTAGAAAGACATAAACTTGATGTAAGTTATACTGTTATTATTGCTTCATATGATGGTAGAATGGGGCGGAGAACTGTTGAAGTTGGTCAAATGATTAATGCTGGAGAGGTTCTAGCATTTATTGTTGATAATGAAACTGATAAATGGGTGGTTGCAAATTATAAAGAAACTCAAATAGCAAATATGAAACTAGGAGATACAGTAGTTTTTGTAGCTGATGCTTTTCCTAATAAAAAATTTAAAGGAACAATAATTTCATTTTCTCCTGCTACGGGGTCAAGCTTTTCATTATTGCCTCCTGATAATTCAACAGGAAATTTTGTTAAAATAGTTCAAAGAGTTCCTGTTCGAATAAAAATAGAAGGGATGAGAAATGAAATTGATATTTTAAAAGTAGGAATGAATGTGAATGTTTACTCACCAAAAAAACATGGATAAAATTTTACCTATATTCAAATCATGGGTACCTGAATGGTTAACAAAAGTAATTTTATTTAGTGTGCTTTTACCATGTGTAGTTTTATTTTTTTTACCATTATCAAACATTAATGCAGCAGCTGGTTATTATGGATGTGAGCCTGCTGATATACAATTTTCTGTAGCGCTTTTTTATGCGGGTTATGTCGGGTTTTATTCGTTAGAAAGACGTTTTTTTTCTTATTTAGCAACTAAAGAGTATTTTATAATTTTTACTTTTTTAAATATAATAACTACTCTTATTTGTTATTTAACTAATGAAATTAATGTTTTTTTTCCAATTAGGTTTTTACAAGGTATGCTATTTTCAAGTTCAGTAAATTTATCATTATCTGTTATTTTTACTAGGTTGCATAGCGAACGAGCAAGAGAAATTGGATTTTCTGTTTTTTTTGGAATGATATTATGCGCTCTTCCGTTTAATAATTTAATAACTGCTAATTTAATAGATTCATATAATTTTAATATTATATATAAAGGAGCACTATTTTCGTTTTTACCTGGTTTTTTTATGTTAATAATTTCTATGAATAATATTAGATTTAATATGAAATTTCCTTTAAAAAATCTCGATTGGCAAAGCTTCATAGGTTATAGCATTATTTTAATTTTAATTGGATACATAACAATTTATGGTCAAGAGTATTATTGGTTAAATGATAAACGAATAAAATATAGCTTTATAACAATTATACTTTTAAGTGTTTTATTTTTTATTCGTCAACAAAGTATGAAAAGACCGTACATTATTTTGCAAATTTTTAAGTATCGGAATTTTAATATCGGGATATTTTTATTATTTGTAATGTATATTTGCCGATTTTCAATAGGAATAACAAACAACTATTTTTCTTCTGTATTAAAGTTCGATCCATTTCACTTATCCTATATTAATATATTTAATCTTGTAGGTTTAATATTAGGGGTAATTATAAGTTGTGTATTAATACTTCAACGTAAACCAATAAGGTATGTATGGTTACCAGGTTTTTTATTTCTTTTAATATTTCATTTTATGATGTTATTCTTATTTGATGTTTACGGAAATAATTTTAATTATTACATTCCTTTAATACTACAAGGATTAGGAGTTGGAATGATTATGGTACCTACAATAATATACTCTATTTCTTCAGTTCCTGTTAGTTTAGGGCCTTCTGCATCTGCAATTTGTTTAGCGGTTAGGTATTTTGGGTTTTGTGTAAGTATTACATTACTTAATTATTTTGAATTATTTGAAAAAAGCAAACATTATAATACGTTTCAAAATAATTTAACTTTACTTAATCCAATTGTTAGACAAAATTTAACTTTTAATAAAGAACTTCTATTAAATAAAGGATTAAATGCATTAAGTCCTATTAAAGCATCAGATAAATTATTAATTAATAATTTAAATCAACAAAATAATTTAAGATATGCTATGGATTATTACAGCTTTATTGTTTGGGTTTTAATAGGAACTTTATTACTAATAGCTTTGTTTCCATACCTTAATAAAACAGTTGTTTATTTACGTTCTAAAGTGCTTTCACCTGCTTAAATAGTTATTATGAAATTTAAAATTAATATTAAACGTGTTTACGAAATCCCAACTGAAAAAGATGGTTATCGTATTTTAGTAGATAGATTATGGCCAAGAGGCGTAAGCAAAGAAAAAGCTAAAGTTGATTTATGGGAAAAGAAAATAGCACCTACTTCAGCATTAAGACGTTGGTTTTCGCATGATCCATTATTATGGCACGATTTTAAAATGAAATATCAAACAGAACTTAAAAACAATAAATGTATTACAGAAATTATATCCTTAATTAAACTTAAAAAAATTGTAACCCTTGTTTATGCAGCTAAAGATAAGGAGCATACTCATGCAATAGTATTAAAATTATTTCTTGAAAACCATTGTTTATGAAAGAATTAATAAATGAAAATCAAATAAATGTTAATAATGTTGTGCTACAACCTATTAATAAAGAGTTTAGCGAAGCTTTAACTTTTTGTTGGCATTTAAGGCAAGGTTTTTCCTTCTCTATTGATAAATATAGGTTAAAATTATATACAGACTGGTTTTTTAATAAATGTTTAACTCATCACTTTGCTTTTGAAGAAGAATTTATTTTTTCTCAAATTCAAAATAATAAAGATGCAGTACATAAAGCAAAAAGCTACCAACGAAAACTAAAAAGATTGTTTTCCGATCAAATAAACTTAGAAAAATCAATTTCTTTAATTGAAGAAGAATTAGAAGCTTATGTTAGATTTGAAAAACATAAAATATATAAAATTGTTGTTGATACAATTCCAAACAAACAATTAAATAAGATTATGGAATTGTATAAAGAGAATATAATGTTTGAAGATTGGAATGATCCATTTTGGAAAACAATTAAAAATAAATAATTATTTATGACAAATATTTTAAAAATTTACGTATTATCATTTTTATTAATTATATTAAATTATGGTTGTAAAAAGAAAAATGAAAATATTGATTTTTATTTAAATAGCCTTACCCTAAAAACAAATAATGTAAATAATTTACCAAAACAAAATTTATACATAAAAGTAATACAAATCCAAAATTCAAACCAAATAATTTTAGCAACAACTAATTCATATCCAAGTTATTTTACCTTGCCAGTTAAATTTGGATTAGAAAAATCAATAGAAATGAATTTTTATAAAAATACATACGTAGTTTCGTTGTATGGAGATTCAAGTGGTTGTTTAAGCACTAATTCTATAAATATTAAAGATTACAAAATCTTATATCCGTTAGATATGGATACTGAAAATAATGGAGCTACAATAGTTTTAAGTGGTACTTGGAGATAATTAAATGATTTTTTAATTATGATTATAATCATATAAAATTAATAAAAGATATGTTTGTCTTTTATCTAAAAATAACATACATTTGTATCATAAACTTAATACTTATGTTTTCGAAATCTTGTGAATATGCAATTAGGGCAACAATTTATATTGCAAAACAAACTAAGCAAGATAAAAGAGTAGGTATTAAAGATATTGCAAATGCAATAAATTCTCCAAATGCATTTACTGGTAAAATTTTACAACAATTAAGCAAAGCAAAAATTATCGAATCAGCAAAAGGCCCTTCGGGTGGCTTTAGTATTAATAATAAAAAATTATTAAACCTTAAATTAAGTGAAATTGTTACCGCAATTGATGGAGACTCTATTTACAAAGGTTGTGGTTTAGGCTTTAAAGAATGTTCTGAAAAAAAACCTTGCCCTGTACATAATAAATTTAAAATAGTTAGAAATGAACTAAAAAACATGTTAGAAAATACCAAAATAAATGAACTATCAGATAATTTAGAAAAAGGATTAGCATTTTTACAGAGATAGTTTTTTTTATTTTAATAAAAGATAAAAAGGTCTTTATATATTTAATTTAAAATAAAAATTATGAAAACACAAAACACAATTAATGTAAATTCAACTACAAATGTAGGGTGGTTCGAAAATCAAGTTATAAAATTTGAAAATGCAAGATTTTTTTGGATGGCAGTTTATTTAACAGCACAAAGTTGTATAGGTTCAATTGCCGCTGGTTTGTTATTAGCAAATGATGCAAATGTAATTTTATTATGTACTTGCGCCGCACTTACAATGGCAAGTAATGCTGTATTTATTGCACAAGGCTCTGGTAAAGTATGTTTAATAACTCTTTATTTAAGTGTTTTATTAAACGTTATAATTATAGTAACCAATATTTAATATAGTTTAAAAAAATTCAATTTATTATATGTTAAAAGCTAACATAATCAATATTAATGATGTAAAATTACTAGTTGATAGCTTTTATGCTAAAGTAAAAGAAGATGATTTGTTAGCGAAAATATTTGATGATGTAATTAAAGATAATTGGCCTTTTCATCTCGAAAAAATGTATAGATTTTGGCAAACTATATTATTAGATGAACATACTTATAATGGTAGACCTTTTGTGCCTCACGCTAAATTGCCTATCGATAAAATACATTTTGATAGATGGTTAGAATTATTTTATTTAACAGTTGATGAAAATTTTGTTGGTGAAAAAGCATATGAAGCAAAATGGCGTGCAGATAAAATGGCCGAAATGTTTTTAAACAAAATTAAGTATTACAAAAATAATCCAGATAAAATAGCTATATGAATATTGTTTCTAAATACCCATATTCAATTGCTATAATTTACTTGTGGGTTGGATTTGTGTGTGCTATAAGCTTTATGGAGGCATGGTTAAAATTTAAAGCTCCGGGTGTAAATATTCAAATTGGTTTGGGAATTGGACGTTTAGTTTTTGGAGCACTAAATAAAGTTGAGTGGTTTTTTGCTCTATCAATTTTAATTGTTTTTTATGCAAATAAACACACTATTTTAAGCATAAATAATTTATTTTACTTTATTGCTTTTATAATTTTAATTACTCAAACATTATGGCTTTTACCTGCTTTAGACGAGCGCGCAGAACTTAGAATTCAAGGTAAAAACATAGAAAATTCATTTTTGCATGTTTATTATGTACTGTTTGAATTTATTAAAATTATAGCCCTTTTTGTTTTTAGTTTAAAACAATATAAATAATTAAGCTTTTATTTTTAATTTAATAATATGAAAATAGAAAATATAGAAAAAAGTCAAGGTCATTGGATTTTAGCAAAAATGGGGAAAAGAGTTTTACGCCCAGGTGGAAAAGAACTCACTTTAAAAATGATAAATGCTTTAAACATAAATAGCAATGATGTTGTTGCTGAACTTGCTCCAGGTTTAGGTTTTACAGCAAATATTACTTTGCAAAAATCACCTAAAATGTATTTTGCAATTGAGCAAAATGAAGATGCTGTTAATTTATTGAAAAATAAATTTAATTATAAAAATGTAAAAATTATAAATGGTAATGCATCACAAACAACATTACAAGACAGTTCAATAAATAAAGTTTATGGCGAGGCAATGTTAACAATGCATGCAGATCATCGTAAATTAGAAATTATAAAAGAAACTTTTCGTGTTTTAAAAAGTGGTGGATTATATGCAATACACGAATTAGCGCTTACACCAAATAACATAGAAGATAAAGTAAAATCTGAAATTCAAAAAGAATTAGCATTAGCGATTAAAGTTAATGCCAGGCCACTTACAGAAAGCGAGTGGAAATACCTTTTAGAAAGCGAAGGTTTTATTATTAAAGAAATTTATACTAATTCAATGACTCTACTCGAACTTAAACGTTTAATTGACGATGAAGGTTTATTTCGAACAATTAAAATTGCTTTTAGTGTTTTAACCCACTCTAAAGCAAGGAAAAGAATTTATGAAATGAGAAGCATTTTTAGAAAATATCAAAAAAACATGAATGCAATTACAATTATTGCACAAAAACCTTAAAAAAATATATTATGGAAATCACAAAAAACTTAAACATCGGTGCCTTAGTTGCTCGAAATTACAAAACAGCAAGTGTATTTAAAAAAAGTGGTATTGATTTTTGCTGTAATGGTAATAGAACAATTGAAGAGGCCTGTAATCAAAAAAAGATTAATGTAGATGAATTAATTAAATCATTACAAAATGTAATACAAAATACTAATAATAGTGATAGCATTGATTTTAATTCATGGCCATTAGATTTATTAGCAGATTATATTGAGAAAAAACATCATCGTTTTGTTGAATCAAAAATTATTGAAATTACACCTTTTCTTAATAAAATAGTAAAAGTTCATGGGCCACAACATCCTGAATTAAATGAAGTACAAGTTCTTTTTCAAGGTTGTGTAGAAGAATTAACCGTGCATATGAAAAAAGAAGAATTGATAATATTTCCTTTTATAAGAAAACTTGAAGCTTTTAAACAAAGCGGAGGAACTATAAAAATTCCATTTGGCTCTGTTCAAAATCCAATTCAAAATATGATGAACGAACATACCGCTGAAGGTGAAAGGTTTAGAAAAATAGCAGAGTTAACTAATGATTATACACCCCCTAAAGATGCGTGTAATACATACAAAGTTACATTCTCATTATTAAAGGAGTTTGAAGAAGATTTACATCAACACATACATCTTGAAAATAATATACTGTTTCCAAAAGCAATTTTTCTTGAAGAAGATTTAATGCAACCAAATTGTTTTTAATAAGTATTAAGTTGGATAAAAATATTGAAATAATTGTTTTAAATGGTTCTGAAAAAATAACATTAAATACATACACAAATGAGTACGAAAATTTAATGGAACTTTTAAATGATAATATTTTTATTAATAACTTTGGCGAATGTAAAGGTGTTGGAAAATGTTGCACTTGTTTAATAGAAATTATAACTAAAAAAACTAAAATAATTGATGTTAACAGGAATGAACAAATTACATTAAAAAAACACAATATTTCCAATTTAAATAAAAGATTAGCTTGTCAAATTATGATAGATTCTAATATCCATAATCTTGAAATAGCAATTGTAAATTAAAAATAAACGGTTATGAATAAAGCCCCAATTAAACGTAGTAATTTTTTAAAACCATTAAGTAGAGAGCATCATCATGGTTTACTTTTATGCTGGAAAATTAAAACTGGATTTAGCAAAAATATAGAAATTGAAAGAATAAAAAATTATACTGATTGGTTTTTTGAAGCAAATTTGAAAACTCATTTTAAATTAGAAGAAGAAATTGCTTTTCCAGTTTTAGGCAATAATCATCTTTTAGTAGAAAGAGCTATTTCTGAACACAAGCGTTTGCGTGAATTATTTTCTGAAAAAATAGAAATAAAAAAATCTCTTTTAGCAATTGAACATGAATTAGAACAACATATACGTTTTGAAGAACGAATTTTATTTAATGAAATAGAACAACTTGTAACTTCTGAAATTATGGAATCAATTAATCAAATTCATAATAACGAAACAATAAGTGATGATTGGAAAGATGAATTTTGGAAGTAAATACAGCTCCATTATTAAATACAGATTTTAATCTCAATAATTAACTATTTTATCTAGATTTATTGTTATTTCCTATAATTCTTTAAATCCGAAACTTAATTTATATTAATTTTGTTGTTTCAAAATTTAATTAAACATCAGCAATGAAATGTAGTTATTTAAAAATTAAACTAATAATTTTAGGTTTACTTATTACAAATATTTTTCCGGCACAAACCAATACCAAAACTTTAACTTGTTTGTTTATTGGAAATAGTTACACATATGTAAACAATTTACCAGTTTTAATTGATAGTTTAGCAAAAGCCAATGGAGATGATTTAGTGTTTGACCAAAACGTAATTGGTGGATATACATTTAATAATCATTTTAACAATGCCACCACAATTAGCAAAATTAATTCACAAGCATGGCAATATGTTGTGCTTCAAGCTCAAAGTCAAGAACCATCATTTTCTCCCTCACAAGTTAATATTCAAACTTTACCTTATGCAATTAAATTAGATAGTGTAATAAATAAAAATAATACTTGCTCTCAAACTGTTTTTTACGAAACTTGGGGTCGTAAAAATGGCGATGCAGGTAATTGCGGTGCATATCCTCCAGTTTGTACATACACTGGTATGCAAAATCGTTTAAGAGCATCTTATAAAATGTTTGCAGATACTACAAAAAGTATAATGTCGCCTGTTGGTGAGGCTTTTAGAGCTTCAATTTCTTATAGTCCTGCATTAGAATTATATGATGTTGATCAAAGTCATCCATCTCTTGCGGGTTCTTATTTAGCAGCTTGTGTATTTTATGAAGTGTTATTTAAAAAATCGGTTGTAAATAATAATTACAAAGCAGGTTTAAGTAATGCTGTAGCGCTACATTTACAAAACATAGCTAATAAAACTGTAAATGATAGTTTATTAACATGGAATATAGGAGTTAATGAGCCTCATGCTGCTTTTACATATAGTTTCATAACATCTAATTTTATTCAATTTAATTCAGTTTCTACAAATACAACATTTAGTCATAATTGGTATTTTGGTCAAGGGCCAAATTCAAGTGCCATAAATCCTATTATTACTTATACAACTACGGGTACGCATACGGTTAGCCACGTTGTTAAAAATTTATGTTCTGGCGATTCGGCTGTTAAAACTCTAACATTAGTTACTGTTTCTATAAAAAACAATAACAACACAACAATTAATGTTAGCCCTAATCCTGCTAATGATTATTTGATTATTAAAATAAATAAAAATTTAAAAGGTAACTTTTTAATATACGATACTAATAATAAAATTGTATCAAAAGGTGTTTTAGTTGAAAGTATTGATGTAACAAGGTTACCAACTGGTATTTATTTTATCGAAATTGATTGGATAGAAGGAAAAGAAAAAATAAAATTTATTAAAAATTAAATTTTATTTTATTAAACCATTTACACCAAGCCCAAATAAACTAAAATCATATTTAATAGGATCGTTAGCATCGTAAATTCTCAAAGTTTTTGTAATCTCTGTTACAGCTTTCCAATCATTTTGTTTACGATTAAGTAAACCTAAATATCTACTTACATTTCCTGTATGAACATCTAAAGGTAAATACAATTGGTTTGGCTTTATATGTTTCCATATTCCAAAATCAACACCATACGAATCGTTTCTTACCATCCATCTTAAATACATGCAAAGTCGTTTTGAACTACTATTTTTTAATGGATTACTAACGTGTTTTTCTGTTCTATTCAAATGATTTAGTTCAAAAAATATATTTCTGAAATTTAAAATATGATATGCAATATCTTTTTTGTTACTACTAAAAACGTTACTTAAACCGTTGTGATTTTTATAAATGTTTTTTAATGATGTTATAAAGTAACAGCAATCAACAGAGTTAAAAGTTCTATGCACAAATTTTTTAACTAATTTTAAATCTTTTTTACTGTGATTTAATATAAAATCATGTGGATTTAAATCCATACAATTAACAAGATTTGTGCAGTTTTTAATTATAGATTTTCTGTTCCCCCAAGCAAGAGTTGCTGCAAAAAAACCAGCAATTTCTATATCTTCTTTTTTACTAAATAAATGCGGAATACAAATAGGATCATTTTCAATAAAGTTTTTTTGATTAAACTTTAAATATGCATTATCTAAAATTTCTTTAATGTATTGATTAACCATTAAATTTTGTTAAGTCTAATTTTTTTAATTTAGGGTTTAACCAATTTACACAACCAACGGTTAGCATCGTAATAGTTCCACCTAATAAAATGCTTCTAACTAAACCTAAATATTTAGCTGCAGCACCACTTTCAAAAGCTCCTATTTCGTTACTACTTCCAATAAAAATGCTATTAATTGCACTAACTCTGCCTCGCATATTATCGGGTGTTCCAAATTGTAAAATACTATGTCTTACAACAACACTAACATTATCAAATGCGCCAGTTAAAAACAACATTATAAATGCTAGCCAAAAATTTGTGCTTAAAGCAAAACCAATTGTAAAAATACCAAAAGCCGCAACACATAATAATAAGGCAACTCCAGCTTTTTTTTGTGGAGGGTAAAACGCCATAATTAATGCCATTATAACAGCACCACAAGCTGGAGCTGTTCTTAAAATACCATAATATTCAGGGCCTAAACCTAAAATTTTATCAGTAAATGCAGGTAAAATTGCAACGGCGCCACCAAACAAAACAGCAAACATATCTAAAGATAAAGCACTAAGCACCATTTTATTTGAAAAAACAAAATTTAAACCAACTTTAAAACTTTCAAAAACTGATTCTTTATTTTTTAGTTGTTCAAATTTACCATTATGCTTAATTAATAAAATAAAAAATATTGCAATTAAAAATAATACAATTACTATAAAATGGCACCAATTTGCATGATATTGATTGTTTAATGAATAAACAATGCCTGCTAAAACAGGTCCTAAAATATTTGCTAAATGCCACGCACTACTATTCCAAGTTGCAGAGTGGGTGTACATGTTTCGAGGAACAATTTGACTCATAAATGGATGAGTTGTTGCTCCTAAAAAAGAACGGATAATACCAAAAAGAAAAACAATACCAAAAATAAAATAGTAGCCTAAATTTCTACCAAATAAAAAATTAGAATCGCTATTAAAGAAAAGTAAAATTGCATTAAACGTTAAAGCAAATACAGCTATTTTAATAATTTTTTTACGAGCAGTATTATCAGAAACATAACCACTATAAAAACTTGTAATTACAAATGGAATAACTTCTGCAAGTCCTAATAAACCAACAATAAATTCGTCTCTGTTTGTGTATTCGTAATAAATTTGTAAGCTAAGTGTTGCAAATTGCATTTGAATTGCAAGGGTTATAAAAAATCTCATACCTATGAAATTTCTAAAATCTCTAATTTTAAAAATTTGTAACGATTCGGCTTGCAACAAACGCATAAAAAGTCAAAATTAAAACTAAATTTGCATTTTAACTATTGGAATTTAAAAACAAACATATTAACATTAAAAGCTTAGCTGAAGATGATCGACCACGCGAAAAACTAGCCACAAAAGGGAAAAACAGTTTAAGTGATGCCGAATTACTAGCAATAGTTTTAGGAAGTGGTAATATTAAAGAAACTGCTATCCAACTTGCCCAACGTATTTTAAGCGAAAATGATAATAAATTGGCAAACATTGCAAAATTAAATATTAATGAACTTAAAAAGTATAGAGGTGTAGGTACAGTAAAGGCAATTAATATTATTGCTGCTTTTGAAATTGGAAGACGCAGAAATGATATTGAACCAAATGAAAAAAATTCAATAAAAAATACAAAACAAGCATACGAAATTTTTAAACCTTTTTTAAGCGATTTGCGGCATGAAGAATTTTGGATTTGTATGTTAGATAAGGCAAACCATATAATTAAAACAGAAAATATAAGTAAAGGTGGAATGTCTGCAACTATAGTTGATATAAAATTAATTTGTAAACGATTATTAGAATGCAATGCAACAGGAATAATTTTAGCACACAATCATCCAAGTGGTAATTTAAACCCTAGTGCAGAGGATATAAAAATTACTAAAAATTTAAAAGAGGCAATTAGTATGTTTGAAATTACTTTATTTGACCATATAATTGTTGGAGAAAATAACTATACCAGTTTTGCTGATAAAAATTTATTATGATAAAAATTGTAACTATAATTGGCGCACGCCCTCAAATAATTAAAGCAGCAGCTTTAAGCAGAGCTATAAAAACAAAATTTAATAATTCAATTTCAGAAATTATTGTTCACACAGGGCAACACTACGATGAAAATATGAGTAATGTTTTTTTTACCGAATTAAATATTCCACAACCCAATTATAATTTAAATGTAGGAAGTGGAAGTCATGGTAAGCAAACAGCTAAAATGATTGAAGGGATAGAAGAAATTTTAATTAAAGAAAAACCAAACGCAATAGTATTGTATGGCGATACTAATTCTACTTTAGCTGGAGGTATTGCTGCAAGTAAAATCCATGTTCCAGTTGTGCATATTGAGGCTGGTTTGCGTTCATATAACAAAGCTATGCCCGAAGAAGTTAATAGAATTTTATGCGATCATATTAGTACTTTATTATTTAGTCCTACTAAAACAGGTTATAGTAATTTATTAAAAGAAGGTTTTAAAGAAAATAACAAATCGCCTTACAATGCTAACAATCCTAAAATATACCATTGTGGCGATGTAATGTATGATAACAGTTTGCATTTTAGTTCAGTTGCAGATAAACAAACTAACATTATAAATAAGTTAAATCTTACTCCTAATAATTTTATTTTAGCAACAATTCATCGAAATAATAATACCGATGAACCAATAAGATTAAATGCACTTTTTGAAAGTTTACAATTTATAAGCAAAACTAACTCTATAAAAGTAGTTTTACCGCTTCATCCCCGAACTGCAAAATTATTAGAACAAAATTTAAACTCTGAGCTTTTAAAAGAAATAAAAAGTAATGCTAATATTTTAATAATTGAACCCGCAAGTTTTTTAGAAATGATTGCTTTAGAAAAAAATTGTAAGCTAGTTATGACAGATAGTGGAGGGGTACAAAAAGAAGCATTTTATTTTGAAAAACCTTGTGTTATTTTACGCCCTGAAACAGAATGGATTGAGTTAGTTGAGTGTGGTACTGCAATTATAACAGATGCAGATAAAGAAAAAATAATTAAAGCATACAACACATTAGTTGCAAAAACAAATTTACAATACCCAAAACTTTATGGTAATGGCAATGCTGCCGAATTTATTTGTGAAGAAATGATTAAGTATTTATAAAAATGAGGTAATATTATTTACCAGCATCTTTTAAAAACTGAGCTAATCCACTATCAGTTAATGGGTGTTTTAATAAAGCGGTAATTGCACTTAACGGGCAAGTTGCAACATCTGCACCTATTTTAGCACATTGTATAATATGCATTGGATGGCGCACACTTGCTGCTAATATTTGAGTTTCATACCCATAGTTATCATAAATTGTTCTTATTTCTTCAATTAAAGTTAAACCATCTGTACTTACATCATCTAATCTTCCAATAAATGGCGATACATAAGTTGCGCCAGCTTTAGCAGCTAATAATGCTTGCCCTGCACTAAATACTAAAGTGCAATTTGTTCTTATTCCTTTTTCTGTAAAATATTTAATTGCTTTAACCCCATCTTTAATCATAGGTACTTTTACAACAATTTGTTCATGTAGTTCAGCTAATGCTTCACCTTCTCTTACCATTCCTTCAAAATCTGTGCTAATTACTTCTGCACTTACATCTCCAGTTACAATTTTACAAATATCAACATAATGTTTTAAAATATTGCTTTCGCCTTTAATGCCCTCTTTAGCCATTAAACTTGGGTTAGTTGTTACACCATCTAAAACACCTAAATCTTGTGCTTCTTTAATTTGAGCCAAGTTGGCTGTATCTATAAAAAATTTCATTGTTTAATTATTTAACTGCAAAAATAACGAATATGCTTAGTATTATATACGATGTTTATTAATTGTTAAAATATTAAACTAGTTTTTTACTTTATTTAATATTTATACCAAACTTTAAGTTGTATTTTTGATAAACTTAAAAATGAAAAAGTATGGCATTTGAATTACCAAAATTAAACTACGCGTTTAATGCATTAGAACCTCACATTGATGCAAAAACTATGGAGATACACCATGGTAAACACCATCAAGCTTACGTAACAAATTTAAACAATGCAATTGCAGGCACTGATACCGAAAAATTAAGCATAGAAGAAATTTGTAAAAATATATCAAAATACCCAGCCGCTGTTAGAAATAATGGAGGCGCTCATTATAACCATAGTTTATTTTGGGAAATTATGGCTCCTAATGCTGGTGGAGTACCTAATAATGAAGTTGGTAAAGCAATTGAAACTGAATTAGGAGGTTTTGAAAAATTTAAAACTGAATTTTCGCAAGCTGGTGCAACTCGTTTTGGAAGCGGATGGGCTTGGCTTTGTGTAAAAGCTGATGGTAAACTTTGTGTTTGTAGTACTCCAAATCAAGATAACCCATTAATGGATATTGCTGATTGTAAAGGGACTCCAATTTTAGGTTTAGATGTTTGGGAACACGCTTATTACTTAAATTATCAAAACCGTCGCCCTGATTATATGAACGCTTTTTTTAACGTAATAAATTGGAACAAAGTAAATGAACTTTACTTAAAAGCAAAAAAATAAAAATTATTAAAGCCACCATTTTGGTGGCTTTTTTGTTTAATGTTTTTTAATTGTATAAAAAATAGTTTTTTCTAATTAAATAGTTTGCTGTTTCATATACTTTCATCATATTTTTTTCTAATGTATCAGCATTAATCTTATATTGTAGTTTATAATTTACAGGGTCTAAATTTTTATATTTTCTCAAATAGGTATTTCCATTTGAAAATGTTTTATAAAAATAAAAACCATTATCATCAACACAACCAACTTTATCATCGGCTGAAAATACTACAAACGGATGTTTTTCTTTTAAGATATTAATTCCAAATGTTTGGTTAGTGTATTTAGCGTTTATAATTCCCATAACTGTTGCAGGTATATCTGGCTGATAACAAGGAGACGAAATGGTATCTGCTTTAAATAATTTAGGTTGATGAATTATACACGGAACATGATTATAACTTAAAGGCATTTCGTAAGTATGCCCCATAGAAAGTCCATGATCGCCTAAAAATATAAATACTGTATTATTATACCAATTTTCTTTTTTTACCATTTCCATAAATCGTCCAATACTCCAGTCTGCATACAAAGTACAGTTTTCTTGTGGTGTATTGTCATTTGGTTTAAACGAAATATTATCTGGTATTTTCCATGGGCCATGGTCTGAGGCTGTCATCACTACAGATAAAAATGGTTTGGTACTTGTTCTGTTTTTATTTACTTCAATTAGTTTATCTAACAAAACATGATCGGGTACACCTAAAGAACTTTCGGTTAACGAATTGTCAAAATTATATTGACTTATAATGTTATTAAAATTATTTAGTTTAAAAAAGCCTTCCATGTTATCGAAATGAGGATCGTGTGTTGTATAAAAATAATTTTCGTAACCTAAATTAAATAAAAGTGTTCCAAGTCCGTTAAATGGATTTTTTACGTAGCTTTTTAAAGATTTTTCGTCGTAAATACTAGGGTAACCTGATGTTGTTGAGAATAAACCATTAAATGTGTGTATTCCTGAAGAGAAAAAATTATTAAAAAATACAGATTCTTTAATGAGTTTGTTTAAATGTGGTGTTAAATTTTTTCCGTTATAGCAACCCATTTTATAAACAGACATACTTTCCATAACTATAATTACAAAATTGTATTTTGTTGTTGTAGTAGTTGACGGAACAATTGTTCTATCTATATTAGCTACAAATGGAGATTGAATAGATAAATATTTTCGTGTATATGCTATTTGTTCATGTATATTGTTTGGTGTAATATATTTTTTTGAATTTGAATTACAAACCATTGCTTTCCAAAATGTAAAATTTGGATTAATTGCAATTTTATTAATAAAATTATTTTGCGATACAATTGCAAGACCTTCGTGTATGCCTGATCTGTCAAATGTTCTGCCTCTTGCTCCAATTGTTATTAAAGTTGAAAAAAACATAAATGCAAATAATTGATTATACCATTTATAATTAAGTTTAATTTTAAACTCGTTAGAATAACTTATAAATGCTTTATTATTAAAATAAATTAATGGAAATAAGATTAAAATAAAAAGAATTAAAAATCCCCAATAACTGAAACTTCCAAAAATAACTCCAAATGCAAAACCAGGATTTTCGCTCCATAAAAAAGCTGTATTATTTAAATGTGCCCCAAATTGATTGTAAAAAGGAATGTTTGCAATACAAATAAAATGTAATATTAATTGTAATGTTATAAAAATATAATTTCCAACTTTTAAAAATGTTTGGTTTTTAATTAAAGTTGCAAAAGTAAATAACAGAAAAGGTAAAATTAACATCCAGCAAAATACGGCTGTATCAAATTCTAATCCCATTTTAAAAGCCATTAGTTTTTCTGTTAATGGAATGGTATTAAGGTTTATTGTTTGATTGTAGAAATAAAAAAACAATCGAATTAAAAAAAATAAAATTAAGTTTATGCAATAAATCTTAATTAAAAATTTAAATAGAATTGGTATATTTTCTATTAGTTTATTAAACATTAATTTGAAAGTTAATACTAATTTACAATTAAAACTTTGTTTTACAGTTGTATTAAACACAAAAGCCAAGCATTTGCTTGGCTTTTGTGTTTATAAGAAATATTAAATTTATTTTCCTCCTTTAATTCTTTCATTCATTTCTTTACCTTTTGCTTCATCGCCAGTTATTAAATACAGTTTACGTAAAGCAACCATTGTAGCTTTGTCATCGTTTTTAATTCCTAATGCTTTTTCTAATAAAGGAATTGCTTTTTTATAATACTCTTGCGATTTTGCATCTTGTTCTTTTTGAAGTTTTTGTAAATCTGTTATTTTTCCTTCAACCTTTTTATTTTGCAAATACCCACCATAGTTATTATACATTGCACCTAAGTTGTATAACGAGTTGTATTGTATTTCTTTATTACTTGTACTTAATTCAACTGCTTTAGTGTAATTAGTTTCTGCGGTTTTAAAATATTCATCAAATTCTTTTGGTTTAGGTAAATCTTTACCAGTTCCTTTTTCTTTTGGGTTTGCCATATTATCGTAAATATTACCAGTAACTAAATATAAAACAGAGTTGTTAGGGTCTTTTTCTATACTTGTTTTTAAATTAGTTAAAGCTTCGGCTTGTTTACCACGAGCTAAAAACATATTGGTTTCGCTATTAAGTAAATTCATGTCGTTAGGAAAAGCAGTGCGTCCTTTTGCTAAAATAGCCATTGCAGCACTTGTATCGCCTTTTGATAAATTTGCATTAAAAATATTATCGTAATTATATGGAGAAGCAACTTTAAAATCAATCATTTTTTTATTGTACTCAATGATTTTTGAGGTAGAAGTTTTCTTTGCGACCTCGTATGATAATGCTTCAGGTGTTGTCAAAGTGTTCGCGTTCTTTGCTATATTATATGTGTAATTGGCATTACTCATAATTTTGCTTGCCGCAATACATGCATTCATAAAACTTGCAGTATCTTTAGCTTTAAAAATCATAGTTTTTAAAAATCCTGTTTTGTAAAAATAATCTGCTGCTTCGTCGTATTTTTTTGCTTTGTATTTACCTTGCGCAATATTTTCGCCTTCCATTTTAATTTGTTGAACAAGTAAAGCAAATTTAACATCGTCTTCTCCTAACATACTTGTACCTTTGGTTAAACCTTCTTGTATGGTTTCCATGTATTTTGGATCTAATTCTTTTATTTTATTTACTTCTTCATTTGCTAATTCAAAATTAGTTAAAGGAGCATTACCATAAGCAATTAATACGCGTTCGTTTTTATCTTGTGATACAGCTTCTGCTTTTTTTAATTCAGCAGTTAACTCGCTTTGATAAAATGCGTAAGAAATACGCGCTTTATAGGCATGTGTTTTACCTTGATTTTTTGTTTCTTCATTTGCAAGTGCAATATCAATTGCATCTTTTGCTTTATTTAAATAAACTAAATCAGGTTTTCCATCACGCACTGTTGCTTCGTAATCGTTTAATGACCTCCAAGCTGTTTGTACTTTATTTTTTTGCGCAATACCAACAAATGGCAATAAGGCAATACTATAGGTTACTAGTTTTTTCATATTTATTATTTTTAGAACTGTTTTGTTTTAAATTTTATTTACAAGGCTTATACCAAATAAATATTTTTAACATTATTTATTATTCAGTTGGGTTTGTATTATCTGTTGTTGAATCATTACTTTCGTTATTTTCAATAGGTGTTGATGGTTCGTCTTCTTCATGATCCACTTTTGTTACTGCGGCAATCTCATCAGTATCAGCAATATTAATTAATCTAACACCTTGTGTGGCACGCCCCATAACTCTTAAATCAGCAACATTTAAGCGAATTGTTATTCCATTTTTGGTAATAATCATTAAATCATTTTCATCTGTAACGGATTTAATTCCAACTAATTTTCCTGTTTTATCGGTTATGTTTATTGTTTTTACCCCTTTACCACCACGGTTAGTTATACGGTATTCATCAATATCTGAACGTTTACCGTAACCTTTTTCACTTACTACTAAAACGTTAGTTTGTGGGTTGTTAATACAAATCATACCTATAACTTCGTTTTTATCGCCCTCTTCATCATTTAAATCTATACCAATAACACCACTTGCATTTCTGCCCATTGGTCTTACTTTTTCTTCAGGAAAACGACACACTTTACCAAGTTTAGTTGCTAACATTATTTCGTTTTTACCATCGGTTAATGCAGCTTCTAATAAAACATCTCCTTCTCTAATTGTAATTGCACTAATTCCATTTGAACGAGGACGAGAATAAGCCTCTACAGTAGTTTTTTTAATTATACCTTCTTTAGTACACAATACAATATAATTGTTATTAATAAACTCTTCGTCGGTTAAGTTTTTAATATTAATAAATGCTTTTACTTTATCATCTGGTGCAATGCTAATTAAATTTTGAATTGCTCTACCTTTACTTGTTTTATTTCCTTCTGGCACTTCGTATGCACGCAACCAATAACATTGTCCTTTTTCGGTAAATAATAATAAATAATTATGTGTACTTGCAATAAACATGTGTTCAATAAAGTCTTCATCGCGGGTAGATGAGCCTTTACTTCCTTTGCCTCCACGACCTTGCGCTCTGTATTCGGCTAAGTTTGTACGTTTCATATAACCTAAATGAGAAATTGTTATTACAACATTTTCATCGGCAATCATATCTTCAACTTTAAACTCATCGCCAACGTAAACAATTTCACTTCTACGTTCATCGCCAAATTTTTGTTTTATTTCAAGTAATTCGTTTTTAATAATTTCAAATCGGTAAGGTTCGTTATTTAAAATATGTTTTAAATCTTCTATAGTTTTCATTAGTTCGGCATACTCTGCATTTAATTTTTCAACTTCTAGTCCGGTTAAAGTTCTTAAACGCATATCAAGTATTGCACGTGCTTGTATTTCAGATAAATTAAATCTTCCCATTAATTCATCACGAGCCGTATCAGGACTTTCGCTTTCACGTATAATTTTAATTACTTCATCAATATTTTTTTGCGCAATAATTAAACCTTCTAAAATATGTGCACGTTTTTCTGCTTGCGCTAATTCAAATTTTGTCCTTCTAACAATAACATCATGTCTGTGTTCAACAAAATAATGAATCATTTCTTTCATGTTTAATGTTTGCGGCCTTCCATTAACTAAAGCCACATTATTAATAGAAAAAGATGTTTGTAATGCTGAATATTTAAATAAATTATTAATTACAACATTACTAATTGCATCACGTGTTAGTTCATATACAATGCGCATGCCTTCGCGGTTACTTTCGTCTCTTATTTCGCGAACGCCTTCAATTTTTTTGTCGTTACATAATTCAGCTTGTTGCTTAATCATTTCAGCCTTATTAACTTGATATGGAATTTCTGTAACAATAATGCGTTCTCTATCACCAACCGGCTCAATGTTATATTTTGCACGCATTACAACTCTGCCTCTTCCAGTATGCATTGCATCTTTAACACCTTCGTAACCATAAATTATACCGCCTGTAGGAAAATCTGGTGCTTTAATAAATTTCATTAAACCATCAATATCAATTTCTCTATTATCAATGTAAGCAATTGTTGCATCTATAGTTTCTGATAAATTATGAGGAGCCATATTAGTGGCCATACCAACCGCAATACCAGAAGCTCCATTAACAATTAAATTTGGTATTTTAGTTGGTAATACTGTTGGTTCGGTTAAACTATCGTCAAAGTTAGGTCTAAAATCAACCGTTTCTTTTTCAATATCGTTTAACATTTCTTCGGTTATTTTTCTTAAACGAGCTTCGGTATAACGCATTGCCGCAGGAGGGTCACCATCTACACTTCCATAATTTCCTTGCCCATCTACTAACATATAACGCAAGCTCCAATCTTGTGCCATACGCACCATTGTATCATAAACGCTACTATCACCATGTGGATGATATTTACCCAAAACCTCACCAACTATACGCGCACTTTTTTTGTAAGGTCTGTTGTGCATTACTCCTAATTCTAACATCCCATATAATACCCTACGGTGTACTGGTTTTAAACCATCGCGCACATCAGGTAATGCACGGCTAACAATAACAGACATAGAATAATCTATGTATGCTGTTTTCATTTCGTCTTCAATGTTAATTGGAATAATTTTTTCTCCTTCTGTCATACTCTTTTTTATGTTTAATTAATTTGCAATTTTGTCGTGTTTTTTAATTGTATTTTATGTGTGTTTTGTCAGTATAAATGTTAATTTTTTATGATAAACAAAACTCTAATAAAAAAAACTAATAGTCTTTGAAAGTACCAAAAAATAGGCACTTTTCAGATAAACTTTTCAACAAAAATTTTGTTAAAAATTTAATAATTGGTTTATATAAAAGCAATTATTTAAATCTATTTTTACTTTTGGCATTAAATGTGTAAATTCACTTAAAACTATTTTATTATTATGGAAGCAAAATTTTCGCCCAGAGTTAAAGAAGTAATTACTTACAGCAGAGAAGAAGCACTAAGATTAGGGCACGATTATATTGGTATTGAGCATTTAATGCTTGGAATGATTAGAGACGGAGACGGAGTAGGAATGAGGTTACTTAAAAATTTAGGAGTTAACTTAAACGAACTTCGTAAAAACATAGAAATGAACTTGATGCCTGGGCAACGCCGTTCTAACAATCTTGCAAATATACCTTTAGTAAAACAAGCCGAAAAAACTATAAAATTAACCTATTTAGAAGCTAAAACATTTAAGGCCATTCAAATTGGTACAGAACATTTATTGTTATGTATATTAAAAGATAATGATAATATAGTAACTAAAACCTTAATTCGTTTTGGTGTTGATTATGAAGCTGTACGAGCAGAACTTGAAAATTTTATGGATAATCCTGCTAAAATTGAAAACACAACATCTGGCGATAACGACGATGATAATGATGAATCCTTTGGCGCAAGTAACAACCCTAGTGGCGCAAAAAAACCTGGAGATAGTAAAAGTAAAACACCAGTACTAGATAATTTTGGTAGAGATTTAACCAAAATGGCCGAAGAAGGCAAACTAGATCCTGTTGTTGGTCGTGAAAAAGAAATTGAACGTGTTTCTCAAATTTTGAGCAGAAGAAAAAAGAACAATCCAATTTTAATTGGCGAACCTGGTGTTGGTAAAAGTAGTATTGCCGAAGGTTTAGCATTAAGAATTGTTCAACGTAAAGTTAGTCGTGTATTATTTGGCAAACGTGTTGTAACTTTAGATTTAGCAAGTTTAGTTGCAGGCACTAAATACCGTGGGCAGTTTGAAGAACGAATGAAAGCAGTTATGAATGAACTTGAAAAAAGTCCAGATGTAATTATTTTTATTGACGAAATACATACTATTATTGGTGCTGGAGGTGCAAGTGGAAGTATGGATGCAAGTAATATGTTTAAACCTGCATTAGCACGCGGCGAAATTCAATGTATTGGAGCAACAACTTTAGATGAATATAGACAATATATTGAAAAAGATGGCGCACTAGAACGTCGTTTTCAAAAAGTAATTGTTGAACCTGCAACGCAAGATGAAACAATACAGATATTAAATAACATTAAATCAAAATACGAAGATCATCATAACGTAAATTATACACCTGAAGCATTAAAAGCTTGTGTAACATTAACTGCAAGATATATAACTGACAGACATTTACCAGATAAAGCTATAGATGCATTAGATGAAGCGGGAAGTAGGGTTCACATTACTAACATTACTGTACCCAAAAATATTTTAGATTTAGAAAAAGATATTGAAGAAACTAAAGAGAAAAAAAATAATGCTATTAAAATGCAGATTTACGAAGAGGCTGCAAAATATCGTGATGATGAGAAAAATTTAACTCTTCAATTAGAAACTGCAAAAAAAGCATGGGAAGAAGAAACAAAGAAAAATAGAATAACTGTTACAGAAGATAATGTTGCCGAAGTTGTAAGTATGATGAGTGGTGTACCTGTGCAACGCGTTAACCAAAATGAAGGTGAAAAATTGGTTAAAATGAACGAGTTACTTAAAGGCAAGGTTATAGGGCAAGATAAAGCTTTAGAAAAAGTAGTTAAAGCCATTCAGCGTAACCGCGCAGGTTTAAAAGATCCTAATAAACCAATTGGCTCGTTTATATTTTTAGGTCCTACTGGTGTTGGTAAAACACAGTTAGCAAAAATTTTAGCAAAACATTTATTTGATAACGATGAAGCGCTAATTAGAATTGATATGAGCGAATACATGGAGAAATTTGCGGTTACTCGTTTAATTGGAGCCCCTCCGGGATATGTAGGTTACGAAGAAGGCGGACAATTAACAGAAAAAGTTCGTCGTAGGCCATACAGCGTTGTATTACTTGATGAGATTGAAAAAGCTCATCCAGATGTTTTTAATATGTTATTACAAGTTTTAGATGATGGTCAATTAACCGATAGTTTAGGACGAAAAATAGATTTTAAAAATACTATAATTATAATGACAAGTAATATTGGAGCTCGTCAATTAAAAGAATTTGGAACTGGTGTTGGTTTTGGTACTACTGCAAGAAAAGATGGCGAAGATGATGCAGCAAAAGGAGTTATAGAAAATGCGCTTAAAAAAGCATTTGCCCCAGAGTTTTTAAATAGAATTGATGATGTTATTATGTTTAATTCATTATCTAAAGAAGATATTCATAAAATTATAGATATTGAATTAGCTAATTTATTTAGCAGAGTAACAAGCCTTGGTTATTCAATTAAAATAACCGAAAAAGCTAAAGATTATATTGTAGAAAAAGGTTACGATGCTAATTATGGTGCAAGACCATTAAAACGTGCCATTCAAAAATATTTAGAAGACCCAATGGCAGAAGAAATAATAAAAAGTAACATAACAGAAGGTGATGAACTAGAAGTTGATTACGATAAAGAAAATGATGTTATTTTGGTTAACTCTCATAAAGCCAAAGGTAAAAAAGGTAAAAAAGAAGACAAAGCATAATCTTAAAACCCGCTTAATTAAGCGGGTTTTTAATTTTATTTTAAAAAATAATTAAAACACAACTTCTACTAATAATCATTTTTAAATAATATTCGTTAATTTTTATTTTTGTGAGTAATTTTTAAAAGTTTTTATTCTTTTTATACTTAATATTTCCTTGTAAATTTGAAGTTTGTTATGATTCAAACAAGCAATTCAGAAAAACTTTTTCAAAAGGCTAAAGAATTTTTCCCTGGTGGGGTAAATTCGCCTGTTAGAGCATTTAAAAGTGTAGGCGGTACTCCAATATTTATTAAAAAGGGAAGCGGTTCACATATTTGGGACGAAGATAATAACGAGTTTATTGATTATTGTGGAAGTTGGGGACCATTAATTTTAGGCCATGCCAACCAAACTGTTTTATCTAAAGTTAATGAAACCATGCAAAATGGAACTTCGTTTGGCGCACCTACAAAATTAGAAAATGAATTAGCCAATTTAATTCTTTCAAACAATCCTTATATAAATAAAATACGATTTGTAAGCAGTGGAACAGAAGCAGTAATGAGCGCAATTAGAGTGGCGCGTGGGTTTACTAATCGAAGTAAAATATTAAAATTTGAAGGCTGTTACCACGGACATGCCGACTCTTTATTAGTTAAAGCTGGAAGCGGCTTAGTTACTTTTGGTAATAGTAGTAGTGCGGGAGTGCCAGATAGTTTTGTGAACGAAACTATAACTGTTCAATTAAACAATAAAGAAGCTGTATTAAAAGCATTTGAAACATACAAAAACGAAATTGCATGTGTTATTATTGAACCTGTTCCTGCAAATAATGGTTTATTATTACAAGGTAAAGAATTTTTAACCTTTTTAAGAGATATATGTACATCAAACAAAACTTTATTAATTTTTGATGAAGTTATAAGTGGATTTAGAATTGGATTTACAGGAGCCGCAGGTTTTTACAACATTCAACCAGATATTATTACTTATGGAAAAATTATTGGTGGTGGCTTTCCGGTTGGTGCATACGGAGCAAATGTAGAAATTATGAATTGTGTAAGCCCAGAAGGCAATGTTTATCAGGCTGGAACGTTAAGCGGCAATCCTGTTGCAATGACAGCAGGTATAGCACAATTAACACAATGTTTGCATCCAAATTTTTATAAAGAGTTAGAAGATAAAACTAATTATTTAATTGAAGGGATTTTAAAGAACAATTCATTTCCATTACTTAAAATTTTTAAATTAGGCAGTATATTTTGGTTGGCATTCTCAAATAAAGATAAAATAAATAATGCCGATGATATTGATGCAAATAGTATGCAATATTTTAAAACACTACATTATGAATTATTAAATAATGGTGTTTATTTAGGTCCAAGTGGATACGAAGTAGGTTTTGTTAGCGCCGCACATACAATACAAGATTTAGATAAAACAATTTTAGCTTTTAAAAACGCAATAAATAAATTAAAATTAAATTAAATAATGAAAACAGTAAACTCAATCAACTTTCTAAATAAACGCGCTGTAATAAGAGTAGATTTTAATGTTCCTTTAAACGATGCATTTGAAGTTACAGATTTAACACGTATTAATGCAGCAATTCCAACTCTTAAAAAAATATTAAAAGATGGAGGAAGCATTGTTTTAATGAGTCATTTAGGTCGTCCAAAAGAAGGGCCAACTAACAAATATTCATTAAAACATATTGTAAGTGCAGTTAGTAAACAATTAGGTGTTGAAGTTAAATTTGTAGATGATTGCATTAGCGATGACGCGTTTAATGCTTCGAACAATTTAAAAAATGGCGAAGTTTTATTGTTAGAAAACTTACGTTTTTACAAAGAAGAAGAAAAAGGAGATGAAAAATTTGCCGAAAAATTAAGTAAACATGGAAATGTATATGTAAATGATGCTTTTGGCACAGCACACAGAGCACATGCAAGCACTGCGGTAATGGCTAAGTTTTTTAATTCAGACAGTAAATGTTTTGGTTTTGTAATGGCAGGCGAAGTTGAAAGTATAACAAAAGTTTTAAACCAATCACAAAAACCATTTACAGCTATAATTGGAGGCGCAAAGGTTAGCGATAAAATTTTAATTATAGAACAATTAATGAATAAAGCTAATAATATTATAATTGGCGGAGGCATGGCATTTACTTTTGTTAAAGCAATGGGAGGTAATATTGGCAAATCGTTATGCGAAGATGATAGATTAGAAACAGCAAAAAAATTATTAGAAAAAGCAACCGAAAAAGGAGTTAAATTGTTTATTCCAACAGATGCAGTTGTTGCAGATAGTTTTTCAAATGACGCTAAATTTAAATTATCTAACATAAAAACAATTGAAGATGGTTGGATGGGCTTAGATATTGGAAACGAAAGCATAAAACAATTTGGAGACGTTATTAAAAATTCAAAAACCATTTTATGGAATGGCCCAATGGGTGTTTTTGAAATGAGTAATTTTGAAAATGGTACAAAACAAGCTGCTTTTGATATTGTTGAGGCAACTAAAAATGGTGCATATACATTAATAGGTGGAGGAGATAGTGTTGCAGCAATAAATAAATATAATTTAGCAAATCAAGTTAGTTATGTAAGCACCGGAGGTGGTGCGTTATTAGAATATATTGAACAAGGTAGTTTACCTGGAGTAAAAGCAATTGAAGGTTAATTCAATATTTTTGATTACATTTAATACGTTAAACACAATTTATTAATGAAAGTTTATAGTATAGCTTTAATGTTATGTTTTATTTCTGCTTCTTGTAAAAAAAATTACACTTGCCAATGTAGTAATGGCAACACAACCTATATTGCTGGTGAAATAGAAGGTACAAAAATGCAAGCAAAACAAAAATGTAAAGATCTTAATACAACTAACACAACTTGTAATTTAAAATGAATATAAGGGTAGGTTTTGGATACGATGTTCATCCTTTAGGAGATAACAGAGAACTTTGGCTTGGAGGTATAAAATTGGAATTTGATAAAGGTTGTGTAGGCCATAGTGATGCCGATGTATTATTGCACGCTATTTGCGATGCTTTGTTAGGCGCAGCAAATTTAAGAGACATTGGTTTTCATTTTCCAAATACAAACCCTAAATATAAAGGTGCAGATAGTAAATTATTATTAAAAGAAGTAGTTGATTTACTTTTGCAAAAAGGATATAAAATTGGAAACATTGATGCAACACTTAGTTTAGAAGCACCAAAAATTAACCCTCACATTACCTCTATACAAACTATTTTAGCTCCAATATTAAATGTAACTGTTGATGATATTTCTATAAAAGCCACAACAAACGAAAAGTTAGGTTATGTTGGAAGAGGCGAAGGTGTTAATGCATATGCTGTTGCTTTAATTTACAAATAGTGTTAATTTAAAATTTATTTTAAAACATAATATTAATTTTAGAACTTAACTTAATATTTATTGAATATTAAAATTTTAAAGTGAAAAATTATTTAATAATTAAATTATTTTTTTTGTGCATTTTAATTTCAAATTTTACAAAATCACAAATTAGCCCACCAGGTTTAGGAGTTGCTAATACTGCCGGATGGTTTGCTGTAGGTTTGCGGCAAGAGTTTGACACGTTAAAAGAATGGCAATCTATGACTTATGCCGGAATGGGAAGAAAAAGTAATCCTGATAATTATGACCCTCTATTTAAATCAGCAATTATAGTATTAACACAAGAGTTTTACCATAAATTTAATAAAAACTGGCAATATTCGTTTGCACTTAGTTATCGTAGGCAAGATGAGTATTTTAAAACTGCACCTTATCAACACGAAAATCCTACCTTAAAACAAGAGTATAGGGCTTATAGTCGCTTTTCATACACTTACAAAACAACACACTTTAAATTTGTACCTACATTAAGACAAGAATTTAGAAAGTATTATTCGCCTACTTTTACATCTATAACTGAAGATTTTCAATTTAGAACTCGTTTAAGATTACAATTAACTGTAAATCTTGATAAAAATAAAATACATAAAATTAGTTTAAGCTCAGAACAACTTTTTTCAATAAGTAAAAATAATGCGCCAAATTTATGGACAGATTTTAATTATCGCGAAAGTAGATTTACCTTTTATTATTCATTTTCGCCTCAAAAATCGCCATTAATATACAGTTTAGGATACATGAACAATTTAGTTGGTATAAAACAAAATTATACAGTTAATTATTTTGCTTTTGATGTTATTTGGGAAAATCCATTTAAATTAAAACAACGTAAAAAAGAAAACATTACCGAAAATTTCGAATAAATTAGTTTATATAAAACAAAAAGATAAAACAGCCATTGAGTTAATTAAGCTTAATGCAGTTAAAGAATGAGATTGATGGTTAAGGTTGTAAACAAACAAAATAATGCATAACACACTTAAAAAACACGATAAAAATAAAACAGGGCTAAATCTTTGTACTCTAAAACTTGATTCGTAACCTTGGATATTGGCTTTTATTTGTTTACCAAAAATATAATCTTTACCTATATTAAATTTACTGCCAACTTCAGGAATATCAATAAAATCTTCAATAACTAAAGTAGTAATTTTGTTTTGAGTATCGGTAATTTTTAAAGTTGAAATTAGTGGTTGTTGATTTGAATTAACTTTGCCCGAATAGTTAACATTTACTTTATTTATTTCATAAATAGAATAGTTACAAGGCCCTAAATAACAAAGAATTAATTCAATATAAATTATAAAACATAAAACACAAATTATATTTAAATATTTGTAACTTTTTGTTTTTTTAAAATTACTTATTGCTACAATTTCTTTATAATGTTTTATTTTTTTAAGTTGAGCAACTTGTTCAGCACTTAAGGCAACTCTAGGTTCTCTTTTTTTTTGATTTTGATTAATCATTTAAATTGAGTTTTTCTTCAATTAAATAATTATTTCTAATAGTGCTATTTCTTAAAATTAATTCGCCAATAAAGCCTGCCAAAAACATCATACTACCAATAATCATACATGTTAATGCTAAATAAAACGAAGGTCTGTCAGTAATTAATCGTGCAACTTTATGAATTATAAACGTATGATAGAGTTTACTTAAGCCTAAGTAAAACGAAAATGCTAAACCTAAAATAAAAAGTAAAGTACCAATTAATCCAAAAAAATGCATTGGTTTTTTACCAAACTTACTCATAAACGTTATTGTAAGTAAATCTAAAAAACCATTAATAAATCTATTCCAACCAAATTTACTTACACCGTATTTGCGCGCTTGGTGTTGAACAACTTTTTCGCCAATTTTATTAAACCCTGCTGCTTTAGCCATTACAGGTATAAATCGATGCATTTCGCCATACACTTCAATACTTTTAACTACTTTGTTTTTGTAAGCTTTTAAGCCACAATTCATATCATGTAGTTTAATTCCACTAATTAATCTGTTAGTGTAATTGTAAAGTTTACTTGGTAAATTTTTTGTAAATGCATTATCGTATCTTTTTTGCTTCCAACCACTAACAACATCATAGCCTTGGTTAACAACCATATTATAAAGTTCAGGTATTTCATCAGGGCTATCTTGCAAATCAGCGTCCATTGTAATTACAACTTTCCCTTTAGCGGCTTCAAAACCAACATGTAAAGCAGGCGATTTACCATAGTTACGTTGAAATCTTAATCCTTTAACTGAAGGATTTTTTTTAGATATAGATTGAATTACTTCCCATGAATCATCTTTACTGCCATCATCAATAAACAAAATTTCGTAGTTGTAATTATGTTGTTGCATAACTTTCACTATCCAATCGTGTAATTCAGGCAAAGATTCTTGCTCGTTATAAAGCGGTATAACTAAAGATATATCCATAAAACTTGGCAAATATAACCACAGTACTTTAACAAAGTTGATATTTTTTTATCAATAATAAAAATAATTGTTAATTTTGCAGCGGGTAAGTCTTTCACGACCAGCTCCTGCTGAATCCCCCAGGCTGGGAACGGAGCAAGGGTAGGTGGTTGTAGCGGTGCGATGAAAGTAGCTTACCCTTTTTTATTTAAAATTAATTAAATTAAAATAAAAAGCCCAATCAGTTTAATTGATTGGGCTTTTGTGTTATTAATTAAAAACTATTGTAAAATAATTAATTTTTTAGCAACTACTGCTGTATTACTTTTTAAGCCTACAAAATATGCTCCAGCAGCTAAATCATTTAACTTAACTGAGTTTTGAACTTGACCATTTTGTTGGTTATTTAATGATTTAGTCATTACTTCTTTACCGTTTATATCATAAATTGATAAAGATAAATCATCGGTAGTAGATTTAAAGTATGATAAGTTTAATGAATTAAATGCAGCATTTTGATATATATTTAAAGCACTTACAGGGTCATTTTCTTTAATACTTACAGGTCCTGAAGGATTTAAAGTCATACTCGTTTGACTTACTAAATCACCAGAATTTGCGCCATTATTATTTACTGTGTTACCAGCTGCAAAAAATCTTACTTGACCAGAAGCAGGAGCAACCCATTCAAACACAAAGTTACCAATAGTTCCACCAGCATTAAATACACCGTTATGTGTAGCGTTTTTTCTGTTATTACCGCTGTTTGTAACAAATTTTGTGTTAGATGCTGGGTTCTGCATTGTACCTGCATCATTATTTGATGAGTTAAGAATTGTACAATCAAAACCAAAATGAGTTAAACTGCCGTTTGCTACACGAACTGTAATGGTATAAGTTTGACCTGGTACATATGTATTACCTGAAAAAGTAGGTGTACTCATAACCATTGTACTAGAACCGCCAGAATTTCCATGGCAAGAAGTACAAGTACTTTCACCTGGGCCGCCAGAATATCCATCAATACCTGTTTGATGTTTTAGCTTTTTAAATGAGCTTCCTAAAAATAATAGGGCAGTAGCAGAAGTAAGTACAATAATTGTAGATTTTTTCATGTTTTAATTTGGTTTTTAAGGTTATGAAAGCAAATATATGAAAAAATTTAACATTTGCAATAATTTAGATACTTTTTAAGCTATTAAACATATCGTTAAATCGAAAATAGGTAGTTTCAATAAATTCTGAAGTAATTTTCTTTTTTAGGTTTTCTAAATTTCCAACATCATCAACCCTAAATTTAAAGGTTTGTTCCATTGGGCCAGCTTCAAATTTAACTTGGTATTTATCATTCATTTGAAAAATAGTAATCATCATGGCCGGATGTTTAATGGTATCAATTATTCGCATAATTTGTTTAGTCCTTAGTTTTTTTTAGTGCTTCTTTAATGTTTAATAAATTTTTCATTACTCCCCAAGGGCTCATGTTTCTGTCTCCATCTTCGTGTATTCTACTTTGTATTGCATGAGCTAATAACACAAAATGTTCTTTATTTGCTTTTTTTAAGGCTAATTCTGCATTATCATCGCCATTAATAATATTTGCACAGGCAGCCCAATCAAATGCTTTGGCATCCATTAAAAATTTAAATGCAGCTTGATCTTCCCAAATGGCATTTACAAAAGCCGCAAGTACATAATGTTTCCCATTCATTAAATATTGAAATGCTTTTTTGTCATCTCTAACTGCATCAATAATGGCTAGTAATTCGGGGTAATTATTGTTCATAAGCCAATTAAATCCTAAAGTATCTTTTAAACAATGCCTTGTAAGCATATCTATAGCATGAGTAGAGTAATGTTTCATTAGAAAAAATTATTAAAACGTAATTACAACGTCTTTGTTGGGTTTTTCTGTTTTTTTAGATTTACCAGATTGGTCGTAATAATGCCAATTTCCATCTTTTAGATACCCTTTTTTTTCTGATGAATAAATTAAGTTTCCTTCAGATTTAATTTGCCCATTTGGGTAATAATCAGACATTTTATATTTCTGATTTTTTTCATCAGTTAGTTCTAAAGTACTTTGCGGTTGGCCATTACTGTAAAAGTTTTTACGTAAAGTTACATATTTCATTTCTTTCTCGTTTTCCTCTACATACTTAGGCAGACCAGAACTAAAAAATTCGTATTTTTTTTGAGGTAAGCCGTTGTAATAATATATTTGTTTACGAGGTTTTCCATTTTCGTAAAATATTTCAAAATTACATCTTAATGGATCTGGGTTTACAACTGTGCGCTCGCATTGACCGTTTTCAAAAAAATTTTTAAAAACAATTACTTTACCATCAATATAATACCCTCTATGCAGCAGTTTGCCGCTCATATAAAAATCTTCATTCCAACCTTGCATGTTGTAACCTGCCTTATTAAAAGTTACAGAATCGCCTCCAATAGCTTCTAAAAGCTTATTGTACATTACAATGCCTTCGGTAGTGTCGCAAATATCTTTTTGAAAATAACGTCTTATTTGCGGAACTTGGTCTGCAAATCGTTGAGCCATTAACCCAGATGATGCAAGCGTAAATAAAAATAAAAATATATTAAGTTTTAATTTCAATTTTTGTTATATCAAAGATAATCAAAAAACTAGTTTATTAAATTATTTTTATCTAAATGTTATTTAGTTTTTAACAATTAAAAACAAACCGTCTCTTAGCGGTAATAATTGACTTTTTACTCTATTATCTTTAGAAATTAACAAATTTAATTGTTGTAAGGTTTGAGTTTCTTCATCTTTTGCGTTTGTAATAACTTTACCACTCCAAAGTACATTATCAATAATAATTAGTCCTCCTTTATTAACTTTATCAAAAACGGCATTGTAGTAATTAATGTAGTTTTTTTTATCTGCATCTATAAAAACCAAGTCGAAATTAGGTTTTAAAGTAGGAATAATATCTAGTGCATTGCCTTGCAAAAGCTTAATGTTGTTTTTAAATTTTGATTCATTAAAATAATTTTGAGCAATAAGGTTTGTTTCTTCATTATTATCTATACAATACAAAGATCCGTTTTGGGTTAATCCTTCGGCAATACAAAGCGCAGAATAACCCGTAAATACTCCAATTTCTAAGGCATTAACAGGTTGTTTTAATTTAGATAAAATACTTAAAAAATTACCTTGCAAATGGCCACTTAACATGCGTGGTTGTGTTGTGTTTAAATGCGTTTGCCTATTAATTTTATTTAATAAATCAGATTCGGCACTGCTCATATTAAGGCAATAATCTATTATTTCTTTACTTATAAAATCCATTATTATTAGGTGTTAAATTGTTTTTAGCGTCAACTATAAATTTTAAAAAACAAAAATATAATTCTGTTTTATGTTTATTAAATAAATTAATTGAATGGTTTAACATTACACCATGATTAATGCGGTGCGAAAGGTGAAATAATACTTTTTCAATACCCTCTAGTGTTGCGTATGCGTTATAAATGTCATTTTGAATAATGTAATTATAAAAATTTTGACTGCTTTTAGGCATTTCATATTTAAAGTCATCATAAATTTTATATACATTTTCAGTAAAATTTAGTAAACTCAAATGGCAATGTTTTTGAAATTCGCTAGCTAAAAAGTAGTCAAAATAAATATCAATTAAAATTCCAGCATATTTTTCGTAACCATCATAAAAGTATCTTTTTGCATTTTTAAATTGAATGTGATTATCAGTAAAATGATCTATTTTTCGGTGTAAAAGTATGCCATTAATAATGTTTTGAGAATAGTGTTTGTAATTATTACCTTTTATATGATCAGCAATAAAATTTCCTAAAATTAAATCTTCATTATTATTTGATAAATATGCGTGAGCTAAATAGTTCAATACTCAAAAATAATTAAATTTATGGTGTGAATGTTTTTATTGCAAATATTATTGATAAACACGCTTTTTTAAGAGAAGATGAATGTTGGCATTGTTATAAAGTATTGCGCAAAAAGATAGGTGATGAAATTGTTGTTATTGATGGTTATGGAAAAATATTTTCAGGCACAATTAATTTTATAAACGAAAAAAAATGTGAAGTTGAATTAATTAAAGATTTAAAATCTAATGAATTAAATAATTTACACATTCATTTAGCCATTGCACCTACTAAACAAATAGATAGAATAGAGTGGATGCTTGAAAAAGCTGTTGAAATTGGTTTAAACGAAATTACATTTTTAAAATGTAAAAACAGCGAAAGGGTAAATATTAAACCAGATCGTATTCAAAAAATTATTGAATCGGCTGTAAAACAAAGTTTAAGAGCATTTATTCCTAAATTAAATAATTTAGTTGATTTTGAAGATTTTATTAAAATGAATGAAAATTTTGATAATAAATTAATTGCTCATTGTTTTGATGCCAATAAAAACGCACTCAAATTATTTGATTTTAAAAATACTAAAACACTTATTTGCATTGGACCCGAAGGTGATTTTACAGAAAATGAAGTTAACCTTGCTATAAAAAATAATTATAAAGCAATTAGTTTAGGTAATACTAGATTAAGAACTGAAACCGCCGGTTTATATGCCGTTCAAGCTATAAAAATTTTATCGGAATAAATTTATTTTACTCTTGAGCCATTTTGGTAAGTTACCACAAATCCATCAAAGCCTGAACTTTTTAAAGATGATAATTTTTTATAAGCTTCATCTTTACTTGTAAAATTTCCAACTAAAACTTTAAACATCCCCGATTCGTTTACAACTTGTATTTGACCAGCAGATTTAAACTGTGATTTTTGCGGACTCATTGTAAATGCACCAATTTGAACTTTATAATTATAGTTTGATGCTGCATTTGTAGTTGTGTTTGAAGAAGAAGAGTTTGTAGTGTTGTTTGCTGTTGATGTTGCATTTGTATTATTGTTAACAACAGCAGTTGAATTACTTGTTGTAGTTGTATTTACTGCTACGCTTTGTGTAGATGTTGATTGTGAAGTTGTATTAACAGCTGTATTGTTTTCAATATTTGTTGTTGTGGTAGTTGTAGTTGTAACGGTTGTTGTGGTAACAGTTGTTGCTTCAGTATTATTAGAGTTTGATATTGAGTTATTGTTATTTGAACTTGCAATAGTTGTATTATCTATATTATTTAAGGTTTTAACGCCATCAGTTGCAAATGTTATGCTTTGAGCATCAATTTCTACTTCTTTTTTAACTCCATTATCTAAATAAAAGAATTTTTGAAAAAATTGTTGAGTACCACTAACGTTCCCTGTATTTAATTTCATGCTAATTATAAATTCAGGTTCAGTAGGAATACTAACCCAAACAATTTTTGCTCTATTATTCTCAAAAGTAAAGTTACCTGTTTTGCTATCTCCTTCGGTAACAGTTATGCCATTTGGTACATCAATTTGAAATTTAGAAAAATTTGAAATAGCACCTTTATTTAGCTTAATTTCAAGTTTTAAATCTGAATTTGGAGCAATTTTTGGTACTAAATTATTAGTAATTGTAACTTGTGCTTTAAATGTATTGCATAAACAAATTACCAGCAATACAATATAGTTATTATAAGTTTTCATTATAACAAATATATAAAATAAAAATTGCTTAAAACAATTATTATTTTTGCAAAAACAATGAGATTTATTATTTTATTTTTATTAGTTTTTGCCACCTTAACTCAAGCACAAGTTGTAAATATTGAGGGTAAACGGTTTTTAAAAGATACCAATGGTTTTGTGGGTAGGGCAGATTTTAATTTTAATATTAATCAAAATGTGCAACAAGTATTAATTTTAGGTTTAAATGTTCATGCACAATATGTGCATAATAGAAATAGAATTTTAGCCATTTCTGATTTAAGTTTTTTTAAAGCTGGTAAACAAGATTTTGTAAACTCTGGTTTTCAACATTTGCGTTATAATTATAAAATAGCAAACCGATTAACTATGGAAGCTTTTGTACAAGCACAATATAATTTAGCTTTACAATTAAATCAAAGAAATTTAGCTGGAGCCGGACCAAGAATAAAAATTTGGAAAAAGCCTAAATTTAAAATGTATGCAGCATGTTTGTATATGTACGAATTTCAAGTTCAAAATAATGACTCTATAAGGGAATTTAATAACAGAATTAGTGCTTATGCAAGTTTTAATATAGATTTTAAAAAGTTAGATTTTGTTAGTACAACATATTTTCAACCAAACTTAGCCGATTTTAATGATTATAGAATTGCAAGCGATAATGTATTAGAAATAATTATTACAAATAGGTTTAATTTTAAAACCGGCATTAATTTATTGTTTGATACACAACAACCACTACGAGTACCAAACTTAACATATATTTATAGAAATGGCTTAAGTTTTAAATTTTAATTTTTTACTGCTCAAAATAAAAACCATTTGCATTTATACCTGCTTTAAAATTATGCTTTAACTCGCCATTAGTATTATAAATAAATACATTTGATTTTTGTACATAATCAACAGCATCGGCTACATATATGTTATAATTATTGGGGTTTACACCTAATCCATAAAATATTTTAGTGCCTGAAGTTATAAGTGCATTTTGTGGTAATTGATTATCTAAAATAGTTAATCTATATACTCCATTATTTAGATAATATAATGTGTCTTTAGTTTTATTTAAACATAAATTATTTGGCGATTGCCCTAAATTAAATGTAAATGTTTTTAAACTATTTAAGCTTAACGCGTCTATTTTAGTTAACATTGCTTGCGATGATGTACTTTGCTCTCCTGATGCTAAAACCCAAATATTATCATAACGGTCTATAACCATGCTGCTTGCATATTTTCCAACAAAAACACTATCTGTAATAGTATTATTAATTGCATTAATAACATATAAATAATTTCGTTTGTTGTTTGTTACAAAAACTTTATTGTAAATCATTAACATTTTTTCAGTCCAACCGTTGCAAGTGATATTGCCCGTTTTGGTATTAGTATTTAAATCTATAATATGTATTTGATTTGCGTATAAATCGCTAACATAAGCTTTTTGGTTACTTACTGGTAAAAAATAACGTGGAGAGGTTAACCCAGAAATTTGACTAGTTTTTTTAAATTGATTATTACAAACTACAATTTTGTTTGAGTTATTAATTACTACATAAAAGTTAGATTGAAAAAAAGATAAACTTTGTGCAATGCTACCCAATATTTGGTTATTATTTTGATTAGCATAATAATTTTCAATAACAGAATTATTTCCTGGATCGTATAATGAAACTGAAGATTTATTATCGTTTAATCCTCCTTCATTAATTACATATACTTTTTTAGTTTCTGTTAAGGTAATGTTTTCTTGTGGCGCAAGGGTTGGTTTATCTTTAACACAAGAAAAAAACAATATTGCAATTATACATTGCACAAAGTAAAGTTTCATATTAATGTAAAATTATTTTTTTGGTAACTGTATTTTTTTCATCATTTAAGTTTATAAAATAAATTCCTTTATTAAAATTACTTAAATTAATTTGATTATTGTTTTCATTAAGCTCTATAACTGTTATTTGTTCACCTAACTGATTAAATACTGTTGCTGTAATTTTAGAACTTGTATTGTTTTTAATATTTAAAATTCCATTTGTTGGATTTGGATAAACGTTAACATTTATTGAGTTTGTAATTTCATTTATTCCTACAAAACTTTGTGATGTTGTAAAATTATCTAAGCTAAAAAATAATGGTGTATTTATACCAAACGATCCTACATCGCTACTTTGCATTACAAATTTAATACTATCAACTTGCCCAATATTACTTGTGTTAACATATTGCCAACCTTCAACTATATAATCCGATGCGTTGTTAGCAAATCTATAATCAGCTAAATAAAAAACTGCTGTGTCAGGATTAACTACACCGTTTTTGTAACCTTTTACAATTACTCTAAAATAATCGGGGTCGTTACCTGTTGAGCCTCCAAATTTTTTCGCAAAAGAATCACCAAATTTCATTGATTTGTATGCATAAGTTGTATTTGTAAAATAAAAACCATCAACTACATTGTTTGGCGAATTTAATTTTATAATTCCATTGTTTTGGCCTGTAACATAAAAATCAGAATTATTGTATCCATTTAATGCTCTACAATTATATAAATTAGAAAAATTTCCGTTTGATGAATCTTTTTTATTTGTATAAGAAAATCCTCCACTCCAATATGCAAAAGAGCCATTTGTCCATTTATGCCTAAATGTTGCGTTAGATGATGTAAAGGCTACGCTATTGGTATCTTTATAAAAGCTGTTAGGAGCTAAAGTAAAACTTTCAAAAGTTTCAATTGTTTGTGCATTTGTAATTAATGCTAATCCTGCTAAAATTGTTGTAATTGTTTTTTTCATTTTTATTTATTGTTTGTTTTATTAAAAGTTAAGTTTAATCCAAATTCAAAATATCTTAATGGCATTGGCCTGTTTTCAACTATCTGGTAATTGTAATTAAATGCATTTTGTGAGCAAATAAATAAATTAACCAAAGTATTATTTTTAGTATCAATTAAATAATTTAATTTAATAGATGATATGTAATATGGATTAAGCCAACTTGTGTTATCGCTACTTGTAAATCTATATCCTACATATTGGTTGGTTATATATAAACTTAATTTATTTAGTATAATAAATCCATTTAAATTTCCAGTGTATCTTGGAGTATAAATTAATTGCTTATTTAGAGAGTTATTAAACTCTTGATTTTGTTGTTGAATTGTTGATAAACAATAATGTGTTAAGATTTGAATGCCAATTTTAAAATGTTTTATTTCATAACTTAATTTAAAATTTGTTTCTGTTCCTCTACTAAAAACCTGTTGTATGTTTTTTGGACTTGGATTACCATTTGCACCAGGTAGCCATAATATCCAATTATTTATTGTTTTATAATAAGCAGCTACTGAACTGTAAAATTTAAAATTATTATTATTTAATTGATAATTTAATTCGCCATCATAACTAAAGCCATTTTCAGGTAATAAGTTTGGGTTTCCTCCTGGGTACCAAAACAATTCGTTTAAAGTAGGTTGCCTAAAAACTTTTGCCGCATTTAATTTAATATTTAAGTTTTTAAAAGGAGTTGTGCTTAAATTTAAATTACCTGTAATTGGTATTTTAGTGTAATTTGATAATTCGTATCGAGAAACAGCTGATAATGTAACATTTTGTAAAATGTTATAAGTTAACATCCCATATATTCCTAATTTATTTAACTGTGCATTGTTTATGTAATTTTTAGTTTGAGCTTTGCTGTTACTAACATTAAAACCTGCTTGTAACGAAAATTTATCTGATAATAAGTATTTAGTTTCATTGTCAACTATTAAGTTGTTTACTAGACTATTACTGTAAATTTGAGATGAGCTATCTATATAATTTAAAATATCTTTTATAAAAGCAATTTTATTATTACTTGAAAATTTATTTTTTTGGTAATTATGTTGCACTAATGATTTTAAATTTCTATCAAACTGGTATTGTTTACTAACAAAAATTGGATTGTAATTTGGTATTTGTCTATCGTTTTGATTAAGCCAAATGTTAAAACCAATTTTTTGATATTGGTTAATTGTGTATTTTAAGTTTTGTAAAATTCCAATATTAGAGTATGCAGCATGACTAACAGTTATAGGGTTTTTAGAAAGAGTTGTATCTAAATAATTATATTTATTTTTTGATTGAGTTAAATATACTTTAGTATCACTATACCATTTATTTTGTTTAATTTCAAACCCAGTTGATGCATTTAAACTATTTAATGTATTTGATGATAGATTAGAATTTAAACTATATCCATTTTTAATTAAATTATTTTTTGAAGATAATTGCACATTGCCACCAACTGCATCGCTACCCCATAAACCACTTGAACCTCCATAATTAATTGTTATGTTATTAAACAACACGGTTGGAATTAAACTTAAATCTGTTTGACCAAGCATTGTGTTTTTAATATTTATTCCTTCCCATAAAATTGCAGTTTGGTTTGCGCTCCCCCCTCTAAATGATGTTGTACCAATGGCTCCATTACCATAATTTTTTATGAAAATTGTTGAGTAATTGGATAATACTTCGCCAATAGTTTTATGTTGATTATTAAAATAAGCGCTACTATCTATTTTAAGTGTTTTATTTAAGTTTTGTGTTTGTTTAATTGAAACAACTTCAATTTCATTAAGTTTTGTTGTGTCTTGTGAATATATTTTTCCAGAAAAAAATATTATACTAAACAACAATAAATAATATTGAAGCATTATATTATTAATACTTAAGTTGTAATTATGTGATTTTCTTTTCAAATTTCACTTAGTTAAACTCACCCCCCGAAGTTTAAATAATTTTAATGAAAGGCAGGTCTTCTGACTCGTTCCAGTTAACACCGTCTTCCCAACCTAAGTTAGTGACTTTTGAATGGTGTTAACTTAAAAGAACTTACAGCAGCGGGAACTGTTAACGAATTTCACGTTATTCCCTTTTAATTTATACTTAAAACTTAAGTAAAAAACCTTTGCGGTGCGAAATTAATAATAAAAGTTTAAACAAGTATTATTTTGTGCGAATTATTTCATTTAATGTAAATTTTAATTCACTTGTATAAATGTCGTGAGGAGCTAATTGAGAAGTGTTTACGTTAGAATTTAGTGTAAAATTAATTTCATTGTAACAGTTTTGCACAAATGCAGAACAAAACAGCGAATTTTTTTGTTTAAACTTATTTTCATTTAATCTACTCTCATTTAAAAATGTATTGTATAAAACACCAAAAACCTCTCTAATAGAATATTGAGTTTTTAAAGCAACTAAATTTAAAGCTTGACCTATTACGTTATCAATTTGTTTGTTTGAGAGGTCAAAATTTAGTATAGCAACATTTGGATATTCATTTTCGTTATAATATTTACTAATTCTATTTTCTTGAACACCTAAATTAATTTGTTTAGTATGAAATTCTAAATCTGATTCAATAATCCAAATTTGGTTATCTTGCCTAATTCCATTAACGATAAAAGCATGCGACCAATAACTTTCTAATTTATTAGGTGTAATTAATTTTTGAGCTTTTCTTATACTTTTATCAATTAATGCTGTGCCTCCAACCAATCCTATAGTTGCGGGTTTTGCAAATTCTTTAAAAAATTCTTTATTTGTCATATTATTTTAAATAAAAAATATCTTCATTTTGATTTAATAAACCATCATCTATCATTTCGTTAAACGCTTGTATAACTGTGTTTGAATTGTATTGATTTAAAATTTCAATTAATTGGGGTAGGGTACAAGGTTTATTTTTAAAAGCGTTATAAATAGCTTTTTTAACACTTACAAAATCTTTTGGTTTTTTAGAAATACAAACGTCGCAATACTTACAATCATTAAATTCTATTTCGTTAAAGTAAATTAGTAATTGTGAGTTACGGCAAATCTTATTATTATTGGTGTAATTAATTACTGAATTTATTTTTTCTAAATGTTTTTGTTTTAATGAATCGTAATTTTCATTGCTTATTTGAAAAAAATTAGGTTGAACTCTGTTACTATTAAATATTAGTTTAGGTATTGTTGTTTGAGGCAAATAAGAAATTATTTTTTGTTTATCTAATAGTTTTAAAAATTCGATAGTTGTAGATAGCGGTTGTTTTATTTTATAGGCAATATCTTTTTCGTTAATATGCACATAATTTTCAAAAATCCCACCATAAGTTCTTAGTAAAGCTTTAAGTATTGGCTCGTATTTTTCAAATTTAATTTGGAAATTATAAACATCGTCTTTATGTGAAATAAACATTAATTTACTTGCTTCGTAACCTGTATCTAAAATGGTTAAGTAATTTTCTTTTTCT
This sequence comes from Bacteroidota bacterium, assembly GCA_020162035.1. Taxonomy (GTDB): domain Bacteria; phylum Bacteroidota; class Bacteroidia; order B-17B0; family Aurantibacillaceae; genus Aurantibacillus. Next base: position 48,200 of record JAIUNM010000004.1, on the reverse strand, counting down.
AAAAATTTTATACAGTTGAATAAAACAATGGCTTGTAAATTATAACTTCTACAAATAGTTTCTAATTCAAAATCTACAACAGTGCCAGCACCACTGTTTATAGCTATTTGAAAATAATTACAAATAGCTATATAATGTTGTTTTATAACATCAATAGCTGGGTATGCTAAATTAAAATTATCTATTAATTTTTGTTGGTCTTGTTTATTAAATAGGATTATAGAGTAAGCTGTTTTACCATCTCTTCCTGCTCTTCCGGCTTCCTGAAAATATGCCTCTAAACTTTCGGGTAAATCTAAATGTACTACAAATCTTACATCTGGTTTATCTATACCCATTCCAAATGCATTTGTTGCACAAATTATTTGAATTTGGTTATTTATCCATTTTTGTTGAATGTTTTGTCTTTCATTAAAATTAATTCCTGCATGGTAAGTGCCCGCAGAAAATTTATTTTCTATTAAAAATTTGGTTAAATCTTCGGTTTGTTTTCTGTTTCTAACATAAACAATACCCGATCCTCCAATATTAGTTATTATTTTAAATAATCTACTTATTTTATCTTCTTCTTCTTGTACAACGTATCTTAAGTTATTTCTGTTAAACGATTGCCTATAAACATTTTGGTTTTTAAACTTTAATTTATCTTGTATGTCTTGTATTACAGTTTTAGTAGCAGATGCAGTTAAAGCAATAATATTAACTTTTTCAAAATAATTTCTAATTTCTGCAATGTTTAAATAACTTGGCCTAAAATCATAACCCCATTGCGATACACAATGAGCCTCATCTACAGCAATTAAAGTAATAGGTAAATATGCTATTTGTTTTTGAAAATTTTCATTTTGTAATCTTTCGGGCGAAACATAAATAAATTGAACATGACCAAGTGCCGCATTGTTTAAAGCAATTTCAATTTCTTTATAATTCATAGTAGATGTAATTGCAACAGCCGAAATACCACGTTTTTTTAAATTTTGAACTTGGTCGTTCATTAATGCAATTAAAGGTGATATAACTAAACATGTACCCCCTAAAACCAATGCAGGTACCTGAAAACAAATAGATTTTCCCCCACCTGTTGGTAAAAGTGCTAAAGTGTCGTTTTTGTTTAAAACAGATAGTATAATGTTTTCTTGTGTTGATCGAAAACTATCATACCCCCAATATTTTTTTAAAACAGTTACTATTTCTTTATGTATATTCGCTTGCAAATAGATTACTAAATTAAATTATTTTTTGCTTCAAACTTATTTATATCAACTAAAAATTACATTAAAAAGATTGTTATTATTGCAAATTGCCTATTTCATTTGCCGACAATTGTTTTTAGTTTATAATTTCTCATTTTTTAATGAGCTAAATTTTATAAGCTATTTAAAGGTAAATTTTTATGGTTTAAGATTTGATGTATTTAGCATTTTTGTAGCATCATCGTTATTTATATTATGTTCTATAATTCCTAATAATTATTTTTTTAATAAAACGTATCAAAAAATTTTAAAATATATTTATTTAATTCCTAATGCTATTTTTATTTTAACCAATTTAATAGATGTTGGGTATTTTAAATTTATTAAAAAACGGAGCACAGCCGATTTGTTTGACCAAGTGGGGGGACAAACTGATTTAAAAAAATTATTACCTCAATATATAGCTGATTATTGGTGGCTCTTAATTGTTTTTGTTTTGTTAATTATGCTATTAAACTTTTTTTATAATAAGCTAAAAACAAAAGATGAAAATTTTATAAAATATAATTTAAAGCCAATTTCTGCTTTTAGTTTTATACTTTTATTGTTTTTAATAAGCTCTTCAATAGTTGTAATTGGTATTAGGGGTGGGTTACAGCGTGTACCAATTGATGTGATAAATGGTGCAGATGTAAATTTACCAAATTTAATTCCAGTAACTTTAAATACCCCATTTACTTTAATAAAAACCTTTGATAAAAAATCTTTAGAGAGTTATAATTTTTATAATGATAGTGATTTAAATAAAATATACAACCCTATACATCATTTTAAAGACAGTAGTTTTAAAAATTTAAATGTTGTTGTATTAATTTTAGAAAGTTTTTCAAAAGAATACACTAAACTTGGTAATACGGGTCAAAGTTACACACCATTTTTAGATAGTTTAATGGATAATTCTTTAGTTTTTTCAAATGCATTTTCAAATGGTACACGCTCAAACGAAGGAATTCCTGCTATATTGAGTAGTTTGCCATCGTTAACAGATAATCCTTTAATTAATTCGTTATATGCAAATAACAAACAACATAGTTTTGCTAATTTATTAAAAAAGCAAGGATATTATTCTGCTTTTATGCATGGTGGTATTAATGGTACAATGAATTTTGATAGTTATAGTAAAATTGCAGGTTACGATGAGTATTATGGAAAAAATGAATACAACAATAATGCCGATTTTGATGGTTTTTGGGGTATTTATGACGAACCTTTTTTACAAAGTTGTATTTTAAAAATGAATAAAATGAAACCCCCATTTCATACTGCAATATTTACTTTAAGCTCGCATCATCCGTATAATATACCCAAGCAACATCAAAATAAATTTAAAAAAGGAACATACGAAAATCACGAAAGTATAGGTTATGGCGATTATTCTTTAAAACAATTTTTTATAACGGCTCAAAAAACAACTTGGTTTAAAAACACGTTATTTATAATAAGCGCCGATCATGCTTCAATATCAAGTCATAAATTTTATAAAACAATTGTAGGTAACATGTCAATACCAATACTTTTTTATAAAAGCGATAATAGTTTAAAACATATAAATTATAATACAATGAGTCAAATAGATATTTTACCAAGTGCTTTACAGCAATTAGGCTACAATAAATCATTCTTTTCGTTTGGTGCACCAGTTAATGATACTTTAAGTAGATATGTATATTTTATTTCAAATGGCAATTACCATGTATTAAATGATAGTAATTATTATGTAATTCAACCTCCAAAAAGTTTGTTTAAGTATAATTATATAAATGATACGGATTTAGTTAAACCTTTAGGGTTTGAAACTTTAAAAGATAAGCAAACATTAAATAGATTTAATGCATTTATACAAACGTATAACAATACTTTATTAAAAAATAACATTCCATGAAATAAAAATATTTGAAGTGAAATATCTTTTTAAATTTTTGTACCTTATTTTATTTTCAATATATTAGATATACAATTTCATTATAAAATTTATACTTTTTTGCCAACAACAATTGAACATAAAATTTAAAATAATAAATCTTTAGATGGCCCTACACATTTATACAACTCTTCTTTATTAAATATTTTTGGAGATAGCGTTTTTTTACAACAATTTCTAAATCGTAACAATGCATTTTTACCAAATCACTTATCTCATTGGTTACTACAGGCATTATTAAACTGGTTCGATTTTTTAACAGCAGAAAAAATCTTCATTTCTTTAATCGTAATATTTTTACCAATTACGTTTAGATTGATGATAAAGGCCTTAACTAATGAACATGCCTTTTACTCATTTCTTGTATTCCCACTTGTTTTTACTAACTTATTACAAAATGGTTTCTATAATTTTTCTTTGGGGTTTGTCTTTTTTAATCTTCATGTTTTTTTAGTTGCCGAAATAATAAAGGGCAAAAATTCAACTCTAAATTGGGTATTGCTTTTATTTAATAGCGTTTTAATGTATTATTGTCATCTTTTTGGTTTTGCCATTGCTTTACTAATTTGTTCTAATTTTATCTTAATCGTTTTTTGGAAGAATAAAAAGAAAACATTTAAAAATCTTGGATTGTTTTTAGCGGTACACATTCCAACTTTAACCTTTACAGTAATTTTTGCTATTAAAACTAAAATAGATTTTTTTCATTATGATTTTCAGCCTTTTGAAAAAAGCATGGCATTAATGACTTTTATGCCGGGAATTGTGTTCGAAAAAAAAGAAGAATTACCTTATACGGTGCTCATTACAATACTCCTCATTTCATTAGCCGCTAACATCATAACAACTAGGTTTCAGAAGGAAGGAAAAAAGCTAATACCAGTTGATATATTTTTACTTATTTCTACTCTTATAGTTTACCTCATTTTTCATTCAACAGACGGAGATTTTGGCGGAATGTTTATACACCGCATTCTCATTTTGATGTTTTCATTTTTATAATTTGGATTGCATCTACTGGTACAAAGAGTTATGCAATCGTTATTTCAGCAATTGTTGTGTTATTTACCTATTTTCATCTTTGGCAATATAGGTTTAAAGCCATGAAAGGTATGCAACAAAATGTTATTAATGTTACTATGGCAAGAAATTTAATTAAAGAAAAAACGGTTGTTCAAACGGTGAGCTTAACAAAGACTTGGTACCAACAACATTTTACCTCTTATCTTGGTATTAATAAAGAAGTGATTTTATTAGAAAATTATGAAGCTTCGCTTCCTTGGTTTCCATTTAAATGGAACAATAAAATGCTAAATGAATTTCTTAAAAAGAAAGCCGTGTTTAATTTTCCGGTACCAGATTATATATTCATTTACGGTAAATATGAGAAAGAAAGCGTTCCACTTAATGATACGATAAAAGATTACATTTCACTGAATATGGTTAAAATTTATGAGTCACCTAATAAATTTTGTTGTTTATATCGTCAAAAAAATAAGTAATGTAAAAAATGTATATACAAATTTATTTTTCTGTGTAATTTAAGTCTTTGCTAAAGGTTTCTTCTAAAAAGTAATTAGCTAAAAATGCTAAAATAAAAACCACAATTCCAATATAAATACTCGAGTAAACTAAACCAACACTTGGTTTTATTGATGAATTAACTAATGCCATAATTGTTACAGAACCTCTAACAAAATTTGGTGCTGTTGTTGTAACTGTTGCTCTAATATTAGTTCCAAATAACTCTGATGCAGCACTCATAAACACAGCCCAATAACCTGTTGCAAAGCCTATAAAAAATATTATAGTATAAAATACAATTATGTTTGTGTTTGCAAATAAGTAATAAATTACACTCATTAAAAAAGTTAGAAAAATAAAAAGAGCTAGTACTTTTTTTCTTGATTTTAATTTTTGACTTAATAAGCCACTTGCAACATCGCCAATTGTAATCCCAATATAAGCAATCATTATAGATAGTCTGGCCTCTGTTGGACCATTTGTCATACCTAATGCTTTACACATATCGGGCGCAAATTGAACCAAAAAAAACATTACAAACCAAACCGGAACGGCAATTAAAATTATATTTAAGTATTTAAAAAAAAGTTTAGGTTTAGAAAATAAAAACAAAAAATTACCTTTTTTAATGCCTTCATCTTTTTTCATGTGATCAAACATTCCGCTTTCGAACACACCAATTCTTAAAAATAAAAGTAATAAGCCTAAACCTCCGCCAATAAAATAACTTGCTCGCCAATTATTTACTAAAATAGTTGTAACCCCAGCAACAACTGCTCCCAATAAACCAACAGATGCCACAATTGTAGTGCCAATTCCTCTTTTTTCTTTTGACATTGATTCGCTTACAAGCGTAATGCCTGCGCCTAATTCGCCAGCTAATCCAAATCCAGAAACAAATCTTAATATAGCATACCAAAATGTATCGGTAATAAAACCATTAGCAATATTAGCTAAGGAGTACATAATTATACTACCAAATAGTACGGTTAACCTTCCCTTTTTATCACCTAAAATCCCCCAAAATAAACCACCAACTAACATACCCAACATTTGATAACTTAATAGTTGCGCACCAACGGTGGTAATTTGTTCGTTTAATTGAGTTTCATTTAAATTTAGTTTTGATAAAATATCTTTTAAACTGGCTATGCGTTCCATGCCAAAAAGTACTAGGTCATATATATCAACAAAATAACCAAGAGCTGCAACAAGTATTAAACGATTAATTGCAGATTTTTGGATGGGTTGTACCATACATTAAATTGTTATACCCAGTTTTTTTGCAATTGCAGCCGGAATTGCTTTTTTATGAATCATAATGCTTGTAGTTTTTAATAAAGCATAATTTTCGCTTGCAAAAAAGTAACCACCACAAGTATTTCTATCTGTGCCCCAACTGTTTTTAATTGCAAAGTATTTTGTGCCGTTTTGGTCTTTTACAATACCTACAGCATGCATACCATGATCATCTTGTGTTTCGTAATTATCAAAACCTTTTTGTCTTAACTCTTGTGTAATTGTTAATTGTTTTTGAGGTTCGGTACTTAGTTGTTTTTTTTCTGTATCGTTTAATAATTCAAATGGTTTTTCTGTAACTAAAGCTAAACCATCGGCAAACATAAATTCTTTCTCGCTAACATCGGCTGCCCAAGCCCAAGTAAAACCATTGTTTATAGAACTATTCATTACTTCTTGTAATTCGTTTAATGGTAAATTATACATTTGCTCCCAATTCCAATTATCTGGCACTTCTAATATAAATTTAGAGTAAAATGGGTGATGCGAAAATGAAGTTAAATAAACATAATCATTAGGGTTAATGCCAGTTGCTTCAGCGTACGTTTTTGGTGTATATTCTTTTCCTTTATAAGTAAATTTATCAGGTATTGTTCCTAAGTATTGATTACAAGCGGCATCAACCATGCTTGTTAAAAAATTAAAATCAATTTGTTGAGTTGCATCACTTGCGGCTGGTAACAATATGTTTTTAATTGTTGTTTCTAATAATTGGTGATTATGAGAAGCATTAACATCTTTTTTTCCAAGGTAAACTTCTTCTGGTACCATGCCATATTGTTTAATAACATTAACTACATCAGGAAAACCACCACCTTCGCCTAAATTAGTTTTACCGTGCATTCTAATATAATTTGCAGCTTTTAATGGGTATGCTTTATGAGCTATAAACATTTCGCTTAAGTTATAATCTTTGCCTTTTCCCATTCTAATCATTTCACTTTCAAAAAAAGATAAAGATGAAAAAGACCAACAGGTACCAGTTCTACCTTGGTTTTGAATACCTGTAGCATCAATTAATTTAATGGGAGTAAATTGAATGTTACTTCCTGTTTTATTTGTAAAAGTTTGTGTACTTGTACTTAAGTTAAATTTAAAATTATTGTCTTGTGCCAATAAACAAATTGTGCCTAAACTTAAAATGCCAAAAAGAGTTTTTTTCATTGTTTTTTATTTTAAAAATTGTTTTTGCTTTATAGTTTTAAATAAATAATTTATTTCAAAAATAGTAAATATTAAATAGTGTATTAAGTAATGAATGCTAAACTTAGCAAATTCTAATTTATTTAACACATAAAATATAATTAATAAAAAAAGGCAAATTATAAATTTTATTAAGTTGCTGCCAAATAATAACTGTGTATAATCTTTTGGGTTTAGTTTTTTCTTATAAACAAAAAATAAAACCAGCGTAAGGGCAAAATGTATTACAATACTAACCCAAAATAGGTTATAATTTGAAGCATGAAATTGATTTAATAGTGCTGAACTTAAATAAGCTAAAAGTAATGGAATAATTATATTAATAATTAAGTTCAGTTGTTCTTTTTTGGATTTATAAAGTCTTTTAAAATTAAATATAATGCTGCAAAAATGCTTACTAAACTTAAAATAACTGTAAAAATTGGTTTTTGATTTTTATAATATTCGTCTAATTTTGTTCCTCCCCATGCGCCTAAACCAATAATTGCACCCATTTGTATAGCCATATTGCTATATTTTAAGTAAGAATTAGGCTGTTTTTGCTCCATTTACAACTGTATTGTTGTTTCCGGCTATATTTTTAACAACTGCTCCCATATTACACGTTCCATTAAAAACTGCACCAGACTCTATTGATAATTTAGCAGTAATTATATCTCCTTTAATTTTAGCAGACGCTTTTAGTTGAAGTAATTCGTTTATTTTTAATACACCTTTAATTTCACCACTAATGTCTGCATTTGAGCAAGTTACATTTCCCTCAACCAAGCCTTGTGGCCCTAATACAAACTTTCCCGAAGTAATTATATTCCCAGTTAATGTGCCATCAATTCTTACATCTCCTGCACAATTAATATCACCTGTAATTTGTGTTCCCGCACCAATTAAATTTACCGATCCGTTATTATTCGAAGAATCTTTACTTAAACTTTTTCCTAACATAATAATCCTTTAAAAAAATAAAGGTAAGGTTTTAATTTTAGGAATGCAAAATTCAACTTTAAAAACTAAAGAAAAACAATATTAATTTAATAATTTAAATGATTGATTATTAAATTATTAATTATTAATTGTTAAAGTGATTTTATGGTAATTTTTTATGAAGTTTTACGATTATTTAACTCATCTCTAATTTTAGAGGCTAATTCAAATTTTTCGTCTTGCACAGCATTAGATAGCATGTTTTTTAACTCTTCGGTACTTTTACTTTGCAAGTCATTTTTAGATTCGCTGCTTGTTGTTGCTTCATTTAATTCAGCAATCTCTTGTTCAGCTTCTTCATTTATTGGGAGGCTGCTTTCGTCATCTAAAACTATACCTGCATTTTTTAGAATAAATTCGTGGGTATAAATAGGGCATCCAAATCTTACAGCTATTGCTATAGCATCGCTTGTTCTTGCATCAATTTCGTATTGGCCTGTAGCGTTTTCGCAAACTAATTTGGCATAAAAAATACCTTCAATTAAATTATAAATTAAAACTTCGGTAATTTTTATTTCAAATTGTTCGGCAAATGTTTTAAATAAATCATGAGTTAATGGTCTGCTAGGACTCATTTTTTCAAGTTCTATGGCGATAGCTTGAGCCTCAAAACCGCCAATTATTATTGGTAATCTTCTGGTACCAGCATTTTCACCTAAAACTAGTGCATAAGCTCCGCTTTGAGTTTGACTGTATGATAAGCCTACAATTTCTAATTTAATTTTTTTCATTAAAGCATGTAGGTTTAAAGGGTTGGATATTTATAAACAAGCAATTCAATATAACAAAGTTTAGTTTTGACTTGCTTTAAATTTTTTAATAGCTTCGGTTAATTTAGGAACAATGCTAAAGGCATCGCCAACAATACCATAATCTGCCGATTTAAAAAATGGAGCTTCTTTATCATTATTTATTACAACAATAGTTTTACTTCCATTAACGCCAGCTAAATGTTGTATGGCACCAGAAATACCAATTGCAATGTATAAATTTGGTCTAATAGCAAAACCTGTTTGTCCAACATGTTCGTGGTGTGGTCTCCAATGCATATCAGACACAGGACGAGAACAAGCAGTAGTTGCATTTAAACTTTTTGCTAAATCTTCAATAATTCCCCAGTTTTCAGGACCTTTTAAGCCACGACCTGCACTAACAACTAATTCAGCTTCAGTTAATGGAACCATTCCATCAGAAGCGTTACTTTTTGTTTCTTTTATTGTAATTTTTGATGAAACAGAACTTAAATCAACATTAAAATCTACTACAGTAGCAGCGTTGGCTGAAAGTGTTAAAGGAAAACTATTTGGTAATAAAGATATTATTTTAACATCAGTGTTAATAGAATAAATAGCAGAAGCTTTTCCAGAAAATACATTCTTTTTAACTTCAAAATTAGTTCCGTTAAGGGTAGGGTAGTCTGTTGCACCTGCCACCATACCTGCTTTTAATTTAGCTGACAATCTAGGAGCAACTGCTTTACCTGTAATGTCAAAAGCAAACACAATAACTTTACTATTTTCTGTTTTAGCGGCTTGTTCAATTGCTGCAGTAACGTAAATACTATCTGAGTTTAATTTATCGTTTTTAACTGATAATATTTTGTTAGCACCAGCTTTACCTATTTCTTCAAGTTGAGTTGCATCTGCATTATTTACAAGAGCAACAACTGTTGAGTTGGTTAATTGAGCAATTTTTGATGCGTAATTAACACATTCTAAAGAGGCTTTTTTTACTCTTCCTTTATTTATTTCAACAAATACTAGAACTGACATTTTTCTTAATTTTTTTATATTATTAAATTACTTTTGCTTCGGTGTGTAATAAACTTACTAATTCATCAATAGAATCTTCGGTAAGCATTTTACAAGTTGTTCTACCAGGGTTTAATTGAAAAGATTTAATTGATGTTAAACCGCCATTACCAATTGCTGGTAAAACTTGTAACGGTTTTGTGCGCGATGCCATAATGCCTCTCATGTTAGGTATTCTTTGTTCTGCCATACCTTTAGCCGCACTTAACACAAATGGAAGTTCACATTCTACAACTTGTGTACCACCATCTATTTCTTGTTCAACAGTAGCTTTGTTTCCACTTATATCTAGTTTTGTAGCTAATGAAACAAAAGGTAAATCTAACAAACCAGCAACCATTGCACCAACACTGCTTCCATTATAATTAATAGTTTCTTTACCGGCCATTACTATATCGTAATTGTTGGTTTTAGCGTAATTAGCAATTTGTTCAGCAACAAAAAAAGAATCTGGGCCTTCGGCATCTATTCTTACTGCATCATCTGCACCTATTGCTAAACCTTTTCTAATTGTAGCTTCACTATCTGCTAAACCTACATGTATTATTGTTACTTTTTCGGCTAAGCCACTTTCTTTTAATTCTAATGCTCTAACTAATGCATACCACTCATCATAAGGGTTTATAACAAATGTTACACCAGCTGAGTTAAATTTTGTATCGTTATCTGTAAACTGAATTTTTGTTGTTGTATCAGGTACATTACTAATTGCTACAAGTATCTTCATTTTATTCTTTTTTTAAGACGCACAAATTTAATATTTTATTTAAATTTTTAATTAATTAAACATAAACAATTACAATAATTTTTAAACCGATAAAATAATTATATCTAAACGTTTTAAATATTGTGAAATGTAAAAAATAGAAAGATGATAAAATAATGTTATTTACTTAATTAGGTTAGATATTAAATCAATTCTAATTTTTTTTCGGTAAGTATTTTTTTAAGATTCAATAAGGCGTAACGCATTCTGCCTAAGCTTGTGTTTATAGATACGTTTGTAATTTCTGCAATTTCTTTAAAACTTAAATCGTAGTACATACGCATAATTACAACTTCTTTTTGGTCAAATGGCAGTTCTTTTATGGCTTTACGTAAATTATTTTTAAGAGCAATGTTTTCGCCTAAAAACTCATCGGTGTTGTTATGGCCAGAGATATTAGAAAATATACAAATTTCTTCTCCTTTATCATTAGTATAAACGGGTACTGGAGGCATTTTTTTAATTTTTCTAAAATGGTCAATTATTAGGTTTCTTGCAATCCTAAGTACCCAAGGTAAAAATTTACCTTCTTCGTTATATTGCCCTTTTTTAAGTGTTACAATTACTTTAAAAAATGTTTCTTGAAATAAATCGTTAGCCAATTCGTTATCTTTTACAATAACATAAATACTCGAAAAAATTTTACGCTTATGGCGGTTTAATAAAATTTCAAGGGCATTTTCGTTGCCTTTACAATAAATACTTACTATTTCGTTGTCGTTTAATTTTAAAATAGACATATAGAATTTTACTTGTTAAGTTTATAAAAATGTTCAAGTAAAAGTGTCTTCTATATTAATTTTATTAATTGGTTATGTTTACAAAAATAAACTATTTTTTATATAAATTTAAAAAAATCTTAATTTTTTATTAGTTTATTGAGCGAAATAACCCAATTAACATGTAAACTATTATTCATATGCTATTAATTTTGCGTTAAATTAAGCCAATTTATACTTTAAATATACTTAAAAATACTATTTTTGACCGCTTGAAAAAAATTTATAGAATAGTATTTGTTTTTAGTATTTTACTTGGTTTAACTGCTTGTGATAATTTTAACAAGTTGCTTAAAAGTACTGATACAGAATTAAAATTAACAAAAGCTAAAGAATATTACGATAAGGAGGTTTACATAAAATCATCGCAATTATACGAAGATTTAATTCCTTATGTTAAAGGCACACCTAAGGCCGAAGAAGTTTATTATTACTACGGTTGGAGCGAATATTATTTAGGTGATTACTTGCTTTCTCAATATCATTTTAAAAATTTTACACGCCAGTTTCCTAACAGTGTGCATGCTGAAGAGTGTTACTTTATGAATGCTTATTGTTATTTTTTAACTTCTGCAAATTATAAACTCGATCAAACAAGCACTAAAAATGCCATAAAAGAGTTTCAATCTTTTATAGATATTTATCCCGAAAGTAGCAGAATAGATAGTTGTAATAAGATTATGGATAAATTACATGCTAAAATTGAAAAAAAAGAATACGAAGTTGTAAAACTGTACTATAAAATAGAAGACTACAAAGCAGCAATAGTTGCAAGTCAAAATTTTGTTAAAGATTACCCCGCAAGCGACCATAATGATGAAATGTTTTATTTAACTATAAACTCATACTATTTACTTGCAGTTAACAGTATTTATAGTAAAAAAGCCGAAAGGTTAGATGGAGCTATTGAGAATTATTTAAAAATGTTTGATTTATACCCAAAAAGTTCGTACATTAGCCGCGCAGAAAAGATTTATAATAATTGTAAATCATTAAAGGAGAAATTATAAACATGGATTATAAAAAAACAAACGCAGATCAAAGTATTGTTACTAGAGACATTAGAAATTTTGATGGACCTACAGGTAATTTATACGAAGCAATTGCTATTATGAGTAAACGTGCTAATCAAATTAGCTCTGAAATTAAAGAAGAATTAACTAGCAAGTTACAAGAATTTAGCAGTCATACCGATAATTTAGAAGAGGTATTTGAAAACCGCGAACAAATTGAAATTAGTAAACATTACGAAAAATTACCTAAACCTTCTTTAATTTCTGTACAAGAATTTTTAGAAGACAAAGTATATTACCGTAACCCTAATAAAGATTAATATATTTTTAGATTTATTAAAAAGGCAGTAAACATAATTTACTGCCTTTTCTATTTTATTTATGTTGTAAAGTATTTATTTTAATTTTAATTTTGAAATAAGAATTAGTGAATAACAATAAAAATATATTAATTGGTGTATGTGGTGGTATAGCCGCATATAAAATACCAATTTTAGTAAGATTGTTTGTTAAACAAAATTATAATGTAAAACTAATATTAACTAAAGCTTCGCATGATTTTGTTACAGAAAAAACATTATCAGTATTAAGTAAAAATCAAGTAATTACAGATTTTTTTGACAATAATAACAATTGGAATAACCATGTGCAATTAGCAGAGTGGGCTGATGTTTTTATTATTGCCCCATTAACAGCAAATACTTTGGCAAAAATGGCAAATGGAATTTGTGATAATGTTTTACTTGCAACTTATTTATCTTGTAGATCTAAAACAATTGTAGCGCCTGCAATGGATTTAGAAATGTATCAACATCCTAGCACAATAAACAACTTAAAAACTATACAAAGTTTTAAAAATTTAATTATTCCAGCGCAAACAGGCGAACTCGCAAGTGGTTTAGTTGGAGAAGGAAGAATGGCCGAACCTGAAGATATTTTTAATTTTACTTTAAATTATTTTAAAAGTCAACTTCCTTTATTAAGTAAAACCATATTGGTTAATGCAGGCCCAACCTACGAAGCAATAGACCCTGTACGTTTTATTGGTAATAGAAGTAGTGGTAAAATGGGAATTGCAATTGCAAATTATTTTTCAAGTTTAGGTGCAAATGTAAACTTAGTTTTAGGGCCAAGTAATCAAAACAATGTATCCAAAAATATTAACGTTATTAATGTAGAATCAGCAAGCGAAATGTTTACTGCATGTATGAAACTTTTTGAAAGTGTTGATATAGCCGTTTGTACAGCTGCTGTAGCAGATTATACACCAGAAACAGTAAACAAACAAAAAATAAAAAAATCAGACAAAAATTTAAACCTAAGTTTAGTTAAAACAAAAGATATTTTAGCCGAAATGGGTTTAAAAAAATCAAAACAATTTTTAGTTGGTTTTGCTTTAGAAACAGAAAATGTAATAGAATACGCAAAGCAAAAATTAATAAATAAAAATTTAGATTTAATTGTTGCTAACTCAGCAAAAGAACATGGTGCAGGCTTTGGAACAGATACAAATAAAATAACCATTATAGATAAACACAATAAAATGTATAACTTTGAGTTAAAAAGTAAAGAACTTGTAGCCAAAGACATTGTAAACACTTTAATGAACTTAATTTAATAATGAAATTTAAAATAGTAATAGCTTTTTTTATTGTACTTATTCAAGCAAATTATGCGCAAGAATTAAATTGTCAAATTACAATTAACTCCTCTCAAGTTCAAGGTACAGTTGAAAAACAAATATTTGACCAATTACAAAAGTCTATTTACGAGTTTATGAATAATACAAAATGGACTAGAGATGTATTTACTGTAAATGAAAAAATAGACTGCTCATTTTTAATAATAATTAATAAAAAAGTAAGTAACGAAGATTACGAAGCCAGTATTCAAGTTCAAAGCAGAAGACCCGTTTTTAAAAGCGGTTATTTTACACAAGTTTTTAATTACCAAGATGATAATTTTGATTTTAGCTATCAACAATTTAGTGTGTTAGATTTTAATTTAAACACGTTTCAAAATAATTTAACAAGTGTATTAGCTTATTATGCCTATGTTGTATTAGCAACCGATTATGATAGTTTTTCATTGAAAGGTGGGGCAGAGTATTGGCAAAAAGCCCAACAAATAGTTAATAATGCACAAACAAGTAATTATAAAGGTTGGAAAAGTAACGATGGAGATAGAAACAGATATTGGTTAATTGAAAATACCTTACAGCCAGTTTTTGCAGGCATTAGAGATTGTATGTATGAATACAATAAAAATGGCTTAGATGTAATGCATGAAAATGCCGAAACTGGTAGAACAAAAATATTAGCAGCATTAGAATTATTAAAGCCTGTATATAAGGCACGACCAGCATCTTTTAACATGCAATTGTTTTTTAATGCTAAAAAAGATGAAATTATAAATATTTTTAAATCTGCCACCCCCGAAGAAAAAAATAAAGTAGTTGAATTGTTAATGCTGGTAGATCCTGCAAACACAACAAAATATCTCAAAATTCAAAATTAAATGGTTAGATACATAATATTTCTTATTTGTTTCTTTTTAAGTATTGTTGTTAAAGCTCAACTTAAAAACAATAAAATTATCAAAATGGAATATCAGCATGGTTTTGATATGGATAGTATTTATATTCCAGGCGATAAATTTAAGTTTGTTCAAATGTGTACAAGTCGTATTGATAGTGTAATTTCAAATGGAGATATTGGATTTAAAAAATCAAAAATTGGAGTTATAGAAAGTTGTTACTTCCAATTTACTATTAGGAAGGATACTTTAAAAGAAGTTGTAATTAAAACATATGACATTAATAACAATATGTTATTAATATTACAAGCTAATAAACAATTTACTAAATTAAAAGATTCTATAAATGAAAATTTTATTTTTATGAATTGGAAAAAAAACATCAAATCAAAAGAAATTATAGGTCAACTAAAATTTGATAAAAAATCAAACACATCGGAGTTTGTTTTAAAACCTGAATAATTTAAATTAAGCACACGCCATAGCACAAACCCAAGCAGTACTCCAAGCATTTTGAAAATTAAAACCACCTGTAACGCCATCTACATCTATAACTTCGCCACAAAAAAACAAATTTGGAATTAACTTACTTTGCATGGTTTTAAAATCAATTTCTTTTAAATCTACTCCGCCACAAGTAACAAACTCTTCTTTAAATGTAGTTTTACCATGCATTGCAAATTCGTTTCTATAAATTATTTCGGCTAATTTTATTAATTGTTTTTTGGGTATAGAGCCTAAAGTTATATCATTATTTATTTGAGCCTGGCTACATAAAAATTCCCATAATCGTTTGGGTAAATTATTAAGCGGATTTGAGTAGGGTAGAGCGTTTAATTTGTTTTTTTGCAAATCAAAAATAAGCGTTTCAATTTCTGTTAACCTTAATCCACCCAGCCAATTAATAGTAAAATTTGTACTGTAATTGCAATTAGCAAGTTCTTTTGCTGCAAATGCCGATAATTTAAGAATTGCAGGCCCGCTAAATCCCCAATGTGTAATTAGCATTGCTCCATTACTTTTTAAATTAAAGTTATTTAATTTAATTTCAACATTATTTACCGATATACCCTGTAAGCTTTTATTTATAAGGTGTTTGTTTAAATTAAAAGTAAATAAACTTGGTATTGGTTCTTTAATTGTATGCCCTATGTTTTTAATAAATTGGTAATGTCCACTGTTATAGTGCCCACCAATGCAACAAATTATTTTATTACTTATTACAATTCCTTTATTTGTTTTTATTTCAAACGAGTTTAAATTTTGTTTAATCGCAAAAACTTCGCATTGTGTTGTAATTTTAATTTTTAATTTTTTGGTTAAGTTTAAAAAGCAATCTATTATACTTTGGCTATCGTTACTATAAGGAAACATTCTCCCATCTTCTTCAATTTTTAATTTAATACCTTGCTTTTCAAACCAAGTTATTGTATCTGTTACATTATACAAAGCAAATAACTGCTTTAATTCTTTATTTCCTCTTGGGTAATTTAAAGTTAGTAAATTATTGTCTGGACAATTATGTGTAACATTGCACCTGCCTCCCCCCGAAATTTTTACTTTGCTAAGTAATTTAGTACTCTTTTCAAGTATTTCAATTTCAATTTCAGGATTATTTAACGCTATATTAATAGCTGCAAAAAAGCCTGATGCGCCCCCACCAATTATAGTTATTTTTTCCTTTATCAAATTTTAAAAAGTAAATATCTAATTATTTTTACCGAGATGTAAATAATTTTAAAATATTTTACATTTTTCTTTTGTTTATTGTAAAATACTTATTATCTTTGCAACCCTTTTTATAAGGAAAGTTCTTTAAAATTTTGCCGAAGTAGCTCAGCTGGTAGAGCCACTGATTTGTAATCAGTAGGTCGGGGGTTCGAGTCCCTTCTTCGGCTCATGGATAAAAGAATGATAATGTAAGTTGTCATTCTTTTTTTTGGGGATATACCAGAGTGGCCAAATGGGGCAGACTGTAAATCTGCTGATTCGTCTTCGGAGGTTCGAATCCTCCTGTCCCCACAGGCTTTGATTTAAAAACTATTTTAAATCATTTAGCGGAAGTAGCTCATCCGCCGCGGCGGAGGTAAAGCTCCAAAGTGAAAAAAGGAAATACCAAGCGGAAGTAGCTCAATTGGTAGAGCTCCAGCCTTCCAAGCTGGAGGTTGCGGGTTCGAGACCCGTCTTCCGCTCAAAATAAATTAGAATGCTAATTTATTTATTGTGAAGTTGAACAAATACCCTGTTTTTAAGTATTTAAACTTAAAAATTGGACAAGAAACTAAAAAATTGTGCATCACGATTTTTTATTATCTTGGGGGTCCCCAAAAATGAGGGACTTTTTGAGTATGTAAAAGTTAGTTCTTTAAAATATTGAATAAAAATGAGAAGTTAACAACATTAAAATTAAACTGTTGTATCTGCCTGTCGAAAGACAGGGCTCAGTTACAGAGTATTTAAAGCTGTTTTAGCTGTTGTACCTGCCTGTTGTAAGACAGGACTCAGTTACACAGAGTATTTAAGGCTGTTTTAGCTGTTGTACCTGCCTGTCGAAAGACAGGGCTCAGTGGTAGAGCAATTAATGTTGTTGTTAACTGTTGTGCCTGCCTGTTGTAAGACAGGGCTCAGTTACAGAGCATTTAAAGATGTTTTAGCTGTTGTAGCTCAGTGGTAGAGCACTTCCTTGGTAAGGAAGAGGTCGGCAGTTCAATCCTGCTCAACAGCTCTATACTTAATCATTTTTATTAAAAAATAAAAAAATTAGTTTAAACTAATATATAAAATAAACAAAACGAAAAAATAAAAACTATGGCAAAAGAAAAATTCGACCGTTCCAAACCACACGTAAACATTGGAACTATTGGTCACGTAGATCACGGAAAAACTACATTAACAGCTGCAATTACTGTTGTATTAGCTGAAAAAGGATTATCAGAAGTTCGTGACTTCTCTTCAATTGATAATGCACCAGAAGAAAAAGAACGTGGTATTACAATTAATACTTCACACGTTGAGTACCAAACTGCTAACCGTCACTACGCACACGTAGATTGTCCTGGTCACGCGGATTATGTTAAAAACATGGTAACTGGTGCTGCTCAAATGGATGGCGCTATTTTAGTAGTTGCTGCAACTGATGGTCCAATGCCTCAAACTCGTGAGCATATCTTATTAGCTCGTCAAGTTGGTGTGCCTCGTATCGTTGTATTCATGAACAAAGTGGATATGGTTGAAGATGCTGAGTTATTAGAATTAGTTGAAATGGAAATCCGCGAGTTATTATCTTTCTATAAATTTGACGGAGATAATACACCAATCATTAAAGGTTCTGCTTTAGGTGGATTAAATAAAGATCCAAAATGGATGGATAAAATTATGGAATTAATGGAAGCTGTAGATACTTACATTCCATTACCTCCACGCGATAAAGATAAACCATTCTTAATGCCAGTAGAAGACGTGTTCACTATCACAGGTCGTGGTACAGTTGCTACAGGTCGTATCGAAACAGGTGTTATCAACTCAAATGATCCAGTAGAAATTATTGGTATGGGAGCTGATAAATTAACTTCAACAATTACTGGGGTAGAAATGTTCCGTAAAATTTTAGATTACGGTGAGGCTGGAGATAACGTAGGTTTATTATTACGTGGTGTTGAGAAAAAAGATATCCGTCGTGGTATGGTTATTATTAAACCAGGTACTGTAAAACCTCATGCTAAATTTAAAGCTGAAGTGTATATCTTGAAAAAAGAAGAAGGTGGTCGTCACACACCATTCCAAAATAAATATCGTCCTCAATTCTATTTCCGTACAACCGATGTAACTGGAGAAATTGAATTAGAAGCAGGTCGTGAAATGGTTTTACCTGGCGATAACGTTACAATCACTGTAAACTTAATCAATCCTATTGCGATGGATAAAGGTTTACGTTTCGCTATCCGCGAAGGTGGTCGTACAGTTGGTGCAGGTCAAGTAACCGAAATTTTAGACTAAGCCATAGTCCTTAAAATATAGGCAAAATGGCTCTCTTTTTAGAGATGCCATTTTGCTATTTTAAAAAAGTGGTAAGGTTTTAAACTAAACGGGTGTGGTGCAATGGTAGCATACCGGTCTCCAAAACCGTTGATGGGAGTTCGAATCTCTCCACCCGTGCAATAACAAGTAATTAAGTGTTAACTGTTATTTATCTAAAATAAATAATTGAAAAACTAAACACTTAAAACTAAAAATTAGAAAGAAATGAGCAAAATAGGAACATATATTTCAGAAACAAAAAACGAACTTGTAAATAAAGTGAGTTGGCCAACTTGGCCCGAATTACAAAATAGCGCTGTTATTGTAATGGTAGCGTCTATTATTATTGCTCTTGTTGTAGCTTTAATGGATTTTGGCTTTGATTTATTAATGAAATTAGCTTACGATTTAGTTAAATAGTATTTATTTAAAATGGCAGAAGTAATTAAAACCGATAACTCTAACAAAAAATGGTACGTTGTACGTGCTATTAGTGGTCAAGAGAAAAAGGTTAAACAATATATTGAATCGGAAATTATTCGATTAAAAATGGGAGATTATGTTTCTCAAGTACTAATTCCAACCGAAAAAGTTATTCAAATTCGTAATGGTAAAAAAAGCACAAAAGAGCGTTCATTTTACCCAGGTTACATTTTAATTGAAGCTCTTTTAACTGGCGAAGTGCCTCACGTAATAAAAAATATTACTGGCGTAATAGGATTTTTAGGAGAAACAAAAGGAGGAGATGCTGTACCAATGCGCTTAAGCGAAGTTAATCGTATTTTAGGTAAAGTAGATGAATTAACTGAAAGTGAAGGAACTGTAACTTCAAATTACATGGTTGGCGAAAATGTTAAAGTTATTAATGGGCCATTTAACGGCTTTAATGGTGTTATTGAAGAAGTAATGGAAGATAAAAAGAAAATTAAAGTTACCGTTAAAATTTTTGGGCGTAAAACACCTGTTGAATTAAACTACGGTGAAGTAGAAAAAGAATAAAAAAAAAAATTGAATGGTGATAGGTTTTTAAGTTAAAATGAGCGCTTTGCTGCTTCCAACTCAAAGTAAACTTTAATCTCGAAAATACTAAACCGCAATAAAAACAAATAAAAACAAATAAAAATGGCAAAAGAGTTATCGGCAATTGTAAAGTTGCAAATTAAAGGTGGAGCTGCTAACCCGTCGCCTCCTATTGGTCCTGCTTTAGGTGCCAAAGGTGTTAACATTATGGAGTTTTGCAAACAGTTTAACGCTCGTACGCAAGAATCTCCTGGTAAAATTTTACCTGTATTAATTAATGTTTACACTGATAAGTCGTTCGATTTTATAATCAAACGTCCACCTGTGGCAGTTCAAATTTTAGAGGCTACTAAAATCAAAGCTGGTTCGCCTACCAGTAACCGTAAAAAAGTTGGTTCTATTTCATGGGATCAAATTAAAAAAATTGCTGAAGATAAAATTGTAGACATGAATTGTTTTACAATTGAATCAGCAATGAGTATGGTTGCAGGTACAGCGCGCAGTATGGGTGTTACGGTTAGTGGAAACAAACCTTTCTAAAACAATTATTAATTAAATTAAAAACAAAGCTTAACAAATGGCAACGTTGACTAAAAAAAGAAAAGCAGTAGTATCTAAAGTAGATGCAAACAAAGCTTACACAGTTGCAGACGCTTCTAAATTAGTTAAAGAAATTACTACAACTAAATTTGATGCTTCTGTGGACTTAGCTGTCCGTTTAGGAGTTGATCCTCGTAAAGCAAATCAAATGGTTCGCGGAACTGTAACCTTACCTCATGGTACTGGTAAAACAATGCGCGTTTTAGCAATTGTAACTCCTGATAAGGAAGCAGAAGCTAAAGCAGCAGGTGCAGACTACGTTGGTTTAGACGAGTATATCGAAAAAATAAAAGGCGGCTGGACAGATGTAGATGTAATTATTACCATGCCTTCGGTAATGGGTAAAGTAGGTGCTTTAGGAAGAGTATTAGGCCCTCGTGGTTTAATGCCAAACCCTAAAACTGGTACAGTTACCATGGATATTGCAAAAGCAGTAACCGACTCAAAAGGAGGAAAAATTGATTTTAAAGTTGATAAAGCAGGTATTATTCATGCTGCAGTTGGTAAAGTATCTTTTACCGCCGATAAATTGGCAGAAAACGCACAAGAATTACTTAGCACAATAGTAAAACTAAAACCAAGTTCTGCAAAAGGTACTTATGTAAAATCAGTTACCATGAGCAGCACAATGAGTGCAGGTATTGCAATCGATAACAAACTATTTAACTAATAAACACTGCTAGTAAATGAATAAAACAGAAAAAACTCAGGTAATTGAGCAATTAGTTGACAAACTAAATGCCAATGACAAAATCTATTTAGCAGATTGTTCTTCGTTAACAGTTGAAAAAGTAAATGCATTTCGCAAAGCTTGTTTCGAAAAGAAAATTTCGGTTCAAGTTGTAAAAAATACCTTATTAAAAAAGGCTATTGAAAGAGCTAATGATAGTAAATTAGCAGAATTAATACCAACCTTAAAAGGTGAAACAGCTTTAATTTTTACTGATGTAGCTAATGCTCCAGCTAAAGTTATTAAAGAGTTTCGTAAAGGCGATAGCAAACCCGCTTTAAAAGCTGCTTATGTAGAACAAACTATCTTTATTGGTGATAATCAATTAGATACAGTTGCTTCGTTAAAATCTAAAAACGAATTAATTGCAGATGTAATTGCATTATTAAAATCTCCAATTCAACGTGTAATTGGTGGCTTAGAAAATAAATCAAATAAAGAAGCTGCTTAATAGCAAAACAAAAAACAAAAAAGTAAAAACAATTAATTAATCTAATAAAAACCAATAAAAATGGCAGATATTAAAGCAATAGCTGAACAATTAGTAGGCTTAACAGTAAAAGAAGTACAAGATTTAGCAACTTTGTTAAAAGATGAATATGGAATTGAACCAGCTGCTGCTGCAGTTGTAGTTTCTGGCGGCGGTGCTGCTGGTGGTGATGCAGCTGCTGCAAAAACTAGTTTCGATATTATTTTAACTGAAGCAGGTGCTGCTAAGTTAGGTGTAGTTAAAGTTGTAAAAGACTTAACAGGATTAGGCTTAAAAGAAGCTAAAGACCTAGTTGATGGAGCTCCAAAACCAGTTAAAGAAGGTATTGGTAAAGAAGAAGCTGAAGCAATTAAAAAAGCTTTAGAAGAAGCAGGTGCTAAAGCTGAAATTAAGTAATTTACTTAATTAAGCTTAGTGCTAAATATTAAATTTCACATTTCCCCAACCAAATTTTTGGTTGGGGTGTGGAATTTAAAAGAGTAGGTATAAATTAACGTGATTTTACTTACCATGATGGTAAAACATCAAAACTTAATAGCGTCAACAAATTGTAAAACTTAACACAACATACCTTGGCTGCAAGTACAAAAACACAAAAGAGAATTAATTTCTCGTCAAACAAGTTCCCGATCGAATATCCGGATTTTTTAGATATTCAAGTTAAATCTTTTCAGGATTTTTTCCAATTAGAAACTACACCCGAAAACCGCAAAAAAGAAGGTTTATTTCGCGTGTTTGCCGAAAATTTCCCTATTTCTGATGCAAGAAACAACTTTGTATTAGAATTTAAAGATTATTATATCGATCCACCTCGTTATGCTATTGAAGAGTGTATTGAACGTGGTTTAACTTATGCTGTACCTTTAAAGGCAAAATTATACCTTTATTGTACAGATCCTGAACATGAAGATTTTGAACCAATTATGCAAGATGTGTACTTAGGTACTATACCTTACATGACTCCAAAAGGTTCATTTATTATAAACGGAGCAGAGCGTGTTATTGTATCTCAATTACACCGTTCACCTGGCGTATTCTTTGGTCAAAGCCGCCATGCAAATGGTACTAAATTATACAGTGCCCGTGTTATTCCTTTTAAAGGAAGCTGGATTGAATTTGCAACAGACATTAACAATGTTATGTATGCATATATCGATCGTAAGAAAAAATTACCTGTAACTACTTTATTACGTGCAATTGGTTTCCAAAGTGATAAACAAATTTTAGAAATATTTGGATTAGCAGACGAAGTTAAAGTAAGTAAAGCTGGTTTAAAACGCGAAGTTGGTCGTAGATTAGCTGCACGCGCATTAAAAACTTGGTTAGAAGACTTTGTAGATGAAGATACCGGCGAAGTTGTGTCAATTGAACGTAACGAAGTAATTTTAGATCGCGAAACCGTTTTAGAAGAAGAACACATTGATTTAATTGTTGATGCAGATGTAAAATCGATTATCTTACATAAACAAGATATTAACACAACCGATTTTGCAATAATTTACAATACTTTACAAAAAGATTCAACTAATTCTGAAAAAGAAGCAATTGAATTTATTTATCGTTTGTTACGTAACGCTGAACCACCAGATGAAGAAACAGCTCGTGGAGTTATTGATAAATTATTTTTCTCAGACAAACGTTACGACTTAGGCGAAGTTGGTCGTTATAGAATTAATAAAAAATTAGGAATTGATATCCCAGCTAACATTAGAGTGTTAACTAAAGAGGATATGATTTTAATTATTAAATACCTTATTGAGTTAATAAATTCAAAAACTGATGTTGATGATATCGATCACTTATCTAATCGTCGTGTTAGAACTGTGGGCGAACAATTATTTTCACAATTTGGTGTAGGTTTAGCTCGTATGGCTCGTACCATTCGTGAACGTATGAATGTGCGTGATAATGAGGTATTTACACCAACTGACTTAATTAACGCTAAAACATTAAGTTCAGTAATTAATTCATTTTTTGGAACCAATCAATTATCTCAGTTTATGGATCAAACCAATCCATTATCTGAAATAACTCATAAGCGCCGTTTATCGGCTCTAGGGCCAGGCGGTTTAAGTAGAGAGCGTGCTGGTTTTGAGGTGCGTGACGTTCATTACACACATTATGGTCGTTTATGTACTATTGAAACTCCAGAGGGTCCAAATATCGGGTTAATATCTTCATTATGCGTTTATGCTAAAGTAAATAACTTAGGATTTATTGAAACACCTTTCCGTAAAGTTAAAGATGGTAAAGTAGATGTTAAAAATCCAATTGTTTATTTAACTGCAGAAGAAGAAGATTTAAAAAATATTGCTCAAACAAGTGCTAAATTAGATGATAAAGGAAACTTTATTACTAAAAAAGTTACTGCAAGATATGAAGGTGATTTCCCTGTATTAGAACCAGAAAACATTCATTTAATGGATGTTGCTCCTAATCAAATCGCTTCAATTGCAGCTTCTTTAATTCCCTTCTTAGAACATGATGATGCTAACCGTGCCTTAATGGGTTCAAACATGCAACGTCAAGCTGTTCCGTTAATGAAACCACAAGCACCAATAGTTGGTACAGGTATCGAAGCTCGCGTGGCTGAAGATAGCCGTGTTTTAATTAACTCAGAAGGTGAAGGTACAGTTGAATATGTAGATGCAAACACAATAACAATTAGATATAACAGAACCGATGAAGAAAAATTAGTTTCTTTTGAAGGTGATGTGAAATCATACAATTTAACTAAATTCCAAAAAACTAACCAAAGTACTTGTATTAACTTAAAGCCAATTGTAAAAAAAGGCGATAAAGTATCTAAAGGTCAGGTACTTACTGAGGGTTATGCAACTCAAGATGGTGAGTTAGCTTTAGGCCGTAACTTAAAAGTTGCATTTATGCCTTGGAAAGGTTATAACTTTGAAGATGCTATTGTAATTAATGAAAAAATTGTTCGTCAAGATATTTTTACATCATTACATATAGATGAGTACACTTTAGAAGTGCGTGATACTAAACGTGGGATGGAAGAGTTAACTCCAGATATTCCTAACGTATCAGAAGAAGCTACAAAAGATTTAGATGAAAAAGGTATTGTAAGAATTGGTGCTGAAGTAAAAGAAGGCGATATTTTAATAGGTAAAATTACGCCTAAAGGTGAAACAGACCCTTCTCCTGAAGAAAAATTATTACGTGCAATTTTTGGTGATAAAGCTGGCGATGTTAAAGATGCATCTTTACGCGTATCTCCATCTATTAAAGGTACTATTGTAGATAAACGTTTATTTTCTCGTGCTGTAAAAGATAAAAAACAAAAAGCAGAAGAAAAACCGCTAATCGAAAAATTAGATTCTGATCACGAAAAAAATATTTACAACTTAAAATTAAAATTAGTTGATAAATTATTTGTTTTAGTTAATGGACGTACATCACAAGGCGTAACTAACATTTTAGGTGAAGAAATTGTACCTCGCGGAACAAAATTTACTCAAAAAGGTTTAGAGCGTATTGATTATAGCGAAATTAACCCTAGCAATTGGACTACAGATGCTGATAAAAATGAACAAGTTGAGCGTTTATTGCACAATTTCATGATTCAGTATAACGATTTCTTAGGAAAATACAAACGCGAAAAATTCCAAATTACTGTAGGTGATGAACTACCAAATGGTATAGTACAATTAGCTAAAGTTTACATTGCTCAAAAACGTAAGTTAAAAGTAGGTGATAAAATGGCTGGTCGTCATGGTAACAAAGGTATTGTTGCTCGTATAGTAAAAGAAGAAGATATGCCATTTTTAGAAGATGGAACACCAGTAGATATTGTTTTAAATCCATTAGGTGTACCTTCTCGTATGAACTTGGGTCAAATTTATGAAACTGTATTAGCTTGGGCAGGCGAAAAATTAGGATTGAAATTTTCAACACCTATTTTTGATGGTGCTTCAATGGAACAAATTGATGAATATGTGAACAAAGCAGGTTTACCTAAATTTGGACGCACATATTTATTTGATGGTGGTACAGGCGAACGTTTCGACCAACCAGCAACTGTAGGTATCATTTACATGTTAAAATTAGGTCACATGGTAGATGATAAAATGCATGCTCGTTCTATAGGACCATATTCATTAATTACACAACAACCTTTAGGTGGTAAAGCACAATTTGGAGGTCAACGTTTTGGTGAGATGGAAGTTTGGGCACTTGAAGCATACGGTGCTGCTAATGTTTTACAAGAATTGTTAACTGTTAAATCTGATGATGTAATGGGTCGTGCAAAAGCTTATGAAGCAATTGTTAAAGGTGAAAATATTCCTACACCAGGAATTCCAGAATCCTTTAATGTATTGTTACATGAATTACGCGGCTTAGCATTAGATGTAACTATGGAGTAAATAGTTTTTAATTCTATGCGTTTAATTTTAAATAAAAAATAAACAGTATTAAAAACTAAAAATTAATAATTTAAAAAATTAATATAAAAATGGCATTAAGAAGAGATAGTAAACAAAAATCAAATTTCTCAAAAATAATTATAAGCCTTGCTTCGCCCGAAACAATATTACGTCGTTCAAGCGGTGAGGTTTTAAAACCTGAGACTATTAATTACCGTACCTATAAGCCAGAAAGAGATGGTTTATTTTGCGAACGTATTTTCGGTCCAGTTAAAGATTACGAATGTCATTGCGGTAAATACAAACGTATTCGTTATAAAGGAATAGTTTGTGATCGTTGCGGTGTTGAAGTAACTGAGAAAAAAGTTCGTCGCGAACGCATGGGACATATTAACTTAGTAGTTCCTGTAGCTCATATTTGGTACTTCCGTTCATTACCTAACAAAATTGGTTACCTATTAGGTTTACCAACTAAAAAGTTAGATATGATTATTTACTACGAGCGTTACGTAGTAATTAATGCTGGTATTGCTGCTGAAAATGGTATTTCTTACTTAGATTTTTTAACAGAAGAAGAGTATTTAAATGCTGTTGATGCTTTACCAAAAGAAAACGCTTTATTAGATGAATCTGATCCAAATAAATTTGTAGCTAAAATGGGTGCTGAAGCAATTTCAGACTTATTATCTCGCTTAAATTTAGATGAATTATCTTATGAATTACGTCATAAAGCGAACAACGAAACTAGCCAACAACGTAAAAACGAAGCATTAAAACGCTTAAATGTTATTGAGGCTTTCCGTCAAGCAAATCAAAATGTAGTAAACCGCCCTGAGTGGATGGTTATTAAAGTTGTACCTGTAATTCCACCAGAATTACGCCCATTAGTTCCATTAGATGGTGGTCGTTTTGCAACATCTGATTTAAATGATTTATACCGTAGAGTTATTATTCGTAACAATCGTTTAAAACGTTTAATAGAAATTAAAGCACCAGATGTAATTTTACGTAACGAAAAACGTATGCTACAAGAATCTGTTGACTCATTATTTGATAACTCACGTAAATCAAACGCTGTAAAAACAGATAGTAACCGTGCTTTAAAATCATTATCAGATTCATTAAAAGGTAAACAAGGCCGTTTCCGTCAAAACTTATTAGGAAAACGTGTTGATTACTCGGCTCGTTCGGTAATTGTTGTAGGTCCTGAATTAAAATTACACGAATGTGGTTTACCAAAAGAAATGGCTGCAGAATTATTTAAACCATTTATCATCCGTAAAATGATTGAGCGTGGTATAGTTAAAACTGTAAAATCTGCTAAAAAAATAGTTGATAAAAAAGAAGCTATAGTTTGGGACATATTAGAAAACGCATTAAAAGGGCATCCAGTTTTATTAAACCGTGCACCAACCTTACACAGGTTAGGTATTCAAGCATTTCAACCTAAATTAATTGAAGGTAAAGCTATTCAATTACATCCATTAGTTTGTTCTGCATTTAATGCCGATTTTGATGGTGATCAAATGGCAGTTCACGTTCCATTAGGACATGCTGCAATATTAGAAGCTCAAATTTTAATGTTAGCATCTCATAACATTTTAAATCCATCTAACGGTGCGCCAGTTGCCGTACCATCACAAGATATGGTTTTAGGTTTATACTATTTAACAAAACCTAAAAAGAATTTAAAAGACGATGCAGTAAAAGGAGAAGGTAAAACATTTTATAGCGCACAAGAAGTTGTAATTGCAGTAAATGAAAAGCAATTAGACTTACATGCTCAAATAAAAGTAAAAATTACTAATGCTTTAGAGGGCGAAAAATTAGTTACTAAAATTATAGAAACAACTGCTGGTCGTGTTTTATTTAACATGGTTGTACCACACGAGGTTGGTTATATAAATGAATTATTAACTAAAAAATCTTTACGTGATATCATTGGAATGGTTGTTAAAAAAACCGGAATGGCTAAAACAGCTAAGTTTTTAGATGATATTAAAGAATTAGGATTTAAAACAGCATTTAAAGGTGGTTTATCGTTTAACTTAGGCGATATTCAAACCCCAGCTGAAAAATTAAAAATAATTGCAGATGCTCAAGCTGAAGTTGATGAAGTAGTAAATAACTACAACATGGGCTTTATCACAAATAATGAGCGTTACAACCAAATTATTGATATTTGGACACATGCAAACAGTAGAGTAACAAAACAAGTATTAGATAAATTAAGTACAGATAAACAAGGATTTAACTCAGTTTACATGATGTTAGATTCTGGTGCGCGTGGTAGTAAAGAGCAAATTAAACAGTTAAGCGGTATGCGCGGTTTAATGGCTAAGCCTCAAAAAGCAGGTGATACAACAGCATCTATTATCGAAAACCCTGTATTATCTAATTTCCGCGAAGGTTTATCAATCTTAGAATATTTTATTTCTACTCACGGTGCTCGTAAAGGGTTAGCAGATACGGCTTTAAAAACTGCCGATGCTGGTTACTTAACGCGTCGTTTAGTTGATGTGGCTCAAGATGTAATTATTAATGAAACAGATTGCGGAACTTTACGCGGTTTAGCAATGGCTGCCTTAAAAAATAATGATGATATTGTTGAAAGTTTATACGATCGTATTTTAGGCCGTACAACTGTAAACGATGTTTACCACCCAACAACAGGAGATTTAATTATCGCTGGCGGAGAAATTATTAGTGAAGATGTTGCAGCTATAATTGAAAAATCACCTATAGAAACTGTAGATATACGTTCGGTATTAACATGTGAGAGTAGGTTAGGAGTATGCGCTAAATGTTATGGTAGAAATTTATCTAATGGACGTTTAGTGCAATTAGGCGAAGCAGTAGGTGTAATTGCAGCTCAATCAATTGGTGAGCCAGGTACACAGTTAACATTACGTACTTTCCACGTGGGTGGTACAGCAAGTAATACTGCAGCATCAAGTAGTTTAGTAGCTAAATATGATGGTATAGCTGAAATTGATGAATTACGTACTGTTGAACGTGTACAAGATGGTTCAAAAACAAATATTGTAATTGGCCGTAGTACTGAAGTAAGAATTACAGATGCAAACACAGGTATTGTTTTAACTACAGGTAACATTCCTTATGGTTCTAACTTATACATTAAACCGGGTGCTAAAGTTAAAAAAGGAGACAAAATTTGTGATTGGGATCCGTATAATGCAGTAATTGTTTCTGAATTTGGTGGAAGTGTTGAATTTGAACATATTAAAGAAAACATAACTTACCGTGAAGAGAGTGATGAGCAAACTGGTTTTAAAGAAAAAGTAATCATCGAAAGTAAGGACAAAACAATGAGTCCTACTATTCGTATCGTTGATAAAAAAGGCGAAGTATTAAAAACATACAATATTCCAGTTGGTGCGCACATTGTTATTAATGAAGGTCAAAAAATTGAACCAGGTCAAATTTTAGTTAAAATACCTCGTGTAACTGGTAAAACTGGTGATATTACAGGTGGTTTACCTCGTGTTACAGAATTATTTGAAGCTCGTAACCCAAGTAACCCAGCAGTAATTAGTGAAATTGATGGTATTGTAAGTTTTGGAAAAATTAAACGTGGTAACCGAGAGGTTATGGTTGAAGCTAAAACTGGCGAAAGAAGAACTTATTTAGTTAACTTAAGCAAACACATTTTAGTTCAAGAAAATGATTTTGTTAAAGCTGGTGAGTCATTATCTGATGGTGCTGTAGCTCCAAGTGATATTTTATCAATTAAAGGACCTACTGCAGTTCAAGAATATTTAGTTAATGAAATACAAGAGGTTTACCGTTTACAAGGACAAAAATTAAATGATAAACATTTTGAAACAATTGTTCGTCAAATGATGCGTAAAGTTGAAATTGTTGACCCAGGTGATACAATTTTCTTAGAGCAACAATTAGTTAACAAAATAGACTTTATGACTGAAAATGACACTATTTTTGGTAAAAAAGTTGTTGTAGATCCAGGTGATAGCGCTGAACTTAAACGTGGTCAAATTATTACATCTCGTAAATTACGCGACGAAAATTCAGTTTTAAAACGTAAAGATTTAAAATTAGTTGAAGCACGTGACGCAGTTCCTGCAACAGCAGAAAGTATGTTACAAGGTATTACAAGAGCATCGTTACAAACTAGCTCATGGATATCTGCTGCATCTTTCCAAGAAACTACAAAAGTTTTAAATGAAGCTGCTGTAAATGGTAAAGTTGATACTTTAAATGGATTAAAAGAAAACGTAATTGTAGGTCATTTAATTCCAGCGGGTACAGGTTTACGCCAATACGAAAAATTAGTAGTAGGAAGCAAAGAAGAATACGAACGCTTAATGGCAAGTAAAGCCGAAGCAGAACAAGAAGCATAATTTAAAAGCCCCGATTTATCGGGGCTTTTTGTTTAATTAGAATTTAATTTTAAAATTTAAATAGAAAGTCAACACAATAAAAATCAAGCTTACATTTTGATTTAAAATCACAATTTCAAAATCTTTTTATTGTATAAAATAATATAAACCTCATTTTCTAATAGATTATTTTTACTCTTAAACAACTTAAATTTAACTTAAACTTAGATTTTATGTACTTTTGTATTTAACAAATGCATAAATCTGGTTTTGTAAATATAATAGGTTGCCCTAATGTAGGTAAATCAACTTTAATGAATGCTTTAGTTGGCGAAAAATTAAGCATAATAACATCAAAAGCTCAAACCACAAGACATAGAATTATGGGTATTGTAAGTGGAGATGATTACCAAATTGTTTTTAGCGACACACCAGGAATAATAAAACCACTATATAAATTGCAAGAAAAAATGATGCAATTTGTAGTTACAGCATTTAGTGATGCTGATGTTTTTTTGCTAATTACCGATGTTTTTGAAGATATTAAATTAGATGAAGCTTATATTGAAAAATTAAATAAAACAAAAACGCCCGTACTTATTTTAATAAACAAATTAGATATTTCTACTCAAGAAAAAATTGAAGAAAAAGTTGAACAATGGCACAAAAAAATACCTAATGCCGAAATATTACCAATATCTGCCTTAAATAAATTTAATTTAGATTTGGTGCTTACAAAAATAATTAAACTTTTACCACAAAGCGCTGCGTTTTACGATAAATCTGAACTTACTGATAAACCCGAACGTTTTTTTGTTTGCGAAATTATTCGCGAAAAAATATTATTAAATTATAAAAAAGAAATTCCTTATAGTGTAGAGGTAATTACAAATAGCTTTAAAGATGAAGGAAATGTAATTAAAATACAATGCGATATTTTGGTTGAACGCGATAGCCAAAAAGGAATAATTATTGGTAATAAAGGCGCTGCGCTTAAAAAAGTTGGTACAGAAGCTCGAAAAGATTTAGAAGCATTTTTTGGCAATAAAGTGTTTTTAGAATTGTTTGTAAAAGTAGATAAAGATTGGCGCGCTAACGAAAAAAGATTAAGCCAATTTGGGTATTAAAAATTTTTATTATTTATTTTTTAAATTTTGAATAGCATTATTTTTATGATGTAATGGGTGGTAACTCATTAAATAAAATAATTCTTGAATTGATATTTTTCCAAGCAATGGGTGTGGAATTACGATAGATTTAAATTCTTCGTCGTTATATGAATTTAAAATTTCTTGAATTTGTTTTGTAACTGATTTTAAATCGGTAATAATTTTATTTTTATCTACAAATTTTATTTCAGATGGAACAAATTGTTCAGGAGCTTTACGAGATGTGTTTAAATACTTTTTAAGTAAAATTTCAAATGACCAAGGCTCACGATTTAATGTCCCATTTTTTCGGATTAATAACTCTTTTAATGGCAATATTTTTTGAAGTGGAACTAAAGTTAAGTAAACATGGCTTAATTGCTGACCCGCTGACCACTTATCTTTATATTTAAAAATAAAATCAGTTTCAATTAAACTATTAACATAATTTGAAATTTCGTTATGATTTAAAACAAAAGAATTTATTATTTCTTCTTTAGTCATAAATAAAATTTTGAAACTTATATGTTACAAACTCCAATAAGTTAAGCCTTTCATTTTACCACGGTACATACCTTTAACATCAACTAACACACCCTTGTTTGATAAGATGCTTTTAAAATATTTTTCATCAAGACATTTGTATTCTTTGTGGTTTACTGCAATAATTATACCATCGTAGTTTTTACCTAATTTATTTAAACCAAATCCATATTCGTGTTTTAATTCGTTAGAGTCTGCGTGTGGGTCAACAATTTCTACTTTAACGCCAAAACTTTTTAATTCTTTTACAATATCGGCAACTTTGCTATTCCTTATATCACTCACATCTTCTTTAAATGTTGCGCCCATAACCAATACTTTTGATTTAGAAATGTTTTTACCTGCAGCAATTATTTTTTTAACTATGTTTTTTGCAACATAAAAACCCATACTGTCGTTTACATAACGACCACTATTTATTACTCTTGCATGGTAACCTAAACTTTCGGCTTTATGCGTTAAGTAATATGGGTCAACACCAATACAATGCCCGCCAACTAAGCCTGGGAAAAACTTTAAAAAATTCCATTTAGTACCTGCAGCTTCTAAAACATCAAACGTATTTATGTTCATTTTATTAAAAATGATTGATAATTCGTTCATTAATGCAATGTTTACATCGCGTTGAGTATTCTCAATAATTTTAGCAGCTTCGGCAACTTTAATAGATGAAGCTTTATGAGTGCCAGGTTCAACAATTATTTCGTAAACCTTACTAATTTCTTCTAAACTTTCTTTATCGCAACCGCTTACAATTTTTAAAATTTTTGTAATGGTGTGTTCTTTATCACCTGGGTTTATACGCTCTGGCGAGTATCCAACTTTAAAATCTTTTCCAAATTTTAATTTAGAATGTTGTTCTAAAACTGGCACACAATCATCTTCGGTACAACCAGGGTAAACTGTAGATTCGTAAACTACATAATCTCCTTTTTTTAATACTTTACCAACTGTTGTACTTGCGCCAATTAAAGGTTTTAAATCTGGTAAATTGTGTTCATCAATTGGAGTTGGAACAGCAACAATAAAGAAGTTTGCTTTTTTTAAATCTTCTAATTTATGCGTAAACGTAATGTCAGATTTTTTAAAATCATCTTTTACTAATTCGTTACTGGGGTCAATGCCTTTTTGCATTAGTTTAACACGAGCCTCATTAATATCAAAACCAATAACTTTTACTTTTTTAGCAAATGCTAATGCAATTGGTAAACCCACGTATCCTAAGCCAATTACTGCAATAGTTGATTCTTTTTTTAAAATTTTAGTGTAAATTCCCATATTAAAAAGTTTTTAAAACTTCGTTTGTTCTTAAATTATAAATGCGTTCAATTATATCAACCACTTTTAAGCCTTCTAATGCATTGGTTGTTATTTTATTTTTTCCAGATAATGTATCTACAACATTTTCTATAACATTGTGGTGGTTATTTGCAGAGCCTTTGTATGCGCCGTAATCGTTAGCAGGGTTAGTTTCGGCTAATTTTGGCATAGTGTAATTTTTAATGTTACACGTTTCAATTTGATCCATGTATTGTCCGCCAACTTTTATACTTCCATTACTGCCAATAACAGTTAACGACGATTCTAAGTTTTTTTCCCATACTGCAGTACTGTAATTTATACTTCCCATACCACCGTTTACAAAATCAAAACTTACAAAACCACTATCTTCAAACGCTGTTGTTTGTTGGTGATTAAAATCGGCAAACTTAGCTTGTATATTAGTAATATCGCCAAAAACCCAATACATAATATCTATCCAATGGCTAAATTGTGTAAATAAAGTTCCACCATCTAAATTTTGAGTTCCTTTCCAGCCACCTTTTTTATAATAACGGTCATCACGGTTCCAATAACAATTAAGTTGAACCATGTATATATCGCCAATTATTTTTTTGTCTACAATTTCTTTTAACCAAACGCTTGGCGGTGAGTAGCGATTTTGCATTACACAAAAAACAGTTTTACTATGCGACAAAGCTTCGTAAATAATTTTTTCGCAATCGGCTTTACTTAATGCCATTGGTTTTTCAACTACTACATTTTTATTTTTTTGTAAGGCTTTTAAACTATGTTCGGCATGTAATCCGTTAGGCGTACAAACATTTACAACTTCAATATCTGGGTGTGCGTTTAATAAATCATCAATATTAGAATAAAAATTTTCGGTTAAATTTTCTAACCCTAGTTTATCTTTTGATTGAACATCGCACACAGCAACTAACTCGCAATTAGGGTTACGACGAACCATTTCAGCATGGCGTTTACCAATGTGACCTTGACCAATTACAGCAAATTTTATTTTTTTCATTAACTAATTCGTTCTACTAAATTATTTTTTAATTGATAGGTTTGCCCACTTTCAGCACAGGTAGCTTTACCATTAACGTCAAACTCTAACCTATGTCCAAATTCACTCATCCATCCAATTTGCCGTGCAGGGTTACCAACCAATAATGCAAAATCAGGCACATGCTTGGTAACAACAGCACCTGCGCCTATAAATGCAAATTTTCCAATATTATGTCCGCATACAATAGTGGCATTTGCGCCTATACTTGCACCTTGCCCAACATGTGTTTTTGCGTATTGATTTTTGCGATTAACCGCACTGCGTGGATTAATAACATTTGTAAAAACCATACTTGGCCCTAAAAACACATCATCATCGCAAGTTACACCAGTGTATATTGATACGTTATTTTGAACTTTAACATTGTTGCCTAAAACTACTTCGGGAGAAATAACTACATTTTGTCCAATGTTACAATTATTACCTAAAACACAGTTAGGCATAATGTGACTAAAATGCCATATTTTAGAACCAGTTCCAATTTTACAACCTTCGTCTATAATTGCAGAAGGGTGCGAATAAAAAGTGTTATCCATTTTTAAATTAAGTGCATAAAGTTAATAAAAGGTACTGTTTTTGCAATAAAAATTTGACGAAATTATGCCTTTAATGTGCATTATAATTAATTATATTTATAGGCTAATATTTTTATGTATAAATAAAAACTATGGATTTTAAAAAGTATATACCACATTTTGCTGCAATTTTAATTTTTGCTGCAATTACATTATTTTATTTTAAACCAATTTTAAGTGGTAAAGTTCTAAAACAAGGTGATATTGAGCGCCACAAAGGCATGAGTAAAGAAATTGTTGATTATAGAACCACTAAAAAAGCTGAACCATTATGGACTAATAGTATGTTTGGTGGAATGCCAGCATATTTAATTTCCACATTATATCCAAATAATTATATAGGGAAATTAGATAATGTGTTTAAACTATTTATTCCGTTACCTGCAGGATATTTATTTCTTTATTTTATTGGTTTTTTTATTTTGTTATTATGTTTAAAAATAGACCCCTGGTTAGCTATTATTGGGGCAGTTGCCTATGGTTTAAGCTCATATTTTTTAATTATTTTAGAAGCAGGTCATAATAGCAAAGCAAACGCTTTAGGTTATTTACCAGCCTTATTAGGTGGATTTATATTATTGTTTAGAGGTAAATATTGGCTAGGATTAATTTTAGTTTCATTATTTACATGTATGCAAATTAATTGCAATCACTTTCAAATTACATATTATGGATATATTTTAATTGGTATTGTATCGCTTGGATATATAATTTCATTATTTAAAGCAAAAGAAACTAAAACAATTTTTAAAGCAATAGCTTTTGCAATTTTAGGAACATTTATAGGTATTTTACCTAATGCTGCAATGATAATGACTACTCAAGAATATGGTAAATACAGTACTCGTGGCAAAACAGAACTTACAATTGATTCAGATTTAAAAAGTAATAAAAATAATACAACAAGTGGTTTAGATAAAAATTATGCAACCCAATGGAGTTATGGGATAGGAGAAACATTTACGTTTTTAATTCCAGATTTTAAAGGAGGTGCAAGTAGCGCAATAGGACAAGCATACCCAAATGCATTAAAAAAAACAAACCCAGATTATAAAGAAGCAGTTGCTAATAGTAATGCTTATTTTGGAGATCAACCATTTACAAGTGGCCCTGTTTACATTGGTGCCATTTTAATTTTCCTTTGTTTTTTAGGTATGTTAATAGTTAAAAACTCAATTAAATGGCCTTTGTTTTTTGCAACAATATTAACTATTGCACTTGGGTGGGGAAGCAATTTTATGGGACTAACTAATTTTTTTATGGATTTTGTACCTGGATATAATAAATTTAGAGCTGTTTCAATGATATTAATAGTTGCTGAATTAACTTTGCCCTTACTTGCAATACTTACTATTAATGAACTTATCAAATTTAAAAGTTTAGATGAATTAGTAGAATTAAGACTTTTAAAAAAATCGTTTAAAATTAAAACATTGCTTTTTGTTAGTTTAGTTGTTATTGGTGGTTTTTGTGCAATTGGTTACATAGCACCAACTGTAATAAATTCTTTTTCAGCTCAAAACGAAGCTGAAATTATGATTAATCAATATGTGCAAGGTGGAAACCCTGAAGCGCAAGTAAGACCCTATGTTACTGATTTAATGCCGCAATTAGAAAACGCTAGAATGGAAATTTTTAAAAGTGATGCTTTACGTTCTTTAATTTTTATTTTGTTAGGTTTTGCATCTATTTACTTGTATTTAAGTAATAAAATTAAAAAAGAAATGCTTTTTGCAGCTTTAGGAATTTTTGTGGTTATTGATTTGTGGTCGGTTGATAATAGATACTTAAATGACAAATCATTTATTTCGAAACAAGAAAATGAACAAAGTGTTCAAGCTAAAACACTTGCTGATGAAGAAATTTTAAAAGACAAAACGCTAGGGTATAGAGTTTTAAACTTAACCTTAAATACATTTAACGATGCGCAAACTTCGTATTACCATAAATCTATTGGTGGTTACCATGGTGCAAAATTAAAGCGTTTTCAAGAGTTAATCGATTTTCATTTAATGCCAAACAATGGCGCTGGCGAAATTGGTTTTTTTAGAAGCAATGCTGGTAAAGCTTTTGCAAGCGATAGTGCGTTAACTGCGTTAATGGCTCAATTAAACATAATTAACATGTTAAAC
The DNA here is from genome assembly GCA_020162035.1 of Bacteroidota bacterium. GTDB lineage: Bacteria > Bacteroidota > Bacteroidia > B-17B0 > Aurantibacillaceae > Aurantibacillus. The sequence continues at coordinate 10,761 of JAIUNM010000004.1, read as the reverse complement.
ACAAAATATTTTATTATTCCAGGTGGAGGCGAACAAAGAACTGAAATACCACTAGAAAACAAACAAGCAAATGGTGCAGCTTGGTTTGTGAAAAATTTAAAATTTGTAAATAGTGCGGACAGTGAAATTGTTGCTTTAGGAAAAATAAACACTAAATCAACAGCTGTACTTAATGAAAAATTTAAATCAGAATTAGGATTAAAAAATAATTATAATGCAGATGGTTCAATAACATTAACAGCATATGAACCCAATCAATTAACATATGAATGTAACTCAGTTTCTGATAATTTTATTGTTTTTTCCGAAATTTATTACCCAAAAGGTTGGAATTGTTATGTTAATGGAAATTTAACACCACATGCTCAAGTAGATTATGTGTTGAGAGGGTTGCCTATAAAATCAGGTAAAAGCACTGTAATATTTAAATTTGAACCAAATACATATTATAAAGGAAATACGTTTGCATTAATAGGTTCTATACTTTTAATTGCTATTGTTGGTTTTTCACTTTATAAACATAAAAAGAATGATGTTATTGTTAGTTAAAATATTAAATTGTTTACTTTAATTTGCATTTGTATTAAAAATTTAAAATTATTTTTAACCTAAATATTAAACACACAAAATTATGGCATTAGAATTTACAGACGCTAACTTTGAAGAGTTAGTATTAAAAAGCGACAAACCAGTTTTAGTTGATTTTTGGGCAGAATGGTGCGGCCCATGTAGAATGGTAGGACCTGTAGTTGAAGAAATGGCTAAAGAATACGAAGGTAAAGCATTAGTTGGAAAAGTAAATGTTGATTTAAACTCAAACATTAGCGCCAATTATGGAATTAGAAATATTCCAACAATTTTATATTTTAAAAATGGTCAAATAGTTGATAAGCAAGTAGGCGTAGTGCCAAAAGCTACTTTAGCTAGTAAATTAGACGCACAATTATAAAATAAAACTCACCAAATTTAAAAAGCAACCTAAAAGGTTGCTTTTTTGTTTTTATAAATTTTTAATTTTCAAATTACAATTTCATTTTTCTAATTTTTTCGGAATCTAAAATGGTAATGTTACTACCTTTAATCTCAACTAATTTATCTTCTTTAAATTCGCTTAACGTTCTTATTAACGATTCGGTTGCTGTTCCAACCATATTAGCTAAATCCTCTCTACTTATTGAAATAGAAAATTTAGTTTCGTTATCTTTTTTATATCTATTTTCGAGTAAAATTAAGGCTTCGGCAGTCCGTTTTCTAACTGAACTGTAAGCTAATTTAATTAATTGTTCTTCTTTATCTAAAACATCGTTACTTAACATTTTAATAAAGCGTTTCATTACAGCTGTATTATTATATATTAAATTAAAAAAGTCTTCTTTAGGAATACACACAACTTCGCAATCTTCCATACATTCAACGGTTTCTGTGTAATCTGTATTTTCTAATAAAGTAATGTATCCAAAAAACTCACCTTCAGCAATTAAATTGGTAATTAATTCTTTACCATACTCATGCAATTTTACACTTTTAGCTTTGCCTTTATTTAAAAAATATAAATATGTAGGGGTGTTGCCTTCGCTAAAAATTATTTCTTTTTTCTTAAATTTTTTTATTTTTCGTTCGTTTGATAGTTTTTTAAGTTCTTCTAAACTTTTTACATCATCTAAAAATTTATTTAATCCTTCTGAAGTTTTTTCAAATTTAGATTTAACTAAATCTATTTTTTTTAATCTACTTTCTACTGCATTTAAAAGTTCAACATCATCAAACGGTTTTGTAATGTAATCGTCAGCTCCTAATTCCATTCCTTTTCTAAAGTCACTTCTTTCAGTTTTAGCGGTTAAAAATATAAAAGGAATGCCCGCTGTTGCATCGTTTTTACTAAGTAAATGAATTACACCATAGCCATCTAAAACTGGCATCATAATATCACAAATTATTAAATCGGGAATAGTTTTTTGTGCTAACTCAATTCCAGTTTTGCCATTATCTGCTTGTAAAACTTTATAGTTTGCCAATTCTAATATTTCGGCAGAATTTTCTCTAACTTCTTGGTTATCTTCAATTAATAAAATAGTCTTCATTGTTTGGTTTGTTTGGTAAAATTATATTAAAACTTGTGCCTTTATTTAATTCACTTTCAAAAGTTATTGTGCCATTCATTAATTCAACGTATTTTGAAATAATGTTTAAACCTAATCCTGTGCCTTGTATGTTAAAAGCGTTTTTTCCTCTGTAAAATCTTTCAAAAAGTTTTGGTTGTTCATCTTTAGGAACACCAATTCCTTCATCTTTTACATATATTTCTATAGTGTTATTTTTAATTTTAGTGTTTAAAATAATTGTTTTGTTGTTATCGCTAAATTTTATGGCATTAGATAATAAATTTAAATAAATGTTTTTAATCATTTGTTTATCTAAATACACTTGCTGAGTTTCTCCCTCATACGAATCAATTATTTTTTGATTTTCTTTTTTTAAAATTTGAATTTCTGCTACACATTCATTATGCATTGTTTGCAGGTTAAATACACTATAATTTGCATAAATTTTGCCTTCTTCTAATTTTCCAACTGATAAAAAATCATTAAGTATTAAAGTTAAATTTGTTACAGAACTTTTTATTCTATTAATATGTTTTTGACGTTTTTCATCGTCTTCGGTTGTTGAGTATTTACTTATTAATGAAGCCGATGATAAAATTGCACTCAGTGGTGTTCTAAATTCGTGCGATGCCATTGACACAAATCTAGATTTCATTTCGTTCAAATCTATTTCATGTTGTAATGATGATGCTAATTTTTGTTTAGATTGCTCTAGTTCATTTAAGGCTTCTTTTAATATTTTTGTTCTTTCATCAACCTTTTTTTCAAGGTCTGAGTTTAATGATTTAATTTTTTCTTCAATTTTTTTTCGCTCTGTAATATCAATAACAAAAGCAATAGCATAAAGTTCATTATCTTTTTTAAAATATGATAAACTTATTTCAACAGGAAATTCTGTTCCGTCAGATTTAATTGCAATTAAATCTAAGTTTTTTCCCATTGGCCTTGAGTGTGGATTTGAATTGTAATTAGAACGGTGTTGTTGATGTTCCACCCTTAATTTTTTAGGCAATAAATCTTCAACTTTTAATTGCAACATTTGCTCATTGGTGTACCCAAACAATTTTTCTGAACTAGGATTGCATCTAATTATTTTGCCTTTAGAGTCAGTAAAAATTATACCCTCTGCTGTATGCGTAAATAGTGCGTTTAAACTATGTTGTTGAAATTCCAAATCAAACATAAAGTAATGGATTTAATGGTTTATTTTTTATGATAAATGTCAGTTTTGAGGTTTAGATAAATCAGTAATTAAATGTTTTAAATTACAAATAATTTATAGTTATTGATTTAAATCAAAAAAAATAATAAGATAAGTTATTAACCTCATTTTATCATATTATAATTTTGTAATATAGAATGTATTAAGAATTATTTTATAAAAATTTTACCTGTTAATTTGATTTAAAATATAATAATTATGGAAAAAATACTGGTTGGAGTTGATTTTTCAGAATCTTCTTTAAACGCTGCTAAATACGCAGTTAAATTTGCGTCGTTTTTTTCGGCTAAAATAGTATTAATTAATGCGTATTCAATGCCAATACCATATGCCGAAGCTGGAGCAATATTTGAAACTGAAGATTTTGAAAAAACAGCAATTAATGAGTTGCAAAAAGTTAAAGAAGATTTACTTAAAACGGCACCACAAATTAATATAAATACAATTGTTAAGCAAGGTACAGGCGAAGATGTTATTTGTGATGAATTAAACAAAAATAAATACGATTTAATAATACTTGGTATTAATCCGGATATTAATGGGCTGTACGAGTATTTTATTGGAAGTACTGCCACTTCTTTAGCAAGAATTGTAAATGTGCCTGTATTAATTGTGCCTAAAAATTGTAATTTTCATAAGTTTTTTAAAATTGGTTATGCCGCAAATTTTAATAAAGATTTTAGCAATTCAAATAATTTAATTTACTTAAAATATTTTGCAAATATTTTTGACGCACAGTTTTTATTAATAAATGTTATTACTAATAACGATATGTACAATGTTGACGTAATACACCATGAAAATTTTATTAAAGATTATTTACAGCAATCACACCCAAAAATTGTATATACTTCAAACAAAGATGTGGCTCAAGGTCTTATTAATACAGTAAACCAAAAGGGAATTGATTTATTAATAACTTCGCCCGAAAAACATCACTTTTTTTACGAGTGGTATCATGAAAGTAATACAAAAAAATTAGCTTTTCATTGTAATTCTCCTTTACTTTGTTTGCCTTTAAATTCTTAATGTTTATTTGTTATGTTTACAAAACTAAAAAAATTATTAAAAATATCTCCTGCGGTAAATTATAAAACATTAATAAACGAAGGGGCAATAATAATTGATGTTAGAACAAAAGATGAATTTATACAAGGGCATAATAAAGATGCAATAAACGTTCCTTTAAATTTATTAATAAATAACATATCAAAATTAAAAACAACTAAACCAATTATTTTAGTTTGCGCATCAGGAATTAGAAGTGCTAATGCTAAAATGTTATTAAAATCTAAAGGGTTTAAAAATATTTATAATGGCGGAAGTTGGTTATCTTTAGAAAAGAAAATAAATTAACATGCACATTAATTTAAAATCTAATTGGAGTACTTTAAGAATTTTAAACACCGTAATTGGTGTTGTAATATTTATTTTTAGTGTTTTAAAGTTAGATTATTTAACCTCTTTAATCGGTATTGCTTTAATTTTAATTGGACTTTTTGGCTTTGGTACATCATCTAAAGAGTGTTGTAACAATAATTGTAATAAAAAAAACTAATAATTAAATTTAATCTACTTTAAAAAATTTCTGTTTATATTTTAAAGTGTTTATTTATGTTTAAAATCATATTGATAATTGATAATTGTCAGTTAAAATAATTGTTCTTAAAATAATTTAGTGCTAAGTTAATTTGGGTTTTATTAAATCAGAACTCATTTAATAAACTAAAAATATTTACTATGTCAATTTATCAAAAACACGGAAAAATACCTCGTAAACGCCACATTGTTTTTCGTTCAGAAAAAGGTGAATTATATCACGAAGAATTATTTGGAACAGAAGGATTTTCTGGTAACTCATCTCTTTTATACCATGTTAATTTACCAACTTTAGTAAAAGATGTGGGACAACCAATAAATATAAGGCCAACAGTAGGGATAGATGAAAATTTAATTGCTTTAAGTTTTATGGGATTTGAAGTTGAGCCTATTGAAGATTATATCGAGAGTCGTAAAGTTTTTTTCTTTAATAACGATATGCAAATTGGTATTGCAACACCTTCAAAATCTATGGATTCTTATTTTTTTAAAAATGGAGATTCAGACGAAATGTTGTTTATACATAAAGGAAGCGGTAGATGTAAAACTGCTTATGGTACAATTGATTTTGAATATGGTGATTATGTAATTATTCCAAGAGGTACAGTTTATAAATTAGAATTTGATACAAACGAAAATAAAATTTTATTTATAGAGTCTAATAGCCCTATTAGAACACCAAAACGTTATAGAAATGAATTTGGGCAAATGTTAGAACATTCTCCGTTTTGCGAACGCGATTTTAAATTACCTCACAGTTTCGAAACCCGAAATGAAAAAGGCGATTTTAAAATAATGGTTAAAAAACGAGGCTTGTTATACCCTTATACATATGCAACACACCCTTTTGATTTAATAGGATGGGATGGATATGTTTACCCTTATGCATTTTCTATTTTTGATTTTGAACCAATTACTGGTAGAATACATATGCCACCTCCAATTCATCAACAATTTGAAGGCACAAATTTTGTAATATGTTCATTTGTACCTCGTATGTACGATTATCATCCAGAGGCTATTCCTGCCCCTTATCACCATAGTAACATTGACTCTGAAGAAATATTATATTATGTTGATGGCGATTTTATGAGCAGAAACAATATTAAAGCAGGGCAATTTACTATTCATCCTGCTGGTGTACCGCACGGGCCACACCCAGGAGCAATTGAACGAAGTATAGGACAAAAAGAAACAAAAGAGTTAGCTGTAATGATTGACCCATTTAATCCTTTAAAAATTACAACCGATGCCTTAAAATATGAGGTTAAAGATTATTATAAATCATGGCTAGTTAAATAATAGTAAGTTTTAAATATTTAAATAAAAATAATTATGTCAAATACAGATTTATCAAAGGTTAAAAACTTTAATTATTCAGGCGAAAAAGTTTTTGCTAAAGCACAAGATTTTTTACCAATTAACGGTACAGATTATGTTGAACTTTATGTTGGTAATGCAAAACAAGCCGCACATTTTTATAAAACAGCTTTTGGTTTTCAAGAGTTAGCTTATGCAGGGTTAGAAACTGGATCAAGAGATAAAGTATCTTATGTTTTAGTTCAAGATAAAATTAGGCTTGTGTTAACCTCTCCATTTAATCCTGATAGCGAAATATCAAATCATATTCGTAAACATGGCGATGGTGTTAAAGTAATTGCTTTGTGGGTTGATGATGCACGTAAAGCTTATGAAGAAACAATTAAAAGAGGTGCTAAATCTTACTTAGAACCTACAGTTATTAAAGATGAAAATGGTGAAATTGTAAAATCTGGAATTCATACCTATGGCGAAACCGTGCATGTTTTTGTAGAACGAAAAAATTATAACGGTGTTTTTATGCCTGGTTATATAAAATTAAATACAGAGTATAAACCATCAACAACTGGGTTAAAATATATCGACCATATGGTTGGAAATGTAGAGTTAGGAGCTATGAATAAATGGTCTTCTTTTTACGAAACTGTTATGGGCTTCGCAAATCTTGTAACGTTTGATGATAAAGATATTTCAACTGAATATACAGCATTAATGAGCAAGGTAATGACGAATGGGAATGGAAGAATTAAATTCCCAATTAACGAACCAGCGCATGGCAAAAAGAAATCTCAAGTTGAAGAATATTTAGATTTTTATTATGGCCCAGGTTGCCATCATATTGCTGTTGCTACCGATGATATAGTTTTTACAGTTTCTGAAATGAGAAAAAGAGGTGTAGAGTTTTTATATGTGCCCGGAACATACTACGATACAGTTAAAGATAGAGTAGGGATTATAGAAGAAGATTTAGAAACCTTAAAAAAATGGGGCATAATGGTTGATAGAGATGAAGAAGGATACTTGCTACAAATTTTTACAAAACCAGTTGAAGATAGACCAACTTTATTTTTTGAAATTATTCAAAGAAAAGGCGCAATGTCTTTTGGGAAAGGAAATTTTCAAGCATTATTTGAATCAATTGAAGCAGAACAAGCAAAAAGAGGAACATTATAAATAGTTTATTTATTTAATTATTATATGAACTTTGTATTTATTTAATTTATGATAAACAAGAAAGATATAAGCAGCATTGATGATATTAAATTAATGGTTAATACATTTTACGACAGAATTAAATTAGACAAACTTTTAGGTCCTATTTTTAACGAACGTATTCAAGATAGATGGCCTCAGCATTTAGAAAAAATGTATAGATTTTGGCAAACAATTCTTTTAAATGAACATACCTACAATGGTTCACCATTTCCACCTCACGCAAATATGCCTGTAGATGTAACTCATTTTAATTTATGGGTTCAAATATTCCATAATACAGTTAACGATTTGTTTTCTGGACCAATTGCTGATGAGGCTAAATATAGAGGCGAATTAATGGCAAGTATTTTTAATTCTAAAATTGACTATTTAAATGCTAATAATTAATTATTATTTCAATTTAAATATTTTATCTCTTTCAATGTTTACAAAAAAACAAATTAATGGTTAAAAATAAATCAATAGAATTAATGGCCCCGGCTGGTTCTTATGAGTCATTAATGGCTGCAATAAAAGCTGGGTGTAATTCTGTTTATTTTGGTATTGAGCAACTAAATATGCGTGCCCGATCAAGCAATAATTTTACTATAAATGATTTAATTAAAATTGCAGAAATTGGGAAAGAAAATAATATAAAAACTTATTTAACACTTAATACCATTTTATATGACCATGATATTACTTTAATGAAAAAAATTGTTGATGCTGCTAAAAAAAGCGGTGTTAATGCAATTATTGCTTCAGACCATGCAGTTATGAATTATGCTAAAAAAATTGGCATGAAAATTCATATTTCTACACAAGCAAATGTTTCAAATATTGATACGGTTGAGTTCTATTCTAGTTTTGCAGATGTTGTAGTTTTAGCACGAGAATTAACACTAAAACAAGTAGAAGATATTTCTAAAGAAATTAAAAGACGCAACATAACAGGTCCATCAGGCAAACTAATAGAACTTGAAATCTTTGCTCATGGTGCTTTGTGTATGGCAATTTCGGGTAAATGTTATTTAAGTTTACATACAAATTATGCATCAGCCAATAGGGGCGCTTGTATTCAAAATTGCAGGCACAGTTACATTGTAACCGATAAAGAAGATGGAGTTGAGTTTGAAGTGGATAATGAATTTATTATGTCGGCTAAAGACTTATGTACAATAGATTTTTTAGATAAAATTTTAAATTCAGGTGTTAGCGTTTTAAAAATAGAAGGTAGGGGTAGAGCTGTAGATTATGTTTACACAACAGTTAAATGTTATAACGAAGCTATACAAAGTTATTTAAATAATACTTACACTAATGATAAAATTCAAAATTGGAAAAAAGAGCTAGCAACTGTGTTTAATCGCGGATTTTGGGATGGGTACTATTTAGGAAAAAAAATGGGAGAATGGAGTAATGAAAATGGCTCAAAATCTACAAAGCGAAAAGAATACATTGCAAAAGGTTTAAAGTACTTTGAGCAAGCTAAAGTAGGCGAGTTTTTGTGCGAAGCTCATAATTTAACCGTTAACGATGAAATAATTATAACAGGCCCAACCACTGGTTACACACATAAAATTATTGAAGAATTAAGGGTAGATGGAATTTCTGTTAGTAAAGTAAATAGAGGCGAAATTTTTACTTTTGCTTTAAACGAAAAAATAAGACCATCAGACAAACTGTATAAACTTATACCTGAAACTAATTACACAAATGGTTAAACTAATACAACAACGCGATAAATGCATAGGTTGTAACGCTTGTGTAGAAGCCGCAGCTTATAGATGGCGCATTTCTACTAAAGATGGAAAATGTACATTGGTTGGTGGTATAAACAAAAAAGGATTTTATTCAGTTGTTGTAAATGATCATGAGTATAATGATAACGTAATGGCTGCTAAAAACTGCCCGGTAAATATTATTAAAATTCAAAAATATTAATGAACACAAATCAATTTATTAGAGTAACAAAAAAATTTACTTTTGATATGGCACATGCCTTATATGGTTACGATGGACCATGTAAAAATATACATGGGCACACATATACTTTGTATATTACTTTAAAAGGTAAGGTAATTAACGATTTAAATAATCCTAAAAATGGAATGGTTATTGATTTTACAGACTTTAAATCAATTGTTAAAACAACAATTATTGATGAGTTTGATCATTCTTTAGTTTTAAATTCTTTATCCCCTCATCATAATTTAACTGAACTTAAAGCCACATTTGAAAAAATAAATTTTTTACCATTTCAACCAAGTTGCGAAAACTTAGTTTTAGATTTTTTAAACCGTTTAAAAAATAAATTTCCAACTAACATAAGTATTAAGTGCATTAAGTTATACGAAACGCCAACTTCTTATGCCGAGTGGTTTGAAGAAGATAATAATATCTAATTTTGAGGTAAAAAATCAAATAGTGAGATAATAAATCATTTTTGTACATTTATCAGCCCAAAAACGTTGAATTTGTATAAATAGAGTGAAGTATTATTTAAAAATATCAATACAATTTATACTTATTTTACTATTTGTAGTTTACAACAATAATTTACTCGCTCAAAAAACAAAATCTTCTAACTATAGTAACAGTAAAAAAACAAAATCAAATCATTTTTGGATATTTGGTATTGGAGGAAATGTAGTTGATGATGATGGCAGCCCATTTAAACACTTGTTTGGTGTTTTACCAAGGTGGAATGTTAAACCTTATCCAACACGCATAACTGCCGAAAGGTCGTTAAACGATAATTTTAGTATAGAAGGTGCTTTAAATTTTACAACCTATAAAAGTTTTAAAATAATAAACAACGCCACTGGTAAAGCAGGTTTATTTTTATCATTAGACGTAAATATAAAAAACAGATTTAAAAAACTAAGACGCTTTGACCCCTATGTTATTTATGGATTAGGTGGCACATTAAGAACTGTAAGATCTTTACCTATTGGTGGTAATTTAAATTTAGGATTGGGTACAAACATTTGGTTAACACATGTTATAGGAATTAACATACAAAGTATTGCAAAATTTGGTCTTAGTCCTACAAACTTTATAAAAACATCTCAAAATTATTTACAGCATTCGTTAAGTTTAATTTTTAAAATACAAAAAAACGGAAAAAGAACGTTTATAAAACCTCGCTATAAATGGGTGCATCGCAAAAAATTATATGAAGAAAGAAAATAAATAATTTTATTGTCGCTCAAAAAAACAGTTTAAAGATTTTGCATCTTAATTTATTTTCACTAAATTCGTTATACAATTTCATTAAAAGCATTTATACAATGAAACAAACAAAAACATCAATTACCCCCC
>JAIUNM010000003.1 GCA_020162035.1 Bacteroidota bacterium | reverse complement strand
CACAAAACGAAGGCATAAACATTTAAATAATTTAACTATATTAGAGTATCAAAAATCAATTAATAATAACTTAAAAAATGCAGCTTAATGTTAATAAATTTTTGTCCACTTTTTGTTTGGAATTCCAACAGGAGGTAATCCACCTTCAGGCTCTACTAATATTAAACCATACATACCATTTGCAATATGCATACCTACTGGAGCTGTTGCGCAATGGTAAACATAAAGCCCCGGATTAATTACTTTAAAACTAAATGTTTTTTCATGTCCCGGTGCAACTAAAGAAGAAGATGCTCCACCGCCTTGACCAGTTACAGCATGCAAATCAATATTATGTGGCATTTTATTATCTGGGTGATTTTTTAAATGGAATTCAACTTCATCTCCTACTCTTGTTCTGATAAAACTTCCTGGTACTGAACCTCCAAATGTCCAATAGGTATATTTTACACCATCTACCATTTCACCTTCTTGTTCTTTGATTTCCATATTAACAATAAGCTTTGTTGCTTCTCTTTTGCCAATTGGTTTTGGAACAAAAGGAGGAGCGGTTAATTCAGCAATCGATTGACCAACTACAGGAATTTTAGTGTTGTCTTTGGGGCCTCCATCTTTAAAAGAGAAAAGCCCAAAAGTTAAAGTAGCAGCAGCTAACATGTAACTAATGTTTTTAAGTTTTGTTTTCATAGTAATTAAATTATTAAAAAAAGTTAAATTTTAACACAAATATATCGGACAAAATAGTCCGAGATTATGATAAATGTTTTTTTAAGTAAAAAATTTTATATGATAAATATTATCACAAAAAATTAAATATGATTTTAGCCATACTTTCGGTAAATATGATTCAAACCATAGAATAATTATTAAACAATTATATGAATGTTGATTGTATTTTTAATTTAATTGCCTCTATGTAAAGTTTTTTAGCATTAGATAATTTATTCTTTCAATCTAACAAGGAGCCTAATAATCATCGACTGCTTCAAATATAAATTATGTTTCAATAATTAAATATTTTTTTGGTTATAATTTATTTTGACCAACTTTGTACAAATATTCTCCACTAATTATTAAATACATATGTCATCTTAGCATTTAAAGCAAAAGCATCTCCTAATTTACAAGAGCTTTTAGCTAAACACTATCAATTAAGCCAGTAAACATATGATCTACATGATTCAGAATACAAATAGCAGAAGTGATATCAATTAATTGAATCTATTTGCCGAACTACAATATACCAATAGGATTTGTTTAGTTTTGTAAAACTACTTCCGTTATTATTGCACAGAGTATTTAGTTGTTTTCATTTTAATAATACACATTTTCATAAATACGTTTTTATATGGTCAATAACAATTTCGTTGATAAAAATAGGTATTTGTCTAAATTACAAAAAACAAAACCCTTTATTTATGAGTTTAGTAATGTATAATAACATTTAACGTATTAAATTATAGTTTGTATCAGTAATATTAAGGAAATACTTTAAGTAAAAAAAGCGGAATACCTTGTTTAAATTTAGGATATTCCGTTTAAATGGGAATTACTGGGTTCGTCCGCCGCGGCGGACAGTGACCCCTGTTAAATTTTAAAATTTAATTTTATCCATTCTCTTCCAACTCCACTTTTCAAATATTTTTCTCTAATCATTGCCTGTGAACGTGTTTCAAATTCCTCTAAATGAACTAATTTCCATGGACCTTTATTTTTAGTGAATGTACCAAGTAGCCCATTATTATGTTCGTTTAGTCTTCGTTCAAAATCATCTGTTTGACCAATATATTTTTTATTGACTGTATTAGAATATATGATGTAAACATAATACATGTAAAATTAAAAAGTCTTACTTTTTATAGTAAGACTTTTTTGTGTGGGAATTACTGGGTTCGAACCAGTGACCCCCTGCTTGTAAGGCAGGTGCTCTGAACCAGCTGAGCTAAACTCCCTTTTTTTGAGTGTGCAAATTTAATACTTTAATATTAAATTAACAAATTTATTTTTTAATTTTCTACTCCTGTATCAGGAATTAACATTCCGTCAACTAATACTCTTCCGCAATGTTCGCAAACAATTAATTTTTTATTTGTGCGAATATCTAATTGTCTTTGAGGTGGTATTTTATTATAACAACCACCACACGCATCACGCTCTACAGCAACAACAGCTAAACCGTTTCTTGTGTTTGAACGAATACGTTTATACGCATTTAATAATCTATCTTCAATGCCCGCAGCAGCATTATTACTTTCAACTAATAATTCTTTTTCTTCTTTTTCTGTTTCGGCTATAATTTCGTCAAGTTCAGCTTTTTTAACTTTTAAATCTTTGCTTCTTTCTTCAAATTCAACACTACTTTTTTCTAACAATTCGTTTTTTAAAACAAGGTTAGCAGATGCTTCTTTCATTCTTTTTTCAGCTAATTGAATTTCTAAATTTTGAAATTCAATTTCTTTAGTAATAGCATCGTACTCTCTGTTATTACGAACTTTACCTTGTTGACTTTCGTATTTTTTAATATTAGCTTGAAAATCTTTTATAGCTTGTTTTTTCTCATTAATTTGAGTGTTTAACTCGTTCACTTCTTCTGTAACATTAGTTAAACGCGTTTCTAAACCTGCAACAGTATCCTCTAAATCACTTACTTCTAAAGGTAATTCCCCACGAATTGTACGTAAACGATCAATTTTAGAATCAATTAATTGTAATTGATAAAGAGATTTTAATTTACCTTCAACTGAAGAATCAATTTTTTCTTTTATTTTAGCACTCATAGTTTAAAAATAGTTTACCGGATTTGTATTAATTTTTGATAAACGGATTGCAAATGTAGGAAATTTATTTTGAATAATTGAATAAAAAATTTCGGGGGTAAATTGTTCGGTTTCATAGTGCCCCGCATCTATTAAAACAAGTTTATTTTCGGCATCAAAAAACTCATGGTATTTGATATCGCTAGTAATATAGGCATCTGCGCCAGAATTAATGGCATTTTTAAGTAAAAAAACACCACTTCCACCACAAATTGCTACTTTTTTAATGGTTTTTTTATCTGAAATGGTGTGTTTAAGCACTTTTAGATTTAAAGAATTTTTAACATTTATTAAAAAATCATTAAGGTTTAATTCATTTTCTAAATCCCCTACCATTCCGCTTCCAATTGTATATACATCAACATTATTCTCAAAAATATCGTAAGCAACTTCTTCGTAAGGATGGTTATTTTTAAGTGCTGTAATTACTTTATTTTTTAAATGAGTATAAAAAACAGTTTCTAGCCTTACTTCTGGTTCTATACTTAGTTTTTGTGACTCGCCTATAAATGGATTACTAATATCATTTCCTTTAAAAGTTCCTGTTCCTTTGCTATTAAAACTGCAGTTACTGTAATTACCTATATTTCCACAACCTGCTTCAAATAAAGCGTCGGCTACTTTTTGGTGATGTTTTTCAGGTACAAAAGTTACTAGTTTACATAACATTTGACTTTTAGGTGCTAATATTTTTAAGTTTGTTAGCCCTAATTTTTGAGCAATTTTGGCATTTACACCATTTATTACATTATCAACATTTGTATGAATTGCATAAATGCAAATGTTGTTTTTTATGGCTAAAATTATTGTACGCTCAACATAATTTGAGCCAGTAATTTTTTTTAAACCCTTAAATAATATTGGATGATGCGCAACTATTAAATTACAATTGTTTGCAATTGCTTCGTTTACAATTTCTTCTGTACAATCTAATGTTAATAGCGCTCCTGTGCATTCTTCATTTACATTTCCTGTTAAAGCACCGCAATTATCATACGATTCTTGCAATGCCATAGGGGCAAAATTTTCTAACTCTGATATTATTTGTTTAATTAAAATCACAAAAAATAATTAATTATATGTTGGTAAAAAGCTGTACGATTTCCCAAAAAATAACATTTGGTCAACAAAATTAGTTGGGTATTCTATTTTAACATCTATTATTTTATCGCCTTCCATAATTGGTGTTAATTTAGGTTGTATAAATCCTTGATAAGGAGCAATACCAAGGTTTTTATACCTTTCTAAGATTTCTTTATGAAGAACAGGATCTACCTTTACACCATAATTTTCAATTAAGTTTTTACCTGCAACATAATCTCCTTCTGATTTAACCCGTTGAATTTCTCTAAGTAAATCACCAAATAATACGCGTAATTTTTCGTAATTTGTAATTACAAAATAAGTTTTATTATTTTCAAACTTTTTTACAATTACCGAATCTTTTTTTCCTTTTTCATAAACCCAAGCCGCAACCATTTGTCTATTGCGCATGTGCGCTTCTTCAATAGATTTGCCAGGTAAAATACGCGATAATTGAACTAACAATCCTTTTGTAATGTATTCGTCATAAGCAGCCATACCATAATCTAAACTTGGCATAACACCCAATTCTATTAGCTTTTTATCAAATAAATAATATAAAGCTACTAAATCTGCCCTGCCCTCTTCTAAAGCACTTGCATAATTTTTTAAAGTTTCGTTTGGTTGCCCAATGCCTTTGTTTATTTGTCCACTTGCATGACCAATAACTTCGTGCATATCTGTATGTAATTTATCGGCTAAGCCAGCACAATTAATAACACGTTGTATAATTTGATTGTTGTAATAAAATTCGTTAGCTACACTTGCTCCTGCGGCTTGATCGTAGGCCTCAACTATATTACCTAAATTAACAGATTTACTGCCATGTTTTTCTCTTATCCACTCGTTATTTGGTAAATTAATTCCAATTGGAGTTGATGGGGCTGCATCTCCACACTCAACAACTGCATTTATAACTTTAGCAGAAATTCCAACTACGTTTTTCTTTTTATGTTGAGGTAAAATAGATGAATTATCTTCAAACCATTGAGCATTTGCTCCAATTGTTGCAATGCGTTTACTAGCTTCAAAATCTTTAACAGAAACTACCGACTCAAAAGAACCTTTAATACCTAAAGGATCTTGATAAACCTCAATAAACCCATTAACTACATCAATTGCACTATTAACATCTTTTACCCATGCAATGTTGTAAGCATCAAAATCTTTAACCGAACCTGTTTTATAAAAAGTTACTAATTTTTCGAGTGCTGTTTTTTGTTCATTATTTTCAGCAACTGTAATTGCTTTTTCTAACCAATAAACAATTTTTTCTATGGCTTGTGTATATAAACCACCAACTTTCCAAACTTTTTCTACAAGTACACCATTTTCTTTTACTAACTTGCTGTTAATGCCGTACATTGGTTGCATACTATCGCCTTTAATTTTCATTTTTTCATAAAAGCTACTAACTTCTTGTTGGGTAACGCCTTCGTAAAAATTAACTGCACTTGCTTTTATTAAATCGCCTTTACTTTCTAAACTTACTTTTTTAGAGGCAATTGTATGATCAAAAATTACAGGAATTATGGTTGAAATAAATGCTTCTTTAGATTCGTTTTCTTTTAGTGGTAGTTGCGATGCATCAATTAAATTAAGTTGGTCAATAAAAAATTGTTTATCGCACTCAGGCACAAATTTATCTTGATTGTAATGATGGTGTATTCCATTACTAAACCAAACTCGTTTGGCATACACTAATAATTTTTTATAATCTTCGTTTGTTTTATCTCCACTATAGTTATTAATAATGCTTTCGAGAGATTTACGAATAGCTAAATTAAATTTATAATTTTGATCGTAAATAATATCTCTTCCACTTAAAGCAGCTTCGTATAAATAATATAATAATGTTTTATTTTGAAGAGTAAGTTTATCAAACCCTTCAACGTGATAGCGAAGCACTCTTAAATCGGCAAATTGTTCAGAAATGTATTCAAACTCCTTATTTTCCATTTTTAGGGTATCTGTTTTTAAATTTGTATTAATTCCTAAAACTTTGTTTTCTTGTAATTCGTTTTGATTAGAAGTGCATGAGAAAAGTACAAAAGAAACCATCGAAATTTTTAGTAACTTGTTCATATTATAAAATTTAAATAATAGAGTGTAAATTTACTGTTTATTCTGAATTAAGGTTGTTAAACTATAAATTTGAATAATTTAATTGTATTATTAATGAAAGTAATAGACCAAACAGGAAGAGAAATTAAATTAAATTTTGAAGTCAAAAAAATTATTTGTTTAGTGCCTTCTATTACTGAGTATTTGTTTGATTTAGGGCTAGAAAATAATATTATAGGAATTACAAAATTTTGTATTAAGCCTAAAAATAAAGTTAAAAATATTACCAAAATTGGCGGTACAAAACAATTAAAATTACAATTAATTGATGAATTAAAACCAGATTTAATAATTGCAAATAAAGAAGAAAACATAAAATCAGACATTGAATATTTATGCAAAAACCATAGGATTTATATTAGTGATGTAAATACCATTGATGAAGCTTATGGTATGATGTTAGATATTGGAGTTTTAACAACAAAAGAAAATGAATCAAAAAAAATAGTTAAAGAAATTAAATTGATTTTTGATGATTTAAAAAATATGTTTAAAAACATTAATGTTGTGTATTTTATTTGGAAAAACCCTTATATGCTTTGCGGCAACAACACATACATTAACTCTATGTTAGTACATTTAGGATTTAAAAATTTAATAAACCATTTAGATAGATATCCTCAAATTGACCTAACAAAACTTAAAGAATTAAATCCTAATGTTTGTTTGTTATCAACAGAACCTTACCCTTTTAACGAAAAAGATTGTAATGAATTAAATTCAGAATTAGGTTTTAACAAAACTATAATTGTTGATGGCGAAATGTTTAGTTGGTACGGAAGTAGAATGTTACAATGGGAAAGCTACATAATGGAATTAAAAAAAACATTAACTAACCTTAAGCATCTCAACAATATCAATTGATAAATGAGAGTTATTAGCTACACATTTTTTATTTTTAATTACTAATGCTTGCGGGCTTTGATGTTCAACTCCATAAATTTGACCAAGTAGATTTGATAAATTACGGTAATTTAATAAATCTAAATAAACAAAATCAACATCAACATAATTATTACCAATTTGCCTTTCAATTCTACTTAAAGCTGTTGAACTTATACTGCATCGTGTGCTGTGCTTAAAAAACACAACAGTTTTAGATGTTGAAATTTCGTTTAATTGATTTAATTGTTCTTCTGAAATTAAATTAATCCAATTCATAAAATTAAGTTTGAATTACACCAACATTGTATTGTTTTGTTATTGGCGATAAATTTGCCATTTCTATCCCCATACTTATAACTTTACGGGTTTCAAGTGGATCTATTATAGCATCTAACCAAATACGGCTTGCAGCATAATAAGGTGTAGTTTGCGTATCGTATCTTTCTTTTATTTTATTAAACAATTCAATTTCTTTTTCTGGACTTATTTCTTCGCCTTTAGCTTTTAAACTAGCAACTTCTATTTGAACTAATACCTTTGCTGCTTGCGCACCTCCCATTACTGCAACTTGTGCAGTTGGCCAACCAACAATTAAACGTGGGTCGTAGGCTTTACCGCACATTGCATAATTTGCTGCGCCATAACTATTACCAACAATAATTGTAAACTTAGGTACAACGCTGTTTGCCATTGCATTAACTAGTTTTGCACCGTCTTTTATAATTCCACCATGTTCGCTACGCGAGCCAACCATAAAACCAGTTGCATCTTGTAAAAACACCAATGGTATTTTCTTTTGGTTGCAATTCATTATAAAACGAGCGGCTTTATCGGCACTATCGCTATAAATAACTCCTCCAAATTGCATTTCTACACCATTTGCAGGTTTTTTACCTTTTACAACTTTACGTTGATTTGCCACAATACCTACAGCCCAACCATCTATTCTAGCATAAGTACAAATAATGCTTTGCCCGTAATTTGCCTTATACTCATCATGTTCGCTATTATCAACAAGGCGTTCAATAATATCATACATGTTATATTGTTTATCACGTGTATCAGGAATTATTCCATAAATTTCTTTTTCATCTTTTTTAGGTTTTGCAGCGTCAATTCTGTTAAAACCAGCTTTGTTAGCATCGCCAACCTTGCTCATAATGTTTTTAATTCGAGTTAAACACTCTGCATCATCTTTACATTTATAATCTGTTACGCCGCTAATTTCGCAATGAGTTGTTGCACCACCTAGGGTTTCGTTATCAATATTTTCGCCAATTGCGGCTTTAACTAAATAACTTCCTGCTAAAAAGATAGAACCTGTTTTGTCAACAATCATGGCTTCATCGCTCATAATAGGTAAATACGCTCCTCCTGCAACACAACTGCCCATTACTGCAGCAATTTGTAAAATTCCCATACTGCTCATTACAGCATTATTTCTAAAAATACGTCCAAAATGTTCTTTATCCGGAAAAATTTCATCTTGCATAGGCAAATAAACCCCAGCACTATCAACTAAATAAATAATTGGTAAGCGGTTTTCCATTGCTATTTCTTGCGCGCGTAGGTTTTTTTTACCTGTAATAGGAAACCATGCTCCTGCTTTAACAGTTGCATCATTAGCAACAACAATACATTGTTTACCGCTAACATAACCAATTACAACTACAACGCCTCCAGCTGGGCAACCACCATGCTCTGCATACATTTCGTAGCCAGCAAAAGCACCAATTTCAGTTCGTGGAGTATTTTTATCAAGTAAAAAGTCAATTCTTTCGCGAGCAGACATTTTACCTTGTTCTTTAAGTTTTTCTAATCTACTTTTGCCACCACCTAAGTAAATTTTTTGTAAACGTTGCTCCATTTGGCTAATAAGCAAACGCATTTTATCGTCGTTTTTATTAAAATCTAAATTCATAAAATTTGGCTATTAAATTACATATTTTAAGCCAATCAAAACATTATTTGTTTGTATTTGTAAAAGTTAAACTTTTACTTTATTTTTAACATTTTGGAAACTTTGCACTTGAAAGACACTAAACTAATAGATGATATAAATCAAAAAGCTTGGGCTTTAAATAGGAAACAACCTATTGAAGCTATAAGATTAGCAAATGAAGCGTTGCATTTATCATCAAAACAAAACTATATAAAAGGAGAAGCAGAAGCTTATAAAACCCTTGGAGCATCAAATGTTTGGATATCTAAAAATGATATTGCCGTTGAAAATAGTTTTAAAGCCATAGAGTTATTTGAAAGTATTGAAGATACAAAAGGTGTTGCGGCTTGTTATTACAATTTAGGAGCAAATTATAGTTATGTTTCTGATTTTGACACTTGCATTAAGTATTACAATTTATGTTACATTAAGAGTAAAGAAATTAATGACGAGTTAGGAATGGCCGATGGGTTAAACGGTTTAGGAACAATTTATTATAGAATTTTTGAAAACGATAAAGCTTTAGAGGTTTTACATGAAAGCGAAAAATTATGTGAAAAACATAATGCTTTAGAAATATACATTAAAGTGCTTGATGGCTTAGGTGAGGCGTATTACAACAAAAAAGATAATATTAAAGCCTTACATTATTACACAAAATCTGCAACTATTAGCGAAGAACTAGGAAACAAACAAGTTGCAGGCTTTGCAATTGATGGATTAGGTAGAACCTATGCTGCATTAAACGAAATTGAAAAAGCTAAATTTAATTTTGAAAAAAGTTTACAAATAAGACGAGATTTAGGCTTTAAACCGGGCGAATTAATTTCATTATATAATATTGGAAATTTTTATATTCAACTTGGAAGTTCAGCCGAGGGGATAAAATATATCAAAGAATCATTAAAATTATCTGAAGAAATTAACTCTAAAGAAGGGATTTATAAAGCATATGAAGTTTTAGCTAAACAAAGCGAAGTAGATGGTAAATTTGAAGAATCATTAAATTATTTTAAACTATTTACTAAGTTTAAAGAAGAGGTTATATCCGAAAAAAGTAACCAAGTAATTAAAAATGTTGAAACGCAAAATAGTTTAATGCGCTCTCAACAAGAAAAGCAATTATTAGAAAGTAAAGCAGCTGAGTTAGAAAATTTTTCTAATAATTTAGTTTTAATGCGTGATGTTGGTCAAAAAATTATTTCGAGTTTATCTGTTGAAACTATTGTAAGCACAGTTTACGAAAGTGTAAATTCTCTAATGGATGCCACAGGATTTGGTATAGGTTTAGTTAATGATGAAAATACTGAATTAAATTTTCCAACTTTTATTGAAGATGGCGTTGTATTTAAAAATGTAAACGTATCCTTATCAGAAACTCATAAACCAGGGATTATTTGTTTTTTGCAAAACAAAGAAATTTTAATAAACGATACCGATACTGAATTACAAAAGTACACAAATAAAAAAGTTGAAATTACACACGGCAAAAGGCCATTATCAATTATATATCTTCCTTTAATTTATAAAGACATAAAGTTGGGTGTAATCTCTACTCAAAGTTTTGAAAAAAACGCTTACACAAACTATCATTTAAATATTTTACAAAACATTGCAACCTATACAGCAATTGCAATACATAATGCTAACTTATACCGTAATCAAGAAAAAATAGTTGAAGAAAGAACAAAAGAGCTAATTAAAAGTAAAGATGAGATTGAAAAAACCTTTGTTATTAATCAAAAACTAAGTGAAATTGGGCGCGAAATAACAAGTAACTTAAATTTAAAATCAATATTTAAAAAACTGCATACATCTATAAAAGAAATTATGGATGCCGATTGTTTTGGAGTTAGAATTGCTGAACTTGAAACAAATAGTATAAACTATAAATATGAAATTGAAAATGATGAAGTTTTTTTAGATGAAATCTCAATTCCATTAACCGATATAAATAATTACACGGTTTGGTGTTATCAAAACAAAAAGGATATATTTTTAAATGATAATACAAAAGAATATTCTAAATACGTTAAACAAATTAAAGTTGTAAGTGGGCAAATGCCACACTCATTATTATTTACACCTTTAATGCTGGGCAGTAAAATTTTTGGTGTAATTACTGTACAAAGTTTTGAAAAAAATGCTTATAAGCCCGAACATTTACAATATTTAAAAACACTATCCACTTATACAGCAACTGCTTTAGAAAATGCTTATTTGTACAACAACATGGAGCAAAAAGTAGAAGAACGTACAAAAGAAGTTGTTAAACAAAAAGAAGAAATTGAAAAAGTAGCTGACCATGCAAAAATTGTAAGTGAAATTGGTAAAGAAATTACAAGTACGTTAAGCACTAAAGAAATTATAAGTAAAGTTTACAATAGTGTAAATAAATTAATGGACGCTACCACTTTTGGAATTGGCATTTACGATGAAAACACAAATGGTTTATATTTTTCGGGCGCTATTGAACAAAATGAGGTTTTAGAAGATTACGATTACACATTAAATGATGTTAAACGACCAGCTGTACAATGCTTTACTACACAAAAAGAATATGTAATTCTTAATTTTACAGAAGAGTACATTAAAAAAACCAACCTACAAAGACACTCGTTACCAGGTGGAAATACAGAAAGTATTATATACGTACCCATTACTGTTAAAAACAAAAAAATTGGTGTAATTACTGTTCAAAGTTTTACAATAAATGCTTATAACGATTATCATTTACAAATTTTAAAAAATTTAGCAGTGTTTGTTGCTATTGCATTAGAAAACGCATCGTTATACGGAACTTTAGAAGAAAGAGTAAAAGAACGAACCAAAGAAATAGAAAAAAATTATCAAGATACCCGTTTACTTGGCGATATTTCTAAAGAAATTTCTGAATCACTTTCAATTGAAAGAATTATTGAACAAGTTTATAAACGAATTAATAATTTAATGAGTGCCGATGCGTTTGGAATTGGTTTAATAAATAGGAAAAATAATAAAATTGAATTCAAAAATTTTATTGAAAATAATACAACAATTGATGATTTTTATATTAATACAAACGATAAAAACAGGCTAGCTGCAATTTGCATTAGAAATAACGAAGAAATTTTAATTAATGATTTTTCTTTAGAATACACCAAATATGTAACCTTAGAAAGGAAACCTCTAAAAGGCAATGATACTTCATCAATTATATATATTCCTTTAAAATCAAAAGATGAATTAATTGGTGTTATTACTGTTCAAAGTTTAAATGCCCACGCCTACTCTACATATCAATTAGATTTATTAAGAAACATAACTTTATCAATTGGATCGGCAATTGAAAATGCAAACCTTTACTCTAACTTAGAAGAAAAAGTTAATGAACGAACTTTAGAGGTTGTTAAGCAAAAAGAAGAAATTGAAAAAAGTTATCAAAACACAAGATTATTAAGTCAAATTGGAAATGATATTACATCTACTTTTTCTGCAAAAGAAATTATTGAAAAAGTATATAACAACGTTAATCAATTAATGGATGCCGCTGGATTTGGTATTGGTTTATTTAATAAAGAAAAAAACACTATTGATTTTCCTTTATACATTGAAGATAACGAAAGTTTTGATGATATTACTTATGATGCTGACGATAATAATCGCTTAACTTGCTTATGTTTCAATAAAAATATTGAAATTGTAATTAACGATTTTGAAAATGAAATAAATAAATATGTACATTATGTAAGTGCGCCTGTTCAAGGTAAAAAATCAGAATCGTTAATTTACATCCCTTTAGTATCTAAAGAGAAAATTATTGGTGTAATTACCGTTCAAAGTTTTAGTTCAAATTCTTATACAGATTATCATGTTCAAATTTTAAAAAATTTAGCTGTATATGTTGCTATTGCGTTAGATAATGCCGCACTTTATTCAACTCTTGATAATAGAGTAAAAGAAAGAACCGAAGAAATTAGAATTGCATACGAAAACACACGGTTATTAAGTCAAATTGCCGAAGATATAAGTTCTTCTTTATCAGTTGAAGCTATTAACGCAAAAGTATATGCTAACATTAATAAATTAATGGATGCATCTATGTTTGGAATTGGACTATATAATCACAACAATTCACTTATAGAATTTAAAGGGTTTATTGAAAATAATAATGTATTAGATAGTGTAACTTTTGATTTAAAAGATGAAAACAGATTAGCCACACAATGTTTTTTAAAACAAAAAGAAATATTTATAACTGATTACTTAAACGAATATCAAAAATTCATAAAAGACATTAAAAAAACTTTAGTAGGTAATTCGGCTGGCTCTATAATTTATTTACCTATTTTTTCTAAAGAAAATTGCATTGGAGTGTTAACCGTACAAAGCGCAAAAATTCATGCTTATACAGAATATCATTTAAATTTATTACGCAATTTAGCCGTATCTATTGGCATTGCGCTTGATAATGCCAACTTATATTCTAATTTAGAAATAAAAGTTTTAGAACGTACTGCTGAGGTTAATAAACAAAAAGCAATTATTGAAGAAAAAAACAAAGACATTACCGATAGTATTAAATACGCAAAAAAAATACAACAAGCAATTGTACCTCCAATTGATGGACTAACAGAATATTTTGAAGAAAGTTTTATTTTATATAAACCTAAAGATATTGTTAGCGGTGATTTTTATTGGTTTAACAGAATTGGAGATTTTACAATTTTTGCTGCTGCTGATTGTACAGGCCATGGCGTACCTGGTGCATTTATGAGTTTAATTTGTAGCGATATTATGGGTAAAGTTTTAAGTGATAAAACTATTCAATCCCCATCTGATGCTTTAAAACAAATTGATGCCAATTTAGTTCAACTTATTAAAAAAACATCAGAAACATCGGCAAACGATGGTATGGATGTTTCGTTGGCTGTGTTTAACCATAAAACAAATGAGCTTGAACTTTCATCTGCTCAAAGACCAATTTTGTTAATTAGAAATGAAGAAATTATTGAGTACAAAGGCACAAAACATTCTATTGGCGGACACGAAGCAATAAATAAACAATTTGAATTAATTAAAATAAATATTGAACCAAACGATAAATTATATTTATTAACCGATGGTTATGCCGACCAATTTGGCGGAGATAGGGGTAAAAAATTTAAAATGAAAACCTTAAAAGATTTAATTTTAAAACACCATAAAAAGCCATTTTTACACCAAAAACGAATATTAGATTTAGAGTTTGAAAGCTGGAAGGGAGAATTAGAACAAGTTGACGATGTTTGTGTAATTGGAGTTAAATTTTAGTTACTATTCAAAACTATACAAGTTATCTTTAGTGAAATTATATTCAGGTGTACTGATATTAAAGTTTATATTACTACTGTACCAAGGCGAACTTTTTAAATCCTCGTTATTTTTTAAAATTTGCATTTCCTGAGCTGGCATATAACTTTGCAATAATAAAAATTTAAACTCTTTTGTTTTTGGGTTTATAACTTTATCCACTACTAATTCTGCATGCCCTGGCGAACCACCAATTAATAACACATCACCAATTTCTAATTTTAAAAACGATTTTTGTTTAAGTTGTTTTGATAAACTTAAGCTCCCGCAATAATTATAAACCATTTTTAAATAATTATTAAATCCAGCATAGGAAGTATCGGGTTTAGAAGTTTTAACCCAACTAACTTTATTACCCGCAACATTTATTTTATACCCTTCGCGCCACTTAATATAGCTTGCTTTAAAACCATTAGTAAAATTAAAACTAATTTTATCAAATTGTTTAGTACTGTATAAATATTCAGCTCTGCATCTAATAACAGCATCTGCACATTGCTGTAAATCAACACTTAAAATAGATTTATCAACTACAGCTATATGAGCATTTTGATTTCCTTTTAATTTTTTATTATATAAATAAACTTCACTTCCATGTTTTTTTAAAGGTAACTCTCTTAAAAAATGTGCAAATGAATTATTTTCTACTTTTTCTCTTATAAAATCACTTGGCACTAAAAATCTTGATGAAACTGTAGTTCCAGAAAGATTAATTAAATTATTAGTTTGTTTTTTAAAAGAAAAAACAAGTATTAATAAAAATAATATTAAAAAATTACGCTTCATAATTTTAAATTTAAAATAAAAATCCAATAATTACAAATTGTGTAATTATTGGATTTTAGATTGTAAGTTTTTATTAACCTTTAAATCCGTTTTTACTTGCTAATTCAAGTATAGATGTTTTCATTGCAGCACCTAAATCATCGGTTTTATTAGTTTTTTTCTTAGCTTCTTCATTAATAAATTTTTGTCTTTTAACCGCTAATTCACCAATTTCTTTTTGAATTTTTTCACGTTCTTTAGCTTTAGCTTCAATAATTTGAGTTATTTCAGTTTTACTTTTGCCTTTAAACTCAACAGGTAAATCTTCATTACTCATTTTTTGAATACTTTGTTCGTCTTTTTTATAACTATCTACCATATCCCATTCTTCGTTACTATATGCGGCTTTTGATTTACTTACAACTCTTTCGGCACTATTTGAACTTGAAACCCCAGCTGCATTTTGATCTTGTGTAATTTGATTAGCTTTTTTGCTATAGCCTCGTTTACCATAACCAATATATGTTTTATTTAATTTATCATTACAAGCATTAATTTGGTCATCATAAGGCGTTACAATATATTCAACTTTTGCATTTGAATTAATATTAAAATACTTTCCTTCGCCAATTACAGCTCCATTTTGCCACAACTCTCTAATTCCTGATTCTTTATCGCCACAGTAAATTGTATTTACATACACTTTATTATTTAATGCATTTGATATTGCTTTTTTATAATCAATTGGTCCTTGATTAAAAGGCTCGTTTCCTGATATGTAGATTAATTTCATTGTATTATTTCCATCTTCCCATTTTAAATCATTTAAACTTGTTTGAATTACATTTCCGCAAAACTCGCTACCGCCATTTGTTTTTAAAGCAAAAAGTTTTTCAGAAATTAAGTCTAGATCTTTTGTTAAAGGGGTAACTTGACGAATGTAACCATTTCTAGAATCTAATCCATCATTACCATATTCATACAATGCAATTTCTATTTCAGGCGTAGCTCCTTGATATTTTAAGGTTGTTAAAGTATTAACAATTTCCCAAATTCTAGATTTTGCCTGGTCAATTAAACCATCCATACTGTTAGATGTATCTAACAATAAAGCAACTTGAATTTTTGAATTTGTAGGTGGTACAATCAAATTAGATGCTTGTAAAAATGTAGTTGTAGCTTGAATGGCAACGGTTGAAGCTTTTATTTTAGCATTTAACACTCCCATTAAAATGCTTATAAAAATTAATTTTTTCATATAGTTTGTTTTTAAAATTTAAAACAAAATTATAGCGTATTTAAGGGTTAAAATTGCAAACTTGGTGAAATTGTATTTTGACTGTGTAAAATTGACCTTTAACATTAAATATTATTTATTACTTTGTATTAAATTACAATCTATTTATTTTGAAAGTAAGTCATTTTATACTATTAACCCTTTTAATTACTGTAAATAAGCTCAATTCACAAGTAAATAATTCATCTGATCAAAGAGGGAATAAAAAATCGACTGTTTACTCAAAAACATCTGAACTAGAATGGGAATTAAACAACAACAATGCTGAAAATTTAGCTCAAAAATATTACGAGTTATCGGAAGTATTATATAATGAGAATAACTTAATAAAAGCAGAAGATAATATAAAAAAAGCAATAACATTGTTTGAAAAAAATGGTTCAAAAAAACAATTAAAACAAGCGTTAAGATTACAAGCAAAAATAAAAGAAGGTTTAAATAAAAAACAAGAAGCCATTGCATCTTACGAAAGCGCAAGTGGTAAAAGTGATAATTCTCAATACGAAGACATAAATAAATTAGACGCAAAAAGACTTAAAGAAAACAATTACTCAAAATCAAATGAATTAATTAAAAGTAAAATTAAAAGCATTCAAAATAAAAACAATACAGGAATTAGTAGCAACGAAGATGAAATTGCTCAAAGTTACAAGCAGTTGGCAATTAATAATGTTGAACAAAAACAAACAGTTGATGCAATTGAAAATTACAGCAATGCAGTACAAACTAGTAGCAACAACACAGAATTAAATAAACAACTTAATAACGAATTAGCAGAATTATTAGAAAAAGAAAAAAAATACGATAAAGCATTAGAAGTAAGAAACAAAGCTATTACAAAAGCAGAAAAAGATGGTGATGAAAAAAATTTAATTGTTCAAAAACAAGAAATAGCAAAAATACTTTTAACTACAAATAATAAAATTGAAGCAGAAAAAGTATTATTAGAAGCATTAAATATTGCATTACAAAAAAATCATTCTATTGAGGCTAAAAACAGCTGTTTGCAATTAATAGAGTACTACAAACAAAATAAAAAATTTGAACAAGCAATTTTAATAAGTGAGCAATATTTAAATAAACTCGAATACTTGATTAAAAACGACAGTAGTTTAATAGATAAAAGCAATTTAGAAATTACTGATGCAAAAATTAAAAATTTAGAAAAAGAAAAAACACTTAAAGATGAACTTCTTGCTGAAAAAAACGCATATAATTATATACTCATATTTTCTTTATTTATTGCCATAATACTTTCAATTGTAATTATAAGATATGCAGTAATAGTAAATAAACGTAACAAAAAAATATCTTTACAATCGCTTCGTAGAGAAATGAACCCACATTTTATTTTTAACAGTTTAAACAGTGTAAATCAATTTATTGCTCAAAATAACGAATTAGAGGCAAATAAATTTCTAAGTTCTTACTCTATATTAATGCGAAATGTAATGGATAATTCGAATAAGGATTTTTTAACCTTATCTAAAGAAATTGAACAAATAGAAAAATATTTACAACTCGAGCATTTACGATTTAAAACTCAATTTGAATATCATATAAATGTATCCGAAACAATTGACATTGAGCAATTTTTAATTCCTAATATGTTGTTGCAACCACATTTAGAAAATGCCATTTGGCACGGCTTAAGGTACAAGCCAGAAAAAGGTATTTTAGAAATTAATTTTACAGAAGTTAATAACCAAATAGAAGTTTTAATTACTGATGATGGTATTGGAATTGAGAAAAGTAAAAATTTAAAAACAGCAAATCAAAAACTTCATCAATCTATTGGTTTAAAAAATATAGATGAAAGAATAAATTTATTAAATAGTTTATACAACATTAACATTAATTATCACGTAAATAGCTCAGATAAAGGCACACAGATTAAATTTGTTTTTCCAAAACTTAATAAAGTATAATGAATTTACAAAAAATTAAAACAGTTATAATTGAAGATGAAAGTGCTGCAAGAGCTGCATTAAAAAGTTATTTACTTAAATATTGTCCACAAGTTGAATTAATTGGCGAAGCCGAAAATGCAAAAGAAGGAATAAATTTAATTAACTCAGTTAAACCTCAATTAGTGTTTTTAGATGTTGAAATGCCTTTTGGAAATGCGTTTGATGTATTAGAAAACACAAAAAATCATCAGTTTGAAACTATATTTGCAACTGCATTTTCAGAATATTCTTTAAAAGCTTTAAACCAAAGTGCTGCATATTATTTACTTAAACCTATTAATATTGAAGAATTAATATTATCAGTTAACAAAGTACAACAACAAATTAACAACAACGAAATTTTAAATAGAAATAACATAATAATTGAAAATTACAAACAACCCAAGTACGAAAATCAAAACATTGTTTTACCAACGCTTGAAGGTTTTGAAGTAGCAAAAATATCAAACATAACCCGTTTAAAGGGTAATGGAAATTTTACCGACATTTACTTTGCAGATGGAACTAAAAAAATGATTTGTAGATTTTTAAAGCACTTTGACGAGCTTTTAAATATTCCTTTTATTAGAATTCATAAATCGCATATAGTTAATATTAACTATATTAAATCCTATAATAAAGGAGGGGTTGTTATATTATTAGATAATAGTGAAATTGAACTATCTGCCACTTATAAACAAAATTTTTTAGACGTTTTTGGTAAGATTTAAAAAAATGTTCAAAAATTAGGTTTATTCTAAAAAAATTATATTTTTTTGTTAACTTATTTAATAAAAATATGAAAATTATAAAATTACTAAGCCTAACAAGTTTGATTTTATTAGCAGCTTGTGGCGGAAATAAAGAAAATGAAAATCAAGATATCGTTTCAGATTCTTCAAATGTAACAGTTAAAGATACTACACCAATAACTGTAAGCGATACAACAAAATTTAAATTTGATTTTGCAATTGCTAATATTCCTTCGCCAGCAAACAGCATGAACCAAATTAAAGATTTTCAACACCATTATGATAATGGTTTACTTAATGATGTGAAAAATTTAAGTAAATACAATACTGAATTTCAAAAATCGTTGAATTTAGGTATTTATAATATTGATATGGCTTACGCAATGGTAAACGACAAAGGTGAAGATGTTTTAAAATACATGAAAAACGTAATGATGCTAAGCGATAAGCTAGGTTTAAAAAGCGCTGTTGATGTAATGGTTGGTAAAAGAGCAGAAAATAATTTAAGCAACAGAGATAGTTTATTTAAAATTTTAGATGAAATTTTTGTAAAAAGTGATTCGTATTTAAGAACAAACGAAAGAGTTTATACTGCTGCTACAATATTTGCAGGCAGTTGGTTAGAAAGTTTATATATTATTTGTAGAACTGCCGAAAACCCATTAGATAACTCAGCTGAAATAAAAATACATACACATTTATGGGAGCAAAGATTATATTTAGGTAATTTAATTATTTTATTAAACGACTTTAAAGATCAAAAAGAATGTGCTGAATTAATTGCTGAACTTAAACCAATACACGAAGCCATTAATAGTATTCCACAAGCTAAACTATTAGATGATGCTAAATTTGATGCCATTTCAAATAGTATAAAAACACTTAGAAATAAACATACTTCAAATAATTAACTTTTAATAAAGATAAAAAAACCCGCTAAAATTTAGCGGGTTTTTTTATTTTAAAACTATTTAGTCGCCCCTCAAAAAAGTATTTTTAAAATCATCTTCGTTCTTTTGCCTTGATAAAGAAAAACCAAACCTGCCTGCTGCAGGTAAGAAATTAAGACTGCTGAAAAATAACTTGAAAACATCAATAATTTTAAAGAATTATCACTTTTTAGCTGTTTTTTAATCACATTAAAATATAAAAAAGTATCCGTGTGTAATAGATTCAAGGCTTTTTGATGCTCTACTATTTATTGTAATGCTAAACTTAAACTTTTTGGCGATTTAACTTGATAGTTTAATACTAATTTTTTCGAATCTTTTGCTTGTATATTTGTTCTCCAACTTACAATTCCTGTTATATCATCAAATTTTGCGCCTGATAATTCTTTATATTCAACTGCCACTTGTTTATTTTGTGCTAAAGGTAATTGGTCTAAAATCTCTATTTCTATTTTTGAATTTCTATTATTTTTAACTTGTATCTCATATACAAAAGTATGTATCACATCGTTATCTAAAAATTTTTGATTGCATTTATCTTTTACTTTTACACGTTTAACCGCTAAATTTTTATCTATCCCTAATGATAATTGCAAAGTATCATCTGTTCCACTTGGAGCCAAATTAGTTTGCCCTATAAATGTACCATCGTAATAAATAGATGCTAATCCATTCATTGTAATAGCGTCTTCCCAATCAGGCAACAATGCTGTTAAATAAACATGACTATTTAATTTAGGAATAGCTTTGTATCTTAATAAACTTTTTAAATCTTTAACCATTATAGCTGCATAATGTTGTTTATTATCTGATGGAATATTATAGTTTAATTTAATTTCATATTCTGTTTCAATTAAATTTTCGCTAACACTTGTGTAATAACTGGCATCATATACTTCTGATTTTGATTCAGGTAAAGCTCCACTTAAACTTTCTAATTGAGCAGAGCCTGCTGGTCCGCCTCCATAATTATAATTATACTGCTTTTTATGCTTAATTGGTTGGTTATAGCCAATATACCAAGGGTTTAATGTTGGGATTACATAATTTTGATTAGGATTTGCAGTTGATAAAACTAATCTTACATTATTCCAATCGTTACCAGATTGTTGTTGAATTAAAGCTTTATATGTTAATTTTATGTTTGATTCGTTAGATGAAGCTCTTAAATCATAAGCTAAGCTCCAACCTGCTAAAGAAATATAGTAGTTTAAATTAACAGTAGCTTGTGTGGCTTGTTCAGCTATTACATTAACAACAATTCTATAATCAACTTTATCTTCATCATTTAACCCATTAGTATTATTTAATTCAGAAACTACATTTGTCATTCTCTCGTTTAGTTGCTGTAATAAATTTTCTAATTTTTCTTTATTGCGTTTAATTTTTAAAAGCTCAAAATTTATATTATATAACTTTTCTCTTAAAAAAGTTAAGCCATCTTTTAAAAAATTTAAACTGTCTTTTTTAGATAAACCTTTGTATAATCCATAGTTTAACAGCACCCCTTTTTCTGTTATTAAGGCTTCGTTTTTTATATTTAATTCTTCAATTAAAAAATTAACTTCTTGTAAACTATCATTAATAGTTTTAATTAATTTTTTGTATTTAAAATCTCCTTGTAATTTAACATTATCTAACTCTGGGTAGTTTACTAAATACTGTATATCTGTAATTACAAAATTGCCATTACCCGAAGCTTGTATAGCGTTTGAATTAATACAATTTTCAAGCCCTAAAAACACAATTTTATTTTGCCCAGCATTTAAAGAAACTGAAGTATTTCTATGTATTTGAGCCCCTTTTGTATAAACAATTATTTTTTCGGGTTTAGATTTAATAATTTTTTCTGTTTCAATACTAAATAATGGATTTGCTAAAAAGCAGCCAAGTAATACAATTAAATTTTTCATAACTATTGTTTTACTTTTAGATGCACAAAGAATAATTATTCCATAAATAATTATTTATTTTTTTAGGATTGGTTTTAAAAAAAACAAAAAAATATTTAAACCCAATTAATTTCTTTTCTTAAAAATTTTAAAGTTTTTTCTTCTAAACTATTGTGTTCTGGGGTATAATTGTATTCCCAACTTGCAAATTTTGGTAAGCTCATTAAAATACTTTCAACTCTACCATTAGATTGTAAACCAAATTGAGTGCCTTTATCGTAAATTAAATTAAACTCAACGTATCGTCCTCTGCGTAACAACTGCCATTGTTTGTTTTTTTCTGTATATGATAAATTTTTATTTCGTTTTAATAGTTCAACGTAAGTTGGCGCAAATGCTAAACCTACATCTTTCCAAAAATTAAATTGTTGTTTAAAATTTAAACAATCGTCATCTTGTAATTTATCAAAAAATATTCCACCAATTCCGCGGGTTTCGTTACGGTGTTTAATAAAAAAATAATCATCTGCCCATGTTTTAAATTTAGAATAATAAGAAGGGTGATGGTTATTACAAACATTTTTTAATTCTGAATGAAAAAATTTAGCATCTTCTTCAACAATATAATGAGGCGTTAAATCAATTCCACCACCAAACCATTTGTTAATTATATTAACTTCACCTTCGTTTTCTTCAAACAATTCAAAATACCTAACATTCATATGAATTATAGGAACCATTGGGTTAATTGGGTGTATAACAATAGAAACCCCAGTTGCAAAAAAATGCAAATTGTTGTTATTCTTAATTTTTTTTAAAACGCTGTGTTGATTTTGAGTGAACAAAAACTCAGGGGCTTTACCATGTACTGCACTAAATAGTACCCCTCCTTTTTCAATTACATTTCCGTTAGATAATATTTTTGTTATACCTCCACCTCCTTCTTCTCTTTCCCAATTATCAACAGTAAACTTCCCTAAACCATCTTCGTTTTCTAATGCAACACAAATATTGTTTTGTAATTGTTTTAACCAATTTGTAATTTCTAATCGGCTTATTTCCATCCGGTTTTAATTAGTTGGTAGTTATTGTATTTAAAAATAAATACACCTGTATTATCAAATCCAGTTTGCGCATCTGGATGTGAAAATTTATACCTTGTGTAGTTTTGATCTGAATTATAATTATTTAATTCGTAAATAAAGTTAGGTCCTTTTTCTTTTAAATTTTTTAAATAAAACATCGCTAAATCAAAGCCAATATAAAAATTTTCGGTAGGGTTTACATTTTGTAACGTTCTGTAATAATCTACAAGGTTTGCGTATGCATTAGTATTTGTTATGTTGTATTGATGCGGAAAAAAATAGTTTAGTTGATTTAAATATTCTTGGTCAACATTTTCCATTTCACTTGTATTTTGCCAACCACAAAGCGAAATATCTTTTTTATCAGCAAAAATTGCAAGTTGTGTAGTAAAATCAGTTAAAAACACTTGATTAGTGCTTAATGACACAAAAATATTTTTCATGTCGCTTTTATAATATTGCTTTGCGCCAGCTATTCCTCTTACATTTGTTAAACTATCTTTAATTGTTTTTCCTGTGTTTTTAAGTTTATCGCTGTAATATTGTTTAAAGTATTTACAATATGCAATTTCTTTTGCATCTTTTTCAAAAGGAGCAATTAACATAACGTTGGCAGGATTAACTTTTATTGAATCAATTATATAATCTGCTAACGATTCGAGTAATGCGTAGTGTGTAGGATTAGTTTTTGATGCGTAAATGTTATTATATAAAATTTTATTTTGTTGCGCTAATGGCGAAACAATTGGGATATAAAATTCTTTAGCTTTTAAGGATATTGTTTTAAAACTATTAGAGTGTAATGGTCCAAAAATCATATCATAGTTTTTAAAATTTGAGCTATTAATAAAATTTTGAATTTCGCTTGAATCTTTTTCATCAATATCAAACAATTCTAAATTAATTTCAAAATTGTTTGCTGTTAACGAATCAATTGCGCGTTTAAATCCAATGTAAAAATCTGTTGATAAAGATGGTAATACAGGAAAGCTTGTTTTGTTTTTAACCATTTCATTTAAATCTAATCCTAAAGTTGAATTAAATTTGAATGGAAGAATTAAAGCAATATTATAATTGTTTTTGATTTCTTTATTTTTAATTTGAGATGAAGAAACATTATTTAAATTAACTGTATTAATTGTTGTACTTGTAATATTTACAGTACTTACAACAGTTGATTTTACAATAGTTTTTTTAGATTTTTTATCTAATAAAATTATTTGACCTTCTTTAATACTGCTATTAAAATTTGGATTAATGGCTACAAGTTCCTTTTCGGTTTTATTATATTTTCTGAGTATGGAATATAGAGTTTCGCCTTTTAAAACTTTATGATAATTGTAAAATGAAGTATCAATTACATCAGTATGATTTGAGTTTGAAACTTGTGTGTTTAACACATTAACATTTTGTTTATTTTCAATAACAAATGGTAATTTGATTTCTTGCCCTGCTTTAGTTCCTTGTTTTGTTTCTGGATTTAAGTTATAAATTTCATCTAAACTTACATTGTAAAGTTTTGAAATTGAATATAAACTTTGACCTTTTTCTATTGTGTGTATTACATAAGATTTACCATTAATAGTTTGTATGTTTGTTGACTTTGTTTGTGCAACAAGATAACTACTACTTATAAATAGCGTTATAAAAATTAATATAAATAAATTTTTAAATTGCATTGTTACTAATTTATTTACTTTTATTCCCATTCAATTGTTGCTGGTGGTTTTGAACTTATATCATACACTACTCTATTTACTCCTTTTACTTTATTAATTATTTCGTTACTTATTTTAGCTAAAAATTCATATGGTAAATGGCACCAATCTGCCGTCATACCATCTGTACTCGAAACAGCTCTTAATGCAACAACATTTTCATAAGTTCTTTCATCGCCCATTACACCAACGCTTTGTATTGGTAAAAAAATTGCGCCTGCTTGCCAAACATCTTTATATAAATTTGCATGTTTTAAACCATCAATAAAAATTGCATCAACCTCTTGTAAAATTTTTACTTTTTGTTCAGTTACATCTCCTAATATACGAATTGCTAATCCAGGGCCCGGGAAAGGATGGCGATTTAAAATTATATCATCTATACCTAAAGATTTTCCAACTCTTCTAACCTCATCTTTAAATAGACTTCTTAAAGGTTCTACAACCTTTAGTTTCATATAATCTGGTAAGCCTCCTACATTGTGGTGCGATTTTATTGTTGCCGAAGGTCCTTTAACACTAACACTTTCAATAACATCAGGATAAATAGTTCCTTGTGCCAACCATTTTGCATCTTGTACTAGTTTACTTTCATCATCAAAAACATCAACAAATACTTTTCCTATTGCTTTACGTTTTTTTTCAGGGTCAGACAGATTGTTTAGCTCAGAATAAAATCGGTTTTTAGCATTAACGCCTTTTACATTTAAACCCATATTTTTATATGAATCTAACACGCTTTCAAATTCGTTTTTTCTAAGTAAACCATTATCAACAAAAATACAATGTAAATTTTTACCAATTGCTTTATGAAGTAACACTGCGGCAACACTACTATCTACCCCACCACTTAAACCTAAAATTACTTTATCGTTTCCTAATTTTGTTTTTAATTCATTTACTGTTGTATCTACAAACGATGCAGGTGTAAAAGTACCTTTGCATTTACAAATATCTATAACAAAATTTTGTAAAAGTTGTGTACCTTCTGAACTATGATAAACCTCTGGATGAAATTGTATGCCATAAGTTTGTTCGTTTTTAATAGAATAAGCTGCAAATTTAACATCGTGTGTGCTTGCAATTAATTCATAGTTATCTGGAGTTTTTAAAATTGTATCTCCATGGCTCATCCAAACTTGTGAATTGT
The DNA here is from genome assembly GCA_020162035.1 of Bacteroidota bacterium. GTDB lineage: Bacteria > Bacteroidota > Bacteroidia > B-17B0 > Aurantibacillaceae > Aurantibacillus. The sequence goes on along the minus strand of JAIUNM010000003.1, from coordinate 203,081 downwards.
TGGATATTCCTTTTAATAACTCATTATTAGAATTAACAAAACTTAAATTTGCTCTACCATATTCTCGTGTATTAGATTTTCCTACTTCGCCTCCATAAAAATGAGCAAGGTATTGAGCACCATAACAAACACCAAGTAATGGTAATTTTCCTTTAATATTACTTAAATCTGGTTTTGGCGGATTATCTTCTCTAACACTATGTGGACTACCAGATAAAATTACGCCTTTTATATTATTAGAAAGGTTAGGTATTTTATTATAAGGATGAATTTCGCAATACACATTTAATTCGCGTAAACGACGGGCAATTAGTTGAGTGTATTGCGAGCCAAAATCTAAAATAAGTATTTGCTCTTGCATAGCTTGTAAAGATACAATTATTATGCATTTTTATATGCTAAAAATTGAAAAAACGTTAACAACAAAAAGGGTCATCAAAATTGATGACCCTTTTACATTAAATTATTAAAGATTAAATTAGTCTTCTAAATTAGCATCTTCTGCCGCTTTTTTGTTTTTTGCTTTTGCTTGTTTATCCGCTTTTAATTTTGTCCATTTTGCTTTTTGCTCATCAGTTAAAAAAGAATTAGCTGTTGCATCAAATTTATCATGATTTGCTTTCATTTCAGCTTTCATTGTTTTTCTTTCTTCTGGAGTTGTACTGCCTTTCATTTTTTCTCTAATTGCAGTGTTTGCGGTAATTCTTTCTAATGCTGCTGCTTCCCATTTAGTTTTTTGGTCATCGTTTAACCCTAAATTTTTGGTTGCCCAATTAGCGCCATGTTTTGCTTTTTCGGCAGGTGTTGCATTTTTGTTTTGTTGTTTAGTTGTTCCGGCATTAGACTTTACAGGTGCAGCAGTTTCTTGTGCCATAATTGCGCCACTACTCATTAGTGCTACAGCAATTGCTAAAATTGTTTTTTTCATAGTTTAGTTGTTTTATTTAATATAATTAGATAGGATACAAAATTAAAAGTTTAATTCAATTAATTAAATTAACATATTTTTTAATTTACTGAATGTACATTTTTAAAATTCTAACATCTTCAATTGGTCTGTTTTTTGTGTCTGTTTTAACTTTTGCAATTTTATCAATTAAATTTAAACCCTCTATAACTTCGCCAAATACTGTATAAGTACCATCTAAATGGGGTGTGCCTCCAATTGTTGTATATGCCTTTATTTGAGTTTCGTTAAATTTATATGGATGATTTTTTGCTTGAATTTCGTTTATTTTTTGTTGAATTAATTGATTTATAAGCTCTGCGCTATCTAATTTATTTAAGTTTTTGTAGGTATTGTATTGTTTTTTTAAATGTACTCCTTCGTCAGATTTAATAAATTGCTGGGCGCAATTTGTATAATATGTTTTATTAATGCGTTCTTCGTATTTTTTTAAATCATCAAGCGTTCTTACTTTTCCCATTACAATATAAAATTGCGAAGCACTTGACTCTTTGTTAGGGTTAATATTATCTGATTCTCTTGCCGCACATAATTTACCTTTTGTATGAAACAAGTTAATATTAAATTCGGCAGGAACCGTATATTTTAAATCGCCATACCCAAGTGAATCGCCAGGTTTAGCATTTTTACTTAAAGGGTCGCCGGCCTGAATCATAAAATCATTAATTACCCTATGGAATAACAAACTATCAAATGTTTTATTTTGTATTAATTTAATAAAATTTGCCTTGTGTAAAGGTGTTTCGTTATAAAGTTTTAACTTAAAAACGCCTAAATTGGTTTCCATAACTACAGTTTCTTTACTCAAAGTTTGAGCATTTCCACCAATTAACAAGGCACATTGGAAAATTATAAGCATTAAATATTTGTTCATTTTAACTATTTTTTGTATATTTGTGATATACTATTTCAAATAATTGGTAAAATTATAATTTAAAATATGAAACATCTACTTTTAATAGTAACTTTTTTTGGCTTAACATGTTTGTTTTTTTCAACTACTGGTTGCCAAAAAAACACAGATTGTACAGCAACTGTTAAGGTTGTAGATTCTACTGGAGCAATTTCGCCAAGCTCTGATGTGTTTTTATATGCATCGGTTAAAAATGGTACAGCAGGTACAACAGTTATAGCTGATGTTAAAGCAAATGGTACTACAGATGCTGGTGGAGAAGTGAAATTTACTTTTAAATTACCTGCTATTTACGATATTAAATCTACAAGAGTTGTTGGTACTAGAACGTATGTTGCTACTGGCATTATTAAATTAGAAGAAGGTAAAAACGTTGATAAAACAGTTACTTTAAAGTAATTAATTGTTTTTTAAAAACTTTTTCAAAATTCATTTTTATCTGTTCTTGCACTATTTCTAGGTTTACTCCTAAAATTTCTGTTGCTTTTCCATAAACATATTTTATAGACAAATCAGAATCATCTGTTTCTAAAAAAATATAATCTTTACCTATGTTTTTAATTACTTTAGATGCGTTGCTATCGTAACCTAACAATGCTTTTCCAAAAGAAAAATAACAACCATAATCTTTTAAAACCCTTGCAATATTTTCATTATTATTATAACCATGTATAATAACTGGCATTTCGTTATTTGAAAGGTTTAAACAATTAATTAATTCATTAAACGATTTTACACAATGTATAATTAAAGGCTTTTTAATTTCATTTGCTAATTTTATTTGTTCGTTAAAAACAAAAATTTGTAAATCATAATCTACTTTGCTTAATTTATCTAAGCCACATTCCCCAATTGCTAAACAATTTTTTTCAGTTATTTTAAATCTTAATTTATTTAAATCTTCATCAATAGTTTCTTTATTAATAAACCATGGATGTAGGCCATACGAGTAATATTTATACCCCTTAGGCTCATTTATTTCTGCATTAACTATTTCTAGTTTTGCGTCGTAAATTTGTGAGTGAGTATGAAGATTAACAAACAAGTTAACTAACAAATGTTGATTTAATTTTTATCTATTACCTTAAATTAAAAAACAAACCTATTAAATTTATTGTTGCATAATTCTAATGGAAAAAAATAATTATAACAAAGTATCGTCAATAACATTTAATGCGTTAAAAGCTATTGTGGGCGAAAACAATATTACTTCTCAAAAAGAAGATTTAGAAAAGTATGGGCAAGATGAAACTGAAGATTTTATTTTTTTAGCAGATGTTGTAGTTAAACCTAATACTGTAAATGAAATTAGTGAAATTGCAAAATTGTGTAATCAAAATAAAATTCCATTAACTACACGCGGTGCAGGAACCGGACTAAGTGGCGGTGCGTTGCCAATAAATGGTGGGGTTTTGCTAAGCATGGAAAAATTTAATTCGATAATTAATATAGATGAAAATAATTTACAAGCAACCGTTGAACCAGGAGTTATAAATTATGTTTTTCAAGAAGAGGTAAAAAAAAGAGGGTTATTTTATCCTCCAGATCCAGCAAGTTGGGGCAGTTGTAGCTTAGGCGGAAATATTGCACATAGCAGCGGAGGACCAAAAGCTGTAAAATATGGAACTACACGCGATTATGTTTTAAATCTTGAAATTGTTTTAGCAAATGGAGATGTAATTTGGACAGGAGCAAACACACTTAAATACAGCACAGGTTACAACTTAACGCATTTAATGGTTGGCAGCGAAGGTACGCTTGGAATTGTAACTAAAATTGTATTTAAATTAATTCCTGCACCTACAAACGATTTATTAATGCTTGTACCATTTAATAGTGCCGAAAAAGCTTGTGAGTCTGTTGCTGCTGTTTTTAAAGCAGGTATTATACCAAGTGCAATGGAGTTTATGGAAAAAGATGCAATAAACTGGAGTATGAAATACGCAGGCGATGTAAATTTTAAAATTAAAGAAGATTGTGAAGCCTTATTGTTAATAGAAGTTGATGGAATGGATATAGATGTTTTAATGAAACAATGCGAAAATATTAGTGAAATTATGCAGGCACATAATTGTGACGAAATTTTATTTGCAGAAAGTACTGAACAAAAAAATGCATTATGGAAAATAAGAAGAAAAGTTGGTGAAGCGGTTAAGAGTAATAGTGTTTACAAAGAAGAAGATACTGTAGTGCCACGAGCCGAACTTCCAAAATTATTAAAAGGCGTAAAAGAAATAGGGAATAAATATGGGTTTAAATCGGTTTGTTACGGCCATGCTGGCGATGGTAATTTACATGTAAATATTATAAAAGGTAATTTAAGTGATGAAATTTGGGAAAATGAGTTGCCCAAAGGCATAACCGAAATTTTTGAATTATGTAAAAAATTAGGTGGAACAATTAGTGGCGAACACGGTATAGGCTTAGTTCAAAAACCTTATATGCCAATTATGTTTAGCCAATCGCATTTAAATTTATTTAAACAAATTAAATTGGTTTTTGATGAAAATTTAATTTTAAACCCAGGTAAAATTTTTTAATTTTCCTCTTGCTCTTCTTCAATATCAATTAAAGGCTTTTCGTTTACAATTTCTTTACCCAGTTTTTTATTGTGTATAGATAATAAAATAGCAGGTAATAAAATTAAATTGGTAAACATACTCATTAATAAAGTTAACGATACTAACACACCTAAAGCTACCGTTCCACCAAAACTACTTGCAGAAAATATTGCAAATCCAAAAAATAAAATAATACTTGTATAAATCATACTTAAACCTGTATCAAAAATAGTTGCTCTAATTGCAGTAGATGCGTTTGCGTCAAGTTTTTTAAGCTCTTGGCGGTATTTAGTTAAAAAGTAAATTGTGCCATCGCTACTAATACCAAAAGCGATACTAAAAATTAAAATTGTACTCGGTTTAAATCTAATATCTAAATAACCCATAACCCCTGCAGTAACAATTAAAGGAATTAAACATGGTAATTTTGAAAGCACAATAATTCTTACACTTCTAAACAATGCAATACCAACAATGGCAATTAATACAATTTCAATAATTAAACTTTCAATTAAGTTAGATAATAAATAATCGTTACTTTTCAAAAACACCAAACTATGACCTGTTAAATGAACATTATATTCTTTAGGGTCAAAAATTGAATCTATTCTTGGTTTTAGCTCTGCCAATAATTCTTTCATTTTTTTAGAACCAATATCTTTAGCCTGATAACTTACTCGTGTTATTTGTTTTGCAGAATCTATAAAATTATTTAAAGCATTATTTTGCCCTTTAAGTGAACCTTGAAATTCTGAAAGTGTTTTTAAATCTGTAATACTAGGTACTCTGTAAAATTTAGGGTTGCCTCCTTTAAATGCTTGATAACTAAATTTTATTCCTTCTACAATTGAGATTGGCTTTGATAGAATTGGATAATCTTCTAACGTTTTTTGAAGTAATTTTATTTTATAAATTGTTTTAGCATTATTAGCAAAAATTCCATTTGGTTGTTTTGAATCAACTGATATTTCGAATGGTAATACACCATTAAAGTTACTTTCAAAAAAATGAAGATCGGTATAAACTGGGTCTTTAGTAGGTAAATCATCAACCACATAGCCATTCATATCAATAAATTTAGTGCCAAAAATTGCAACTAAAGTTAAAACAGTAGTTATAATATATATTTCTTTTCTTTTCTTTTGAACTAAAAAATCTATTGTTTCTAATGCTTTATTTATTCGTTTACCCTCTTGGTGCTTAATAGCTTTTACTTTAGGTGAAGGTAAAAGACTTAATACAACAGGTACTAAAATTAACGTAATAAAATAAGTTGTTATTACACTAATAGAAGCAACAACACCAAATTCAACTAACATTGAGCTTTTAGTAAAATATAAAACGGCAAAACCAATAGCTGTAGTTATATTAGCTAAAAACAATGAAACACCAATAGTTTCAACACTGCGTTTTATTGCTTTTATTTTATTTTTATGCAAACTAAACTCGCTTTGAAATTTATTAATTAAGAATATGCAGTTAGGTAATCCTATTACCATAATTAATGGTGCAATTAACCCTGATAAAACAGTTATTTTGTAACCAAATAACTCCATTATTCCAATACTCCAAACAACTCCAATAATAACTATAACAAGAGAATAAGCAACAACTACAAAGCTTCTAAAAAACAAAAACAATATAATAGCTGTAACTAAAACTGCTAAAGCTAAAAACAAGGTCATTTCTTTTGAAACTTTTGCCATCAATTGCGAGCGTATGTATGGCATACCACTATAATGAATATCTACATTATGTTTTTTAGAGAAAGCATCACCCAATTCTTTAATCTCTTTAACCATTTCAAGGCGGTGTTTACTATCTAAATCTTTTTTATGAAAAGTAATTGCAGCTAAATTAGCTCCTGTAGTTTTATTATAAATTATTCCTTCGTAAAAAGGTATATTCATAATAATTTCTTTAATCGAATCTAATTCAGTTTGATTTTTAAAAGGTTCTGAAATAACTTGTTTAAATTCAAATTTTTCTAAAGAATCGTTTTTAATAACGTTATAAACTAATGGAAGTGATAATACCTGTTTAATTCCGTTTATTTTTTTTAAATTAAGGCTTAATTCGTACCAATCTTTAAATTTTTCGTATTTAAATAAATCTTTGTCGGCAAACCCAATAACCATTACACTACCATCTTCACCAAACTGTTTTTTAAATTTTTGATAGGCTACAAAAGTACTATCGTCATCGGGTAAAATTTTTGCAAATTCATACGATAGTTCCATTTTGTAAGTTTCAAAAGCCATAAATACAGTAAGTAGTAGTACACTTATTGTAAATACTGCTTTATTTCTTAAAAGTAAACTTGCAAAACTTCTCCACATAATTTCTAAAACGGACTGCGAATATACTAATTTTTAATTTGCTTAAATTTTAATGGTTTATTAATGTTTTTAATTCTTCAACTTTTAACAAGAATAACTTTAAAATTCTTTAAAATTTGCTTTTATTGATTAAAATAAGCACTTTATTGTGTAAAACTATGGTTTAACCTTTTTAAGATAGTAATGGCCTTTCCTTAATTTTTTATAACTTTGTAACTATGAGAATGTTGGTTTTAATAATTTTTACCTTAATCGTTTTAGTTAATATTTCTTTTGCTCAAAATAATACTTGTGCAAATGCTCAACCTTTTTGTACTGGCACACCTGTTAGTTATCCTGCTGGTACAAATGCAGGCCAGGCACAAGCAGGACCAAATTATGGTTGTTTATTTTCTCAACCAAACCCTGCATGGTTTTCGTTACAAATTGCAACTCCAGGCCCATTATCTATTGTAATGCAAGCCAACCAAGATATTGATTTTGTACTTTGGGGGCCTTTTCCTAACTTAACTGGTAATTGTGGTAATTTAACCGCAGCAAATATTGTACCCAATTCAGGTGGTAACTCAGGTTGTAGTTATTCAGGTTCAAATACCGAAACACTTGTTATTGCAAATGCTCAAGTGGGACAGAATTATATTTTACTTATTACTAATTTTTCAAATAGCAATCAACAAATTAATTTTAATCAAAATAATTCAAATAATCCAGGTGCGGGTACAACAAATTGCGGTATTTTATGTTCTTTTACGGCAAATGCAACATCAACAGTATGTTCTACAGGAACAGCTACTTTTGGCGTTGTAACTGGCACAAGCATCACCAATGTAGTTTGGAATGGCCCAGGTGGTTTTAACTTACCAACTGGCAATGGATCTTATGCTAACATTCCGGTAACTGCAAGTGGCAATTACACAGCATTAGCAACTACTACAGGCACAAACCCTGCAACAAATACTTGTGCTTTAACAAAAAGCATAACAGTTAGACCAACCCCTACTCCTGTTGTTACTGGTGCAACCGTTTGTGCTAATTCAGCTGCAAATATTAGTGTTGCTGGTGGCATTGCAGGTTCTACTTACGCATGGGTAGGTCCATCTGCTTTTTCATCTAACATTCAAAACCCTAGCATTCCAAACGCTCAAGCTCCAAATAATGGAGTTTACACGGCTTCTATTACAACAAATGGCTGTACAGGTTTTGGAACAGGCACGGTGGTTGTAAAATCTAATCCAACTGTTACAGCAAATAGTAATGGGAATTATTGTTTTGGACAAAGTATAACTCTCAATTCCAGCGGAGCCAATACTTACAATTGGTCTGGGCCAAATGGCTATACTTCTATTTCACAAAACCCAATAATTAGTGTAAATTCTTTAACTAACAGTGGCACATACACAGTTTTAGGAACAGTTAATGGTTGTACAAATACTGCCGTTACAAATGTTACAATAAATCCTTTACCAACAATTAATGTTGTTAGCAGCGGAAATGTATGTGCTTTAACTGGGTTAACTTTAACTGCAAGCGGAGCAAATGCATATACTTGGGTTGGGCCAGGCAATTTCACATCTAACAATGCAGTAAACACATTTTCAGCAGCACCATTAAGTTTACATGGTAATTATACTGTTACAGGAATTGATGCTAACGGATGTGTAAACACAGGCACTTTAAATCAAATCATTTACACACTCCCTAATCCTGGTGCAACTGGTAGCAGAGCTTGTTTAAACGACCAACTTAGTTTATTTGGTTCGGGTGGTGCAACTTATGTTTGGGTAGGTCCTAATGGTTTTACATCAAATTTACAAAATCCAACAATAAACGGAGCAATGAATGTTAACCAAGGTACTTATTCTGTAATAGTTACTAGTGCAAATGGCTGTGTGCGTTCAACAACAACCGAATGTTTTGTGTATCCTTTACCAACTATTTATTATACAGGAATTGGCGAAGTTTGCAAAGGCGATAAATTTACTTTTAAAGCACATGGTGGTTTAGACTATAAATGGTTAGGCTCTTTTGGTGAAATTAATAGAGATTCTATTTTAGTAGTAGCAAGTGATTCGCCAAGTGTACAAACCAGTTATACTTTAGTTGGTGCCGATGGAAATGGTTGTGTAAACCAAACTGTTGTAAACCCTATTGTAATTGGTTTACCAAGTACAAATATTTTAGCCGACAAAAAAACGGGCTGTGTACCTTTATGTACAAAATTTAATGCTGTAAACACTCCTGTAAATGTTATTAAAATGAATTGGGTAATTAGTAACGGAGCTTCGTTTAGCGATTCATCAAGTGTTTTTCAATGTTTTAACGAAGCAGGTAAATACAACATTACTGTAAATATGGTTAATGATAAAGGTTGTAAAGGCACATCAACATATAGCGTAGAGGCCTACCCTATTCCTTTGCCAGAATTTAGTTATGAACCAGAAAACCCTACAGAAAATAATTTTGAAGTGTTTTTTCATAACACAACTAGCAATACACCAATACAAAATTTAAATTGGGATTTTTATAGCACAGGTACTGCAACTTCTACAGCTTCAAACCCATCTTACAATTTTCCTGATATCGGAAACTATTTTATTAAACTTAAAACAACAAGTATATATGGTTGTGTAGATTCTATTGTTAAACAATTAACGGTTGTGCCCGATCCTACATTTTTTATTCCAAATGCCTTTACGCCAAACGCCGATGGTAATAACGATACCTTTTATGCAAGCGGTATAGAAATAGAAAAATTTAGCATGGATGTTTTTAACCGAGGGGGCGAATTAATTTTTAGCAGCAAAGACATAACTAAAGGTTGGGATGGAACTTATAAAGGAAAACAAGTTCCTTCTAATGTTTATGTGTATAAAATAATGGTTGTTCATAAAAATAGTAAACAAAAAACATACACAGGGCATGTTACTTTAATGCGCTAGTATGCAAAATTGTACAATCTTACATTTTAATAACCTCAATGCTTCTCAATTACACAGTATTTACTGCTTAAGAAGCAAAGTTTTTATTGTTGAACAAAATTGTGTTTATAACGATGTTGATGCAATTGATTTAATAAGCTTTCATTTATTAATTGAACATCAAAACAGTTTAATTGCGTATTGCAGAATTTATTTAGTAGAAAATTGTTTTCATATAGGAAGAGTTGTTGTAGATTTTAATTTTAGAAAAAACGGAATAGGTAAAAGACTTATGCAAAATGCTATAGAATTTTGTAAAAATCAAAACTCAACATTAGCAATTGAAATTTCGGCTCAAAACTACCTAATTAAGTTTTACAACAACCTAGGCTTTAAAGAACATGGTAATGTTTATTTAGAAGATGGAATACCTCATGTTAAAATGGAGTTATTATAGCTTTTGTGATAAATTATATTTTAAATTCTAAAACAACGGTACCAAAAAAGTGTATAAAGAATTTGTACAAGTGGTTTATTAGGTGTTACTTGAAATATAATTTCTTATCTAAAAACAATTCAAAAATTATTAATTCGTTTATCCACCAAAAAGCCTTACCTTTACGCACAGTTTATTTTAAACTGTTATGCTTTTAAACACAAAATACATTTTTGTAACCGGTGGGGTTACATCATCTTTAGGTAAGGGAATTATTTCGGCAAGCTTGGCAAAATTATTGCAAGCCCGTGGCTATACTGCAACTATTCAAAAATTAGACCCGTACATAAATGTTGACCCCGGCACTTTAAACCCTTACGAACATGGTGAATGTTATGTAACCGATGATGGAGCTGAAACCGACTTGGATTTAGGGCATTACGAACGTTTTTTAAACACGCCAACCTCGCAAGCCAATAATGTAACAACTGGTAGAATTTACCAATCAGTTATAGAAAAAGAACGCAAAGGCGAATTTTTAGGTAAAACTGTTCAAGTAATTCCTCACATAACAGACGAAATAAAAAACAGAATTAAATTACTTGGCAACACAGGTAAATACCAATTTGTAATTACCGAAATTGGTGGAACCGTAGGTGATATTGAAAGTTTACCATATATTGAGGCTGTTCGTCAATTAAAATGGGAATTAGAAAGCGATTGTTTAGTAATACACTTAACCCTCCTACCCTACTTAGCAACATCGGGCGAGTTAAAAACAAAACCAACGCAACACTCGGTAAAACTATTGTTAGAATATGGTGTGCAACCCGATATTTTAGTTTGCAGAAGTGAACACCCTGTAACCAAAGACATTAAAAAGAAATTGGCTCTTTTTTGTAATGTGGCTCAAGATGCTGTAATAGAGGCTTTAGATGCAAGTACTATTTACGAAGTTCCATTATTAATGGAAAAAGAAAATTTAGACTCAATTGTTCTTAAAAAATTAAATATTACCGAGCCTACAGAAGTAAAATTAGAAGCTTGGAAAAATTTTTTAAACAAACTTACAAATCCTACTAAAGAAATTCATATTGGTTTAATTGGAAAATATGTTGAGCTTAAAGATTCTTATAAATCAATTTCAGAAGCCATAATACACGCAGGCTCTGTAAACGATTGTAAAGTAATTGTAGATTGGATACATAGCGAAAGTTTAACTGAGGAAAATGTAAAAGCACGCATAGGAAATTTAAAAGCCATTTTAGTTGCACCAGGTTTTGGTAACCGTGGTATTGAAGGAAAAATAGCTGCAATAAAATATGCGCGCGAAAACAATTTACCATTTTTAGGCATTTGTTTAGGTATGCAATGTGCTGTTATTGAGTTTGCCCGTAATGTTTTAGGTTTAAAAGATGCGCACAGTCGCGAAATGAACCCCGCAACCAGTAGCCCTGTAATTGATATATTAGAAAATCAAAAAAGCATATCGCACATGGGAGGCACAATGCGTTTAGGAGCTTATACTTGCGATATAGAAGAAGGAACTTTAGCCTATAAAATTTACGGCAAAAAAAGCATAAGCGAAAGGCATAGACACAGATATGAGTTTAACAACGAATACAAAAAACAATTTACCGAAAATGGTTTAGTTTTAAGTGGCACTAATCCAAATGCGGGTTTAGTTGAAATAGTTGAAGTGCCTACTCATCCATTTTTTATGGGCGTGCAATTTCACCCCGAGTATAAAAGTACAGTAGAAAATCCTCATCCATTATTTGTTAGTTTTATTAAAGCGGCTTTAGGTTAATAATGAACTTAGTTGAAATTGGTTATTTTAGTAAAACCCATGGCATTAAAGGTCAATTGCATTTAAAATGCCAAACTGAGTTTGATGAAGATACATTAAACGCTGTTTTTATTGATTCAACAACTGGCAAAGCACCTTATTTTATTGAAGAATTACAATATACTAACTCAACATATATTGTAAAACTTGAAGAAATAAACACAATAGAAGAAGCTAAAAAATTAGTTGGTAAAAAAACTTATATTGATGAAGTTTTTGTAATTGTAAACGAAACTGAAACAAATTGGATTGGATACGAACTTATAGATGCTAAACTTGGAGTTATTGGTATAATTAATTCAGTAAACGATAATGGAGCGCAATTAATTGTTACCATAAATTATAAAGAAAAAGAAATGCTTTTGCCTTTGGTTGAAGAATTGATTGATAATATTGATGAAACAACCAAAAAAATTTATTATAAGGCTCCTGAAGGTTTAATTGAACTGTATTTGTAAAAATTAAACAAGAACTTAAACCATTAGTTAATATCTTAATTAAACAACAAAATATATTTTTATTAGCTTTAAAGGCTACAATTTAAAATGAAAAAATTTACATATACTGAAAAAAAAGATACCCGCTCAGGTTTTGGGGCTGGTTTATCTGAACTTGGTAAAACAAACCCTAATGTTGTTGCTTTGTGTGCAGATTTAACAGGTTCTTTAAAAATGGATGCCTTTCAAAAAGAGCACCCCGATCGTTTTTTTCAGGTTGGAATTGCCGAAGCAAATATGATGGGCATTGCAGCAGGTTTAACAATTGGCGGTAAAATTCCTTTTACAGGAACCTTTGCAAATTTTAGTACAGGTAGAGTTTACGATCAAATTCGCCAAAGCATTGCTTACTCTCATAAAAATGTAAAAATTTGCGCATCGCACGCAGGCTTAACTTTGGGCGAAGATGGTGCAACTCATCAAATATTAGAAGACATAGGTTTAATGAAAATGTTACCGCACATGGTGGTAATAAACCCATGCGATTACAACCAAACCAAAGCTGCAACTATTGCAATTGCAAAACACAACGGGCCAGTTTATTTACGCTTTGGTCGTCCATCTGTTCCAAATTTTACCGATGCTAATCAAAATTTTGAAATAGGTAAGGCAGTTATGTTACAAGAAGGAACAGATGTAACCATAATTGCAACCGGACATTTAGTATGGAAAGCTATTGAAGCTGCCGAACAATTATTTGAAAAAGGAATTAAAGCCGAAGTAATAAATATACACACCATTAAACCGTTAGATAACGAAGCTATATTAAAATCAGTAGCAAAAACAAAATGTGTTGTTACTGCCGAAGAGCATCAAATGAATGGTGGTTTGGGAGATAGCGTTGCACAATTATTAGCTCGTGAACTACCTACTCCACAAGAGTTTGTTGCAGTTAACGATAGTTTTGGCGAAAGCGGTACACCTGATCAATTAATGGAAAAATATGGATTAAGTGTAAATGCAATAATTAACTGTGTAAATAAAGTGATAGCAAGAAAATAAATGAAACCTATTTTTTACATTCCATTAGTTCTTTTATTATTTTCGTGTAACGCAGAAATAAAAGATGAAAATTTACCTACAAGTAAATTAGAAGCATTAGTTTCTTTAGCGGAAGATACAATTACAACCGAACCTGAAATAGAAAAACCAGAAATAAATACTGAAATAGTATTAAAAGCAAGAGGCTCAGAACCAGGTTGGTATGCCGAGTTTTATGATTTTAAAGTGTTGTTAGTTTTAAATTACGGAAAAGATAGTTTAACAATGCAAGGTGATTTTACTGACTTAAAAAAATCTAAAAAATTTGAAGGAAATTTTAAAGAAACAATTAATAAAACTAATTACGAACTTAATGTAAGTATTAAAAAAGAAAATTGTACTGAAGAAGCTAGCGGCGATAAAAAAGAACAATCTATTTTATTAACACTAAATGGCAAACAATACAAAGGTTGCGCTGGTAGTAATTAGTAAGCTTTAAAAAGTATGTTTTAAATTACTTAGTTCTGAAATTTTAAACAAAAAGTGTACAAAACAGGCTTACAAATTAGGTGTTCTGCCACCATCAACCGGAATATTTATTCCATTAATGTAAGAAGCTGCGGGACTTGCTAAAAAGCAGACTGCATTGGCAATTTCAAATGGGTTTGCAAAACGTGCCATTGGTATTTCAGAAATCATTTCTTCACTTATTTTATCTACACTATGTTGCGTTTTAGTTGCCTTTGTTTGAATGATGTTTTCTAATCTACCTGTTAATGTTGCCCCTGGCAATACATTGTTTACTGTAATTCCGTATTTACCAACTTCGTTAGCCCAAGTTTTTGCCCAATTGCCAACTGCGGCTCTTATTGTATTACTTACACCTAAATTAGCTAAAGGCGCTTTTACACTAGTTGAAATAATATTTACAATTCTACCATAACCACTGTGTTTCATACCTTCAAAACAAGTTTGTGCTAAAATTTGATTGCAAATTAAATGGTTATTAAATGCTGTTATAAATTCTTCTTCTTTTGCGTTTGTAATTGGTCCGCTTGGTGGCCCACCAGTATTGTTTACTAAAATATTTATTGGTCCGTTGCGGTTTATAAACGCTTGCACTAATTCTTTTAAATTTTTAGTATCGTTATAATCTGCAACAAGGTATGAATGCAACTGATTACCGCTAACCGTTAGTTCTGCTTTAACTTGTTTTAAACTTTGTTCGTTGCGAGCTAATAAAATAACATTTGCACCCAATATTGCTAACTCCATTGCAACTGCTTTACCAATGCCTTGTGTGCTACCACAAACTAAAGCGTATTTACCTTTTAAATCTAAATTCATTAAACTAAAATAGTTACCGGGTTTTCAATAAATGCTTTTAATGTTTGTAAAAACGCAGCGCCTAAAGCACCATCAACACTTCTATGGTCGCTTGCTAAAGTTACTTTCATTACATTACCTGGTACAACTGCATTGTTTTTAACAACTGGTATTTGTTTAATAGCACCTACGCTTAAAATACAACTTTCTGGACTATTAATAATAGATGTAAATGATTCTATTCCAAACATTCCTAAGTTAGAAATTGTAAATGTATTTCCTTCCCAATCTTGTGGTTGTAGTTTTTTATCTTTTGCACGTTTACCTAAATCTTTTGCTTCGGCACTAATTTGCGATAAGCTTTTTTGGTCAGCAAAACGAATTACAGGAACTAACAAACCATCTTCAATAGCTACAGCCATTCCAATATGGATATGATGATTGTATCTTATTTTATCATTCATCCATGCGCTATTTACTTTAGGATGTTTGCGTAACGCTGCAGCACTAGCTTTTATTACAATGTCATTAAATGAAATTTTAACATCGCTAACTTTATTCATTGCTTCACGCGCTGCAATTGCATTATCCATATCAATATCTATTGTTAAGTAATAATGAGGTGCAGTATTTTTGCTTTCGCTTAATCGTTTAGCAATTACTTTTCGCATTTGCGAAACTGGTTCATCGGTAAAACTTTCGGTTCCTAAATTAAAAGTAGATTGAATTTTAGAAGTAGTAACGTTTGATGAAGTACTTCCTCCTTTATAGTTTTCAATATCAGATTTTGTGATACGTCCATTATCTCCTGTACCAGAAACATTAGTTAAATCAATACCTTTTTCTTTTGCTAAAGCTTTTGCTAATGGCGATGCTTTAATTCTTGAATTGTTTTGAGAAGATGATTGTTCAACTTTATTTTGGTTAGTTGTTGTTTCTTTAGCTGTATTATTTGCATTTGAAACACTTATAGTATTTCTGTTAGAATTGTTTACAATAGATAAAATATCGTTTACATTTTCGCCACCTTTACCTAAAATTGCAATTACAGAATCAACAGGAACTGATTGTTTTTCTTGAACACCAATGTGAATTAAAACACCATCTTGAAAAGATTCGAATTCCATTGTAGCTTTATCAGTTGCAATATCTGCTAATAACTCACCACTTTTAACTTTATCTCCAACTTTTTTGTGCCATTTTTCTAAAACACCATCTGTCATGGTATCGCTTAATTTTGGCATACGAACAACTTCAACGCCTGCTGGTAATGTTGCGTTTGTTATACTTGGAGTTGGTGTAGGGTTTTCAGCTTTAGTTTCAGTACTGTTAGTTTTAGTTTCTATTTTTCCATTTAATAAATTAGAGATGTCTTCGTTAGGTGCACCTAAAATTGCAATTATAGAATCAACCGGAACGGCTTGTTTTTCTTGTACACCAATGTGCAGTAACACGCCATCTTGAAACGATTCAAATTCCATTGTTGCCTTATCGGTTGCAATATCGGCTAACAAATCGCCGCTTTTAATTTTATCGCCAACTTTTTTATGCCATTTTTCTATAACTCCTTCAGTCATAGTATCACTTAATTTGGGCATTCTAACAATTTCAGCCATTTTTTTATCAATTGAGAATTAAAAAATTTATAAATTTTGTTTTTTTATTTTTGTATAACTGCAAAAAATTAATCAATAATAAAAGGGTAATTTGGTTCAGAATAAACATCTTTAAACAATTCATCGGCTTCTGGATATGGACTTTCTTCTGCAAACTGAACACTTTCGTCAACTAAAGCTTTTACCTTTGCTTCAATTTCTTCAATTCCTTTTTCATCTATCCATTTGTTTTGTTGAAGTGTAGCTAAAACTTTTAAAATAGGATCTTGCTCTTGGTATTCTTTAACTTCTTCTTTTGTTCTATAAGTTTGAGCATCGCTCATACTATGACCTTTGTAACGATAAGTTTTCATTTCTAAAAAAGTAGGGCCATCACCTCTTCGTGCACGGTTTACTGCTTCTTCCATAGCCTCGTGAACTGCTTCAACAGTTAAGCCATCAACAGGTTTACTTGGCATATCGTAAGCTAATCCTAATTTCCATAAATCTGTTACATTGCTTGTTCGTTCAACCGATGTACCCATTGCGTATTGATTATTTTCTACTATAAACACAACAGGTAACTTCCACGTCATTGCCATATTAAAGGCTTCGTGTAAGGCTCCTTGCCTAACAGCTCCATCGCCCATACTGCACACACAAACATTATCAGTACCTAAATATTTTTCGGCAAAAGCAATGCCTGCACCTAATGGAACTTGCCCACCAACAATACCATGCCCACCAACAAAATTATGCTCTTTACTAAAAATATGCATACTTCCACCCTTTCCTTTACTACAACCTGTAATTTTAGCATACATTTCGGCCATAATATATTTTGGGTGCATGCCTAAACCAATTGGGTGAGCATGATCGCGGTATGCAGTTATGTGTTTATCTTCTTTTTTTGTAGCACTAACGGTGCCTGCAACTATTGCTTCTTGCCCAATATATAAATGGCAAAAACCTTTTATTTTTTGTTGAACATAAACTTGTCCGGTTTTTTCTTCAAACTTACGCATCAACAACATTGATTCGTACCATTTTAAGTATTGTTCTTTTGAGAACTTAGATTGTTTTGATGATACTTTAGCCATAGCTAATTAATATTAGTAATGGAACAAATTTAACACAATTTATTAGCTATTCAAATAACAAAAAAACTTAATAACAAAAAAAAAGACTGCAAAAAGGCAGTCTTAAATTATAAATGAATTAATTAGTTTTTAAAATCCCAAGTTTCTAAAAACTTTGTTGTGTAATTACCAGCTTTAAAATCTTCGTTATTCATTAATTTTAAATGGAAAGGAATAGTAGTTTTTACGCCTTCAATTACATACTCACTTAAAGCTCTGTGCATTTTAGCAATTGCTTCTTCGCGGGTTTGAGCAACTGTAATTAACTTACCAACCATACTGTCGTAATTTGGAGGAATGGTATAACCACTATACACGTGTGAATCTACTCTAATTCCATGACCACCTGGAGTATGTAATGTTGTAATTTTACCAGGACTTGGAACAAAGTTCATAAATGGGTTTTCAGCATTTATACGGCATTCGATTGCATGTAATTGCGGATAATAATTTTTTCCGCTAATTGGTACACCTGCTGCAACTAAAATTTGTTCTCTTATTAAATCGTAATCAATAACTTCTTCTGTAATTGGGTGTTCAACTTGAATACGCGTATTCATTTCCATAAAATAAAAATTACGGTGTTTATCAACCAAAAACTCAACTGTGCCTACTCCTTCATATTTTATAGATAATGCGGCTTTTACAGCTGCTTCGCCCATTGCATCTCTTAATTCAGGCGTCATAAAAGGGCTTGGTGTTTCTTCAACTAATTTTTGATGACGACGTTGAATGCTACAATCACGCTCACTTAAATGGCAAGCTTTACCGTATTGATCGCCTACAATTTGTATTTCGATATGGCGAGGCTCTTCGATAAACTTTTCCATATACATGGCACCATTTCCAAATGCAGCTTCAGCTTCTTTACTTGCACTTTCGTAATTTGGTTGTAAGTCTTCTTCTTTCCAAATAATTCTCATGCCTCGTCCGCCACCACCTGCAGTTGCTTTTATAATTACTGGGTATCCAATTCGTTTTGCATCTTTTTTAGCTTGTTCAATATCTGTAATTAAACCATCTGAACCCGGAACACAAGGAACACCAGCAGCAATCATTGTAGCTTTAGCATTACTTTTATCGCCCATTTTATTAATCATTTCTGGGCTTGCACCTATAAATTTTATTTTATTTTGGGCACAAATTTCGCTAAAGCGTGCATTTTCACTTAAAAAACCATAACCTGGGTGTATTGCATCTGCATTTGTAATTTCGGCAGCAGCAATTATGTTAGCCATATTTAAGTAGCTATCTTTACTTTGTGGGGGGCCAATGCAAACGGCTTCGTCTGCAAATTTAACATGTAAACTATCTTTATCGGCGGTTGAGTAAACTGCAACTGTTTTTATGCCCATTTCGCGGCATGTTCTAATTACACGTAAAGCAATTTCGCCACGATTGGCAATTAATATCTTTTTAAACATTTCTTTTATAAATTATAAATGTTGAATGTTGAATTATGATAAATACTTAATTATCATTTAAAATTTAACATTTTTAATAAAAAATTAAGAAGGATCTACTAAAAATAATGGTTGATCGTACTCAACTGGAGTAGCATCATTAACCAAAACTTTTACAATTTTACCTTTTATTTCACTTTCTATTTCATTAAAAAGTTTCATTGCTTCAATAATACAAACTGTTTTACCAGTAGCAATTTCATCACCTACGTTTACAAAAGCGGGTTTATCAGGACCAGCGCTTCTATAAAACGTACCAATCATAGGGCTTTTAATGGTAAGGTATTTGCTTTCATCTTCATTTCCTGCATTATTTGTTGGCGTTTTAATTTCGGCAGAAGGTGTAACGTTGTTAGTTTGAATTTGAGCAACAGGAGTTGTAATAATTTGTGGTTGCGCTACAACTGGTGCAGCTTGCATAACCACCTGTTGTTGGGTTGATACTTTTGGGGTTCTGATAACAATTTTAACTTCTTTTGTTTCTAGTTCAACTTCACTTACGCCGCTTTTAGATACAAACTTAATTAAGTCTTGAATTTCGGTTAATTTCATTTTATAAATTGTGTAATAGTTAGTGGGGCAAAAGTAATGGTAATTTTGAGTTTTAATAGCTTTTTTTATGAATTTATTAACAAAAAACCGGTTTTTTAGTTAAAAAACCGGTTTTTTTCGATAAAAGAGCATTTTGTGCAATTTATCCTAATAAAGTCTTTTTAGCATCAGCTAAAATATCAAAAGTTAATTCTTTTGTTGCAGCTTCGGCATAAATTCTTAAAACAGGCTCAGTTCCACTAGCTCTAATCATTAACCATGTATTTTCATCAAAAAAGTATTTATATCCGTCTAAATCATCAATTTTAGATACTTTATACTTTCCAAATTGTGTATAAGAACCCGATTTGCAATTTGTAAGAACTTTTTGTTTAATTTCTTCGCTTATATGAAGATCGTTTCGTTCAAACCAAAACGTACCAGTAATATCATAAACCTCTTGAATTAATTCTTTTAAGCTTTTACCTGATTTTGCCATAAATTCCCAAATGGTTAAACCCATCCAAATACCATCTCTTTCGGGAATGTGTCCTTTAATGGCTATACCTCCGCTTTCTTCGCCACCAACTAAAACATCTTCGTTAACCATTATGCCACAAATGTATTTAAAGCCTATTTTAACTACATCTAAAGGTAAATTATAATGGGCGCACATATTTTTAATTTTTACAGTTGTACTAAATGCTGTGGCTACTTTACCATTTAACCCTTTATATTTTTTTAAATAATGAATTAGCAGTAAAATTATGTGGTGCGAATCAACAAAATTTCCTTCATTGTCATAAAGTCCAATTCTATCTGCATCACCATCTGTAGCTAAACCACAAGATATTTTGCCATTGTTTTTAATAAAATTACTAAACTCTAATAAATTTTTATGAATTGGCTCTGGAGCTTGGCCATGAAAACCTGGATTATGATCGTTGTGTAAATGATGAATTTCGGGGAACAAACGCGACATAACTCTTTGTCCTGCTCCAAACATACTATCATAAGCTAAATTTAAGTTTGCTTTTTTAATTGCTGCAATATCAAAATTTGCTTCAACATGTTTAATGTACAAGTCTTCTAAGTTTACAATTTCTAATAAGCCCTTTGTTTCAGCATCTTTTAAATCTATAGTTTTATAATTACCATTTGCTGAATTTGGGATTAAATCTTCTACTTCTTGGACTTCGTCAGGGCCTAGAGGGCCACCGTAATGCGCTTTAATTTTATAACCATTATATGAAGGTGGGTTATGACTTGCAGTTAAAATTATTCCTAAATTAGTTTTGTATTTAACTGCGCCTAACGAAATCATTGGAGTACTAACAAAACCTTTTGCTAATAATACTTTTATACCGTTTGCAATAAAAACTTTAGCTGTTGTTTCGGCAAAAAGTTCGCCAGCAAATCTGCAATCGTGCCCAACTACAACAGTAGGTTGTTTAAATTGAGCAAGTAACCATTTAGAAGTTGCTTCTGTAACTCTTGCAACATTTTCAACTGTAAAGTCTTGTGCAATTATTGCTCTCCAACCATCAGTTCCAAATTTAATTTTATCCATATTAAAGTTTTATTTTTTTTGAAATTTCATCGGCAAGTGCCTTAAATTCTTCGTTTGTAAATTTTAATTTTTCATTTGCGAAATTACAATCATTTATTGTGTTTATTGGAATTAAATGTATATGAGCATGGGGCACCTCTAATCCAACAACATGCATACTTATTCTATTACAAGGAATTATTTGTTTAAGAGTGATAGAAATTTTTTTTGAGAATGCTAATAAGTTTAAATAATTTTGCTCGGGTAAATCAAATAGTTGATCTACTTCTAATTTTGGGACTACAAGTACATGCCCCTTTTTTAAAGGAAAAATATCTAAAAACGCTAAATTATTTTCGTCTTCAGCAATTTTATAACAAGGAATTTCTCCGTTTATTATTTTAGTAAATAAACTGGGCATTAAATTGAAATGTTTGTTATTTCAAATGTAACCATACCCGCAGGAATTTGTACATCTACTTTTTCACCAATTTTTTTACCTAATAATGCTTTGCCAATTGGTGAATCGACAGAAATTTTTCCAGATTTTAAGTCAGCTTCGGATTGAGCAACAAGTGTATATTTCATAGATGCTCCATTTTTAATATTTTTAATAGCAACTGTAGTTAAAATGCTAACTTTACTTAAGTCTAATTGTGTTTCATCTATTATTCTAGCGTTTGCAATAACTTCTTCCATTTTTGCTATTTTAACTTCTAGCAATGCTTGAGCTTCTCTAGCAGCATCGTATTCGGCATTTTCGCTTAAATCGCCTTTATCTCTTGCTTCGGCAACTGCGTTTGTACAGTTTTTTCTTTCAACTGTTTTAAGTTGATGCAAATCTTCTTTTAGCTTTTTTAAGCTATCTTCTGTATAGTATCCTAATTGTGACATAATGTTAAGTTTCTATAAGCAAAGAATCCCGTCTCGTTAATACGAGATTCGGGACTCAAATTCTTAAAACAAAGATAATAAAAAAAATTATAAATTCAATCTTATTCCAAAAGTGTGCGAGCCACCAAATG
The DNA here is from genome assembly GCA_020162035.1 of Bacteroidota bacterium. Lineage (GTDB taxonomy): Bacteria > Bacteroidota > Bacteroidia > B-17B0 > Aurantibacillaceae > Aurantibacillus. The sequence continues at coordinate 180,992 of JAIUNM010000003.1, read as the reverse complement.
GATTTGTAAAGCGGTAAGAATAATCTAAACCAACTGTTGATTTTTTATCGTTAAAAGGCACTTCAAAAGTAGCACCTAAAGCTGGGCCTGTAAATGCTGTTCTTCTATCAGTTGTGCTAGTTATTCCTTTTTCGTACATATAACCTGCTCTTAGCATTAACATTTCTTTCCAACCATATTCAACACCAAATAAAAGGTTATCATATGTAAAAGAGTTAGATGTAAATGTACCATTAAATGTAATTCTATGTTTTTTATTAATTCCTGTGCTGTCTTTTAATAAATACCAATCGTAACTAGTACCAATATTAACTAAAGCTGGTAATTCAAACGCGCTCGAACGGTTGTTAACTGTTAATTCGTAATTATTACCATAGTTTACACGAGCTTGTCTGCTTAAACCATCACCTCTATAAGTCATTTTTGGTCCCCAATTTTTTAAAGCAATACCAATATGTATGTTATCGTATTTACCTGTATGGTATTGAATACCCGCATCAATAGCAACGCCTCTAGCAGAAACGTTTGGAATTTGTTCGCTTATTAATTTAATATTAATCCCACCAAAAATATTATCAGAAAACATTTTTGCGTATGACATACTAATGTTATAAAAAGTAGGTGAATAAGTACCTAAACCACCTTCGGGTTGATCTTCAGTTGTTATATCAATTTTACCTGCATTAATACTCATTACACCAAATCCAATAGTACCGGTTTCGCCAACACCTTGGGTTAAACCAAAAGTATTAATGTTAATACCTGTACCTTGTAACCAAGCAGAGTGGTTAATCATTACTTCGGTTTTTCTTGTAAATGCAGTACCTGCAATATTTAAAAATTGTGCTTCAAGTCCACGAACTTTTGCCGAATTTGAACCAACCATACCAGAGTTTCTGGCATAAGGGTTAATTAGCAATTGGCTTGCGCCTGCTTGACCTGCACGTTCTGGATTACCAGCAAAAGCAGAGCAAGATAACATCATTGCTAAACACAAACTACTATATTTTAAATTTTTAATCATATCTAAATAATTCAACTAAATATTAATAATTTTGAACATCAAGTGGTCTTACAACACCAAACCATTTAACTATTTTTTCACCAATTCCTGGGGCATCTATATGGAAAATATATAAACCACTTGCAATTGTAATGTTGCTTTGATTTTTTAAATCCCAATCCATATATGGAATACGTTTTGTTTGTCTTATGTCAGTATTCCCAATTACTTGATCTTCTTGGTCAGTAACATCACGTTTTAATGTTCTAACCAATGTACCATTCATAGTAAATATTTTAACTGTACATTTATTAGGTAAATTTGTAATTCTTACTCTGTTATCAATTCTATTAGTTTCGTATGAAGAGCTACCGTAATAAGGATTAGGTACTATTTTGATTAAATCTAACGAATTTTTAGCAACATCATTTTGATTTACTAAAGTTGCAATTTCAGAAGTATTAAATCTATATAAAGGAATATTTCCGTTAATTGGTGTTGTAGAAACAATTGTAGTTTGTTGAGCAGCATTTGTTACAGTAGTTAAAGCACCAGCAACAGGTTGGTTACCATTTGCGCTTAAAACTTCTATTGTACTTGTTGATACACCACTATAACCGTATCTGTATGGTTTAGAAACGTTTATGTTAATTTTAACATCAGAAGGCATATTTGCTGGGTTTTTAAATTCGTTACCAGTTGTAACCATAGGCATAGAAACCCACATAATATCTCTTTCGAGAGCATTTAATGGAATATAACCAGTACTACCTGTTGCTAAAATTGAACTTCCAAAATATTTATTTAACACATTCATTACATAAGCACCTTGATCGTATTTAGGGCAACCAGAAACAGTACCACCTATATAGAATGGAGAACTTGCATCTGACCAATCTGCTGATGGTGCACCTGTTGGGAAAACACCTTTAGAAGTATTTGCACCAAACACATAAATAAAATGTTTACCACCAAAAGCAAAAGAGTAAGGATTGCTTCTATTTGCGGTTGGATTCCACATCATATCATCACCATTATTACTTCTTTGGTAACTATCTTCGCCAAACATCATATTTAAACGTTCGCCAGTTTCTTTACAAATTGCGTAACCAGGGAACCAGCCCATACCAGTTGAAGAAGTTAAGTTAGCTTCGCTTGAGTTACCACCTTGAGCAACAGTTAAACCGTTTTTATCTACAGAAGCATGTTTTCTTGGAGAGAAAAATACTGCATTTCCTTCACTTAACTCTGCTCTTTCTTGCATTTCAATTACAGGGCAACGTGTCCATTTTGATTTATCGCGAGTTAAAACAATTAAAACACTTCCTAATTTTCTTAAATCGGTATTGTAATTGTTTTGAGGAAATGAAGTTGCTAATAATCCATAATATGAAGCTAATGCAGAAGTTTGAGCTCCACCTTCTGAAGCTAAGTATTTTTTATTTTCATTCCATACTGCACTACCAAAACCAGGACCACCAAAAACTCTAGCAAATCCATTATTTAAATTACTTCCAGAAGCAATTGTGTATATTGAAGCACATAGTGGATATGGTGCCCAAGTTCCACCTAAAATATTAGCAAAACGTTTTTCAGGGTCCATAAATGCGTACGCTTCGCCAACTTTTTTATAATAGGCATCTGCGCCAATATCAGCCGCATTAGTTCCTAAAGGCGAGGTTTTTGAACCTTTTAATGCTCCAGCCTTAATCCAATTTGTTGGAGAAGACCCATCATCATCAACTACAGGATTTAACCAACTGTTAGTTCCATTAAGGTATTGAATTGAAGCACCTAAAAATGCATTAGCATCAGGGCCAGTATAAGTTTCATCTAAAGTACTAAAATCAACAAATTTATTTACATCACCTGCAGGATCGGCAACTTGGCGAACTGCAACAGATAAACCTAATTCAGGGAAATAAAATTCGTTATTAATTTTAATAGATTGGTAATAATAATCTGTAACTGTTCCGCTTGGGGTAGCTACAATAGTACCAGAAGGAGTATTTGGATAATATTTTTTTCCATCGCCTTCATTTATTAAAACCCAACTTGTTGAATCGGTATATAAATCACCTAAATATCTTGTAACAGTACCCGAAGGTAAAGCTAAAGAGTTTGTAGCTGTAGTATTGTTTACACGATTTTTAATAAATTTAAAAGTAAAATTAGAATTTACAACATTTAAAGGATCAACTACTTTAATGTTAACTGGACCAGCTCCATTTTCATAAGTAACTTCAGCAGCAAAGTTATTTGCTACAATTGCATCTTCAGAAGCTTGAGTTAAAACTAATTGGTTACCGCCATTTCCTTGTCCTTCTACTCTAGTTAATTTAGGGCCAAAACCATAAGCAGATTGAGCTACTGTACCGTCTTTTTCAACAGAAGGTATAGCAGGGATACCAGCAGCTTTTTTAATTTTACGACCTTCTAAATAAGGGCGTTTTTGACCTAAATAATTTGCTGCAGAGTTAGTTGAAGGACTAACATTGTTTGCATAAGTTAAATAATTGTTGTGAGCATATGCTACAGAAATAAAATAATAAGTTTTATTATTTACAAAACGTTTATTATCCGAAGTAGAAAATGCGTCTTCTTGTAATTTAAATGTTGTAACAATACCATTGTCAGCTCCTTCAACTTTAATTTTTGGAACTATATCTCCAATATTATTATCAACTTCCCAATTAACTAAACGACTTATACCATTTTTAATATCGCATTGAAATACTGGTTTAGCTTTTGTTACATCAGATAAATCAGTTGAACTTACGTTTGCATCTTTAACTTGATAAATAATATAACCTTCAAAACGATAGTTTTTATCAGGATTAGCTAAAGCTTGTACTGTTGAACTTGGATCAGAAATAATTGAAATATCTTCTTCTTTATAATCGTTATTATAAACACTGTAATTATTTGTTCCTTTATGATTTACTAAATAAAACATTAATTCTTTATCCATTTCTTGAATTACCATTTCAGGTGCTTCAGGACCATCTAATAATTTAAAACATTTGTCAAATAAGGCTTGAGCTTTATCATCTGCTGCAAGTAATAATTTTAAAGATTCAATGTTTCCGCCTTTAACAGGAGATTGCGCCCAAGGAATACCAAAAGTAATATCATTTACAGCACCAGGTTTTAAAGTAAAAGGTCCTGCTGATTGTAAAAAACGTCTATCTCCTGCTAAATTACCTGCTGCTTGTTCTGTCCAACCGGTGTTGGTTACAGGACTACCATCATAAACAAAAGTTGCAGGAGCAGTGCCTCCGTACCCGTTACCACCAGTTGTAAATGGCGAACCATCTTTCCAAAAACCAGTCATAAAATTATAGTAATGGATTGCAATATCAGGGTTAGTAGTTTGCGGAGGGAATGCACCAATATTATTATTATAATAAGTAAAACGACTCATTTGAATTGTTTCTCCATCTTCATCAATACCAGAATTAGGATTTGTTGTTCCATTATCAAAATCGTTATCAATACCATCACCTGGATCAGCTAAAGGGCCTTTAAAGAAATCGCAACCTAAAGCAGGAGGGAAATCGCCATATCCATTAGTACCAGAAGTAGTTTCGTCATAAGCATCAGCATTATAAATGTAACCTAAACCTCTCGAAACATCGCAACCAACATAATCATCTAAATAATATCCTAAATCAGCATCATTCCAAATTGTAAAATATGTTTTATTTAAAGAAAATGACGATCTGTTATGAATTTCGTAGCTATAGAATGTCATGTTATTAATTTCGTCGTTGGTTTTAAAACCAAAAGCCTGTGCTCTAACTTCAACACCAATAGGCACACCTTGAGTTTCGGTATGGATGCCACCTTTATCGTTAAATACCCAAAATAAAGTTTGATCTCCAAATAATTTTGCTTTACAAAAACCTCTACTATCTTTTAATGCTAAGTTTTTAACATCATAATCAGGATAATCGCCAGATGCTGGGTTGTATCCAGGCACACCATCAACCTCTTGATAAGGAGCTAAGTAAAAGCCTTGACCTTTAAAAATATCTCCATTACCAGGCCAATTAGTTATAGCTGTAGTTAACGGTCCTGTTTTTCCTACCCATCCATCAACTTCTGCTCTTGTCATGCTGTATAATTGGTCGTATTTTAAACACATATCAGCATCGGCTGTAGCTGTAATAGTATCTAAAGGTCCAGGCCAAAAATCTATACCATTTTGGCGGTAAGTCATAGCTGCTACTTTTAAAGATCCACCAGCATCTAAACCACCTAACCAAATAGAACCAGCAAAACTAGATGAAATACCTTGTGATAATTTTTCTGTTTTTGGAATAATGTAACGTGCGTTACCATCGCCAAATAAATTCCACCACATATCTCCACCTGTATAAATAATGGTACGTACGTTGTTAATTTTTAACTCTTGACTTGCTTTAGGGGCAGCACAGCTAGCCATAACTTTACCTCCTAAGTTTTCGGAAGTTGAAGAAGATGGGGTTCTTTCAACTCCAGCTTTTTCACGCGCTAAAATTACGCTACTTGATAAAACTAATATGCTTAAAACTACTTTTTTCATAATATCTTTCCTTTTTATCAATTATTAAAATTCAAATAACAAACCAATACGGGTTTGACGTGGGAGGTTATAATTTCCTGGGTTATTAACTCTGATAGCATATAAATCGCTAAAACCAATTGCGCTATTTGCAATTGCAAGAGCTGCAGCAGCTTGTGTTGATGTTAAATATCCATCATCATCTGGGTTACCAGTAAAGTTATATACGTTTAAAACATTTTTTCTATTTAAAACATTTAATACTTGAACGTAAACATTTAAGTTAGCTGTTTTCTTTTCTTCATCTGTTCCTTTACCCCATTTAAGTGGAATGTTTTTGTCTATTCTTAAATTTGTTCTAAAATTCCATGGTTTTGTAGAACCATTTATTTGTCCTAGAATATTTGAACGTGTACCTGTTAAAGGAACAGCTTGGCTCCATCTTGTATAAGGAGTTCCTGAACCAACTAAAAATGAAAGGTTAAATCCTACATCTTCTAAAAGTTGAACTACTTTACCCGATTTGTTTTTAAATGATGGGCCTTTGTAATCTTTTTCTGAACCAAAACGGTAATCATAATTTAATACAAAACTATGTCTTTGATCAAAGTCTAACGGTTGTAAAATTCTTAAGTTAGGCTGACCTGTACTTGCTAAGTTAGCACCCGAGTTAGCGTTAGAGCCTGAACCATCGGCAAATTGTAAAGTATAGTTAAAGTTAATTCTAGAACCACCAGTTCTGCGGAAGTCAAATGCAGCAGAAAGACCTTTAACTGTTCCAAAGTCGATATTATCAAACATAATATAAGTACGAGGGTAAGCACCTACAATTACTTTTTGGTTAATCATGTTACTCATTTCGCGATAAAATGAAGTAATTGTTAATGATGCATTTTTTCTTTCGTTTAATACTTGAGAGAAACCTAATTCATAATCAACTGTTTTTTGAGGGCGTTGATTTGGGTTATTTACAACAGGGTTAGAGCTTGATGCATCTAAATAATAATAATCTAGTGGATTAATTAAACTGTTAGTAGGACGTTGTGTTAAGATATCGTAGTGAGCAAAAAAGTTTGCAACATCTGAAATTGGGAAAGAGAATGCGATACGAGGCATAGCATTAATAGCAGCTACGTAACTTGTAAAACCACCTAAAGACATTTTTTTATCGTAGTTTGCTTTATCTTTATATAAAGGAATTGGACGACCATCGCTAGATTGGATTAATGTAGGATCGCTAATTTCGTTACCTTGAGCATCAAACCATTTATCACCCTCTCTAAAACCAGTAATTGAACTAGGAGATTTACCACCTTGTGGGTTTTGAGCTATATAAACTGCTGCATCTTTACTAATATTTGTTGGAATATTGTCTGAAAAACCTGCAGGTAAATAATCTAACGATTTTAAATCACCAACTTTTGCTAATTCATGTAAAGCATATCTATCTTTTAATACTGGTTGGTTGGCATCATATCTATCTACACGTAAACCAATATTAAATTTCATATCTTTAAAATCAAATTTATCCATAATGTAAGCAGATGCATAAATTGGTTTAAAAGAACCAATTGCAAAAGTATTTCTACCTGATGCATCTTTTTCATTTAAAAATTTATCAATACTAGTTTTACCTTTTATTTTATCGCCTTGTGCTGAGTAACCGTTGTAAGCAACTAAGTTGTTGTTATCTGTATTACCTAATAAGTCTTCGGCGCTAAACATATTTAAATTTAAATCATCTGGATTTAATTCATCTGTATTTACAAAACCTTTGTAATCATTAGGTAAGCCTAATTTAGCTAATATGCTTTCTGAAAATTTAGTTTGAACTGATTGATTGTATTGATTTGGGAAATAATAGTAAGGAACTAAGCCACTAAATTGAGTTTGTAACTCTGGTGTTGCTTGATAATCTACATTGTTAGTGTGTAAGTTGGCTAATTGTCTCATACGCGTCCATAATGCCGAAGCTGCAACACCATAACTACTTGTGGTACGTTGGTCAAACTCCATACCGAAAGTAAAAGCATGATTTTTAATATCTGCATTAAAGCTAGTTGCAAAACGAACCTGTTGAGTATTTGATTTAGAGTAACCAGTAGGAACAGCACCAAAATTATTATATAAAGAGTAAATAGATTGTGGACTATCACCATTTACTAATCCATTATTACCTTGAATGTAGCCTATTGATAAGAAATTAGGGTCTGATTGGCTAACTAAGTATGATGTGTATAATGCAGGATCTGGATTATAAGAACCAGGTGTAAATTGAACTGGTAACTCTCTATCGCCTGTATAAACATAAGCATTAATTGGGTTTCCGTTTAATAAAAATGTATCAATAAATTGGTAATTGTAAGCAAAATCTTTAGCTAAGAAAGTACGTTTAAATTCGCCAACATAACCATATCTAAAAATTTTATCTTTATGTTTAGCACTTTGTGATAAACTAAATTGATTATCGTAACTAGCTAAGAAACGGAAGAACGGGTTTTGAATGATTGATTGCTGTTTATCTTTATTTCCTCCTTGTTTGCCAAATTTTTGGGTAATAGAAATTGTACCACGAGTTGTGCGAGAAGAACTCATTGAATTATTAACTGAGTTAAAAATTTGATTTCCTAAACTCGCATTCATATTATCTGAATACTCGTAATATCCACCTAAAGTAATGTTTGTGTTTTCGGTTGGAGCATAATCAACTTTACCATTAATAGATAAACTTCTTGCACGTGCATTAGGTCGCGCTTTTTGAGTAGTCATATCTTCTTTAGTAACAAATTCTGATGAGCGGATAAAACCTGTACCAGAAGGTGATTTAACTAAAGGCGCATCTTTAATTTCTTGTAATTTACTATCGTTTAACACATAAATAGGAACAAATGAAGGGCTTGGTTCTTTAATATAATTACCTTGACCTGATAAAAAGAACCCTAAAACAGTACGTTTAGTAGAATCTTTCTTTTTGTATAATGGGCCACCAAAACTAAAACCTAATGAATTATAACCATAAGCATCTGTAAGTTGAGATGAAATTAACTCAACACCACCAAAATACTTAGATTGTGGACCACGAGTTGAAATTGAAATTGCACCAGAGGTTAAATCTCCATACATTGCAGGAACACCACCAGTAATTACATTTAATTGTTCGATAGATTGTTGAGGTAAATTAGGCGTACCAAAAACTTTAACACCATCAACAAAGTAAGTTGTGTTTCCTGTACGACCACCACGTACGTTAATTGATTTACCTTCATCAGCTTGATATACACCAGCTGTTGTTGCGGCTACTGAGTTAACATCTTTAGTTGCTAAGTTTTGATAATCTTCGCGGGTAACAGTTTGACCTGATTTTGTGTCTGGGTCGATTAAAGGAACTTGATAGGTTACAACTTCAACTTCATCTAACTTAACACCTTCGCCGTTAGATAATGGAATAGTTACAGCAGCCGTTTTACCATCACCAACTAACACATCTTTAATTTCTTTTGCTTGATACCCAACGTAAACACCTTTTACAGCGTACTTACCTGGAGCCAAGGGTTTTATTACTGCGTTACCGTCCATATCGGTTGTAGCTACGCCAACTTGTACACCATCTTTGTATGCTACAACGTTTGCAAATGGAATTGCCTCTTTGGTAGCGTTATCAATTAAACTGATTTTAATGGCACCATTCCCTGTTTGAGCCTTGGCTGAAAAGCCCAATAACATTACTAAACCAATAGCGAATAATAAATTTTTAATCATACTGTTAAAATTATCTAAATTCTTCTTTTTCTTAAAAGCCTTAAAATTAGTTTTATTAGTGAAATATTACAAGTAATTTATTTCATTTTTTACTAATTTGTTAATTTTCAGTCATTTAATATTTTTATATTTTTTAACGTTTTATTAACTACTTACAAAATTAATTAAGGAATGTTAAAAGTAATTTAACATTTAAAATTGTGGTAATTTTAATTTTATAAGTGGTTAAATTTTAAAAACAAGTGGTAAAAACTATTTTAGCTAAAAAAGATTTTAAAAAAATAATTTACAACTAAAATAAAACAAGTTACAATAAAGGCCCACATTACTAACTTTCCACCATAAATTTTTTTAGCAAAGAGTTGAAATAACAAGAGAAAAACTGTAATTAATAAAGGAATTAAAGCAGGGTTATAATTTACACTTTGCATAAAATCTCCATTTAATAAAGCAATTAAACTTCTTTGCATACCACACCCAGGACAATCAATCCCAAAATGTGATTTAAAAAAACAAGTAAACAAATTATTTTCGAGCCAATGAATCAAATTAATAAGGTCTGCTTTTAAACATATCATCCCAAGGTAAAGCAGAAAAAGCAGCGCCTAAAATAAGAATGTAAGCTATAATACAAAGAATATATAAAGTAGATAAACTTAAACCAATTATTGCACATATTTTACCTGCTTTTAAATTATTAAATGAACTAAGCATATAAGCATTTGGATTGGCTTTATATATTGCCATTGCTTTAGATGCTAAATACAATGCAATTATTCCTAATATTAAACCAATTACACCATAACAAATGCAAGTTGTAATAGATAAAATACCTAAAACTAAAACTGCAGTAGAATTAGGGATTGGCTGTATCCCTCCGTATTGTTGAAATTGAGGATTATTAAATTGTTGTTGTGGGGTTGGGTTATTAGTTGGATTGTTTTCGTTGTTGATTTCCATTTTTGTTTTATTTTAAAAGTTAATTTATTTTGCACCATCACAAGAACCTTGGTAAACCCTTTTAACTTCGGGGTTTTCTAACACTTGAAATGTCATATAAGGTTCGCCAAATAATTTACAATATCGAGTTGGGTTTTTAGCTTTAGCCATTTCTAATGCGCGGGCAAATGTGCGTGAATAGTATTTTTCTTGCAACCTACTTGCGCTTGCAATGTACATAAAAATTAAATTTTCATTAACATCTTTCTTTTGCAAATAGGGTTCTAATAATGTTGCAGAATAATTGTAATCTTTAGCTCTGCTAAACACATAAGAAAGCTTTAAAGCATTTTGCCAACTTGCATCTTTAATTTTATAAAAACCTTTTATACGGGCAATACAAGCTTCTATTTGAGCATCGGCGGCGTCGCTTGTATCAACACTTTCCATAATTTTAAATTGCCATTCAATATTTAAACCATTAACATAATTGCTATCTAACTTACCATACAAACCATCAATTGTTTGTTGCACTTGCGCTTGGTGTTGAGGGTCGCCAGCATTTGTATCTAACTTTAAACCACAAAAAACTTTATTGTATTGAAGTACCGGATTTGAAGCGTCTAACTTTAATAATTTATCAAAAGTAGCTTCATCGTCTTCATCTATTTCATTTGTGTTTAAATATTTGTAATAAACTTTATTATTTATATAAGGGATATTTGTATTATTTTCTGTTAGTTTAATACTATCAAAAATACTTGAGTTATATTTCCCTTCACCTACTCTTTTACTCATAAACTCCATTATTTTAAATGCTTGTTGTTGGTTGCTTGCCTTTAATGCACGTTGCAAACTAACCTCTACAAAACGTTGTTCTTTTTTACCTGTTATATCGTAAGTAACATCCATAATAATTTGCGCAAAACGTTCTTTGGCTAAAATAGGCTCAAGTTCGGTTTGTAATTTATCATCTGAATTAATTTTTTCTATTGCTTTTTTCTTACCCATTTTAACTAAATCTGCATACTTACCGTCTTCGTTTTCGAGCATAAATAATCCCCAACTATCTTTATTTTCAATTGTAGGTTTAATTTTATTTTTTTGAAAACTTTGCAAAACACTAACAACGCTTTCTGCACGCTTACGTTGTAATTTAGCGTTAGCAACAGAATCGCCTTCAATAGATGCGTAAGCATAAATAAACAAACCATCAATAATAAAATCTGGTTCGTTTAAAGCTTTTATAAAAGGTTGTACATCTTCTTGTTTATAATCTGATTTATTTTTTTCGAATGGAATTGAAAAGTTTATAATAGAAGATTCATTTTTAGGTTCGAACGGGGGTTTTAACCCAGTAGATTTATCGAACGGGAGTAACCCAATTGGAGTGTTACTTTGTATATTTCCATTTTCGGTATATCCTCTTGTAATTGTTTTACAAACTTTTTTATCTTGTATAACAATTAAATTTAATTCATACGGTTCGGTAATTTTTGGGTTAAACTTGCCCATTTCTACTTCTACTCCTTTTACTTTTTTACGAAGTTTTTTATCATCAACTTTTAATAATATGTTTTTTTTAAAAAACTTTTCTTTGTAAAGCACATTTGTCATAACTCCTTTGTTATAAAGGTTATTATCTACAATGTTATAATCAGCCGGAATGTATTGGCTACGTTGAACAACATCAACAGCTAAACCATCGGTAGATTTTTTTAATAATTTTCTAAGTTCGCGTGAGTTTGAATATTTTAAATAAATTTTTCCATTATGTACAAACAAACCTTTTTGAAGATTATCATAATTTCGCCAACGCTCGCAGGTTTTACATTTTCTTAAATCTGGGCCATCTAATTTTTTTGTTTTTTTATTATAAGGCACCGCTAACTGGCTGCGGTATGGAGCACCACCATTTGTTATGTCATATCCACCAAAAATAGCACTAACAAAAACTTTTTTTGCTTTTTCGTCGGCAACACAGGCTATACCAACTAAAGTAAATTTTGGATTTAATAATACAGAAATGTTTTTTGGATTACTTTCCCACCTGTTATAAATATTTTTGGCAACATCTTCAGTTTTATAATTTTCTTTTCCTTTGCTTATTGGTGCTTTATTACTAAGTTCTTCGCCTCGTTTTGTTGCACCAACTTTTTTTAAATATTTTTTTGTTTTTTTAGGGTCAATTTTATCTTTGCCACTATCAGCCATTTTACCTGCACTAATATCTCCAGCTTCTTGCAACATATCGCTCATTTGAATACTATCTAAACCTTTTTCTTTACGATAGCGATTTAATTCTTTTAAAATTGCTTTTGGTAAAGAATCTAAATTAAAATTTTGGTCAGATATTTTATTTCCACTTTTTTGAGAAAATGAAACTAAAAATGAAAATAGTAAAATGATAGTAAAATATTTTTTCATGCTTTAATTATAAAAAAACAATGTAAAAAATTAATTGATTTTTAAAATGTAAAGTTTTTAAAAGGAAATTAACAAAAGTAAAATATTGTTTAAATAAATATTTTTTTGAACTAAAAGCAACACAATTTTTTATGAAATTTATGCAATGCATTTTTTAGATGAATTAAACCCAGTACAAAGAGCAGCAGCCCAAGCCACAGAAGGGCCAGTAATGATAATTGCAGGCGCGGGCTCAGGCAAAACACGTGTACTTACATACCGCATTGCACATTTAATGGAAAAAAATGTTGATGCATTTAATATTTTAGCATTAACCTTTACCAATAAGGCTGCTAAAGAAATGAAAGAACGTATATCTAAAATTGTAGGGGTTAGTGAAGCAAAAAATTTATGGATGGGCACCTTTCATAGTGTATTTGCAAAATTATTAAGAATTGAAGCTGAAAAAATTGGATACCCTAGTAACTTTATAATTTATGATACCGATGATTGTAAAAGCATAATTAAAGACATTTTAAAACAATTAAACTTAGATGATAAAATATATAAACCATCTATGGTGTTAAATAGAATAAGCGATGCTAAAAACAAATTAATAAATGCACAACAATATCTTAACAACCCTATAACTCAACAAGAAGACTATCAAAGTAGGAAACCAATGCTTGGCAAAATTTATGAAGCTTACCAAAAAAGAAACTTTAAGGCAGGTGCTATGGATTTTGATGATTTACTTTTTCAAACCAATGTTTTGTTAAGAGATTTTCCTGATTTGTTATATAAATATCAAAACAAATTTAAATACATTTTAGTTGATGAGTATCAAGATACAAACTTTTCGCAATACGTAATTATAAAGCAACTGGCTGCAAGGTTTCAAAACATTTGTGTTGTTGGCGATGATGCGCAAAGTATTTATTCTTTTAGGGGGGCAAACATTCAAAATATATTAAATTTCGAAAAAGATTACCCAGATTTAAGAACATTTAAATTAGAACAAAACTATAGAAGCACAAAAACCATTGTTAGCGCTGCAAACGAAATTATAGCAAACAATAAAGACCAAATAAAAAAATTAGTTTTTACAGATAATGAAATTGGTACAAAAATTAAAATCATAAAAGCATCAACTGATAACGAAGAAGGTAAAAAAGTTGCAGATTCTATTTTTGAAACAAAAATGAATAACCAAGCAAATAATAACGATTTTGCAATTTTATACCGTACTAATTCGCAATCTCGTTCATTTGAAGAGTCGTTTAGAAAATTAAATATTCAGTATAAAATTTATGGTGGAGTTAGTTTTTATCAACGTAAAGAAATAAAAGATGCTTTGTGTTATTTTAGATTAACAATAAACCATAATGATGATGAAAGTTTAAAACGAATTATAAATTATCCAGCAAGAGGCATTGGCCAAAGCACAATGGATAAAATTATTTTAACTGCAGCTGAAAATGAAAAAAGTATTTGGGAAATTATAACTGATTTAAAAAAATACAACCTTGGAATTAATAATGGCATTACAAATAAAATAGAACAGTTTGTTATTCAAATTAAATCGTATGCAATAAATTTAAACACAAAAGATGCATTTGAAATTGCTAATCATATATTAGTTAATAGTGGAATAATAAAAGAGCTTTACGCCGAAAAAACAGAAACACCCGAAGGATTAAGCAGATACGAAAACATACAAGAGCTTTTAAATGGCATAAAAGATTTTGTTGAACAAGAAAGAACACCACAAGAGATAGAAGTAAAAGAAGTAATAAATAAACAAACAGAAAACGAAACTTTATTTACCGAAAATGAAATTGATTGCAGAACGTTAAACGAATACATGCAAGACATAACATTAATGACAGATGTGGACAAAGAGAAAGATGATGAAAAAAATGAAGATAAAGTTAGTTTAATGACAATACATGCAAGTAAAGGATTAGAGTTTAAATATGTTTATGTTGTTGGTTTAGAAGAAAATTTATTTCCGTCGCAATTAAGCATAAATGATAGAACAGAGCTTGAAGAAGAAAGAAGATTATTTTATGTTGCTATTACAAGAGCTGAAAAAAATGCAACTTTAAGTTATGCAACTATGCGTTTTAGATTTGGTAACACAACATTTTGCGAACCAAGTAGGTTTATTACCGAAATTAATCCTAAATATTTAGAATTTCCTGAAATAGAAAAAGGACCAGTTGTAAACGATAGTATGTTTGATAAAATGCGTAATCAGTACAACGAAAACAATTCATTTAATTTTGGATTTAATAAAACAAAAAATAACAACAATATAAAAGTTTCAAATTTAAATACTGACAACACAACAGGAATTGGTTTTAACAAACCTAAACAATTTGTAAGTTTAAAATCAAAATTAAATTCGCCTTCAACAAACTCAAGCACAGATATTGATTTTAATAAAAATTTAATGATTAATGAACCTGTTTTTCACGAAAAATTTGGCGAAGGAATTGTTATTTTATTAGAAGGCAATTGGCCAGAAACTAAAGCCACAATAGAATTTAAAGATGGGTCAAAAAAGAGTTTACTTTTAAAATTTGCTAAATTGAAAAAAACAAATTCTTAAAAAGAAACTAAAAACGAATTCCTATAACTGTAACATCATCAACTTGTTCTAATTTTCCTTTCCATATATCAAAATTATTTGCTATTAATTTTTTTTGATTATCCATTGTTGAATTAGAGTTAGAGATTAGTAATTCTCTAAAATTCTTAATCATAAATTTTTTTCCTTTTTCTCCTCCAAATTGATCAACATATCCATCAGAAAACATGTAAATAATATCGTTACTCTTAATTTCAACACTAACATTTGTAAAAGGCTTTAATTGTTCGTTATAAAATGAACCCACTTGATGTTTATTGCCATTAATTGTTTCTATATCATTATTTCTAATTTTTAGAATGCTTGTGTTTGCACCAGCAAAAATTAATTCATTTTTTGAATTAGACCATTTACAAATAGAGATTTCCATTCCATCTTTAATGCTATTTTCTTCTTCTGTTTGTTTTAAAGTTTCATTCAAATCTGTGTTAATTTGATTTAAAATATCGGCAGGTGTTTTGCATTTATGTTCGTAAATAGCATTATTTAATAAATTAAACCCAACAATGCTTAAAAATGCGCCAGGTACTCCATGTCCTGTACAATCAATAATTGCTGCGTAAACATCGCCGTTAGTATCTTTTTCAAACCAATAAAAATCTCCACTAACTATATCTTTTGGTTTAAAAAACACAAATGAATTTGGAAAAAGAGAAGTATAATACTTTTGATCTGGAAAAATTGCATCTTGAATACGTTTAGAATAAGTTATGCTATCTGTTATGTCTTTATTTTTATCTGAAAGTTCTTTATAAGCAATATCAATAATTGCTTTTTGTTTTTCAATTGCTTCATTTTTTTTACTTATAGCTTCGGCAATTTGTTGCTTTTCTTTATATCTTCTAAAAAACATAAATGCAAAAATTAAAACAAATGCACCTATAAGAGAAAGAACAATAATGAAATAATTTTTTTGTTTTAACTTATTTATATTTTCTTCTTTTTGAATTTTTTGTAAAAGTTTTATTTCAGATAATTCAGTTTCTTTTTCTTTAGTTTTGTATTTAGTTTCTAATAAAGCTATTTGGTTTGCATTTTCTATATTTCTTAAACTATCATTAACTTGCATTAATAAGTTTAAAATTTTATTAGCTGATTTATAATCATTTTTTAACTCATAAGCATCTCTTAAATTTAAGTAAGCACTTTTAACATCTTCTTTTGAACCCATCCTCTGGGCAATTTTTAAAACTTTTTCAGAAATTTCTATTGCTTCGTTTGTTTTATTTTGTTTGTTATAAATACTTCCTAAATTACACATGCTTGCCAACATGCCAATAGAATCGTTTATGCTTTCTCTTAATTGATAACTTCGTAAATTAAATGAAATTGCATTTGTAAAATCTTTTTTCTGTTTATAAACAATTGACATGTTATCTAAACAAGATGCCATTTGTTTAGTGTTTTTAGTATTTTCGAAAATTAATAGAGCTTTAGAATAATAAACTAAAGATGAGTCTAACTCTCCACTTTCATCAAACAAAATTGCTAAATTTCCAAAACTTGCACCCAAACCGTTTACATCATTAATTTCTGTACAAATAATTATATTTTTTTTAAAATACTCTTCGGCTTTTTTATTAAACCCCTGGTACCAATAAATTACACCAATTGCAGTGTAACAACGAGCTAATTTTTGTTTAAAATTACTTTTTTTACAAATTTCGCTTGCTATTAAAAAATTTCTTAATGCATCTTTGTATTTACCATTTGCTTCTAAGGCAAAACCTGTAATAATATTAGCTTCAACAAATAATTTTTTATCGTTTAAATCTTTAGCGGTTTTTAAAGCAATCTTTGCACATACTAATGCTGAATCAAAATCATGATGTAAAAGTTCTTCGGCATAACTTAACAATGCATAAGTTTTTTGTGTAGGTTCTTTAGTTACTTTATAAACTTTATATAAACTATCTAAATTTTGAGAAGTTAAAAGACTTGTGTAAAGTATAAAAAAAAATATGCTTAAAATTATTTTAATAACTTAAAATTTAATGCATACAATGTAAATGAATAAATTAAATTTAACCAATAAATTCGACGAAATATCAAATACCGTAACACAAAACTTTCATAATTAAACCTTTATTCCTACAACCGTAACATCATCAACTTGCTCGTTTGTTCCCTTCCATTTATTAAATGTTGCTTCGAGTAATTGCTTTTGTACTTGCATTGGTAAATGCGCATTTGAAACAATTAATTCGCGCAAGTTTTTAATCATGTATTTTTTGCCTTTCTCGCCTCCAAATTGATCTTGGAACCCATCGGTTAAGGTGTACACAATATCTCCTTTTTGTATATCAACTTCGTGTAAAGTAAACGGTATATCTTGTTTATCGTGTTTACCTACTGGCATTTTATCGGGTTTTACATCGTAAATGCTAAATGTTGAATTATAAATTTTAAATGGGTTTTCTATATTTTCATTCAATATTTCTAATTTATCATTTATAATTTCTCTAACTATCCAAACCGGATTATTGGCCGCGGCAATTTGTAATTTTAAATTTTGAAAATCGAAAACTAATACACTACAATCCATTCCATCTTTCCCTCCTTCTGCACTTCCGTCATTTGATAAATGATTGATAATTTTTTTTCGAGTTGCATTTAAAATATCTGCTGCTTCTACTAATTTATCTGCATTTATTGTTTCGTTTAAACATGATATATTAAGCATACTCATAATAGAACCGGGAACGCCATGCCCTGTACTATCTGCTGTAACTAATGCGAATCGTTTATTGGTAGTTGAGCCTGTCGAAGCTCCCCAATAAAAATCACCACTAACAACATCTTTAGGCTTAAAGAATAAAAAATATTCCGGAAGGTTTTCTTTTAATAATTTATCACTAGCTAACAAAGCGTATTGTATTCTCTTAGCATAATTAATACTATCTAAAATTTCTTTTTGTTTTTCTTCTACTAGTTTATTTTTAGTAATTACTTCGTTTTTTTGTTGTAGAATAATTTCATTATCCTTCTTTTTTCTTCTGTAACTAGAAATTAAAATAGTGATAGCTACAAAAGAAATACAAGCAACACCAATCAATAAATAATTAATAGTTTTTTGTTTTCTTTGAGCATCGCTTAATAATTGTATCTGGCTTTCTTTTTTTTCAACTTCGTGAATTGTATTTAATTCTGATAATTTTTCACTTAAGTTATTTTGATACATCGTATCTTTTAGATTATATGCTTCCATTAATTTAGAATAGGCCCCATCAAAATTACCACTTACAAACAAAATTTGACTAAGTTGTTTTTTTAATGCAATATTCTTATTAACATCAGATGTAAACTGCAATAACATTAGCGCCGAATCAATATACTTTTTTGCTACATCATACTTACCTTCTCTTTCCAATAGAGCGGCGTAGTTGCTATATGAATTTATTTTCAAATAATCTTCAAAGTCATGTATCTTTATCATCTCAATTGCCTCGTTACTGTACTTTTTAGCTTTTTCAAATTCATTCATATCTATATATTGTTGGCAAATATTATTACAAATCATTAAAAAATAAACATAATTACTATCTAGTTTTACCTTTTGGTATGTATTTAGATATAATTCCATTGCGTCAGCAGGTTTATTTATAGAGCTATATACGTTTGCCAAATTAATTGAAAGTGCATAATTAAAACTGTTATCTTTCATTTTTTCAGACAATTCAATCCCTTTTTTGTAATAAACTATACTATTTTTATAATCATTTATGCTATTAAATAAATTACCCATGCTGTTATATAATTTAGATAATCCAATATTATATTTAGTTTTAATAAATTTAGATTCTGCTTTTAAAAAATATTGAATTGCTTTATCATTTAGCCGTTGATCTAAATAGGAATTTCCTAAGTTAGTTAATGAACGTCCAAGACCAAGTTCATCATGGATTTCTTCCTGAATTTCAATGGCAAGTAAATGGAAATAAACGGTTGAATCAAAATTTAATAAAAAATAATATGACGATCCAATAGTATTTAAAGAGTATGCTATTAACCGTTTATTATTTGACACCTGTGCCAAACGGTACGCCTCAAAAGCGATTGATTTTGATTTTGTGGGGTTATTAATTAGTATGTTTCTCGCCTCATCTATTTTTTGTTGAACACTTAACGTATCCGCTTGAGCAAAAAACTTGCTAGTATTACAAAAACATGCAATAAAGACAAACACAATTAGTCTTATAAAATATTTTCCATTTTTGCCCAATGAAATAAACTCAAATTAAAGTTATAAAAAAGTCCAAAGTTTGTTTTCAAAAAATCGTTTTACAAACCACATCAATTACATATTCCTTCTATACTGTCCTCCAACCTCAAATAAGCATTTAGTTACTTGGCCTAAAGACATATACTTTGCAGCTTCCATTAGTTCAGCAAAAATATTTTTATTTTGAATGGCTGCTGTTTGCAAACGCAAAACCATTTCATCATGTTTTTGCTTGTGTGAATTGTGTAATTCACCTAACATATTTATTTGATATTCTTTTTCTTCGGTTGTTGAACGAATAACTTCTTTAGGCAACACCGTTGGGCTTCCTTTACTTGATAAGAAAGTATTAACTCCAATAATTGGAAACTCGCCAGTGTGTTTTAAAGTTTCGTAGTATAAACTTTCTTCTTGTATTTGTCCGCGTTGGTACATTGTTTCCATTGCGCCTAAAACTCCACCACGCTCAGAGATTCTGTCAAACTCTGTTAATACAGCCTCTTCAACTAAATCTGTTAACTCTTCAATAATAAACGAACCTTGTAATGGATTTTCGTTTTTAGCTAAACCTAACTCACGATTAATAATTAACTGTATAGCCATTGCTCTACGAACAGATTCTTCTGTAGGTGTTGTTATCGCTTCATCATAAGCATTTGTATGTAAGGAATTACAGTTGTCATAAATTGCATACAATGCTTGTAGGGTTGTTCGAATATCATTAAAATCAATTTCTTGTGCGTGTAACGAACGGCCTGATGTTTGAATATGATATTTTAACATCTGACTTCTTTCATTGCCTTTGTATTTGTATTTCATTGCCTTGCTCCAAATACGACGGCTAACACGTCCAATTACACTATACTCAGGGTCTATACCGTTACTAAAGAAAAAAGATAAGTTTGGTGCAAAATCATCAATATGCATGCCTCTACTTAAATAATATTCAACAAACGTAAAGCCGTTAGCTAATGTAAATGCTAACTGAGAAATTGGATTTGCACCAGCTTCTGCAATATGATACCCTGAAATAGAAACAGAATAAAAATTACGAACTTTTTGGTCGATAAAATATTGTTGAATATCACCCATTACTCTCAAACTAAACTCTGTACTAAAAATACATGTGTTTTGTGCCTGATCTTCTTTTAAAATATCTGCTTGAACTGTGCCTCGTACTTGCGAAAGCGTAGTTGCTTTTATTTTTTCGTAAACATCTTTTGGTAAAACCTGATCTCCTGTAACCCCTAATAACATAAGGCCTAAACCATTATTTCCATCAGGTAAATCTCCTTGGTATTTAGGGCGTTTAGTGCCTTTTGCTTTATAAATAGCCTCTATTTTTGATTCAACTTCTTTTTCTAATTTATTTTCTTTAATATAAATTTCGCATTGTTGATCAATTGCTGCGTTCATAAAAAAGGCAGTCATGGTTGGCGCTGGCCCGTTAATTGTCATTGATACAGACGTTTTTGGATCAGCTAAATTAAAGCCACTGTATAATTTTTTTGCATCATCTAAACAACAAATACTCACACCGCTATTACCAATTTTACCATAAATATCTGGGCGATAATCAGGATCATTACCATATAAAGTAACACTGTCAAACGCTGTACTTAAACGCGCTGCAGGCAATCCTTTACTTACATAGTGGAAACGTTTATTTGTTCTTTCAGGTCCACCCTCGCCGGCAAACATACGCGTAGGATCTTCCCCTTCTCGTTTAAAAGGATAAATACCTGCAGTGTAAGGAAAATCGCCGGGGAAATTTTCTTGTAAGTTCCATTTTAAAATATCGCCCCAAGCAGTGTATTTTGGCGATGCAATTTTTGGAACTTGTGTATGCGAAAGAGACTCGTAATGTGTTGCAATTTTTAAAACTTTATCGCGCACTTTAAATTCGTAAAACTCGTTACTGAACAGTTTCTTTTTAGTATCCCAATTTTCAATTAATTTAAAATTATGCGGATCTAAATCTAATTTCACTTTTTCGTATGCCTCTTGCAAACCTTTAATTAAGCGATCTTTATCTTCCAATTTGCTTTCTTTAATTGTTTCAATTGATTTATGAATACCATATAATTTTTGAGCAATTTCGGCTTGTTCGTTAGATTTTTTATCGTATCCACGGTTGTTTTCAGAAATTTCGGATAAATAACGTGTTTTAGAAGGAGGAATGATGTAAATTTTTTCACTCATCTCTTCCGTAATTTTAAAATTAGAGGTTAGGTTTATGTTTCCTGTTTTTTCAACTAACGTATCCATAACTGCCTTATATAGTCTATTCATTCCTGGATCGTTAAACTGAGATGCAATTGTACCGTAAACTGGTAAAGCCTCATCATCAACTTCAAATAATTTATGATTGCGTTTATATTGTTTTTTCACATCACGTAATGCATCTAAGGCTCCTCTTTTATCAAATTTATTTAAGGCAATAATATTTGCAAAATCTAACATGTCAATTTTTTCGAGCTGTGTAGCGGCTCCATATTCGGGAGTCATCACATATAAACTCATGGTAGAATGCTCTATGATTTCTGTATCAGATTGACCAATACCAGACGTTTCTAAAATAATTAAATCGAAGTTAGCGGCTTTGCATACATTCACTGCATCTTGTACGTATTTGCTTAACGCTAAATTACTTTGACGAGTAGCTAATGAACGCATATAAACTCTATCATTTTTAATGGCATTCATTCTAATTCTATCGCCTAGTAAAGCGCCGCCTGTTTTACGTTTAGAAGGATCAACAGATATGATAGCAATTTGTTTGCCTGCCTGTCCGTTAGGCAGGTCTTTGAAATCAATTAAAAAACGGCGAACTAATTCATCAACTAAACTAGATTTACCTGCGCCACCTGTACCAGTAATACCAAGTACAGGAGTATTAGAAATTTTAGCTTTTGCCTCAATATCGCTAAGCAGATTAGTATTTTGCTCGTTAAAATTTTCGGCAGCAGAAATTATTCGAGCAATAGATTTATAATCTCGTTGTTCTAATTTTTTTAGTTCGTCAGTTAAATTAGCTCCTGTAGGATAATCGCATTTTTTCAATAAATCGTTTATCATGCCTTGCAAGCCTAAAGCACGTCCATCATCAGGAGAATAAATTCGTGTAATACCATAATTATGCAAGTCTTCAATTTCTTCGGGAAGAATTACACCACCACCACCACCAAATAATTTGATGTGTTCGCAACCTTTTTCTTTTAATAAATCGTACATGTATTTGAAATACTCTACGTGTCCGCCTTGATAGCTGGTTACAGCAATTGCATTAGCATCTTCTTGAATAGCACAGTTTACAACCTCTTGCGCACTTCTATCATGTCCTAAATGTATTACCTCTGCTCCACTCGATTGAATAATGCGACGCATGATGTTGATTGCAGCATCGTGTCCATCAAATAAAGCAGCAGCTGTTACAATTCTAATTTTATGTTTTGATTGATATGATGTAGTTTCCATTTATAACAGTAATTTTTAGGCTTCTAATATAACTATTTTTTAGGGTAAAATAAGGGCAGATTTATAGTAAAATAGCAACACCTAAAAACAAAACAACCTCTCTTATGTAATTAAATATCAGCGCATTAAATACAAATATTGCATTTTGTTAATTAAGATTAACAATTTTATATTATTTTGTTATTTTATAGTAACAAAAAATACAAATATTATATATAATAATAAACAATTATTACTAAATTTGAATATATAAAATTACAATATGGAAACTTTAATCGAATTTCAAAACACAATGTTAAACAATTTAGTTTACGATTTTAGTAGAGGGTTAGAAACTGAAATGAATTGGAATATGCGACTATCTGCTATTAAAGGCGCTAGAGGGGTTGGAAAAACTACAGTACTTTTAAACTACATCAAACGCCACCCAAAAGATGCTAAAAAAATATTATATGCCAGCTTAGATGATATATATTTTACAGAAAATAAATTAGTTACACTTGCCAAACACTTTGCCAGAAGCGGAGGAAAACATTTGTTATTAGATGAAGTGCATAAATACCCAAATTGGAGTCAGGAATTAAAAAACATTTACGACTCAATACCTCAACTAAAAGTAACATTTACCAGCTCTAGTATTTTACAAATTTTAAAAGGGCATTACGATTTAAGCAGAAGAGTGGTAATGAATGAATTACCAGGGCTTTCGTTTAGAGAATTTTTACAAATTGAAAGTGGAATAAAATTTAAAACTTTATCAATTGAAGAAATTATTAAAAACCATGAAACATTAAGTAAAGACATTATAAAAAAAATAAAACCATTTGAATATTGGAACGATTACATACAACATGGATTTTACCCGTTTTATCGCGAAAATAAATTAGCTTACCATCAGCGGTTAATGAATGTGCTTAATCTAACGCTGGAAAGCGATTTGGTTATTTGTAAAGAAATTGATCCTAAATTTATTTTTAAACTAAAACGTATGTTACACATGATTGCAGTTGCTGTACCATACACACCAAACGTTTCAAAATTAGCTGGAGATTTAGAAGTATCAAGACCTACAATTAATAATTTTTTTGATTACTTAGAAGATGGGCGTTTAGTAAAATTATTGCGAAGAGATGATAAAGCGTTTAATGTATTATCTAAACCAGAAAAAGTGTATTTACAAAATACAAACTTAATGTATGGAATAGATAAACGTAAAGTAAATGAGGGAAACATACGCGAAACATTTTTCTTTAATCAGGTTGGGTACAAACATAAAATTTCATTTTCAGATATAGGCGATTTTTTAGTAAACGGTGAGTATAAATTTGAAATTGGAGGAATTAACAAATCAAAATATCAAATAAAAAATCATAAAAATGCTTTTATAGTGAGCGACGATATGGAATATGGAGTTGGAAACAAAATTCCGTTATGGATTTTTGGATTTTTATATTAGTATTTTACAAATTTTGTGATTAATCATACCTTTTAAACAAACACATTTTATAGTATCTTTGTAGTATGAACAAAAAGAAAATAGTTAATGTTGGTAACATTGCATGCGGAAGCGATGAGTTATTTTTAATTAGTGGACCATGTGTTATTGAAGATGAAAAAATAATGATGAAAACTGCTGAAAAGATAAAAGAAGTTAGCGAAAAATTAAAAATTAAAACCATTTTTAAATCGTCGTTTACAAAAGATAACCGCAGTAGTTTAAATTATTACCAAGGCCCAGGTTTAGATAAAGGCGTTAAACTATTAGCAAAAATAAAAGAACAATTTGGTTTTCCTTTATTAACCGATATACACTCGCACGACCAAGCTACAGCTGCTGCTGATGTTATTGACGTTTTACAAATACCTGCCTATTTATGTATGCAAACAAGTTTATTAGTTGCCGCAGCTAAAACTGGTAGAGTAATAAATATTAAACACGGGCAATTTTTAGCGCCAGATAATATGAAACACCCCGCACAAAAATGTGTTGATGCTGGTAATGATAAAATTATTTTAACTGAAAGGGGTTATACATTTGGGTATAATGATTTAATAGTTGACCCTCGTTCGTTTTATCATATGAATAATATTGGTTTTCCGGTGGTGTTTGATGTTACACATTGTGTAAGAAAATATGGTATACCAAGTGCAGATAAAAAAGGAGGGGCTCGCGAATTTTTACCAGTATTAGCTAGAGCTGGTGCTGCAAGTGGAATTGATGGGATGTTTATTGAGTGCCACCCTTGCCCAGATGAAGCATTATGCGATGCGGCTTCGCAATTAGATATGACACAATTAGAAGAATTTTTAAAACCAATAATTGAGTTACATCAAGTTGAAGTGAAGTATAGAAATAAATAAAATTATTTTTTATTTAATCGTTTTATTCTTGATTGAACAGCTGGTGTTTTAACTTCATCAGGTATAAGTTTTACAACTTCGTGTAATTCGTTATTTAACTCTGGGTAATTTTTCACAATATTGTTAGCTACAGTTATCGAAAATGCTATAACCGCAACTGGTTCGGTGCATTTAGTAATAATTGATAAACATTTATCTAAAATTTTAACTTGAAATTTTTCTTCTATTTCAATTGCTTCAAAAAAACGAAGTAAATTTCGTTTTATTGCCGGGTGTGTATTTGGATTAAGAAATAAGTCTGATAACTTTTCCATATACGGCATTAATTTTTCAGGAGATTTAAGTCCAATATTACTTAAAGGCCAACTTATTACTTGTTGTTCTCTTTTAGTGCCATTTATTAAAGTTTTAATGGCCAATTTTAATAATTTATTGTTATCTGCTAAATGAGTTTCCATTTTAAAAGCAGAGTTTTTACTTTGTGGTTTAATTAAAAAATTGTTTAGAATTTGAATTTCAGACATTTTATTATTTGCTGTAATTACGATTTCCAAAAATTAAACTGCCAATGCGCACCATGTTACTTCCGCATTTTATTGCTAAATCATAATCGTTGCTCATTCCCATACTTAAAATATTAAAATTATTTTTTTGTTGTAAAGATTTGTAAAGAGCTGCTAAAGTTTCAAATTCAAGTTTAATTTGACTAGTATTATCAGTATTTGAAGCCATGCCCATAAATCCAACAATATTTACATTTGGATATTTTAGATTTTCGCCTGTATTAAAAAAACTGTTTATTTCATTATAATCAAAACCAAATTTTGTTTCTTCTTTTGCTATAAAAACTTGTAGTAAACAATTTATTATTCGATTATTTTTTTGAGCTTGCTTATTAATTTCTTTTAATAAGCTTAAACTATCAACACCATGAATTAAAGTAACAAACGGAGCAATGTATTTTACTTTATTACTTTGTAAATGGCCAATAAAATGCCATTTTATATCTTTTGGTAAAGAGTTTTGTTTATCAACTAATTCTTGCACATAATTTTCGCCAAAAATTAACTGGCCTGCATTATATGCTTGTAAAATATCTTCGTTTGGCTTGGTTTTAGATACCGCAACAAGTGTAACATTTGTTGGTAGTGTACTTTTAATTTTTTGTAAATCTGATTTTATATCACCAATGAAATTCATACGGAAAATAATTTATTTATTTTCTTCAATGCTATACACAAGCAAACCGCTTCTCATTTTAGGCTCAACCCATGTGCTTTTTGGAGGCATTATTTTATTAGTGTCTGCAATCCATTTTAAATGTTCTAATGTAACAGGGTATAAACCAAATGCCACAGAAAATTTACCATCTGTAACTAATTTTTTTAAAGTTTTTGCCCCTTTAACACCCGGCACAAAACCTACTCTTTTATCAGTTTTTAAATCTTTAATATCTAATATTGGAGTTAAAATTGTTTCGGTTAATATTTGCGCATCGAGACTTCCAACGGGGTCATTACTATTGTAAACATTAGTGTGTGCAGTTAAGCAATACCAAGTATTGTTAACAAACATAGATAATTGATGTTTTTTTTGAGGAACAAAAAACTCATCGTTTATTATTTCAATTTCAAAATGATGTTTTATTTTTTGCAATAGTTCATCAACACTTAATCCATTTAAATCTTTAATTACTCTATTATAATCGTAAATTTTTAATTGAGATTCAGGGAAAAATACACCTAAATAAAAATTATACGACTCATTGCCAATAAAATTTGGATTTTGTTTTCTCTTTTCAACTCCCAACAATGTTGAAGAAGCTGAACGATGGTGTCCATCTGCAATGTATATTGCTTTAACAGATTCAAATCTGCCTTTAATAAAATTTACTTTATCCGTATCTTTTACAACCCACAAACTATGTCTAATACGATCAGTTGTAGTAAAATCATATTCTGGTCTTTGTTTACATGTTTCTGAACAAAAATTATTTATATCAGTATCATCAGGATATGAAAATAAAACTGGTTCAGCATTAAATTCACAAACCTTTACATATTCCATTAATTTTTGTTCGCGGTGTGTAAGTGTTTGTTCGTGTATTTTAATAGTACCGTTTATATAATCTTCAATACTACTACAAGCAATTATTCCAACAAAAGTATTTTTTTCTTTTATTTGACGGTAAACATAATAACAAGGCGTTTCATCTTGAATAAATACCTCATCGGAAATAAATTCTTTAAATTTATTTTTAACCTTTTTTAAACGTTCAACTGAGCCAGGTTTGGATCTTACTCCATCAGAAAAATCGGGATTAATTACATGTAAAAAAGAAAATGGGTTAGCCTCCAATTTATCTTTTAATTCATTAAGGTTATAACCATCTACGCTTCTTGAAGCTACTAAACCTACTTTGTCTATAGTTGGTCTTATTGCTTTAAAAGGTATTATGGTTGCCATTTTTTTAAATTAAATTTTAAAGATTAATTTTTTAAAGATTCAATTAATTTTTCTGCTAATTCAACCCCAATTCGTTCTTGGGCTTCGTTAGTTGCAGCTCCAATATGTGGAGTTAAACTAATTTTTGGATTATTTAAAATTGCAACACTTGGCCTTGGTTCGTTTTCAAAAACATCTAAACAGGCATGAGATATTTTTCCAGTGTTTAAGCCTTCCAGTAAATCATCTTCATTAATTACTCCACCCCTAGCTGTATTTACAAGCACTACACCGTTTTTCATATTAGCAATTTCGTGTTTAGTAATTAATTTTCCTCCTGGCACATGAAAAGTAAAAAAATCTGCTTGTTTAATTAATTTATCTAAACCAATTGTTTTAATTTTAACTTTAGGTAATTCGGTTAATCCATCAATTTCAATAGGTATTTCAGCCTCAGTAACAAATGGATCAAACGCTAATACTTTCATACCACAACCTAATGCAATTTTTGCAACAGTTTGTCCTATTCTTCCAAACCCAACAATACCAATGGTTTTACCTTTAAGCTCAACTCCTTTAGCATATTTTTTCTTTAAGTCATCAAATTTATCAAATCCATTTGAAGGCATTTGTCTGTTACTATCATACAAAAACCTTACTGCATTAAATAAATGTGCAAATACCAATTCAGCAACCGAATTACTTGATGCTGCGGGTGTATTTATTACTTGTTTACCAACAGATTTAGCATATTCAACATCAATATTATCCATACCTACGCCTCCACGAGCAATAACTTTTAAATTAGGGCAAGCATCAATTAAATCTTTACGTACCTTTGTTGCACTCCTTACAGTAAGCGCTACTATATTTTTGCTATTAATTTCATCAATCAATTTTTCTTGATTTACTTTTTCAGTAATTACTGTGTAACCAGCTTTTTCTAGTATAGTTTTTCCAACTTCATCTATTCCATCATTTGCTAAAATTAATTTGCTCATTTTTAAATAATTTAGTTTTTAAAAATACTAATTTCTTTGCTATTGCATTTGTTTAAAGTGATAATTAAAATTAAAAAGCCTCAAATTTTTGTATTTGAGGCTTTAAAAAGTTTGATTTTATTTATTTTGGTGCTCCTGCAGTAGGATTTAAATTTAATACATCTTTATATTTAAAAGTTAATTTGCTGTAAAAATCGTTACTGTAATGAGAAACTGTATCAATTAAATAATTCACTTCTGTTTGATCTAATCCAGTGGCTGGACGCAAAGCTAAAATATAAAACCAACCATTTTTACGGCAAATTGCGCACGCATACATGTCGTAGTTCATATCTAATAAATCACCATAAATTTCTTCGTTTCTACTTTCAGGCACTTTAAATAAAGGGCTCATAACTTGAAAATAATACGTTTCGGGTTTAGAGGCAAAATTAAAAACATCTAAATAAACTGGAGCACCTTTTACAGTAATGTTCCATTGTCCATCTTTTTCTTTTCTTGAAGCAATAGGATCTATATTTAATCCCTTTATACTTTCTTCTACTAATGAGCTTGCTTGTTGTAAATTCATATTTATAATTATTGGTTAATTAAAATTAACTAAAAATATTTAGAAACAAAAAAACCTTGTTAAAATTAACAAGGTTTTTTTTGTTTTTATTAAAATTTATTTTAATAACTCTCTGGCAATAACTAATTTTTGTATTTCGCTAGTTCCTTCGCCAATAGTGCATAATTTACTATCTCTGTAAAATTTTTCAACCGGAAAATCTTTGGTAAAACCATAGCCACCAAATATTTGAACTGCTTCGTTAGCTGCTTTTACGCATATTTCACTTGCATAGTATTTAGCCATTGCACCTGCAACAGTAACTTTTTGTCCGTTATTTTTTAAATGGGCTGCATGTAAGGTTAACAATTCAGCTGCTTCAAATTCTGTTGCCATATCGGCTAATTTAAACGCAATTGCTTGAAATTTAGATATTGGTTGACCAAATTGTTCGCGTTCTTTTGCATATTTCACACTAGCATCTAAGCTTCCTTTTGCTATACCTAAGCTTAAGGCAGCAATACTAATTCGTCCTCCATCTAAAACTTTCATTGCTTGTATAAAGCCATCGCCAACGTTACCTAAAATTTGTGATTTATGAACTCTGCAATTTTCGAAAATTAATTCGGCTGTTTCGCTTGCGCGCATACCTAATTTATTTTCTTTTTTACCTCCTTTAAATCCTGGCGTGCCTCTTTCTATAACAAATGCAGTAATTCCTTTACTATCTAATAATTCGCCCGTTCTTACAAGAACAACCGCTACATTTCCTGTTATACCATGAGTAATCCAGTTTTTTGTACCATTAATTACCCAATAATCGCCATCTTGAACTGCAGTACAACGCATACGCATAGCATCACTTCCTGTATTTGCTTCGGTTAAACCCCAAGCGCCAATCCACTCAGCTGTAGCTAATTTTGGTAAGTATTTTTTCTTTTGTTCTTCGTTACCAAAGGCTAAAATATGCCCAGTGCATAAACTATTGTGTGCAGCCATTGATAAACCAATTGAACTGCAAATACTTGCTAGTTCTGTTATAGCTGTAACATATTCGGTATAACTAAAACCACTACCTCCATACTCAGTTGGTACTAAAACACCCATTAAACCTAATTCGCCTAGCTTTTTAAATACCTCAACAGGGAAGGTTTGATTTTCATCCCACTCCATCATTTTAGGAGTAATATGTTCTTTACCAAATTTGCGAATCATATCCGCAATCATTAATTGGTTTTCGTTTTTATTAAACGAAATTGAATTGTTTTCTAATACTGAACTAGACATGTTATATTATTTGTATATTTTTTTAATTTTTCTTCTCCTTTTAAAAACGATAAGCCAACAATAAAATTAAATCCAACCACATTTGCTCCCAATTTATTAATTAATTCGGCTGCGGCAGCTGCTGTTCCCCCAGTTGCTAATAAATCATCGTGAATTAAAACATTCCAATTTTTTTGTAATGCGTCTGTATGCATTTCAATTTTAGCGCTTCCATATTCTAAATCATATTCATGACTTATTGTTTTATAGGGTAATTTACCTGGTTTGCGCGCCAAAACAAAAGGAATTCCTAATTTATTTGCAACCAAAAAACCAAACAAAAAACCTCTACTTTCAACACCTACAATGGCATCTGGCTTTGATGTTAATTTATTTATAACTTCATCGGCTATTTTACTACATACTTCTTGATTATAAAAAAGTGGTGTAATGTCTTTAAACATAATTCCAGGTTTAGGAAAATCTGGAATATCTCTAATTAATTGACGAATATTTTGTTCTACACTCAAAAAAAGTAGGTTACTAATTTACTACTATTTTACAATAAATTGTTTGTTTTTAACTAAAATTCAAAAAAACATTTTCTTTTTAGTAAATTAAATAAAATTACATTTTAATTTTATTTATTTCGTTCATAATCAAGTCAAATTCAAACCCTTTTGTTTGTAAAAAGTTAATTAATTTTTGCTTTTTTATTAAAGTTGGTACAAGTTTAATTGTTTTAAGTTTTAAATTAATTAAATTTTCAATTGTAGCACTGTATTCATCATCATTAATTCCAGATAAGGCTTGGTTTATTAATTTTTGTGGGATTTTATGAAGTTTTAAATGTGCTTTAATTTTTAGTTTACCCCATTTTTTTATGTTAAATTTTCCTCTCGTAAATGCTGTAGCAAAACGCTCCTCATTTATAAAATTATTTGTTATTAAATTAGAAACTATTTCTAATTTTTCGTTTTCAGTTAAATTATATTCTATTAATTTTTTATCTAATTCAAACTGCGATCTTTCTTGGTAAGCACACCAATATTGAATTTTTAAAATTATAGTTTCTATTGGTAGATATTTTTTATTATCAATCAAACTAAAACAAAACTATTTATTAAATTTAAACCATGCTTCAAATTCCAGAACAACTTTTAAACAGTTTAAAAAACAATTTTAACATTAATGTTAATGAATTTGTAGCAGCCCATAACGAAGAAAATAAACTAACGAGTATAAGAATTAATCCTTTTAAAAAAACTGAAATTGATTATAACTTGCGCCAAGTAAATTGGTGTAAAAACGGATTTTATTTAAAAGAAAGGCCTTATTTTACTTATGACCCGTTATTTCATGCGGGTTGTTATTACGTACAAGAGGCGGGAAGCATGTTTATTGATTATGTTTTAAACGAAATTCAATTTCCAAAACAAAACGTAAATGTATTAGATGCTTGTGCTGCTCCAGGTGGTAAAAGCACTTTGATAAATAGCTATTTAGCTGAAAACAGTTTATTAATAAGTAATGAATTTACAAAATCAAGGGCAGAAATTTTAAGCTACAATTTAAGTAAATGGGGTACTTGCAATACTATTGTAACAAATTCTGAAACAAATAAATTTAAAAAATTACAACAATTTTTTGATTTAGTTTTAGTTGATGCGCCCTGTAGTGGAAGTGGTTTATTTAGAAAACAACATGACGCCATAGAACATTGGAGTGAGAAAGCGGTTACAGATTGTAGCATTAGACAAAAAGAGATTATTTCTAATTTAATTGAATGCATTAAACCTGGTGGTTATTTAATTTATAGTACTTGTTCCTATTCTATTGAAGAAAATGAACAAATTAGTAAATGGTTAGTAACAGAATTTGATTTTGAAGAAATAAAATTAAACGTCCCGATAGAATGGGGAATTACACAATCTGAATTAGGATATAGGTTTTACCCACACCTTACTAATAGTGAAGGTTTTTATATATGTATATTTCAAAAAAAAGAAGAAACTATTTTTTCAACTAGCAAAAACAAAAAAAATAATTTGTGTATTCCTACAAATAATGAAAGAAAATTATTAAACGATTTTGTATCACCAAATTTTTCAACTTTTAAATTAAATCATTTATTTTACTTTAGTACTGATAAAGTAATTGATTTTATAAATGCCCACTCAACTAATTTTTACTTAAAAAAAGCTGGTACATGCATTGGCGAAATTAAAGGTAAAGATTTAATTCCTCATCATGAATTGGCTTTATCAAACTATTTAAATAGTAACTTAAATAAAGTAGATTTAGAATTAACTGAAAGTATTAATTATTTAAAAAAAGAAAATTTAAATCTTTCAACAAATACCAAAGGTTTAACACTACTAACATTTAAAAATTTTGGAATTGGATGGTGTAAAATTTTACCAAATAGAACTAATAATTATTTACCAAACGAGTTTAAAATAATTAAATAGTTTTTTAGTTATAACCTACGGCAAATACAGCTTCACCATTTTTTATGTCTAAAATATCGTTACCCGATTTAACTTTACAATTAAAATTAAATTTTACTTTTTTTGTTTTAACACCACTGTCGGCTGTTTCGTAATCTTCAACCGAAGTAATTGTAAAACTATCATTCATTTGTAATATGTTCGCGCTTGAGTATGTTTTTCCATTATCATCAGTAATTTCAATAATTACTTTTGAAAAAGGTTTTAAAGGTGAAATTTGCGTCATACTTGCTGTAATATTTGCATTACATGGTTGCCCATTAACAACGGCAGCTCTATAATAACAAACTGCAGTATCAGAATTACTTTTTACAGTTAATTTTGTTAAATAATACCCAAAATTAAAATATGTATGTGTAGGATTTTGTTGAGTGCTCGATGTTCCATCTCCAAAATCCCACAAGCAGGTAACAGACGATGTGCCTATAAATGATGAATTAAAATTAAAAGTGCTACTAGCTTGAGCTGTATCTTTATTGCCCCATACGCTTACTTGTAATGGCGAGCCAATTTTGTAAACATTAAACACATTAAACATACAAGTAGCATTATTAGCTTTTAAATTAACTGTTTGTGTAGTGCCAGATAAAAATTGTTTTTGGGCATACAAACCATTTAAACTACTTCCATCATTAAACGTCCAAACATTATAAGGCGAAAAGGGAGAATTAGAAGTAAAAATACAATCATAAATTGTATTTGTTTGTGGTAACTGAAAAGAATAAGTAGAGCTTGATATACTTGAATTAACATTAGGAGATTGGCCAGGCGCTAATGAAACATTGTTATTAATTAATAATCGCATTGAGTAACCACAATTGCTAACGCAATTTTTTTGTTGAAGAGTTCCAACAAAACTATAAATACTATCAAAGCTATTGTAACTCCAATCGGCAAACATGTATAAATTATTTTTACCTGCTTCTAAACTTACAGGCAAATTGTTAACTAACGCTTTCATGTAAAAAACAGGGTTAGCTCCTTCTGTATCATTTTTAGGAAGTTGTTTTTTTATACAAGCATTAAATAAAATTAAAGCTAACACATAAAAACTATTCCTCTTATTTATCAAATATTTCATACTTAATTCCAATGTTTAAACCTTTTAAATTTTGAATGCCATTAACTTGCTTAAATAAATCGTTAACACTGTAATAAACCCCAGCTTTTATCCATAGTTTTTTTGTAACATTTGTACTGTATGAAGCTTCAAGCATTATGTTTCTATCTGCAACGTTATAATAATTAAAATTATTTTTTTCAATATTTGTTGATTGTATATCTTCACCAATATAAGATGACGTTACAATTGAATTTTTACTATAAATTTTTGTACCAATATTTACACCTGCACTTAAATAATTTTTAGTGTTTATATGATAATTTATTTGTAATGGTATTGTTAAATACATTAAATGGTTATTTATTATTTCGCTAGTTGAACTTTTTACACCAAATTTAAAATCAGATAAAGTATCGCTAAAAATTGTTTGATTTACATTTCTAACACTAAAACAATGTGCTCCAAAACTTGCACTTAATTTACGCGATAAATAAAATCCATAATTTAAACCTAAATTATAATTAAATGCATTGGCTTTTTTTTGATTTAAATGGCTCCAGCCATAATTGTATAATACGTTTGCTTCAACATTTAAAAACTGTTTTTTTTGTTTTTTATCTCTATAATATTCATCATCTTTTTTAGTTGGTGTATAATCGGTTCTTAAAAGATTATCATCAACATCTATATTTAAAGTTGAAAATGAAGAAAAATTAGGATAAATAGTAGGAAGCACAATTGCAATTTTATCTTCTTGAGACTCATTATTATCTTTAATACTTGAATCGTTAACTAACGATAAAACATTTTCTGAAGAAGAATTAGAATAAATTTGATTGTTTTTAGTTTTGTTTAAACTTTCTTCATTCTCTGAATTGAATTTTTGATTTGAATTAGATTGGATAAATTTTGAGCTAGATTCATTTTCAGTTTTATACTTAATTTCATTTTGATTATTGGTATTTGCAAAATTGTTTTTTAATTTTTTTAAATTTGATGCATTGCTTAATGTGTTTTGTTCGTTACTAGTAGAATTATTAGTAATGTTAGATTTCTCTTCTTTTAATTCATTTAAAATTTGTTCTCTGTTATTATTTTCAGTTTGACCAATTTTACTATCAATTGTATTAATTGCTAATAGTTGATTGTTTTTTGCAAGTTCTTTAGTTTTGTTTGATTTTGTATTTGAAGTGTTTATTGAAATGTTATAAAATGAATATACACCAATCAAACATAAAAAAGCAATAATAATTCCAATATAATATTTAAAATTATTTTTAGTTGAATTTTTTAAAACTGCACGTTCAGTATCAATTAACTGTGCCGCTTTTTCCCAATGTTCTGGATTAAACTCAAAGTTAGCTTCGTTAACTTTATTTTTAATTATTTCATCAAACTCGTTTGTTTTCATTTATGCTACTTTAATAAAAAGTTTTTCTTCTATTTTGTTTTTTAATTTTTGTCTTGCTTCACTCAAATGCCATTTACTTGTACCCTCACTAATATTCAATAATTCTCCAATTTCTTTATGGCTGTAGCCATCTATAACGTATAAATTAAATACTTCTTTGGTTGATGGTGGCAACTCATCTATAAGTTTATAAATTTGAGCAACATTAAAATTACTCATAGCCTCGTTAACATCAGAAAAATCTGAACTATCATAATACGTTTCTACATAAGATACATGTTCTTTTTCACGTTTTTGTTTTCTGTATTCGTCTATAAGTGTATTAATCATAATACGCCTAATCCACATTTTAAAAGGAATTTGAGTATTATATGATTTTAAATTAGTTAGTATTTTTAAAAAACCAATGTTTAATGATTCTGCTGCTATATCTTTACTTTTGCTATAACGCATACAAATACTCATTAGGTAACTGTATGTTATTTTATACAAATCATACTCAGCCTTGCGATTTTTTTGCAAGCATAACTTTATAAGCTCTGGCTGAATATTCATAAAAACAAAATTGTTTTATTGTTTAATACGAATAAAGTTAGTAAATAGTTGGAAAAAATCAAAATTTAAGTGCTTGTATTTCAATTGTTTAAAATAACCTAGGCGCAATTTCGTCTAATTCCCAATTTATAGGTTTAATTTGATGCTCTACTAAATACTTATTTACATTTGCAAACGATTCTGATTCGTTTAAAAATTTAGTATGTGAATAAGGAGGTGCAGGATGTGCTGCTTCCATAATTTTATGATTAGTTAAATTATTTTTAAATAATTCTTTTTTTTGTTTTGCAAAATTTCCCCATAACAAAAAAACTATGTTTTTTTTATTTTCTATGATGTATTGTAAAATAAAATCTGTTAACTCTTCCCAGCCTTTGTTTTTATGTGCGGCTGGGCAACCTTCTTCTACCGTTAAAATTGTGTTTAATAATAAAATACCTTGGTTTGCCCAATTAATTAAACAGCCATGGTCGGGTGTTTTAAATCCAACATCTTTATTTAATTTTTTATACACACTTTTTAAAGATGGAGGTACAATTATATTTTTATTTACAGAAAAACATAATCCATGCGCTTGGCCTTTTTTATGATAAGGATCTTGACCTAATATTACAACTTTTACCTTATTTAATGGCGTTAAATTTAAAGCATTAAAAATTTCTAATTTTGGAGGGAATATTATCTCTTTATTTTTTTCCCGTTCGGTTAAAAATAAATTTAATTTTAAAAACTCTTCTGATTCAAAATATTTTTCTAATACAGTTTTCCAACCATTATCTGTAATTAAATTAATATTTAAAAACATAAATTTATTTATTAAACATTAAAGGCAGTAAGTCGTTAATTGATTGGCATTGGTAAACTGTATCATTATGGCCAATCATAAATATTTTAATGGCTTGGTTTTGTTTTTGTTCATATTCAGCAATTACTTGCCTACAAGCACCACATGGCGATACGGGCTTGTTAATTGTAAAAATTGAAGATTCGCTTTTAGCGGTAACTGCAATTGCTTTGATTGTTATGCCCGGAAATTGAGTTGATGCATAAAAAATTGCTGTTCTTTCGGCACAAGTACCACTTGGATAGGCAATATTTTCTTGATTTGTTCCTGTTATAATTTCTCCATTTTCTAACAATAATGCAGCCCCTACTTTAAAGTTTGAATACGGTGCGTAAGCATTATTTAATATTTCTTTTGCTTTAATGCAAAGCAATTTTTCTGTTTCACTTAACTCATTTAAAGAGTTAAATACATCAATTTTAATATTTATATCTATGGTTTTAGCCACTATTAATCTTCCCAATCAGCAATAAATAAATTGGTATCTCTTGTTCCTCCATTGTTACGATTGCTACTAAAAATTAATTTTTTACCATCATAACTAAACATAGGAAAAGCATTAAACATACTTTCTGAAGTTATTTGTTCTAATCCAGTACCATCTTCATTTATCATGTATAATTGAAAATCATATCCTTTTTTACTGTGATGGTTACTCGAAAAAATTATTTTTTTACCAGATGGATGATAATAAGGTGCCCAATTAGCTTTACCTAATTTTGTTATTTGTTTTAAATCGCTTCCATCAACATTACAAGTGTAAATTTCCATATTTGTTGGGGCAACTAATCCTTTTTTTAGTAAATCTTTATAGTCGGTTTGTTCTGCTTCGGTTGTTGGACGAGAAGCTCTAAATACAAGTTTTTTTCCATCTGGCGAAAAAAATGCACCTCCATCGTAACCTAAACCAAACGTAATTTGTTTTTGATTTTTTCCGTCAATGTCCATTGTCCATAATTCTAAATCGCCACTTCTATCGCTGGTAAATACAATTTTATCTCCTTTAGGCGATATTGTTGCTTCTGCATCATAACCCTTTGCATTGGTTAATTGTTTAATTATTTTTCCTTTTGGGTTTGCAACAAAAACATCAAATGAATTGTAAACTGCCCATAAATATCTTCCGCTTGTTTCAGGTGCTGGCGGACAACTATCTCCTGCTAAATGTGTACTTGCATACAAAACATCTTTATTGTTTGGCATTACAAAACTACACGTAGTTCTTCCTTTTCCTGTGCTTATTAAATTTGGCTTATAAGTTGAATCTTTTTTTGCTTTATCAATATCTAAAGTAAAAATCTGATCGCATTTTAAACCCCACTTTGCGTTATTACTTTGAAATGAAACAAATTGATCGTTTGGAGAAAAATAAGCTTCTGCATTATCGCCACCAAAAGTTAACTGTTTTAAATTTTTTAAATGTTTTTCTGTTTGTCCAAAAACCGGGCTAATTAATCCGGCTAAAATAATAGTTCTTATCATTATTATATTTTTTTAAATCTCATTTGTAATACACCTAAAAAGGCTTCTTTAAATATTTTTGTACTCATTTTGCTAGTACCTAAAACTCTATCAACAAAAGTAATTGGTACCTCAACAATTTTAAAACCCATTTTAAATGCAGTATATTTCATTTCAATTTGAAATGCATATCCCATAAATTTTATGTTTTCTAATTTAATAGTTTGTAATACTTTTCGTTTATAACATTTAAAACCCGCCGTTGTATCTTTAACGTTAAACCACAAAATAAAACGAACATATAAACTTGCAAAATAACTTAGTAAAATACGTTTTCTATCCCAATTACTTACATTACCTCCTTTTACATATCTAGACCCTACTGCAACATCTGCTCCATTTTCACAAGCATTTAAAAGCCTTATTAAATCTTCTGGATTATGGCTAAAGTCGCAATCCATTTCAAAAACAAATTCATAATCACGTTGTAATGCCCATCTAAAACCGTGTATGTATGCTGTACCTAAGCCTTGTTTGCCTTTTCTTTCTTCAATAAACAATGTTTTAAATTCTTTTTGAAGTTCTTTAACTTTAGTAGCAGTACCATCAGGGCTTCCATCGTCAACAATTAACAAGTCAAATTCTTTTGGTAAAGAAAATACTTTTCTTACCATATTTTCTATGTTTTCAATTTCGTTGTAGGTTGGAATTATTACTAAGTTTTTGCTCATAAAAAGCGAGTACGAATATACAAATAATGTTTGCACTATAAATCATAAGAAATTTTAAATTTGTACGTAAAACCTAACACCATTTTATTTATGAAAAAATTTAATATTCGTGTTTACGGAATTATTCAATTTGACTCATTTATACTTGTATCTGACGAAAAATTTAATGGGAAAACAATAACTAAGTTTATTGGTGGTGGCCTTGAATATGGCGAGGGATTAATTGATTGTTTAAAACGAGAATTTATTGAAGAGTTAGGAATTGAAATTGAAATACTAAGACATTTTTACACAACCGATTTTTTTGTTGAAAGTCTTTCAAATAAAAACCAACAAATAATTAGTATTTATTACTTAATTAAACCAAAGGAATTAAAAGGCAAGTTTTCTTTAAACTCACAAAACAGCGACCAAAAATTAAAATGGATAGATTTAAATACTACAACCGATGATAGTATTAGTTTAATTATTGATAAGAAAGTTTTTAATTTATTAAAAGGAATTGAAGAAACTAAGGTTTAACTTTAAATTCTTGATACAACCAAGTTAAAGCTTCTTTTTCTGATTTAAAAAACCGTGTTGGAATTTGAGGTTTTATTATTTTTAAATACATTGATGCTAATATTTTTTGTGGTAAAGATTTTAGCACAAATGCTGTTGCTAACGTATAAGGTTGTGTTTCTTTTTTTGCAAGGTCGTGTAAAAATTCTATGTCTGTATCTGACCCTATGTTTGTTATTACTAAAACCGGTAATTTTTGCTCACCTAATTGTTTTTGTATATCTACAAATTGTTTTAAATGGTCTATTGTAAAAAAAACGTGTCCTTTAATAATTAATTGATAATAACTATTATTTACTAATTCCACACTAAAGGAATCATTTTCTATGTAATTTTTTTTATTGATACAATTAAAATAAAAAAGCCTAAACGAATTTAGGCTTTATATTTTAATTATCCAACTGGTGGTGGCGGAGGCGGAGGCACACTATTAAATATGGCCGCCAACTCGGGTTGAGATTCTGCCGCAGCCCAATTTGCCATACCTGCTTTCCATACCATTGTAGCTTTTGTTAATTGGCCACTTGTAGCCATAGCTTGTAACTGTTGTAAATTAAATGGACCAGCTTGCGCACCAGCAACTACAACATGAAATTGTAACATTGGTGGCGGTGGTGGAACTGAATTATTTTGCTGGTTCATCATTCCTGTTTGATTGAACATATTGGTCATCATATTACCCATGCCCATACCAACTCCCATGCCAATACCTGCTCCTCCTAAGCCTTGATTATTAGCTGCATCTTTAATTGCATTTGCTGTATTAAATTGAGCCAATTTATTCATATCAAGAGCATTTAAACGCGAGTAATTGAAAATTTCTTTTTTCAATTCTTCTGGCATACTAACATTTTCTACTAAAAATTTAGTTATTGTTAAACCATATTCTAAAAAATCTGTGTTTAATTTATCTTGTCCTAATTTTGATAGTTCATCTAAATTTGCTGCAAATTTTTCTACAGGGATATTACCTTCACCTACCGCATCTGTAAACTTTGTTACAATCATGCTTCGTAATTGCTCTGCAACATCTTCAGTATTATAGTTTTCGTTTGTGCCTGCAATTTCTTTAATAAATTTACCTGCATCAGTAACTCTAAATGCAAACGAACCAAAGCTGCGTAATTCAATAAAACCAAAACGATTATCGCTTAAAGTTATTGGATTTTTTGTGCCCCATTTTTGATCTATAAATTGTTTAGTATTAACAAAAAACACATCAACTTTAAATGGCGAATTAAACCCATACTTCCAACCTTGCAACGTTGATAAAATAGGCATATTTGCTGTGCTTAAAGTATGCATGCCTGGCTGAAAAACGTCGGCAATTTGGCCTTGATTCATAAAAACAGCAACTTGACTTTCGCGAACAGTAAGTTTAGCGCCATTTTTAATTTCATTTTGATAGCGTGGAAATTTCCAAACCATTGTATCTTTCGAATCATCAACCCATTCAATGATGTCGATAAATTCATTTTTAATTTTATCAAATAATCCCATTGTTATTAATTTTAAGTAAATATAATTTTTTTATTGCAATTTTCATTTTAAAAAATGTGAAATAATTCGGACATAAAAAAACCTCTCAAAACTGAGAGGTTTTTAAACTAATTTAAATTTTTATTAACTTCCGCAAGCTTCGCAAGCGTCTGGGTTGTCTAAACTGCAAGCTAATTGAGCTTGTTGTTCTTCAAAACTTAATAAGTGTGCTTGTCCTCTTTCCATTAATAGTGAATCTTCGTTACCTAAAATAGCTGGTTGTTGCAACGCATTTTGGTCAACTGTAAATTTAATTGCATCTGCAGCCGATTTTGTGCGTAGGTAATACATACCAGTTTTTAAGCCTTTTTTCCAGGCATAAAAATGGGCACTACTCATTTTTGCAAAATTAGCATCTTGTATAAATAAGTTTAACGATTGACTTTGATCGATATAAGCTCCTCTATCAGCGGCCATATCAATTATTGTACGTTGTTTAATTTCCCAAACGGTTTTGTACAATTCTTTAATATTAGCTGGTATTTCGGCAATGTTTTGAACTGAACCGTTAGCTGCTATAATTTTATTTTTTAAGCCATCGTTCCAAATTCCAAGTTTTACTAAATCACGTAATAAATGTTTGTTTACAACTACAAACTCTCCGCTTAACACGCGACGCGTGTAAATGTTACTTGTGTATGGTTCAAAACATTCGTTATTACCTAAAATTTGAGATGTGCTTGCAGTTGGCATTGGAGCCAATAATAAGCTATTACGAACACCATATTTTAAAATTTCTTCTTTTAAAATATCCCATTCCCAACGGTTACTTGGTTTAACATTCCACATATCTTGTTGGAAAATACCTTTGCTAATTGGTGAACCTTCGTAACTTTCGTATGCGCCTTCTATTTTAGCTAAATCTTTACTAGCGGTTAGTGCTGCAAAATATATTGTTTCAAAAATTTCTGAATTTAATTGTTTAGCTTCTTCGCTTTCAAAAGGATAACGCATTAAAATAAAAGCATCTGCTAAACCTTGCACACCTAAACCAATTGGGCGATGACGCATATTGCTATTGCGCGCTTCAGGAATTGGATAATAATTTCTATCAATTATTTTATTTAAATTTTTGGTTGCAACGTAAGTAATTTCAAATAATTTATTATGATCAAAAGTTCCTGTTTTTTCATCAACAAAACGAGGTAATGCTATTGAAGCTAAATTACAAACTGCAACCTCATCAGCACTTGTGTACTCAATAA
This sequence comes from Bacteroidota bacterium, assembly GCA_020162035.1. Taxonomy (GTDB): domain Bacteria; phylum Bacteroidota; class Bacteroidia; order B-17B0; family Aurantibacillaceae; genus Aurantibacillus. Next base: position 138,484 of record JAIUNM010000003.1, on the reverse strand, counting down.
TTTCGGTGCATAAGTTACTTGATTTAATTGTACCTAAATTTTGTTGGTTAGATTTGCTGTTTGCAGCATCTTTAAACAACATGTATGGGTTACCTGTTTCTATTTGTGCTGCAATTATTTCTGCCCATAAATCGCGTGCAGGAATTTGTTTACGGAATTTACCTTGTTCTTCGTAACTTGTATATAATTTTTCAAAAGCTTCGCTATGGCAATCGCTTAAACCTGGGCATTCGTTAGGGCACATTAAACTCCAAGTTCCTTCTTGCTCTACACGTTTCATAAATAAATCAGGTATCCACAAAGCTGTAAATAAATCGCGCGCACGCATTTCTTCTTTACCATGGTTTTTCCTTAAATCTAGAAACTCCATAATATCGGCATGCCATGGCTCAAGGTAAACAGCTATAGAACCTTTTCGTTTTCCTCCACCTTGATCAACATAACGAGCGGTTTCGTTATAAACTTTTAGCATTGGTAAAATACCATTACTTGTGCCATTTGTACCTTTTATATAAGAACCAGTAGCTCTAACATTATGTATGCTTATACCAATACCACCAGCGCTTTGAGAAATTTTAGCACATTGTTTTAATGTATCATAAATTCCATCAATACTATCATCTTTTATTTGTAATAAAAAACAACTACTCATTTGTGGTTTTGGAGTACCAGCATTAAATAATGTTGGCGTAGCATGTGTAAACCAACGCTCGCTCATTAAATTATATGTTTTTAATGCACTTTCAATATCGCTTTTATGAATTCCTACAGCTACACGCATAATCATGTGTTGCGGACGTTCAGCAACTTTACCGTTCATTTTTAAAAGGTAGGAACGCTCTAAGGTTTTAAAACCAAAATAATCGTAACCAAAATCTCTATCGTAAATAATTGATGAATCTAAGATGTGCGCATTATTCATAACAATTTCATACACATCATCAGCTATTAAAGCTGCACGTAAGTTTGTTTTAGGATCGATATAATTATATAGCTCTTCAACTGTTTTTGAAAAACTTTTAATTGTGTTTTTATGTAAATTACTTACTGCAATACGAGAAGCTAACTGCGCATAATCAGGGTGGCGAACAGTTAAAGAAGCAGCGGTTTCAGCGGCAAGGTTATCTAACTCAATAGTTGTTACACCATCATAAACTCCATCAATAACTTTTTTAGCTACTTGAATGGGGTCAACGTGTGTTGGATCTAAGCCATAGCTTAATTTTTGAATGCGTGCGGTAATTTTATCAAATTTTACCGATTCTTTAGTTCCATCTCTTTTAATTACGAACATATTGCCAAGGTTTTTTTAGATTATACTTTAGTAGCTTATTGAGGATACAAGATACTATCGATTTTAAACTTTTATTTTTATTTTAATTTTTTCTATTAACAATTAATTGTTTACTTAGTTTTAAAGGCTATTTTTAATTTTGAGGGGTTAATTTCCCTATACAAGTTGCTAAACTTGTTCAATTATTATTAATAACCGATAAATGTTTGTTTTTTTCTTACTAAAAGTCTTCGTCTAATTTAAAAACGTTACTTTGTTCTGATTTGCCCATTACGCCTGCTTTTTGGTATTCGCCAACTCGTTTTTCAAAAAAGTTAGTTTTACCTTGCAACGATATCATTTCCATAAAATCGAATGGGTTGGCTGCGTTATAAAATTTATTGCAACCTAATGCAACTAAAAGTCTATCCGCACAAAACTCAATGTATTGACACATTAAGTCTGAGTTCATTCCTATTAATTTTACAGGAATTGCATCTACAACAAATTTTTTCTCAATATTTACGGCATCTGTAATAATTTGAGTTACTTGCTCTTTAGGTAATTGATTTTTTAAATAGTTAGTATAAATTAAACATGCAAAATCGCAATGCATACCTTCATCTCTGCTAATTAATTCGTTACTAAACGATAGACCTGGCATTAAACCACGTTTTTTTAGCCAAAAAATTGAGCAAAAAGAACCTGAAAAGAAAATACCTTCAACTGCTGCAAATGCAATTAATCTTTCTGCAAAACTACCGTTACTAATCCAACGTAATGCCCACTCAGCTTTTTCGCCAACACAAGGCACTGTATCTACTGCATGTAATAATTTATCTTTTTCTATAGGGTCTTTAATATAAGTATCTATTAATAAAGAGTAAGTTTCTGAATGGATGTTTTCCATCATAATTTGAAAGCCGTAGAAACAACGAGCTTCGGGGTATTGCACCTCGTTTAAAAAGTTAATTGCTAAATTTTCGTTAACTATACCATCGCTTGCTGCAAAAAAAGCTAAAACGTGTTTAATGAAATGACGCTCATTATCATTTAATTTATTATTCCAATCGTTAATATCAGCCGCTAAATCAATTTCTTCTGCCGTCCAAAAACTGGCTTCTGATTTTTTATAAAAATCCCAAATATCTTTATATTTAATAGGAAATAAAACAAATCTATCTTTGTTTTCGGCTAATATTGGTTCGTTTGTCATAATTTTGTACTTTATTTAAATTAGTTAGTATAACAATTTCAGTTATTGCAAATAAATGTAAAATTGCTTGGAAAAGAACAACAAATGAATTAACACTTATGTGAAGTTTTAAACAAGTTAAATTCACACCGGATTGTTGATAAACGCTAATAGTATTGATTTACAAGTTAATAATAAAAAAGCAAAAAAAAGTATTAATATGAGTTGCAATTGTAAAATATATTTTTTAAGAGAAATAAGAAAACTAACTGTTTTTTAAACTAAAAATGAGTAAAAATGCAACCTTTAACGCATTTGCTCGTTAAAAATGTACAAATATTACTAAACTATGTTATCTGCTGATACAATATCGGCCATTCAAAAACAAGATAAAGAAGCCATTAGGCATGTTTTTGAAGAGTACTACCCAAAAGTATTCTCTATATGCATAAGGTATTGTAAAAATAAAGCGCAAGCTAACTTAGCTACAAATGCTAGTTTTGATAGTATTTTTAACGAAATTTCAAATTCAAAAAACTTAAATCAAACACAATTTGACCAAAATATTAGTACAAAAACGATACAAACATGCATTGAATTAGTTAAAAGTATAAGAAGCGAATATTATGTGGCTAGTACAGTGTATGCAAATACACCAAGCGCAAAAAATTATAATCTTTTTGAAGACGTTTCTATAATTGACTATAACAACATTAACAACGATTTGCTAATAAAAAGTATACAACAATTAGTTCCTTCGCAAAGATTAATATTTAATTTGCATATAATAGATGGTTTTAATTTGCAAGAATCTGCCGAACTTTTAGAAGCCAATGAACATACAGTTAAAAGTAATTTAGAAAAAGCTAGGTATAACTTGCAAAAAGGTATTGAAAAAAACTTAAAAGAAATGAAACAACATGAGCAGTCATTTTAATTATGAAATAGACGAAAAAGCACTTCGGCAAAAAATGCTTAACCAAAAAGCAACGTTAGATAATGATGCGTGGCAACGTTATGAAACTCACCGTAACCAAGCCCCTAAAAATAGTAAAATTGAGTCTGCCTTTAAAACCATAAAATTTTCAATAAATAAAAATGTGGTTTTGCCTTTAATTTTTGGTTCTGTAATTATTGCATTTTCGTTTTTACTTTTTAATTTTATAAGTATTAATACAACTAAGAAAAAAGTAGAAACAAAAATTAAAACAAGTAAACAATTTATAAACTCAAGTAATAGAGCAAGCAATTACAAACCAAAATTAGTTGCTGCAGCAGTTAAAAAAGATACAATTGCACAAGATAGTTTATCAATTTTAAGCTCTACAATAGTAACAACGCCAACTTTACAAATTAGTTCAACCCCAACGGTTAACGTTGCCATTAATAAAACAGAAAACACAAATACAACAAACATTAATAATTCAATCAATATTCCTTCTGGCGAAAGTTTATACCCATCGCCTAGTATTAAAACTACACCAGTTGCTACAACATCAAAAAATATAAAATATTCAAAAACAGGCGAAACTATTTACTTTATTAAATTAGAATACGTATTTAACGGCGAAACTAAAGAGGTTTATTTAAGAAAAAGTTCGTTAGAGCCAAAATTAAACCAAATGGGCACAAGAAATAAAACTAAACCAGAAACAATGGAAGCAAGCCCTATGCCCAGTTTAATTGATAATGGTCAAGAAAAAGAATTAGAATTAAGATAAAAATTTTTCGATTACTTTAGGCAAATTTTCAAATTCTAAATTTCTTATCTTTTTGCTTAAAGTTTCTGGAGTATCTGTGTCTATTATTTCACATTTTACTTGTAAAATAATTTTACCTTCATCGTAAGCTTCATTAACATAATGTATTGTTATCCCCGATTCTTTTTCTCGAGCATTAATAACAGCCTCATGCACATAATGCCCGTACATACCTTTACCCCCATATTTTGGCAACAGAGAAGGGTGAATATTTATAATTTTATTTGGAAAAGCTTTAACAAAATCTTCGGGTATTTTTAATAAAAAGCCAGCAAGTACAATTAAATCTATTTTTTCAACTTTTAAAAACTCTATTAGTTGACTTGTATATTCGTTTAAAGCTGTTTTACTAACAATATGAACATTTTTTTTAAATCGTTCTGCCCGAGCAATAACACCAGCATTTGGGTTATTTGTAACAACCAACTTAAATTTAATGCGGGTATCATTAGCAAAATAATTAAAAAGATTTTCGGCATTTGTTCCTTCGCCACTTGCAAAAACAGCAACATTTATCATTTTTCAAAATTATTAAATTTTAATTAATGGGTTTAAAAAAATATTGAATTTTAAAAAAAAGTGCATTTTTTTCTTGCACCCCCCCATTTTTTGAATTACTTTTACAAAAAAATACACTTTTTTATCATTTACCCCCCCTAAAAACATAAAATAATGAATACAAGACGAATTTTAGCCCTACAGGATGTTATAAAGAGAACACCTGTAGAATTCAAAAAAAACCAAAATCAACAAGTTTCGCAATATTACGGAAGTAAAGTTTTTGGAAACGATGCCATGCGCGAGTTTTTAAGCGAAGAAGCTTATAAAAGCATTCAACAAAGCATGAATGAAGGAACAACGGTTGATAGAAAAGTTGCTGATCAAATTGCAGCATGTATGAAAGCTTGGGCGCAAAGCCACGGTGTAACTCATTATACTCACTGGTTTCAACCATTAAGTGGTACAACAGCCGAAAAACATGATGGTTTTTTTGAACCAATTGAAGGTGGGCGTGCAATAGAACGCTTTAGTGGAAATGCTTTAGTGCAACAAGAGCCTGATGCATCTTCTTTTCCTAATGGAGGAATACGCAACACTTTTGAGGCAAGAGGTTATACCGCATGGGACCCTACATCACCAGCATTTATTTGGGGTGATACACTTTGCATACCTACAATTTTTATTTCATACACAGGCGAAAGTTTAGATTTTAAAACTCCTTTATTAAAATCGTTAAGCGCTTTAGATAAAGCCGCAACCGATGTTTGTACAAATTATTTTGATAAAAATGTAACTAAAGTAATTGCAACTTTAGGATGGGAACAAGAATATTTTTTAATTGATGCTGCTTTATACAACATTAGATACGATTTACAACAAACAGGCAGAACTTTGTTTGGTCATGCTCCTGCTAAGGGTCAACAATTAGAAGATCATTATTGGGGTTCAATACCAGAGCGCGTTGCGGCATTTATGCGTGACTTTGAATACGAATCTCATCTTTTAGGAATACCAGTGCGTACACGCCATAACGAAGTTGCACCAGCGCAATTTGAGTGCGCACCAATTTTTGAAGAGGCAAATTTAGCAGTTGACCATAATATATTATTAATGGATATTATGGAAAAAGTTGCTATACGCCATAACTTTAGAGTGTTACTACACGAAAAACCATATGCAGGTGTTAATGGAAGCGGTAAACATAATAATTGGAGTTTAGCAACAAATACAGGTAAAAACTTATTATCTCCTGGTAAAACACCAAAAACAAATTTACAATTCTTAACCTTTTTTGTTAATACAATTAAAGCAGTTCATGATCATGCAGATTTAATGCGCGCATCAATAGCATCGGCAAACAACGATCATAGGTTAGGTGCAAACGAAGCGCCTCCAGCAATTATGAGTGTGTTTTTAGGCGAACAGCTTTCAAATGTTTTAGATGAACTAGAAAAAGCAGTACACGCTGGTAAATTATCGCCCGAAGAAAAAACTGCATTAAAATTAAACATAGGTAAAATACCTGATATTTTATTAGATAATACTGATAGAAACAGAACAAGTCCTTTTGCGTTTACAGGCAATAAATTTGAATTTAGAGCAGTTGGATCATCAGCAAATTGTGGATGGCCAATGACCGTTTTAAACTCAATAATGGCAGAGCAATTAAATAAATTTAAAAAAGATGTTGATGCCATGATTGCTAAAAAGATAGATAAAGATGATGCTATTTTTCATGTTTTAAAAAATTATATAAGCGAAAGTAAAAAAATTAGATTTGAAGGAAATGGTTACGGAGATGCTTGGAAAGCTGAAGCCAAAAAAAGAGGATTAAACAACATTCCTACAACACCGGGCGCTTTAGAAGCAATGATTACCAAAAAATCTTTAAATCTTTTTGAAGACTTGGGTATTTTAAATCACCGCGAACAAGAAGCGCGTTATGAGATTGCATTAGAAACTTATACTAAAAAAATACAAATTGAAAGTAGAATTATTGCTGATATGGTTAACAATCAAATTTTACCAAGTGCATTAAGCTATCAAAAAATATTAACGGATAATGTAGTAGGATTAAAAAATATTTTAAGTTCTGTTGATTTTAAAAAAGGGGCTGGTACACAAATTGAATTAATAAAAGAAATTAGTGAACGCGTATCTATTATTAAAAAAGCTGCAGATGATATGACTGAAGAACGTAAAAAAGCAAATAATTTAGATAGTGCCAAAAAACAAGCACATGCTTATTGCGAAAAAGTAAAACCATTTTTTGAAACCATAAGGTACAACGTTGATAAGCTTGAAAACATTGTAGATGATGCTACCTGGCCATTACCAAAATATAGAGAAATGCTGTATTTAAGATAATAAAAAAGCCCGAATAAAATCGGGCTTTTTTATTGTAGTAATTTTTATCTTAAAATTAATAAACGGTTTGCATCTAACTTAATAAATATAAAAAGTAAAATTGTAAAACTCCACAATGAAGAACCACCATAACTAAAAAAAGGCAAAGGAATTCCTATTACAGGCACTAATCCAATTGTCATACCAATATTTACCGCTAAATGAAAAAATAAAATTCCTGCCACTCCGTAACCGTAAATTCTACTAAAATCTGACCGTTGACGTTCAGCTAAAAAAATTACTCTTAAAATTAAAAACAATTCTAAAAAAATAACCAATATACTTCCAACAAACCCCCACTCCTCACCTACTGTGCAAAAAATAAAATCGGTATCTTGTTCAGGTACAAAATCGTATTTAGTTTGTGTACCTTGTAAATAGCCTTTGCCTAAAAAGCCTCCACTACCAATTGCAATTTTACTTTGTTCTACATTATAGCCTTTCCCTTTTGGATCAATTTTCTTTTGTAATAAAATATCAATTCTATCTTTTTGATGAGGTTCTAATTTGTTATATACTATGCTTGTAGTAAATACAATACTTGTAGCAATAACATAAAACAACAAAACAAAAATTATATTTTTTTTAGTTCTTGAAATAAATAAAAAAACACTTAATGCTATAATTCCTAACGTAATTAATACTGATGAGATATTTGTTACAATTAAGGTTACAACAAATAAAATAACTGTAAATAAACCAAAAATTAAAAAATTAACTGATAAACCTTCTCTATAAAGCACAATTACAAAAGCAATCATTACTACCGCTAAACCGGTTTCGTCTTGCAGTTGTTTAATAATAATTAAAGGCAATACAATAAAAAACAAAGCATAAAAAGTGTTTTTATAATTTTTAATTAAATCTTTTAATTTCAATCTGAATTGTTGATTTACTATAATTTGCCTATTACTTAAAAATTTTGCCAATGCTAAATTAACAGCAAACTTCATAAACTCGGCGGGTTGTAAACCAAAACCACCAACACCAAACCATGATTTACTACCCTTTATTTCTCTCCCTAAAAAAACCACTAAAATATTAGCAATAATTAAAACAGCATAAAATCCATAAGCAAAAACAGTGTAAAAATTAGCATCAATTATTAAAATACTTATTGCAATAACAAAAGCGGTTCCTATCCAAATTAATTGCTTACCGTATTTTTGAGATACATCAAAAATATTTTGATGATCTTCGTTATAAACAGCGGCATAAATATTTAACCAACCTAAAAACACTAAAACCATGTATGTTATAACTGTAATAACATCTACACCATAAAACAAACTATTTTCTTTACGTGACATTTAAATTTTTAGTGATGTTCTTTTTGTACAATTAAATTAGTGTTATTTATTAAATCAGCTTCTAAAATTCTTTTCTCTACATCAATTCTATCTGTTTTGCCTTTTAAATATTTTTCAATCATTAAAGTTACAACTGGTGCAGCCCAAGTATTACCAAAACCAGCATTTTCAACAATACAAGCAATTGCAATTTTTGGATTATCGCGAGGTGCAAAAGCTAAAAAAACAGAGTGATCTTTACCTCCTGGGTTTTGTGCAGTACCTGTTTTTCCACAAACTATAATATCTTTTATTCTGTTTGTAAAAGCTGTACCCCCAGGCTCCATTGCACCTTGCATACCATCAATTACATTTTGATAAGCTTCTGCGTTTTGCACTCCAACATAATGTTTTGTTTTAAATTTATCGTCTAAATATTTTTGATTTCCTATGCCTTTAATACAATGCGGGGTGTAATAAAAACCACGATTAGCAATGCTAGCCACAACATTAGCCATTTGGTATGGAACTAATAAAAGTTCGGCTTGGCCAATTCCTAACGAAACAATGGTGTTACTTCGCCAACCATTTTTACCAAAAACCTTATCGTAATATTTAACAGATGGAACGTTACCGGGTTTATCGTAGGGTAAATCTGTATGAAGTTTAGTTCCTGGTCCAAAAGTCATAACCATTTCGCGCCAATGGTTATAGCCATCAATAAATTTTGGATATTTTTTTTGATCAACAATTTCTCTAAAAACATAGCTATAATAGGAATTGCATGAAGTAGCTATACTTCCAACTAAATTTTTTCCTCCACCATGAGCATGGCATTTTGGCTTACCTCCCATTGGCGGATATCCCATTGCGCATGGATAAACTGTATTTCTATTTATTAATCCATCGTTTTGAGCAATAAGTGCACCAATTAATTTAAAAATAGAACCAGGAGGATACATTGCAGTTAATGCTCTATTAAATAATGGGAGATTTAAACTGTCGTAATAAAGTTTAGTGAAATTTTTGGAGCGTTCTTTTCCTCCTACTAATAAATTAGGATCATAACTAGGTGAAGATATTAATGCTAAAATTTCTCCTGTAGATGGCTCTATTGCAACACATGCACCTTTTTTATTTTTTAATAATTTTTCTCCATACTCCTGTAAAACAATATCAATTGTACAATATAACGGTTTGCCAGGTATTGCTAAAGTATCTAATTTACCATCTAAATAACTTCCAATAGTTTTATTGTGTACATTGGTAATTGCGCATTGCACACCTTTAACACCTCTTAATTCGTTTTCGTAACTTCTTTCAATTCCACTAATTCCAATATAATCACCTTCATTATAATAAGCATCTGTTTTTGCTTTTTCTTTATTTACCTCTCCTACATATCCTAACAAGTGTGCGGCAATTGGTTTTGGATATTTTCTAACTGCACGTTTTTGTACATAAAACCCTTTAAAGCGGTATAATTTTTCTTGAAGCGCGGCATAGGTTCTTGCACTCATTTGTTTTTCAAAAATACTTTGTCTACGAGGCGAATTTGGTGCTTGACAAGATTTTTTCATTCGTTTTAAAAATTCATTTTTAGTAATTTCTAAAACTTCGCACAAACCTAATGTATCACAATTTTTAGCTTCTTTTGGAATTACCATTAAATCGTAACTTGCTTCATTGTAAACTAAAAGTTTCCCGTTTCTATCGTAAATCACACCTCTTACTGGGTATTCGGTTAGTTTACGAATTGCATTATTTTGAGCTTGTATTTTATACTTATCATTAATAACCTGAATGTAAAACAACCTAAAAATGTAAATTATAATTATGAGTATAAAAAAACCTCCTATTACTAATTTTCGGTTAGATAAATTTGTATTACTTGGCATTGTTATTAGGTTGGCGGTAAAGTAAATATTGAAATAAATAACAAAAACCAAAAGTTACAACACTACTTAGTATTACTCTAGACAAAACTCTAAAAAATTCGGTAAATCTAAATGCTTCAAAATAAAAAAAGTAAAAATGATGGATAAGAATTAAACTTCCTGCATAAACAATAAACCATTTTAAACCCATATCATATACAATTGGTTTTACTGCTTTATCATACCCGTCTCGTGGAGAAACATATTTTAAAATATAATAACGTGCAAAAGCAGTTAATAAAGCTGCACTTGCGTGTATGCCAGATGTGTTATTAAACAAATCAATACTTAAACCAATTAATAAACCATATACTAAAACCAGTAATTTGTTTGTTTCAAAAGGTAATATTAAAATTGCTAAAACATACGGGTAAGGAACAATATAATTACTCAAATACAAATTTTGAATAATTAAAACTTGCACTAAAATAATTGTAATAATTTTAAATAAATATTTTAATATTTCAGTCGTCAATTTGTTTTTGTGTATTTATTTCTAAAGAGTCTCGCTCTGTTTTAAATTTATTTTTTATTACATAAACAAAGTTTACAATTTTTAAATCTGTACTTAATTTTACTTTAGCTGTATAAAAAGGTTCATTTTGTTTTCTTTCAAATTTATCAATAGTTCCAACCATAATTCCTTCAGGGAAAATACCTGATAATTCACTTGTTATTACGGTATCACCTTTTTTAATTTTTGCATGTGTAGGAATATCAGTTAAATTACAGTATTCGTAATTTTTACCATCCCATATTAATGGTCCATAGCTTCCATCTTTTTTTAACTGGCAATTTATTCTAACATCTTTATGTAAAACACTCATAACACTTGCAAAATGTTCGCTTACATCAGTAACTATGCCAACTATTCCATTGGAGGCTATAACAGCCATGTCTCTATCAACTCCTTGGTTTTTACCAATATTAATTGTTAAATAATTTCTTCGTCTGTTAACTGAAGCATTAACAACCTTTGCACTTAAATACGAATATTGTTGTTCGTATAGTGTATCATTTTTTGTAAATAATTTTAAAGGGATAGCTGTGTAGTTTGATTTAAGTAAATTTCTTAGTTGTGCATTTTCAAACGAAAGAATTTGATTTTGTTGCTTTAACGAAAAATACTCTTGCGTGTTAGAAGCAGTTTGATACACATTAGCTGCAACTGCATTACTTGAATTTAAAATTTTTGACCCTTGAAAACCTTCACGGTTAACCATAATAGAATAACAAAAAATTTGCATTAAAATAAATACAACAACAAAGTTGTTTTTTAAGATAAAAGCAAAAAGTTTTTTCACTTAATATATTTTAATCTATTAGCGAATCAAGAAAGGAAATTTATTTACGTTATTAAGCGCAATACCTGTGCCTCTTGCAACAGCACGTAAAGGGTCTTCACAAACGTGAACCGGTAATTTTGTTTTTAAACTTATACGTTTATCTAACCCTCGTAATAACGATCCTCCGCCTGCCATGTAAATTCCTTTTCTGTAAATATCTGCGGCTAGTTCTGGAGGCGTCATTTCTAATGCATTTAAAATCGCTTCTTCAATTTTTGCGATAGATTTATCTAAACAATGTGCAATTTCAACATAAGAAATATATACTTCTTTAGGTATTCCACTCATTAAATCTCTTCCTTGCACAGCAAAATCTGCAGGTGGGTTTTCTATTTCTGTCATAGCTGCACCCACTTCAATTTTTACTCTTTCTGCGCTTCGTTCTCCAATTAAAATATTATGCTGGCGACGCATATACTCTTCAATATTAGCATTAAAATCATCGCCTGCAATTCTTATACTTTTATCACAAACAATTCCACCTAAGGCAATAACTGCAATTTCACTTGTACCACCACCAATATCAATAATCATATTACCCATTGGCTCTTCTACATCAATACCCATACCAATTGCAGCCGCCATAGGTTCGTGTATCATATAAACTTCTTTTGCTCCTGCATGTTCAGCACTATCTCTTACTGCACGTTTTTCAACTTCGGTAATTCCACTTGGAATACAAATTACCATTCTTAAACTCGGTTTAAAAAATTTATTTCCAGGGTTAATCATTTTAATCATACCCTTAATCATTTCTTCTGCTGCCTGAAAATCAGCAATTACACCATCTTTTAATGGTCTAATTGTTTTAATGTTTTCATGCGTTTTACCATGCATCATTTGCGCTTGTTTGCCTACAGCAATAATCCTTTGTATTGTTCTGTCTTGCGCTACAATACTTGGTTCGTCAACAACAACTTTATCGTTATGAATAATAATTGTATTTGCAGTTCCTAAATCAATTGCAATATCTTGTGTAAGAAAATCAAAAAGTGCCATGCTTTAAGTAAATTGTGTTAAATGATTAAAACGTAAAGTTAGCAGAAAGCTAAGCATTCGCACAATTAAATTTCTTAAAAAAATAAATAAGTATTAACAATTATTTTTTATTGTTAATACTAATACGAAGATTTTGTATCTGAACGCCCTAAGTTTTTACCGTACCCTGGCGAAACATTATATCTAAGCATAACTTCTAAACCGCCAAATCGTTTACTTGCTGGTGTTAATGCAGAAACATTTATATCGTAAGATAAACCAATACTATAAGCATCAAATTGGTATAAAGCTGATGGAATAATTGCATCGCGGTAACGGTATTGAGCGCCAATTGCAAATGCACTGGGCTTGTTATTTTTAGTGAAAGTTGATTGGTCATTTAAAATAAATTTAAATAATGCACCTCCAATAAATTCGCGAGATTTTCCTTGCATCATAATTAACAACATTGGCATTACCGCATTTTTAGAATTTGGAATTGCTATATCAGCATTTGCATGTATATTAATTCGGGTATATAATTTTTCGTTTGTTTGTATAAACGAATTTTTAGGTATTGTAAAATGATTTAAACTAAACCCTCCATTAAATTTATTTCCATCACGAGAACTTATAAATCTATCACTTTTTGCATAACTGTAATTAGCGCCAACCACAAAATCATATCCTGTAATTGCACTTCTTGGCGTGTTATTTTCGCCATTTGGTAAATTAGAGTTATACGAAAGTGACTCTTCGTCAAATTGTGTTCCCCAACGTAAATTAGTTAAATCTATTGTTTTGTAAATAAAACCTCCTTGAAAACCAACGCCTATTTTAGAGTTTTTATTAATTTTTACATGTTGAGATAATCCAATGTTAGGATTTAATTTCCTTAATTTAGCATCACCCGCTTGGTCTCTAAAAATATTTAAAAACAAAGTTGGATAATTCCCTTTAAGTTTTTTAAAACCAATTGTTTGTTCAAAACTAAATCCAATGGTTTGGTAAGATTTTGCAACACTGCCCCATTGTGTTCTATAATTAGCCATTGCTCTGGTATTATAAATAGAACCAGCTAACGCAGGATTTATGCTACTTTGCACTTCAGCATATTGTGAAAAATGAATATCCTGAGAATAACCAATTGCACTAATTAGTAAAGCGCTAATGGTTGCTGCAACTTTATTTTTTGAAATTTGTTTCATTTTCATAATTATCTAACTAGTGTAATATTACCTTTTAAACTAAACCCTTTTCCATCGTGTGTTTTCCCTTCGAGTCGGTAAACAAAAACATCAGTATTCATTAACTGTCCTTTGTACGTTCCGTCCCAACCTTTGTTTATATCTGTTGTTTCAAAAACTTTTTCGCCCCATCGGTTAAATACCATAAATGTTAGCGTTTGTAAACATCTGCCTTTTACATAAAGTATATCATTTACTCCATCGCTATTTGGAGAGAAAGCATTTGGCACATACATTTCTCCACAATCTGGCGATACCTCAATTTGCACCGAATCTTCTGAAGAACATCTTGATGAATTATACCCTTTTACAATTAACAATAAATTAGTTAATGGATTGTTTACTGTAAACAAATTTCCGTTTGCTGGAGGTGGAACATAATAGTTTAAAGCGCGCCACTCGTACCATATTGCACCACTTGCAGTATAGGTTTTTGTAGATGCAAATTTTAAATAATCCATACTTTTTAGCATACCAGGCGGAACAATTGTTGTGTTAGGTATATCTACAACTTTAATTAAGTTAGCAACACCTTTTGTGTAACAACTTCCCACGCCTTTAGGCCATGGGTTACAAACTTTTAAAACTACGTTAAAACCTGCTTGCCCTGGAGGCGGAGGTAAATTGTAACAAATTGTTGGAAATTGAGCTGTTGATGTTGATGGAGTGCCGCCAGCAAATGTCCATGTGTAACTTTGCGGACCTCCAGCTAAAGTATCTGTAAAATTTAAAAAGGTTATACAATCTTGCCCTGCACAAAGTGTATCATTTGCATTTGCAACGCTAAACGATACAGCAGTCATACTTCTACAATCAACTGCAATTACAGAAATTGTATCAATTCTTTTACAACCTGGTATTCCATTATAACCACTTTGTACTGTATAAGTTTGTATTTTTGGTAAACGTTGTGGTGCACTAACAATAATAGTATGTGTTGGTGGCGAACCTCCTCCAATTCCTGGATTTGGACTTAATATTGGTGAACTACCTGTACCATTTGCGTAAGGTGCTGTCCATGTAAATGTTGGAACAACCCCTGGTGGTAAAGCAGGTATAACATTATTATTAGTTGCAGATAAAACAATATTTACATCAGGGTCAGAGAATGTATTGCCTACATAACATACTGTATTTGTTGGCACTCCATTAATTGTTGGAATGGAGACGGCTGTGAGTGGCTGTGGCAAGACAGTAACTGTTACTAACCTAGGGTAGGATATACAACCAACACTAGGGAAATCTACTTGATTATTATCTCTCACTTCAACAGTATATGTAGTTGTATTTTGAGGGTATATTGTAACACATTTTAATAAATTATTAGGCATACTTGGTGGTGGTGCATTTGCGGCTTCTGTCCAATTATAGGTAAAGCCAGATGGAGGCCCTAATGCCAATGTACCAACAGATGTAACACATAAACCTAAACTATCTCCCAAACACATTACTGGTTGAGGAGGAGTTACACCAATTGTAAATTGAGGCATTACAGTTACGCAAATTACAGCAGACCCTGAACAAACGGCCGAATTACCAATAACTGTATAACAAGTAGAAGTTGTTGGACGAACAATTGGGTTTGGCGATATACTATTTGAAATATTAAATGGAGGGAACCAAGCATAAGTTGAAGCTCCTGAAGCTTTTAATGTATCAGGCGAAGAGAAAAATGGGAAATTACTTACTATACAAACTGTTGGATTGGTTTGAGAAACATTTATTGTTAAAGGCGCTAAAGTATTAATAGTTATAGCGTTAAACGAATTGCAACCTATTCCATTACTTCCAATTACTGTATATGTTCCGGGTCCAACAGAAATACTTGGTTGTTGAATAGAAGTGGTTAATGTACTACCTGTCCATGTAAAACTTGGTGCTCCGGTTGCTGTTAATGTAGATGTAAACCCAGTACAAACTGCTGTTGCAGAAACAGCCACAGCCACAGCAGGGGCCGACCCTACTCCAACATTAATGGTTGCTGTTCCTGTGCAACCGCCCGATTCTCCTATAACAGTATAAGTAGTAGGTACTGTTGGACTAGCAACTACATTTGCTCCAGTTGGAGCATTTAAACTTGCACTTGGAGTCCATGTATAATTTGTTGCTCCATTTGCAGTTAAGCCAACGGTTTGACCAGGACAAACACTTGCACTACCAGCAACAATACCAATTGCCAATGAACCTCCTGTATTTACTGATATAGAAGTAGAGCCTGTACATGCTCCACTTGCTCCAAAAACATTATATGTTGTATTAACTGTTGGATTAACAACTATTGAAGCTCCTGTACCCACAGTGTTTGATGGGGCAGCAACCCAAGTATAACTTGTAGCTCCAGATGCTGTTAAAGTAACCGCAGCTCCTGGACAAACTACCGTTGGGCTTGCTCCTGCACTTAAAGATAAACCAGCACCAATTGTAACGTTTGCTTGTGTTGTAAAAGAACAACCTCCTAAAGTAATTGAAACGCCATATACACTATTTACTGATGGGGAAACGGTTTGAGTTTGAGATGCGCCAAGTAATCCAGGTGCAGGACTAACAGTAACCCATTGATATGTTGCGCCAGTATTTTGTGCATCTAAAGTTGCAGTACCTCCGGCACAAATAGTTTGGTTTGCAATTGCTACAGTTGGAGTTGCATTAACTGTTACAGTTTGCATTGCAGTATAAGTTGGAACAGGACCAACAAAACCAACAACAATTACAGAATATGTGCCTGGTGCGTTGTAGTTAATAGTGGCAGTTGTGCCTAAAGCGGTTGTATTTGAAATTACAGCTGTACCAGGAACAGTTGACCATGTAAAAGCAGTTGTACCAGCGGTTGTACCAGTTAACGTAGCGGTAACAGTTTGGTTTGTACAAGCTGTAGCAGTTGTTGTAACGGTTAATTGAGCTGCAGCAGATAACTGAATATCATCAATAGCAATTGAAGGATCGGTACCTGCAGCGGTAGTATTTTGCCATCTAAAACCAATTTTAACAGTTGAATTATTATTACATGCAGCAGGTAAAGCAAAAGTTGAACCAGTCCAAGTACCTTGTGGTAAACAACCAGCAGTTGATGGAGCTAACACCCCTAATACATTCCAAGCAACACCATTGTTTGATGAGTATAAAACTTCGCAAAAGTGTTGTCCTGCAGCGCCATTTCCTAAGTATTTAAAATTTAAATTTATATTATTTTGTCCTGTACAGTTAATAGTTGGCGACTCAGCTCGTTTATTGGTATTTGATGTAGCTCCAATTAAAAAAGCAGCACCTGGGTCAACAAAAATTGGAGCCAAATTTGATCCTATATGTAAAGTTCTATTTGTACCACACCCGCTACCACAAGCACCAATAGCATTGCCATTTTCGGTAGCACTTACAAACCATTCGTTTGCATCTGTACCATTGCCTGGGGCTGTAGCTAATGACGTAATACCCCACGCACCATTACTTGGTGTAAATGCTGCTGCAGTAGCTAATTGGCCCGAGTTGCAACCAGTTCCAAATCCCTCAGACCAAAATTGAGCTTTTGTTTGTGAAATAAATAAAAATATGTTAAAAACAATAAGTAGTTTCTTCATAATAAGAAAATTAATTTAGCTAAGATACAACAAATTATTAACATATTTACTACATTTTACTCAAACAAATGCATTATTTAATAAAAATGTATTGTTAATTTCGTGATAAAATGCATTGAAATGTTAAAACAATTCTTAATCCTTTTATTTTTTACATTTTCTGTTTTTAGCTTTTGCCAAAAAGAAGTTTTTACTGCATTTCCTGTAGTTGGATTTAATGCTTGTCAAATTCACGGAGATAACTTTGCTGGTTATGATAAGTTTGGCGCATTAGTTGGTATTGGAGTTAGAGCAAATTTTAAACCTAAATATTCTATGGCATTAGAAATTAGTTTTTCTCAAAAAGGCTCAAGGCATAATCAAAATCCTGCAAAAGGAGATTTTACATTTTATAGGGTAAATTTAAATTATGTTGATATTAGTGTAATGACCAGAGTTTTTTTAAACAAAGTTTATTTTGTTAATTTAGGTTTTGGAGGAAATTACCTCATCAATTACCAAGAAGATAATCAATTTGGGAATTGGAATAATGTTTGGCCTTTTGAAAAATTTGAATTTAGTTTAAATACTGGTTTTGGAAGAAAAATAAATGAAAATTTTAATGTTGAAGTAAGAGCTGGAAATTCGTTGTTGCCTATTAGGCCTTATGGTTTAAATGCAACTGGTATATTTTACCCAAATGCAGTTGCCCGTTTTTTTAATAAAGGTTTATACAATAACATTTTATCTCTTGTATTAACTTATAAAATAAATTTAAAAAAGAAAAGCAATGCAGAGTCCTAAAAAAATAGCTGTTGCCATAACTGGTGCAAGCGGAAGTATATACGCAAAACTATTATTAGATAAATTAAATAATTTAAAAAATAATTTTGAGGAGATTAGTTTAATTTTAAGCGATAATGCAAAAGATGTTTGGAAACTCGAATTAAACAATACAGATTATAATAATTTTAAATTTAAAGTTTTTGAAAAAAATAATTTTCTAGCACCAATGGCTTCGGGGTCTGCAAAGTATGATGTATTAATTATTTGCCCTTGTAGTATGGGCACATTAGCAAGAATTGCTACTGGAATAAGTAACGATTTAATAACACGAGCTGCAGATGTTATTTTAAAAGAAAGAAAAAAATTAATTTTAGTTACACGCGATACGCCTTTAAGTTTAATTCACATTAATAATATGAAAACAATTACTGAAGCAGGCGGAATTATTTGCCCAGCCTCTCCTAGTTTTTACAGTTTACCTAAAACGATTGATGAACTAGCTGCAACTGTTGTTGATAGAGTAATAGATCTTGCAGGAATTGATCATAAAACATTTAGATGGGGAACAAGTAAATAATTTTTATATCTTTATCTAATCAAACAATATTTTTATAATTATAAATTTATAAGCCTAATTGTAATTATTATTGGAATTTTATCAAGTTGCCAATCAACTTTATTATCAAGAAAATATACTAAAGGTGTTTATTTTAATTATTCTAAAAAGCCACAACAATCGCTTTTGGTAACTAAATCTTATCCTAAAAAAGAAACATACAAAAGCGAACATCAAAAATATGAAACTGAAACTAATAGCAACAATAATTTAGTTGAAGATAAAATTATTGATAACAAGAATTCAACTTCTACTCTTCAAAAATCAACATTAAAAAAAACAACTCTATCTAAAGAATTACTATTAACATCTGTAAAAAAAATTATTCCTTATCCCTATAAATTTAAAGAAATTACTTTAAAAAAATCTTATAAAAAACGTACTGGTTTAGATTTTTTTGATGGCATTATTGGTTTTTTATATTTGGTAATGTTTGTAATTTTTTCGGCAATGTACTTTATAATAATTATTGCTGCATATCCTAAAATTCCTTTACTTTTTGCTTTATTGTTAGCTATGTTACTTTCTTTACTTTCATGTGCAAGCGGGCAATTTATTTCGATTTAATAATTTCAATTACTCTTTTTTTATTTCTTAAATAGTATATTTACAATTTAAAAACGTATAAAATTGAAACTAACTTTTAAACTACTAATCTTATTTTTTGGCTTATCAATTTTTAATTCATCGTGTGTAAACGATGACGATGAAATATACTCGCCAAAACCAAAAGGCTATTATAGAATTGATTTTCCTGAAAGAAAATACCAAAAATACGATAGTGTTTGCCCCTACTCTTTTGAGTATCCATCATATGCGGTTTTAAAACAAGATAAACACATGGGTGCAGAACCTTGTTGGTTAAATATTAATTTTCCAAAATTTGACGCAACAATTCATTTAAGCTACAAAGTAATTAATAACAATTTAGCGCAGTATTTATCTGATTCGCATGAGTTTGCCAACAAACACCAAGTTAAAGCTACAGGGCTAGATGAAATAGTTGTATTAAGAGACAGTGCAAAAGTTTATGGTTTAGTGTTTGATATCGCTGGTAATACAGCCTCATCGCTTCAATTTTATTTAACCGATAGCACTAAACATTTTATGCGAGGTGCATTATATTTTAACACTAAACCAAACATTGATAGTTTACAAATTGTAGTTGATTTTATCAAAAAAGATGTTCTTCATTTAATAAACTCTACTAGATGGAAAGAGTAACAAAATAATTTTTTAAACTTATTTTGTTAGTATAAATTTTATTGAGGTTGAAATACTCCAATTTCATTTATTTAACTTTATAAAAATTAATATTGTGTTTTACAAAGTAAGTTCTGAAGATGAGTATTTATACCAAGGCAAAAGAAAACGCCTGGTTGAACAATTAAAAGAAAAAGGTATTAAAAGTATAAATGTACTTAATGCAATTGCTAAAGTACCTAGGCATTTATTCTTTGATAACACTACTTCACGCCCTGCATTATTAGACCACGCTTATAGCGATAAAGCATTACCAATTGGTTCAGGACAAACAATTTCGCACCCATATACCGTTGCGTTTCAGTCTGAACAGTTAGAAATAACACCTGGAGAAAAAATTTTAGAAGTTGGTACAGGCTGCGGATATCAAACCGCTGTTTTAATAGAATTAGGTGCTAAAGTTTTTAGTATTGAGCGGCAAAAAGCCTTATTTGATAAAACAAAACTTTTTTTACCACATATAGGCTACCAATCGGCCAAATTATTTTATGGCGATGGTTATAAGGGTCTACCAATTCATTCTCCTTTTGATAAAATTATTGTTACTGCTGGTGCACCTTATATTCCTAACGATTTATTAAGTCAATTAAAAGTTGGTGGCATTATGCTAATCCCTATTGGTGCAGGAGAAGTACAAGAAATGACTTGGTTAAAAAAAACATCAGAAACAGGTTTTGATAAAAAAACATTAGGGAACTTTAAATTTGTACCTTTACTTCAAAACAAAGCCAGTTAACACAATAATATTTTAATTTATAAGTTATAAAGCATATGAAAATTAAATTAATAACCTTAAGTTTAATTCTAAGCATTGGAATGTTCTCTCAAAATCTAACATCAAAAAAAGGAGAAGCAATATTACCAGAAAAAGGAGATTGGAGTTTAAGCATTGATGCAAACCCGTTTTTATATTATATTGGAAACATTTTTAACAAAGGCGGTATTGCAACAACTACAGCAGGAAACGTAGTTACTAACAATAACCAACCACCTAGTTTTGCCTTTTTAAGTAACGGACAAGCTTTTACTGGTAAATATTTTGTAGAAAATAATTTTGCTTATAGAGGAACTGTTCGAGTTGGTTTTGGGGGATTAAGCGATAGAGATAAAGTAAATAATAGAATGCTTACAGCACCTTCTACTTCAGTTAACGGTTACCCTGATCAAGCAAAACAAGTAGAAAATAAATGGACAAGAACATACACTAATTTTGCAGTTTCGTTAGGTATTGAAAAAAGAAAAGGCAAAACTCGCATTCAAGGTATTTATGGAGCAGAAGCAGGAATATTTTTAAAAAGCACACGCGATAAATTTAAATATGGAAATGCTTTAGCTGTAAATATAGCACCATCTGGCCCGGGCACGCAACAAAATGTAACCGTTAATTTAGATGATGAATTTGTTGGGGCAAGTAATATTGATGTTGCAAGTGCAATTGGCATAAATGGAGCCAATACTGCAGGTTTAGGAGGCACAGCTTACGCAAGAGTAACTGATAGAAAAAACGGCACTACATTTGGTTTTGGAGCACGTGTATTTGGTGGGGTTGAATGGTTTTTTAGCCCTAAGGTTAGTTTAGGAGGCGAATTTGGCTGGGGATTGTCTTTAAGCAGAACATCTGCGTCAACAACCATATATCAAAGTACAGGAAATGCCAATTCGGCTAACCCATCTGCTAATTCGGATATTGTAGGGCCAACAACAATTAAAGGTGCAGCTGATGGAAGTTGGGGTTTTGATGTAGATAACAATAATATTTTTAATGGTGCAAGTGGCTCAATAAAATTAAACTTTTATTTTTAGTAATAAACTAAAGTTTTCTTAAAACATAAATGATTTTACAAAATTAGAATTTAGTTTAGATACAAAAAACTGGAATGAAGGCGTTTATAATGCTGTGTATATTGATAAAACAAGCAATAACAAATTAAGTAAAAAAATTATTATTTGTAAATAATTTTTTTACTTAAAATCTAATAAACAAAAAATTACATTAAGCAACTTCTAAACTCTTATTTAAATTACGTTTATTAACAAACTCAACTTGTTTTACAACATCAAATAAAACAACAGAAATGTTTGAAATTGTAGAAACAAATTTAAGTCGCTTTAACGAAATAACACCTATTATATAACCTGAATTAAAATTTTGATAACTTTCGTTTAGCTCAATAAAATAATCTTTTAATTCATCTATACTATTTAAATCATAACGTAATAAAATTTTTAAAAAAACTTTATTATCGTTTTCTAAACTATCAACATTATTAAGCTTTTTATATTCATAACGGTAATCAAATGTTAATGCAGATATATCAGATAACACAGCCGATGCAGTAGGATAAGCTCCTGCACCTTTACCAATAAAAAACTGCGTGTCGCTAAAATAAGATTTTGTTTTTACTGCATTAAACACATCATCAATAGAATGTAGTTTATCATTTTTATTTATAAACTTTGGTAAAACAAATGAAACTATTTTACCATCTTCTTTTTTTTCAGCAAAAGCAATTAATTTTATTTTATATCCTTTTTCTTTAGCGTAATTTAATTCTAACTCTCCAAGTTTATCTATCCCTATATTAAAAACATTTTCGGGAGATGTAACAATACCAAAAGCATGAGCAATTAAAATAATAAGTTTATATTTTGCATCAAACCCAGCTACATCTAATAAAGGGTTTGTTTCGGCATAACCTTTTTCTTGAGCTTCCTTTAAAGCTTCGTTATATGAAATATTTTTTAAACTTGTATTAGTTAAAATATAATTAGTTGAGCCATTTACAATACCCTCAATCGATTCTAATAAATCATTATCATAATACTCTTCTAAATTCCTAATAATTGGAATACTTGCGCAGCAAGCGGCTTCATACAAAAGTGGCACATTGTGCTTTTTTTGCAAATCAAGTAATTCCGTAAAATGTTCTGCAATCATTTTTTTATTTGCAGTTACAACAGCCTTACCATTTTGTAAAGCTGTTTTTACAATTTCAAAAGCTGCATCTGCATCATCAATTAATTCAACCACAGTATTAATTTCATTATCAAATAAAATTTCATTTTTATCAAAAGTGAAATGCTCATTTAAAATTGGTCTTTGTTTATTTTTAGTTTTAACGCAAATACGTTTAATATTAGTTTTTAACGAAGGCGTTTTTTGTAAAGCTTCATACAAGCCAAAACCAACACATCCAAAGCCAAACAAACCTATTTTTATATTTTTTCTTCCCATTATTTTATTTTTTTAACTATTAATTAATAATTTATTTTTAATTGTATTTAATGCTGATTTTAAATCTTGAATTAAATCATCTACATCTTCAAGTCCAACAGACAAACGAATTAAACTATCTGTAACACCTGCTTCATAACGTTTTTCAAACGGAATTGATTTATGTGTCATTTCGCAAGGCAAACAAATTAAACTTTTAACGCCTCCTAAACTTTCGGCTAGTTTAAAGTACTTTGTGTTTTTCACAAACTCAATTGCATAATCTTTTTCATCAATTTTTAAATCAAATGAAATAACACCACCAAAATATTTTTGTTGTTTTTTAGCAATATGATGGTTTGTATGACTTGGTAATCCTGGGTAATACACATTTTTAATTAAATCTTGTGTTTGTAAAAATTCAGCTATTTTTTGTGCATTATCTGAGTGTTGTTTAATTCTTAAAGGAAGCGTTTCAATGCCTCTTATTACTAACCAACTATCAAATGGTGCTAAAATACCACCCGAAGCATTTTGAATAAATTTAATTTTAGCGCCAAGCTCCTCTGTTTTTGTTATAACTAATCCTGCAATTAAATCGCTATGCCCCGCTAAATATTTTGTTGCAGAATGTATAACAATATCTGCTCCTAGCTCAATAGGTTTTTGTGCTGCGGGCGAAGCAAAAGTATTATCAACACACAATAAAATCTTATTAGCATTTGCTATTTTAGAAATTTCTTCGATATCCGAAATTTTTAATGTAGGGTTTGTTGGCGATTCTATCCAAATTAATTTTGTTTTTGAACTAATATTTGCTGCAACATTTTCTGCGTTTGTTGCATCTACATATTTAACAGTTATACCAAATTTTTGATACACATGCGTAAATAAACGAAATGCGCCACCATAAATATCATCAACTGCAATAATTTCGTCGCCTGTACTTAAAAGTTTAACTACTGCATCAATAGCTGCTAGGCCGCTTGCAAAGGCGTAACCATTTGTTCCGTTTTCTAATTTTGCAATTAAATCTTCTAGCACTTTACGGGTTGGACTGTTAGATCGGGCATAATCATAACCTTTATGAACACCAGGTTCAATTTGTACAAAGGTTGATGTTTGATGAATTGGAGTAGAGATGGATCCTGTTAATTCATCTACAGGAATACTGTGTAAAATTTTTGTTGTTTCTTTCATAATTTATTTTTTTAGTTATTAATGTTTAAATTCTTTTTAACATCAAATCCTAAAAAAATTGAGAGAAAACAAACTTGCGAAAGGGCTAAAATTAAAAAAGCTCTTCCAACAAGTTAGAAGAGCTTTTAATATATCGCGAATAATTAATTGCAGTTTTCTAACTTATCTTTCTCAATATAAAATTGAGTTGAATTTGGCACCTTCTTACAATTGTAAGGGTTGCCAAGACATCATAGGGTCAATTCCCTCAGTCTTTCTGGATAAGAATATTATTAAGAACGTGATGCAAAGTAAATTATAAAAAATGAAATGACAAAATTTTTAGAAAAATTTTTTATTTAAAAAACAAAAAACCCTTTTGCTAAAGCAAAAGGGTTTTAAAATTAAGTTGAATATACTTACTCTTTAACTATTTTAACTGTAGTTGTTTTTCCTTCGCTTGTAATTTTAGCAAAGTAAACACCGTTAGTTAAGTTGTTAATGTTTATTTGTTGTTTAGTTTCGTTAGTTACAATACTGTAAACTATACGACCTGTAACATCTGTAACAGTAATTGTTTTAGCTGTATTGTTATTTAAATCAACAACAAACGAACCATTATTAGGATTTGGGTAAACACTTAATCCAACGATGTTGTTTTTTTCATTTATACCTGAACATACAATTACACTAATGTTTGCTGTTGCAGAATTTACACATCCATTTGAATTAGTAAAAGTATAAACCGGGCTAAATGTGCCAGTAGAAGTTCCTGGAGCAAATGAGTTACCTGTAACCATAGTGCCTGAATACACACCACCTGTAGGACTACCAAATAAAGTAATTGAATTTCCACTTACACAAGTTGTAGGAGAAGAAGTAACTAGATTAACTACAGGTAAAGCATTAACAGATACTGTAACTACACTTGAACCTGAACAACCTGTTGTACTAGTTCCATTTGCTGTATAAGTTGTCATTACTGTTGGGCTAATACTTATTGAATTTGTAGTAGCTCCGGTATTCCAAGTATATGTATTTGCACCACTTGCAGTTAAATTTACAGTATTTCCTGAACATACAGTTGTAGTACCAGTTATGTTAATTGTAGGATTTGTACCAGCCATAACCATAAAAGTATTTGTACCTATACAATTTAAAGTATTTGTACCAGAAACAGTATAAACTGTAGAAACACTTGGAGAAACAGCAATTGTATTTGTATTAGCTCCTGTGTTCCATGTAAATGTAGGTGCACCACTTGCAGTTAAATTAACTGTACTTGCATTACACGAAACACTTAATCCTGTAATTGCCATTGTTGGGCTTGGATTTACATTTAAACTTACTGTATTATTTGCGCTACAACCATTACTTGCATTCGCAGTTACAGTATACACAATACTTGAAGTTACAGTATTTGCAATAGGATTACTAACATTAGTTGCGGTTAAATATGAAACAGGACTCCAACCATAATTTACAGTAATAGGAGCAAAACGGTACGCATCAGGTGAAGCAATAGTGAAAATTTCAGAGTTTCTACCTGGTACTGTTAACGCACTAGTAGCTCCTGCGTTTTGTATCCCTTGAACTAAATCGTTTATTACAGTTGTTGTACCAGTATGAACTTCTAAAACATTTGTAGTTTCATATAAAATTGCTTGAGCAGTTAATGTCCCTGAATTAGAATAATAAGTACCATAAAAATTA
The DNA here is from genome assembly GCA_020162035.1 of Bacteroidota bacterium. Taxonomy (GTDB): domain Bacteria; phylum Bacteroidota; class Bacteroidia; order B-17B0; family Aurantibacillaceae; genus Aurantibacillus. The sequence continues at coordinate 112,227 of JAIUNM010000003.1, read as the reverse complement.
ATTACAAATTTTTGATTTGGAGTTGTTCCAGTTGTAAAGTATTCTATTTTTGTATTTGCATTACTAAAATTTAAATCTCCATAAACTACTCCAAAAGCTGGATTAGATGCTGCAGTTGAAGGTAAAGCATTGTAATACCCAGTCCAAGTAGCAGGAGTACCAGAATTCATATAAACAAACCCATTAGAAGAAATACCAACGCTTGTTGTTGCAACGCCATAAAAATTAAAACTAAAAGGTAAAGCTATATTTGCCCAACCACCGTCATCTAAGGTTCCGCTTGTTAATGGGGTTACAACCGAACCATTGTTACATAATGTAGTTGCTCCAACAGTAGGTAAAACTGAATAAGTAATTGCAGTCATATTATAATTTGTATGAGTAGCTAAAGCATTTAAAGTTGAACTTAAACCAGCACATAACGTAGATGGAGTTGCAGTTGCAAATGAAAAAGTAGGACTTGTATTAACAATTACTACAATATTACTAGATGATGAACAGCCTGTTACAGTATTTGTGCCACTAACAATATAACTTGTATTACCACTTGGTGTTGCAGTAACAACAGCACCTAATGAACTTGACAATGTTGCTGCAGGTGACCATGTAAATGTGTTAGCTCCGCTAGCTGTAAAAGTTAAAGGAGAACCAGAAGGACTACAAAAAGTTGTTCCAGAAGCTATTGTATTAATTACAGGATTTGCATTATAAGTTAATGCAAATGTAGGGCTCACCGCAGTACTTCCGCTTATTGCACAACTTGAAGTTACAATGTAAAACATTGAACTTGCTAATGTACCTGTATTTTGGGTTAAAGCTGTTCCCATATTAGTAAAAGGACCAACTGAACTTGTTGAAGATGCCCATTGTAAAGACACACCAGCCAATGTTGCTGAAGACGAACTAAATGTTAAGGATGTTGCTGCTCCTGCACATGTAGAAATAGCGCCAGTAATTGAACCTGTTGCTGGTACACCCGAACAAACAGGCGCAACAGTTGCCCATGCAAAATATTCATCTCCACTTAAAGGACCAACTGATCCAGAATTTGAAGTTACTGAGTATAATGTATTAGGCGCCATAGCTCCTGACCCAGTAGGCAATGATCTTTCAACCCAAGTACCTGTTAAAGAAGGTCCTTGAACTATTCTAACATCTTGTTGACTTCCACTTAAATTATCTGTTCCACCAAAAGTTGAGTTATTGTAACGCAAGTTAATTGTATTACCAGTACCTAAAACAGCTCCGCCATTATAATTTAAACGGTAAGCTCTACTACCAAAAACTGCAGTTAACGAACCAGAAACTGCACCACTTGGTGCTGATTCAATTGAGGCAGTTATTGTTTGAGTATTCCATGCTGTAGTACCACCTAATGATAATGTTCTTAATACATTAGAAGAAGGTAAATTGGTATTTAATGCGGCACCTTGACCTAATGGAAAATTTCGCACTGTTGTACCAGTTGCAGGAAACATTATTTGTAAAGGTCCATTTACAAAAGAACCATGATTTCCGCCGTTAGTACCATTAGAAGTAAATGTTGTAGGTGTTGCACCTATAACACCTGTAGATAATGAGTTTAACATTAATAAATTTAAAGTAGATGTTGAAATTACACCTCTTGTTAAAACAATATTTGAAGTTGTAGTTGAGGTACCTACAGTTAGTGGAAACGATAAAGTAACATTGTTATGTGTATTCATTGTTAAATTACCAGTTGTATGAGGCTTACCTCCAATAATAGGTATTTCATTTCCTGATGTAATTGTAGTTGGTGTTAAAGCCAAATACATCCCTAAATTAGTTGTAGTTAATGGGTTAACATATAAATTATTAATCATAGAAATATTTGTAGGATTAATAGTTAATGTATTTGATAAAGAGCCCAAATATCTTTCTATGCTTATTGCTTGTAAGCTTGGTGGGTTACCAATAGTTAAGTTAGCGTTATTTACGTTACCTAAGTACAAACCTAAAAAATTAGAAACTGTAACTGGATTTAAATAATTTACCCCACCACTTGCAGCATGAGATATTTTCGGAATTCTATTATTAAAAATTGTACCTGTACCTGAATAATTACCTGTATAACCCAACCAAACTATTTCACCAACAACTGATGATGCAGGTTGAAAATTCATTATACCATTATTAGTTAAATTACCACCAAAATATGTTCTTTTACCTGTGCTTCCACTTCCTGAAAAATATGTTCCAGTTGCGTTGATAATCATATCACCATAAACTTGAAACAGTTGAGTTGTTGATGTAGTACTATATTGTAAAACACCATCAATTGTAATGTTTTGGCATCTATTAATATTAAAATCTAATGATACAGTATGAGTTGCTGCTATTACAACATTATCATCGCAAGTTGGTATTACACTTCCAGACCAAGTTGCTGTATTATTCCACGCACCACTAGCTACAGAAGTGTAAGTTACCGGTGTAAATTCTTCCACTTTAAAATCATCAATCATAATTGAATGTACGCCCCATGAGTTTGTCATTTCAACACCAAATTTGGCATTAGCTACTTTAAAAGCTGCTGGTATTTTTACATTTATTTTTTGCCAAGGAGTACTTGCATTAAAAGTAGTTACGTTTGCATTTGGAGCAACTCCCATAATAGATTGCCATGTTGCACCACCATCGTTTGAAGCAACAACTCTTAATAATATTTGATTTGAACCGTATCCAGAAAAATACATAAAACGAACAAACGGATTTGTAGATGATGCAATATTTACTGTTGGAGATTCCATTCTTCTTGTACCTAAAGCATTTGTAACTGAACCAAATGAACAATCTTCCATAAATAAAGCTCCATTTCCACTAACTGTTGTTGTTGGCAAAACGCCATATGGCGGTATAACGGTCCAACCGGTACCTGGGTTAGTGTTTTGCACAAAATCTTGTTCGCCATCGTTAGCATTTCCTTCAGGGTTGCCATCACCTAAAACTACAATACGTGTTTGTGTCCAACCTGCAGGTGCAGCAGGAGTACCTGAAAAGGTACCATCAAAATTTTCTGTTAGATAAGTTTGTGCGTTAATTGTAGAAATACTCAACAACGCAAGCAAACTCACTTTTAGTAGATTTTTTTTCATTATATTTTATTAATTTATTTAAAGCAAAATTAGCTAATTAACTAATCCCTTTTAGAAGAAAATACACTTATTAACAATTGTTGATAAATATCAGAATGCTAATAAATCCTAATAAAAAAACAAATTATAATGCCAGTTCGAACATGCCAAGTTGGAAGATAGATAAGCCGAGAGTTGGTCTTTTTATCTCCACTTCACTAGACTTGAATTTTTATACAACGGACTTTATAATTAATGCTTTTGTTATAATTAAAAAATTAGGCTTTAACTAAAGTGCCAACTTTTTGGCCTTGCACAAGGTTTACAAGGTTATTTTTTTTGTTCATATCAAAAACAATTATTGGTAAATTGTTTTCTTTACATAATGTAAACGCTGTTAAATCCATTATTTGTAACCCTTTATTGTAGGCTTCGTCAAACGTTAAGTTTTCGTATTTTGTTGCAGTTTTATCTTTTTCGGGGTCGGCAGTGTAAATACCATCAACCCTGGTTCCTTTTAAAATAACTTGTGCTTCAATTTCTATTGCTCTTAATGCGGCTGCAGAATCTGTAGTAAAATAAGGGTTTCCGGAACCTGCACCAAAAATAACTACTCTACCCTTTTCTAAATGACGAACAGCTTTACGGCGAATAAAAGGCTCACAAATTTGTTCCATTTTAATTGCGCTTTGTAAACGTGTTTGTACGCCAATGCCCTCTAATGCACTTTGTATAGCCATACTGTTTATTACAGTTGCTAACATTCCCATATAATCGCCATGCACACGATCCATACCGCCTTTTTCGGCTTGTATGCCTCTAAAAATATTTCCACCACCAATAACAATTGCAACTTGGCAACCTGCATCGTAAACCGATTTTATTTCGTGTGCATATTCCATTAAACGGTTTTGATCTATTCCAAATCCTTTATCGCCCATAAGGGCTTCGCCGCTAAGTTTTAATAATATTCTTTTATAGTTCATTTTATTAGGGTTAAAAAAAATCCCGCTTTAAAGGCGGGATTAATTAATAATTAAGATAACGAGAAGCGTTTAAATGCTGTTATGTTTAAGTCTTTTTCTACGCTTTGTAAATATTGACGAACAGTAAATTTGTTATCAATAAAATACTCTTGGTTTAATAAAGTGCTTTCTTTATAAAATTTATTTAATTTACCTTGAGCAATTTTTTCTACCATATCTTCTGGCTTACCTTCGGCACGAGTTGTTTCTTTTGCAATTTCTAACTCACGCGCAATAATTGTTGGATCAACATCATCTTTATCTAAAGCAACTGGTGCCATTGCTGCAGCTTGCATTGCAATATTTTTAGCAACCTCACCCGATACTGATTTATTAAAACCAACAGTAACAGCTAAACGATTACCTGGGTGAATATAACCTATAACATTTTCGGCTTTAACTAAACTGTAAAAACCTATGTCTATTTTTTCGCCAATCTTAGCAACTTGCTCCATAAATTTATCGCCTACGGTAATATCATTATTGTAAGGCAATGCTTTTAATGCTTCGATATCAGCTGGTTGTTTTTCTAATGCAATGTTTGTAATAGATTCAGCAAAAGCAATAAAATCGGCATTTTTAGCAACGAAATCAGTTTCGCAATTAACACTAACTACTACTCCAACTTTATTATCTGCTGTAACTTTAGATAATACTACACCTTCTTTAGCATCTCTATCTTGACGATTTGCTGCTACTTTAGCTCCTTTTTTACGTAAAAAATCTACTGCTGCTTCAAAATCACCATTTGTTTCTTCTAAAGCTTTTTTACAATCCATCATACCTGCACCTGTTTGCTGGCGTAATTTGTTTACATCTGCTGCTGTTATTGCCATTTTAATTTTATTTATTCGTTTATATTATTTTTAAAAAAAACGGTCAAGCTGTTTAAACAGAATGACCGCTAAATTTATTTGTTATTTAATTTTATTTTTTAGCTGTTGTCGTTCTTTTGCGAGGTTTTTTAGAACCATCTTCATCATCTTTTTTAGAGAAACCTTTTACTTTAGCACCTTCAACTAATTCTTCAGCTTCGTTTGCGCTGTGAGCTTTAGTATCATTTTCTTCGCCTGCAGATTCTTTATCCATTTTTCTATCGCTTAAACCTTCAGTAATTGCTTTACACATTACATCAATAATGTAAGCAACAGAAGTTGAAGCATCATCATTTGCTGGTACTGCATAATCAACTTCATTTGGGTTTGAGTTTGTATCAACAATAGCAAATGTTGGAATATTTAAACGTTTAGCTTCTGCTACAGCAATATGTTCTTTAGTAATATCTACTATAAACAAAGCTGCTGGAAGACGTGATAAATCTGAAATTGAACCAAAGTTAATTTCTAATTTTTCTCTTTCGCGAGATAATTGTAAACGTTCGCGTTTTGAAATATTTTGAAAAGTACCATCAGTTGCCATTTTATCAATTTGGCTCATGCGACGAACTGATTTACGGATAGTTTGGAAGTTTGTTAACATTCCACCAGGCCAGCGTTCAGTTACATATGGCATGCCAATAGCTTTTGTTTTTTCGGCAACTATATCTTTTGCTTGCTTTTTAGTTGCAACAAATAACACTTTGCGTCCGCTACGAGCAATATTTTTAATAGCAGTTGCAGCTTCTTCGATTTTTGCAACTGTTTTATTTAAATCGATAATGTGAATTCCGTTTTTTTCAGAATAAATGAACGGAGCCATTGCTGGGTTCCATTTACTTTTTTGGTGACCGAAGTGGGCACCCACTTCAAGTAATTCGTTAAATGATGATCTGTTTGACATATCTTGTTATAATCCTTATTATTAAATCTATTAACGTTTGCTGAATTGGAAACGAGCACGCGCTTTCTTTTGACCGAATTTTTTACGCTCAACCATACGAGGATCGCGAGTAACTAAACCTTCTGCTCTTAAAACTGGTTTGCTTTCTGCATTATACTCAACTAATGCTTTTGCAATTGCAAGACGTATAGCTTGAGCTTGACCAGTTGTACCACCACCTTTTACATTAACTTTAACATCATACTCGTTAGCTACATTTACAACGTTTAACGATTGTAATACATAATAATGTAAAGTTGGTGTTTTAAAATATTCTTTATAATCTTTACCGTTTACTTCTACTTTGCCACTGCCTTTTGTTACATAAGCACGTGCTACTGAAGTTTTACGACGACCCGATGTTTTGATTACTTCCATTTAATCTTTTTATTTATTTAATTTTGCTTAAATCTACTTTTTTTGGTTGTTGAGCATCCATACCGTGTTTATCACCAGCAAATACACGAATATTTGTGTTGTAAACTCTACCTAAACGACCTTTTGGTAACATACCATGAATAGCATGTAACAAAATTTCTTCTGGTTTTTTTGCTAATAACTCTTTAGGAGTTGCAAATCTTTGCCCACCTTGGTAACCAGTATAACGTGTGTATACTTTATCGGTTAATTTTTTACCTGTAAAACGCACTTTTTCTGCGTTAATAATAATTACATTACTACCAGAATCTGTATGAGGTGTGTAACTTGGTAAATGTTTACCACGTAATAACATAGCAACTTTAGAAGCTAAACGACCTACAACTTCATTTTCTGCATCAACCAACAACCACTCTTTACCTGAATTTGTTTTGGTTACATACTTTGTTTTATAACTTAATGCGTCCACTTTTTTACTTATTTTTTTGTATTTTCCTTAAATAAGGGGTGCAAATGTAGTGAGTTTTTTTTGATTTACAAATATTTTTATAAAAAATATGAAAATGAATACCAATATAATCATTAAATAGATAAAATTAGAAAAAAAGCACCTGAAAAACATCATTTTAAAAGTGTTAAAATAAAAAAACACAAAATAATCCTAAAACAAATATTTTTTTATTGCTCAATTAAATTCAACAAGCATTAATGCCCAGTACTTAAATACATAAAAAATAAATTACAATAATTTTTGGTAACTTTGTAGTATTAATGAATAAACCAACTGTTATAATTGGCGCATCGCCTAAAACTGATAGATATAGTTTTAAAGCAACTGTAAAATTAGTTTTAAATGGGCACACTGTTTACCCTATTGGAATTAAAGAAGGAATGATTGAATCAATTCCAATTATTACAAACAAACCTATTTTAGATAATGTACATACAGTTACATTATACATTAACCCTACACTTCAACAAAATTGGATAGATTACATTATTTCTTTAAAACCTAAACGAGTAATTTTTAACCCAGGTACAGAAAATCCAACTATCTATACTTTATTAAACTCGCATAATATAGAATGTGTTGAGGCTTGTACATTAGTTTTATTAAGTTTAAATTCCTATTAAATATGTTAAGTATTAACCCAAAAGATTTAAGTATTCCTGCTCTTCAAAAGTATTTACAAAGTGCTGTTGCTCCTCGTCCTATTTGTTTTGCAAGTAGCATTAGTAAAAATGGCGAAGTAAATTTAGCGCCTTTTAGTTTTTTTAATATTTTTTCGAGCAACCCTCCTATTGCGGTATTTTCTCCTGCGTATAGCGGAAGAACAGGTGCACCAAAAGATACTTTATTAAATATTTTAGAAGTGCCAGAATGTGTAATTAATATTGTTAATTACAATATGGTGCATCAAACAAGTTTAGCAAGTAGCCCATTTACAAAAGGTATAAATGAATTTAAAAAAGCAGGGTTTACAGAGTTAAAATCTGAATTAGTAACACCCCCGAGAGTGTTAGAAAGCCCTGTACAACTAGAATGTAAAGTTATTGAAGTTAAAGAACTTGGTAAACAAGGTGGCGCAGGCAATTTAATAATTTGCGAAATTATTAAAATACACATAAATGAAGCTATACTAAATAGCGAAAACCAAATAGACACCACTAAAATTGATTTGGTTGCACGCATGGGCGATAATTGGTACTGCAGAGCTAACGGAAATGCTTTATTTGAAGTACAAAAACCTATAACAACAATTGGAATAGGTTTTGATGCTATACCAAATGAAATTAAAAACAGCACTATTTTAACTGGTAACAATTTAGGTTTGTTAGGAAGTGTGGAGAATTTACCAACACAAACCGAAATTGATAATTATAAAAATAATGTTCCTAAATTTAATTCAGAAAACGAAAAACATTTGTTTGCACAAAGCTTATTGCAACTTAATAAAGTTAAAGAAGCATGGATGGTGTTGTTAAGTTAATCTACTCTGCTTTTACAACAACCGCACCCACATCACCTATTCCACCTCCAATTACTTTACCGTTTTTATCCATACTGTTATCGCCATTATCTTTATCAATTAATTTATTTAAAGGGTCTATCCCAAACATGTATGGTTCTTTATCTACAATTAATTCAAATTTTTGCTCTTTGCCATTTATTTTTATTTTTTTCAAATAAATTATTTCTCCATACGAGTTTTGATGTTTTTCATTTTTTGCAAATACGCCAATATCAATCCAATCGTTTGGTTTAACATCAAAAGCTCTACCTACACTGTCGTTTTGTGTTTTAATGCAACTTAATGTTGCCGTAATTTTAAATTTACCATTTGTTGTTTTTGTATATGACCAATTTTTTACTTTATTGTTAAACACAACTATACGCTCAAATAAATCTTTAACAGTTTCCTTTAAACTATCTGGTGTTGCTGTTTTAATAAAACTATAAAAATCGTTTGCTGTTGTAAATGGCGGTTCCTGAAAAGCAACTTTTTTAATATAACGTTGCAATGCCGCGTTTAATGAATCTTCTCCTAAATAATCTTTTAAGGCATACATTATTACACTGCCCTTGTTATAATGTATGTATTGTTGATTTTCGCAAAGCATTAATGGCACTTCTTTTCTTCTTTCCATTGCTCTGCCTTGTAAATACGAATTCATTTCATATTTTAAAAACTTACGCATTGCCGCTTGCCCGTATTCTTTTTCCATTACCATTAATGCACTGTATTGGCTCATGGTTTCCGACATTAAAGTGCTACCCTGTACATTTGCGCCAATTACTTGGTGCGCCCACCATTGGTGTGCTACTTCGTGTGCTGTTACATAAAAAGTATAATCAACCTCTTCAATGTTTTCGTTATTTAATTTTGCAATAAATCCAATACCTTCAGAAAAAGGAATTGTATTAGGGAAAGACTGTGCAAATGTTGAATAGCGCGGAAATTCTAAAATTCTTACTTGTTTATGTTGATAAGGGCTAAAGTTTTTTGTATAATAATCTAACGATTTTTTAATTCCTTTAATCATTTTTTCAATATTATACTCATGTCCTTTTTGATAATAAATTTCAATATTTACTTCGTTAGTTTTATTAAGAGGGTTTACCCATTTATCTTTTTTTATTTCGTAATTGGCCGATAAGAAAGAATAAAAATTAAGAATTGGAGAATCCATTTTGTATTGAAAATAATGCCTATTATCTTTTTTCCAATCTTTTTGTAAATAACCTGGGGCAATTGCAGTTTGTCCTTCCTTTGTTGAAACTACACACTCAAACCTTATCCAATCTGCATCGTGCGAAATATAAGTGTTGCCATAAGCGGTTGTATCATTAATTGCGGCCATACGTTGCTTAGATATAAGGTTATATTTTTCTCGAGTTGTATTATCATCAATTTCGCTATTTGGATCGTAACCAATAGAAGGTAACAAACTGTTATTTATAAAACTTCCATTATATACAATTTTTGTTTGTTGTTTTTTCATTATAAAGTTTTTAGGCTCATAAGAAATATCATAATCAAACTTTACTGAATCGCCTGGTGCTAAATCTTTATTTAGTTCAAAGCCATAAAAACCACTACTTGTGTCATTAATTATTTTTTTTATTGAAACGTTAAACTCAAAGTTTTTAATTAATGCTTCGTAGTTTATATTTATATATATTTTTTTTATTGCAACTTTATGTTTGTTTTTTAAATAATAAAAACCTTTTATGTTACATTTTAATTCATCAGGATACAAATCTACTTGTACATTAGATTCTACAACCCTTGGCTGCGGTTCGTTTTGATATTTTTTATAATTTTTTTCAAAATCTACTTGTAATTTTTCAACTTCTTTTTCTGATTTATAAGGGTTTAATACTCGTATGTTATAATAAATAATTGAGCCACATCCTACAAACAAAAACATACCAACTAATAAAATTAATTTATATTTTAAATTAAATTGTTTAAAGGTTTGTTTCCATCTTAATTTAATAGTTGACTCTTTACCTCTTTTATACATTGCAATTGCTATTGTACTTATAACAATTACAAAACCCAACCAATAAAATTTATATAAAAAGAAAGTACCAACGGTATGACCAAAGCCATTCATATCTGAATAAGGCATTTGGCTTCCACTTGAGTTAAACTTAAGTAAATCTAATGCAATATCAAAAGCATTTAAAATGGCTGGTATTCCTAACATTATTAACACCATGCCAAAAAAACCAAAATATCTGTTTCTAAAAAAAACTTGCATGCATAATGAAAGAGCTACAACTATCATTAAACTAAATATTCTCATACCTAAAAGACTTTTTATGTGCAAGTCAATTTCAAAGTTGTAATAGCCTTTTGTTGCTTGTAAAACAATACAAGTTACAATACAAATTAAATACATAATTATGCCTAAACCCATAATTGCAAAATACTTTGAACTAAAAATAATTGCATTATTAATTGGAGATGCACCAACAAGTTCATCTACCTTACAATCGCGTTCGCGCCAAATGGTAACACCCGAATAAAAAATTACCATTACCATTAAGAAAAAAGTAAATATTCCTCCTAAAAGATCTAATTGCGTGTATGTTACTGGCCAAGTTTCTGTACCATAAATTAACCCAGAAAATGCGCTTATTAAAACAGTTAACAAAATTGCCAACACAGCCATTATGTAAAAGAAAATTGAGCGTGTTATTTTTTTAAATTCAAATTTTGTTAAAAACACAATTTGTTTACAAGCAAATGCATTATTAAACACTTGTGTAACCTTAGGTAAATGACCAATTGATTGAATAAGCTTAGAGGGTTGAGATGTCCGTTCACTATTTTTACGCCCAAATAATTTTACTGGATTTAAAAACTGATTAAAATTGAATTTAAAATATGTAATTACAATTAAACCACATGATAATGCAAACCAAAATAAACGATTGTATAAAATATAACCATTAAATGGAATCATGCGTGTATTACTTTCGGCTGGGGTCCAATATTCTGTAACAGTATCTAAAGCTTGTTGCCCAAAGGGGTCAATTATAGCGGCTAATGTTTTATTATCAATATCACTTGTTATAGTTCGTGCAATACCTGCTATAACTAAAAAAATAAGGCTACCTACATAGCCACTGGTCATATTACGCGTCCAGGTAACTATACTAAAAAATAATGCGCCAATTGTAAATGTATTTAACAACGTAAACATTACAAATGGTATAAAAAAATTTGCAAACTTAAACTCACCCAATTGGTTATTATTATTAGGAGCTAATAAAAGCGATATCCATAAGCCAATTAACAAAGCCATCATTACAAAAATGGAAAGTAAAAATGATGCGCTAAATCTGCCAATTAGATAACTAAATTTTGAAACTGGTTTTGTAAAATAAAACGAAAAACAATTGTATTGAAAATCTTTTTGTACACAACCTGCCATAAGTGCAACACAAACAAGTATTGTAATTAAACCTAATAAATAATCTGAGCTAAACGATGTTAAAATACCTGCTATTGCACTTGCAGAGTTTATGTGCGAATTTGTATCAGTTGTTACACCTGTAAACAAACCAGATATTGCAGCTCCTATTAATAAAGATACGGTTAAAAAAATAACGAAATAAATGTAAATAGCTGGGCGCTTAAGCCATTGCTTTAATTCAAATAAAAAAATTTCTTTAAACATAATTTAGTTTTTATTTGAATTGATAAAAGAAAAATAAACATCTTCAAGGTCGGCATTTACAGCTGTAAAATTAGAATTAGGTAAAGAGTCGTTAATTACATGTGCAATTATTTTTCCTTCAGATACTTTTGTTGAAATTACATTATGTTGCTTACGAAATTCTTCTAACTCTTCTTTTGCAATTATTGTAGAGTAAATTTTTCCTTTTAATAATTCTAACGAATCTGTAGTTTTACCTTCAAACATTACTTGTCCTAAATTCATTACTGCCATTTTACTGCAAAGGTTTCTTACATCTTCAACAATATGGGTTGAAAGTATAACAATAATATTTTCGCCAACTTCGCTTAATAAATTATGAAAACGGTTTCGCTCTTGGGGGTCGAGCCCTGCTGTTGGTTCATCTACAATTACAACTTTAGGATTGCCTAACAAAGCTTGCGCAATACCAAAACGTTGACGCATTCCTCCACTATAATCTCCTATATACCGTTTTCGTACTTCAAATAAGTTTGTTTGGTGAAGTAAAGCATCACAAATTTCTTTTCTTTCGTTTTTATTAGAAATACCTTTTAAAATAGCGAAATGATGCAACATATCTTCGGCGCTTACTTTAGGATAAAAGCCAAAATCTTGTGGTAAGTAACCTAATACTTTTCGCATATCTTCTTTATTATTTATAACATCTAAGTCATCTAAAAAAATAGTTCCTTCGCTTGGTTCTTGTAAAGTTGAAATGGTGCGCATTAACGACGATTTACCTGCGCCATTTGGGCCTAACAAGCCAAACATTCCGTTTTCTATATTAAGGTTTACATTAGTTAGTGCTTTTGTACCATCAGCATACAATTTACTTAGGTTAGATATTTTTAAAAACATAAATTATTTATTTGAATATGAAAGTATTTACAATCTCTAAATATTACAATTTAGTATAGTTAAAATTAATATTTATTAACTATTAGGTAAGCATACAAAAAAGTATTTATTTATATAAAAAAAAAGTCCTAACATAATTGTTAGGACTCTTAAAAAATATACGTTTAAAATTATTCTTCAGTTTTTGTTTCTGAAGTATTATCTTCTTTTTTAGTAGTTGTTTTTTTAGCAGTACGGCTACGACGAGTTGTTTTAGCTTTAGCACCTTCTGTAGTACCTTTGCCATTTGTGTAAATGTCGTTAAAATCAACTAATTCAATCATTGCCATTTCAGCAGCATCGCCTAAACGGTTACCAGTTTTAATTATACGTGTATAACCACCTTTTCTATCAGCAACTTTTACTGCAATGTTTTTAAATAATTCAGTTACAGCTTCTTTACTTCTAATATCAGCAAAAACAACACGACGACTATGCGTTGTATCATCTTTACTTTTAGTAATCATTGGTTCTATATACGTACGTAAAGCTTTTGCTTTAGCTAATGTAGTAAAAATACGTTTGTTTGTTATTAAGGCAATAGCTAAGTTGCTCATTAAAGCATGACGGTGAGCTGTTTTTCTGCCTAGGTTATTTATTTTATCTCCGTGTCTCATTTTTAATTTTATTTAGATTAAAGGGTTAATTTTTTTAATAACCACTTTAATTTGTTTTTAGTCTTTATCTAATTTATATTTTACAATATTCATTCCAAATTGTAAACCTTTAGTAATTACTAAGTCTTCTAGCTCAGTTAAAGATTTTTTACCAAAATTGCGGAATTTTAAAAGATCGTTTTTGTTAAATGAAACTAACTCGCCTAAAGTTTCAACATCTGCAGCTTTTAAGCAATTTAAAGCACGAACAGATAAATCCATATCAACTAATTTAGTTTTTAATAATTGACGCATATGTAAGCTAGATTCATCAAATTCCTCTTCGTTGCGTTTTTCTTCTGTTTCCAAAGTAATTTTCTCATCAGAGAATAACATAAAATGGAAAATTAAGATTTTAGCGGCTTCTTTTAAAGCATCTTTTGGATGAATTGAACCATCAGTAACTATATCTAAAATTAAACGCTCGTAATCTGTTTTTTGTTCAACACGATAATTTTCAATAGTATATTTTACATTTAAAATTGGAGTGTAAATACTATCAATAGCAATTGTACCGTGTGGTGCGCTGTTAGATTTATTTTCTTCAGCAGGCACGTAACCACGACCACGTTCTATTGTAAATTCCATTTTTAAACGAACGCTAGAATCGCTATTAAAAATTACTAAATCTGGGTTTAATACTTGAAAACCATTTACATATTTTCCAATATCTCCAGCAGTAAACTTATCTTGACCTGCAAAATGAACAGTAACTCTTTCGTTATCGCTATTATCAAGTTGTTTTTTAAAACGAACTTGTTTTAAATTTAAAATCATTTCAGTTACATCTTCAACAACACCTTTAATTGTTGAAAATTCATGATCTACACCTTCAATTTTAACGCTTGTAATTGCATACCCTTCTAATGAAGATAAAAGGATACGACGTAACGAGTTACCAATAGTAATACCAAAGCCAGGCTCAAGTGGTCTAAACTCAAATTGTCCTTCTCTTTCGGTAGAGTTAATCATAATAACCTTGTCTGGTTTTACGAAATTTAAAATTGCCATATATTAAGTTATATTATGTTTATTAATTATTTATTTACTATTTAGAGTATAACTCTACAATTAATTGTTCTTTAATATTTTCAGGTATTTGAGAACGATCAGGGCGGTTGATAAATTTGCCACTTAAGCTTGATTTATCAAAATCTAACCATGCATGTTTATTTACTGCACCTGCAACCGAATTAGTAATTGCTTCTAATGATTTAGATTTTTCTCTTACAGCAATAACATCACCAGCTTTTAAAGTATAAGATGGGATATTTATAACATTACCATTAACAGTAATATGAGCATGAGAAACTAATTGACGAGCACCACGACGAGTTGGAGCAATACCTAAACGGTAAACAACGTTATCTAAACGGCTTTCGATTAATTGTAATAAAACTTCACCCGTAATACCATGTGCACGAGCAGCTTTATCAAAAGTTCTAGCAAATTGTTTTTCTAAAATACCGTAAGTGTATTTAGCTTTTTGTTTTTCTTGTAACTGAATTGCGTATTCAGATTGTTTAGCACGTTTTTTGTTAACGCCATGTTGCCCCGGAGGGTAATTTTTCTTTTCTAACGCCTTATCTGGACCAAAAATTGGTTCTTTAAATTTACGGGCGATTTTTGATTTAGGACCTGTGTACCTTGCCATTTTAAATAATTGTTTTTTTTGTTTGTGGTAATAATTTACCGGTTATTTTATTATTTAAGTTGAAAAGCCTTATGCTTAACAACTCCAACCCAAAATTAATTGGGAGGCTATTTATTTTTTATTATACGCGACGACGTTTTGGAGGACGACAGCCATTGTGAGGCATTGGCGTTATATCCATAATTTCAGTAACTTCAATACCTGAAGCTGCAATTGAACGGATAGCACTTTCTCTTCCACCACCTGGGCCTTTAACAAATACTTTTACTTTACGTAAACCATAATCAAATGCAACTTTGCTGCAATCTGTTGCAGCCATTTGCGCTGCGTATGGAGTATTTTTTTTAGAACCACGGAAACCCATTTTACCAGCACTGCTCCAAGAAATAACTTGACCAGCTGTATTGGTTAAAGAAATAATGATGTTATTAAATGTTGCATTAATGTGTGCTTCGCCTGTAGCTTCAACTTTAACAGTACGTTTACGTGCTGCTGCTTTAGCGTTGTTAGCTGCTGATGCTTGTTTTGCCATTTTTTATTTACTGTTTTATATTTTAAATTTATTTTTCAGTTTCTATTTGCAGTTTTATGCTGCAATTTTAAAACCAATAGATGTTAAGTTATTACTTAGCAGCCATTTTTTTGTTTGCAATTGTTTTACGTTTACCTTTACGTGTACGAGCGTTAGTTTTAGTACGTTGCCCGCGTAATGGTAAACCGTTACGATGGCGAATACCACGGTATGAATTAATATCAACTAAACGTTTAATGTTTAATTGAACTTCAGAACGTAATCCACCTTCAACTTTAAAACTACTATTAATTAAATTACGAATTGCATTTTGCTCATCATCTGACCATTCACTAACTTTTTTATCGTGGTGAATTCCAGTTTCATCTAATATTTTTTTAGCGCGGCTTGGGCCAATTCCATATATATAGGTTAAACCTATTACTCCTCTTTTATTTTTTGGTAAATCAATACCAGCTATACGTGCCATTTTTCTTTATAATTTTTAAAAGGTTTGCAAAGATAAAATTATTTTTGTCTTTGTTTAAATTTTGGGTTCTTTTTGTTTATTACGTACAATTTTCCTTTACGACGCACAATTTTACACTCTGTGCTTCTTTTTTTTATGGATGCTCTTACTTTCATTTTTTTTATCTTTAATGTTTATTTAAAATTTAAAAGTTTCAACTCATAGCTTTCAAATTTTAAACTTAAATTACTTTTTATTTATATCTAAAAGTTATTCTTGCTTTTGTTAAATCATATGGGCTCATTTCCAACTTCACTTTATCGCCAGTTAATATTTTTATGTAGTGCATTCTCATTTTTCCTGAGATGTGAGCAATTACAATGTGTCCGTTTTCTAACTCAACTCTAAACATTGCATTACTTAATGCTTCTACAATTGTTCCATCAACTTCTATATTTGCCTGTTTACCCATTTAATTTTAACCTTGTTGAACCATCATTGCGTTTGCTCCTCTACCTTTTATCCTTCCGCTTTTCATTAAACCATCGTAATGACGATTTAATAAATAAGTTTCAATTTGTTGTAAAGTATCTAAAACAACACCTACTAAAATTAATAAGGAAGTACCACCATAAAAATCTGCAAATGCAGAGTTAACTCCAATTTTTTCAGCAAATGCTGGCATAACTGCCACAGCAGCTAAAAATAATGATCCTGGTAAAGTAATTCTACTCATTACTTGGTCAATAAACTCTGCCGTTTTTTTACCAGGTTTAACTCCAGGTATAAAACCACCATTACGTTTCATATCGTCTGCCAATTGGTTAGGATTAACCATAATAGCAGTATAAAAATATGTAAACACAATAATTAAAATAGCAAACACAAAGTTGTACCAAAAACCATAACGTTGAGAGAAAATTCCAGCTGAGTTTGCTGAAAAATTAGCAAATACAGTTGGAATAAACATAATAGCTTGAGCGAAGATAATTGGCATTACACCCGCAGCATTAACTTTTAATGGTATGTATTGGCGTACTCCGCCATATTGTTTATTTCCAACAATTTTTTTAGCAAATTGAACAGGTATTCTTCTTGTACCTTGTACTAACATTATTGAGCCAACAATTACAAGTAATAAAATTACAATTTCTATTAAGAAAATAATTAAACCACCATTACCAGACATACGCGCTTGAATTTCAGCACTAAAAGCGAAAGGTAAACGAGATATAATTCCAATCATAATAATTAAAGAAATACCATTTCCTAATCCTTTATCTGTAATTCTTTCGCCTAACCACATTACAAACATTGTACCTGTAATTAAGATGAAAATTGTTTGAACCCACCAAATAGTTGATAAATCAGTAAAAGCACCAGGAGCAGTTGATTTAATAGATGCAATATAACCAGGCGCTTGAACTGCAGTAACTGCAATTGTTAAGAATCTTGTATATTGATTAATTTTTTTCCTTCCGCTCTCACCTTCTCTTTGTAATTTTTGAAAATATGGAACTGCCATACCTAACAACTGAATAATAATTGATGCGGTAATATAAGGCATAATACCTAAGCCAAAAATAGATGCTCTTGAAAAAGCTCCTCCAGCAAACATATTAATTAATCCTACAATACCACCACCATCGCTACTATTAGCAGATTTAGCCAGTACATCAGTATCAACACCCGGTAATACAACATAAGAACCCAAACGGTAAATTAAAATTAAGCCAAGCGTAACTACTATACGTTGGCGTAATTCTTGTATGGACCAAATGTTACGAAGTGTATCTAAAAAACGTTTCATATATTATTTTACTTGTGTTGCAACACCACCTTTTGCTTCAATTGCAGCTTTTGCATTTGCAGTAAAGGCTTGTACTTTAACATCTACTTTTGATTTTAATTCACCACGACCTAAAATTTTCACAAGGTCATTTTTGCTTGCTAAACCATTTTTAATTAATGTTTCGCAAGTAATTTCAGATATTTTTAATTTATCAACTAATGTTTGTATTGTATCTAAATTAATACCACGATATTCTACATGGTTAATGTTTTTAAATCCAAATTTAGGTAAACGGCGTTGTAATGGCATTTGACCACCTTCAAAACCACGTTTTGCAGAGTAACCAGAGCGTGATTGAGCACCTTTATGACCGCGAGTAGCAGTACCACCACCACCTGAACCTTGACCACGACCACGGCGGAAATTTGTTTTTACTGAACCTTTTGCAGGTTTTAATCCACTTAATTTCATTATCTTAAATATTTTCTACTTTTAATAAATGTTCAACTTTTTTAATCATACCGCTAATGGCAGGATTAACACTTTTTTCAACAGTTTGTAATGTTTTTCTTAAACCTAAAGCGCTTAATGTAGCTCTTTGAGCAGGAGTGCGTTTTGAAGCACTTTTTACTAATGTAATTTTAACTTTACTCATATTATTACTAATTAACCGTTAAACACTCTATCTAATTTAATACCACGTTGTTGCGATACTGTAATTGGATCACGCATTTTCATTAAAGCATCTAAAGTTGCTTTAACTACGTTGTGTGGATTACTACTTCCTTTTGATTTTGCTAATACATCGGTTACACCAACACTTTCTAAAACAGCACGCATAGCACCACCGGCAATTACACCAGTACCATGAGCAGCAGGTTTTAAAAATACTCTAGCTCCACCAAATTTTCCTTCTTGAGGATGAGGAACAGTTCCATTTAAAACTGCAACTTTTACTAAGCTTTTTTTAGCGTCTTCGATACCTTTAGTGATAGCATCTGTAACTTCGTTAGCCTTACCTAAGCCTTGGCCAATAACGCCTTTTTCGTTACCAACTACAACTATAGCTGCAAAACTAAAGTGACGACCACCTTTTGTTACTTTAGTTACACGTTGTACGGCAACTAATTTATCTTTTAATTCGATTTCGCTTGATTTAACGCGTTTTACTACTTCTTTCGACATTTTTAAATATTTTTTAGAATTTTAAACCACCTTCGCGAGCACCATCTGCTAACGATTTAATACGACCATGGTATAAAAAACCATTACGATCAAATACAACTTCATTTATTCCACTAGCAACTGCTTTTTCTGCAATTAGTTTTCCAACTAATTTTGCTTTTTCAATTTTTGTTGCTTTTGCAGTTGATACAGTTTTATCGTTTGATCCTACTGCTAATAAAGTTTTACCAGCTTTATCATCAACTAATTGCGCGTAAATTTCGGCATTGCTGCGATATACATTTAAGCGAGGGGCTGAAGCTGTGCCATTAATTTTTTTGCGCAACTTCAATTTTATTTTTATTCTTCTTTCTTGTTTATTTAGTGCCATCTTTCTTTATTTTTTAAGATGATTTACAATTTATTTAATTATTTTTTAGATGCAGATTTACCAGCTTTACGACGTAATACTTCGCCAGTAAATTTAATACCTTTACCTTTGTATGGTTCTGGTTTACGTAAGCTACGAATTTTAGCAGCTACTAAGCCTATTAATTGTTTATCTGCGCTTTCTAAAACTATTTTTGGGTTTTGACCTTTTTCTGAGCTTGTTGTAACCTTAATTTCTGCAGGAATTTCAAAGGTAATGTTATGAGAGTAACCTAAAGCTAACTCTAATAATTGACCTTTATTACTTGCACGGTAACCAACACCTACAAGTTCTTGCTCAGTTTTATAACCTTCGCTAACGCCTTTAACCATATTTGCAATTAATGCTCTGTATAAGCCATGCAAAGAACGGTGACGTTTTTGATCAGTTGGTCTAGTTACATTAACAACACCGTTATCAACGTTAACTGTAATATCTATATCTACTTTTTGAGTTAATGTACCTTTTGTACCTTTAACTGTTACTAAACCATTGTTAACTGTTACATCAACACCTTTTGGTAAAGCAATTGGGGATTTTCCTATACGTGACATGTTTTACTTCTCCTCTCTTTTAAATTATGAAATATAACATAAAACCTCACCGCCAACATTTAATTTTTTCGCTTCTTTATCGGTAATTATTCCTTTAGAAGTAGAAATGATGGCAATGCCTAATCCATTTAATACTCTTGGCATAGTATCTACACCTGAGTATTTTCTTAAACCTGGTTTAGAAACTCTATCTAAGCTATTAATAGCAGATTTTTTTGTTAATGGGTGGTATTTTAAGGCAATTTTAATTGAACCTTGTTTGTTTGCTGTATCTTCAAATTTGTAATTTAAGATATAGCCTTTTTCAAAAAGAATTTTAGTAATTTCTTTTTTTAAGTTGGAGGCAGGAACCTCTACAACTCTGTGATTTGCCTTAATTGCGTTACGTACACGCGTAAGGTAGTCTGATATTGTATCTGTCATTTTTATTGGTTTATATGTTATTCGCCATAGCGAATAATTATATTAAACATTTATTTAATTTTTAAGGGCGCAAATATATTAAATTTTACTTACCCTTGCAAGTTATTTTATTTATTTTACCAGCTTGCTTTGGTAACGCCCGGTATTAAGCCAAATAGAGCCATTTCTCTAAAAGTTACGCGGCTTACACCAAAGGTACTCATATACCCACGTGGACGACCAGTTAATTTACAACGGTTACGTAAACGTACTTTGCAAGAATTTTTTGGTAATTTTTGTAATTCATCCCAATTTCCTTCTTTTTTTAATTGTTCACGTTTAGCTGCATATTTAGCTACTAATTTTGCCCTTTTTACCTCGCGGGCTTTCATTGATTCTTTTGCCATTATTTATTTAATTACTTTTTAAATGGAATTCCAAATTCTGTTAATAAAGCGTGTGCTTCTTTATCTGTAGGTGCTGATGTTACAAAAGTAATATCCATACCTGTAATTTTACTTACTTTATCAATGTCAATTTCAGGGAAAATGATTTGTTCAGTAACGCCAAAAGTGTAGTTACCATTTCCATCAAAACCTTTGTTATTAACACCTTTAAAATCACGAATACGTGGCAAAGCTGAAGCGATTAAACGATCTAAAAATTCATACATTTTATCGCCGCGTAATGTAACACGTACACCTACTGCTACTCCTTTACGTAATTTAAAGTTTGAAATATCTTTAGTTGAATAAGTAGGAACTGCTTTTTGACCTGTAATTGTGGTCATTTCTTTTACTGCCGATTCAATTAATTTTTTATCAGAAACTGCATCACCTACACCTTGGTTGATACAAATTTTTTCTAACTTAGGTACTTGCATAGGTGATTTGTATTGAAATTGTTTTTTCAATGCAGGAACTACTTCTGCTTTATACTTAGTTTTTAAACGGGGTTGATAAGTTGTTGTTGCCATTATTTAATTACCTCCTTTGTTTTTTTAGAGATACGAACTAATTTACCAGTTTTATCATCTAATTTACGCCCTACTCTAACTGTTTTTCCGCCTTCAATTAACATTAAGTTAGAAATATGAATAGAACCTTCTTTTTTTACTATACCGCCATTAGTGTTTTTAGCATTTGGTTTTTCGCTTTTGCTAACCATATTTACACCTTCTACTGTTGCGCGGCTTTTTTTAATATCAATACTTAAAATTTTACCTTGAGAACCTCTAGACTCTCCAGATATTACTTTTACAGTATCTCCTTTTTTTAATTTTAACTTTGCCATTTCTTATAAATTTTTTTTAATTATAGCACTTCTGGTGCCAATGAAATGATTTTCATAAATGATTTATCGCGTAACTCACGAGCAACTGGCCCGAAAATACGTGTACCACGGATTTCATCTGTAGCATTTAATAACACTACTGCATTATCATCAAAGCGGATGTATGAACCATCAGCTCTTCTAATTTCTTTTTTAGTGCGTACGATTACAGCTTTACTTACAGTACCTTTTTTAACGTTTCCGCTAGGTAATGCATGTTTAACTGTAACTACAACTTTATCTCCAATAGAAGCGTAACGCTTTCTTGTACCACCTAACACGCGAATAACTAACACTTCTTTAGCGCCGCTATTATCTGCTACTGTTAATCTTGATTCGTTTTGTACCATTTTTAATTTTTATTTAATACGATTAACAAATTATTTAACTTTTTCAATAACTTCAACTAAACGCCAGTTTTTAGTTTTACTTAAAGGGCGTGTTTCTTGAATTTTTACTGTATCACCAATGCTACATTCGTTTTTCTCATCATGAGCCACAAAAGTAGATGTTTGGCTTAAGAATTTACCATATTTTGGATGCTTTACTTTTCGCATTACAGCAACCACAATGCTTTTATCCATTTTGTTGCTTTTTACAATCCCTATTTTTTCTTTTCTTAAATTTCTTTCCATGGCTCAAAATTATTTTTTAGCTGCATTTTTACGTTTACTTACTTCCGTTAACATACGTGCGATAGCTCTTCTATCTGTACGTATTTTTGCAGGATTTTCAACTGGTGAAATTGCCTGATTTAGTTTAATTTTATTTAAAGCTGTTTTACCTTCACTAACTTTTTCGTTTAGTTCGGCGTCGCTTAAATTTATGATTTCTTTATTTTTCATTTTTTTACTTTTTTTTACTTACTTCTTTTTTTATTAAAAAGTCCGTAATCAAAATTAACTAAAGTAACGGTTTTAATTAAGTTGATTAGCTTATACGTTTTCTACGTAATCTCTTCTAACAATAAATTTTGTAACAATTGGTAATTTTTGTGCCGCTAAACGCAATGCCTCTTTTGCTGTTTCTAAAGGAACTCCTTCTGCTTCAAACAAAATTCTACCACGTTTTACTGGTGCCATCCAATACTCAGGAGCACCTTTACCTTTACCCATACGAACCTCAGCTGGTTTTGCAGTAACTGGGCGATCAGGGAAAATGCGAATCCAAACTTGGCCTTCACGTTTCATATGACGTGTAAGAGCCTGACGAGCAGATTCAATTTGACGAGCAGTCATACGACACTCATCCATTGCTTTAATACCAAACGAACCAAAAGCTAACTCATAGCCACGCTTTGCGTCGCCTTTGATTTTCATTTTGTGTGATTTTCTATATTTACTTCTTTTCGGTTGTAACATGACCTTAATTTTTTATTAGTTAAAAACTATGCTTTTTTATCCGTTTTTTTGCGGTTAAACTTGCGATCTCCTCTATGGTTTCCGCCGCCTTCGTTATTTTGTTTTTTCTCGCGTAAACCGCCTCCATTTGGGGTTAAATCTCTTTTGCCATAAACTTCTCCACGGCAAATCCAAACTTTAATACCAATACGACCATATGAAGTGTGAGCTTCAGCAACTGCGTAATCAATATCTGCACGCAAAGTATGTAAAGGAGTTCTTCCTTCTTTGTAACCTTCTGTACGAGCCATCTCTGCACCGCCTAAACGACCACTAACTTTAATTTTAATTCCTTCTGCACCTAAACGCATTGTGCTAGCCATTGCCATTTTAGCTGCTCTACGGAACGAAATACGACCTTCAATTTGACGAGCAATACTATCTGCAACTAATCGAGCATCTAGTTCAGGGCGTTTAATTTCGAAAATATTTATTTGAATTTCTTTTTTAGTTACTTTTTTTAACTCTTCTTTTAATTTATCAACCTCTTTACCACCTTTTCCGATAATAATACCAGGGCGAGCAGTATTGATTGTAACTGTGATAACTTTTAGAGTACGTTCAATAACAATTTTAGAAATGCTACCTTTGGCTAAACGAGCTTTTAAATAGGTACGAATTTTATCGTCTTCAACTATTTTTTCAGAGTAATCGTTACCACCATACCAATTAGAGTCCCATCCTTTGATGATTCCTAATCTAATGCCTATTGGATTTACTTTTTGTCCCATTTCTTAATATTATTTTTTTGTATCTAAAATTAAAGTTACATGATTTGAACGTTTACGAATGCGGTATCCACGACCTTGAGGTGCAGTACGTAATCTTTTTTGCATTAAAGCGCTATCAACAGTTATTGATTTTACAAATAACACACCCTCTTCTGCACGTGTATTACTTTTTGCTTCATAATTTGCAATTGCAGATTTTAATAATTTCTCTAAGCGTGTTGAAGCTTCGCGAGTGTTAAATTTTAACACGTTTAAAGCTTGGTAAGCATCCATACCTCTAACTAAATCAGCTACCTGACGCATTTTACGAGGTGATGTAGGACAACTATTTAATTTAGCAAAATAAGATGTTTTATTTGCTTCTTTGCGAGCCTCAGCTACTAATCTTTTTCTTTTTCCCATAACCTTATTTCTTATTTTTTGTTATGGCCAGCGTGACCTTTAAATACACGGGTTGGCGCAAACTCTCCTAATTTATGCCCTACCATATTCTCAGTAACATATACTGGAATAAATTTTGCACCATTATGTACTGCAAATGTATGCCCTACAAATTCTGGTGGAATTGTTGAACGACGTGCCCAAGTCTTAATTGCAGACTTTTTGCCGCTTGCGTTCATTTTGTCAACCTTTCCTGCCAAGTTATGGTCGATAAAAGGTCCTTTTTTTAATGATCTTGCCATTTTTCTTTTTTTGGTTTTGAATTCGCCGAAGCGAACCATTAAACATTATTTATTATTATTTTTTTCTTCTTTCGATAATGTGTTTGTTACTTGATTTTTGTTTGTAACGTGTTTTTAAGCCTTTAGCTAATAAACCTTTACGAGAACGTGGATGTCCACCAGATGCGCGACCTTCGCCACCACCCATTGGATGATCTACAGGATTCATTGCAACTGGACGTGTACGAGGGCGTACTCCTAACCAACGGCTTTTACCTGCTTTACCTGCAACTTCTAAGTTATGATCAGGGTTTGAAACTGAACCTATTGTTGCTTTACAAGTAACTAAAATCATACGAGTTTCGCCAGAAGGCATACGTAAAACCGCATATTTACCTTCGCGAGCAGTTAATTGTGCGTATGAACCAGCAGAACGAGCCATTGCAGCACCTTGCCCAGGACGTAACTCGATGTTGTGAATTACAGTACCTAAAGGAATTTCTGAAAGAAATAAAGTATTTCCAACTTCTGGAGATGCTCCTTTTCCTGAAACAACTTTTTGTCCTACTTGAATTCCATGAGGAGCAATAATGTAACGTTTTTCACCATCTTTATAAACTACTAATGCAATACGAGCAGTTCTATTTGGATCGTATTCAACTGTTTTTACAGTTCCTTCAATTCCATCTTTATCGCGTTTAAAATCAATTAAACGGTATGCTTTTTTATGACCACCACCAATGTAGCGCATAGTCATTTTTCCTGTGTTATTACGACCACCTGAATTTTTAGAAGAAACTACTAAACTTTTTTCAGGTTTACTTGCTGTGATCTCAGCAAAATCAGCATTAATTTTATATCTTAATGTTGGCGTAAGTGGTCTAAACTTTTTTAATCCCATTTCTTAAATTTTTTAATGTATTAAATACTTGCGTAAAAATCAATTACTTCGCCTTGTTTTAATGTTACATAAGCTTTTTTGCTACGGTTTACACGTCCAATAGCTAACCCACGAGTTGTATTACGCGTTTTAACTTTTCCAACGTATTGTTGAGTGTTTACACTTTCAACTTTTACATTGTACATGCTTTCAACAGCTGCTTTTATTTCTAACTTATCTGCGCCTTTATCAACCACAAAGCCATAGCGATTTAATTTTTCGGCTTGAGGTGTCATTTTTTCTGTAATGATAGGCTTTATTAAAATTCCCATTTTAATGTTTTCTTATTTGTTTAAAATTGTTTCGATAACTTTTACTGAACTTTCAGCTAAAACTAAGTTTTCTGCATTTAAAATATCATATGTATTTAAATCAGCAGCTGTTACAACTTTTGCAGCTTGTAAGTTTCTGCTAGATAAATAAACATTTTTATTATGTGCACCAACTACTAATAATGTTTTTTTGCTATCTAAATTTAAATTTTTAATTAAATCAACAAAGTTTTTTGTTTTTGGAGCTTCAAAATTAAAATCTTCTAAAACAGTAATTGCATTATCTTTAGCTTTATAAGATAAAGCAGACATACGCGCTAATGTTTTAACTTTTTTGTTAATTTTAAAAGAGTAATCGCGTGGTCTTGGTCCAAATGCACGACCTCCACCAATAAATAATGGAGATTTCATTGAACCTGCACGTGCTCCGCCAGTACCTTTTTGACGCTTTAATTTTTTTGTGGTGCGAGCAATCTCTGCGCGCTCTTTAGATTTATGAGTACCTTGACGTTGGTTAGCTAAAAATTGCTTAACATCAAGATAAATACAATGATCATTTGGTTCAACCGAATAAATAGCGTCAACTAAGTCAACTTTTTTGGTTGTTTTTTTACCACTTATGTTTAATACTTCTACTTGCATGTTATTTTTCTATTACAACGTAAGACCCTTTAGCACCTGGAACCGAACCTTTAATTAAGATTACATTTTTTTCAGGCATTACTTTAACTATTTGAAGGTTTTGAATTTTTTTACGGTTACCACCAGTTCTACCAGCCATTCTCATTCCTGGCATTACACGCGCAGGATCTGAAGAAGCGCCTAATGAACCTGGAGCTCTTTCACGATCGTGTTGACCGTGAGATTTGTTAGCATGGCCAACACCACTAAAACCATGGCGTTTTACAACACCTTGAAAACCTTTACCTTTAGATGTACCAACAACATCAACAAAATCACCTTCAGCAAACAATTCAACTGTAATTGTATCACCTAAATTTTTTGTTTCTTCGAAATGGCGGAATTCAACTACTTTGCGTTTTGGCGTTGTTTTAGCCTTTTCAAAGTGTACTTTCATTGCGTTTGAAGTGTGTTTTTCTTTTTTCTCATCAAACGATAACTGAAGTGCGTTGTACCCGTCCTTTTCATTGGTTTTTACTTGCGTAACAACGCAAGGACCTGCTTCAATAACTGTGCATGGTAAATATTTACCATTGGCATCGAAGAAGCTCGTCATTCCGATTTTTTTACCAATTATTCCTGACATTTTTTATTTGTTATTTATTTTATTTATTTGTTTTTAATTTATTTGAAGAAGATCTCTCTGTTAAACTTTTATCTCTACTTCTACTCCACTTGGAAGTTCTAATTTCATTAAAGCATCAACAGTTTTTGAAGAAGAACTGTAAATGTCTAATAAACGTTTATACGAACTTAATTGGAACTGATCGCGAGCTTTTTTGTTAACATGTGGCGATTTTAATACTGTAAAATATCTTTGATTAGTTGGTAAAGGAATTGGACCATTAACAACAGCTCCTGTAGCTTTTACGGTTTTAACGATTTTCTCTGCTGATTTATCAACTAAGTTGTAATCGTATGATTTTAATTTTATTCTAATTCTTTGGCTCATATAAAGAACGTTTTTTTTATATTTTTAATTATGCGTTTTCAGTTTTTTTACCTTTTGCTTTTGCAATTACATCTTGTGCGATATTATTTGGAGCTTCAGCATAATGGCTAAATTCCATTGTTGAAGTAGCTCTACCTGATGTTAATGTACGTAATTGTGTTACGTAACCAAACATTTCAGATAATGGAACTTTAGCTTTAATAACTTGTGCAGTTCCTTTGCTATCCATGCCTTCAATTTGACCGCGACGACGATTTAAATCACCTACAACATCACCCATATTTTGTTCAGGTGTTAAAACCTCAACTTTCATAATAGGTTCTAATAAAGCAGGTTTACAATTTGGTAACGATTCGCGGAAAGCTGTACGAGCACAAACTTCAAAAGATAATGCATCAGAGTCAACCGCATGGTAAGAACCATCTGTTAATACAACTTTCATCCCTACTAATGGATAACCAGCTAATACGCCATTATTCATTGAGTTACGGAAACCTTTTTCTACTGCAGGGATAAATTCACGAGGAATATTACCACCAGTAATTTCGTTAACAAATTGGAATGGTTCTTTTACTACATCCCACTCAGCATCAACAGGACCAACAGTAAAACGGATATCCGCAAATTTACCGCGTCCACCTGATTGTTTTTTATAAACTTCGCGGTGAGCGAAAGTTGTTGTAATAGACTCTTTATATGCAACTTGAGGAGCACCTTGGTTAACCTCAACTTTAAATTCGCGCTTTAAACGATCAACAATAATTTCTAAGTGTAATTCACCCATACCAGAGATAATAGTTTGACCACTATCTTCGTCGGTTTGAACACGGAAAGTTGGATCTTCTTCGGCTAATTTACCTAAACCAACACCTAAGCGATCTAAATCACCTTGCGTTTTAGGTTCAATTGCTATACCAATTACAGGCTCAGGGAATTGCATTGCTTCTAACACCATTGGATTTTTTTCATCACAAAGTGTATCGCCAGTACGAATATCTTTAAAACCTACGGCAGCACCAATATCACCAGCTTCAATAAATTCAATTGGGTTTTGTTTATTAGCATGCATTTGGAAAATACGAGAAATACGCTCTTTGTTTCCAGAACGAGTATTTAAAACATAAGATCCTGCATCTAAACGACCAGAATAAGCACGGAAAAAGCATAAACGACCTACAAAAGGATCGGTAGCAATTTTAAATGCTAAAGCAGTAAATGGTTCTTTTGCATCTGGTTTACGAACAACCTCTGCACCAGTATCAGGATTAGTACCTCTTATCACATCTTTATCAAGAGGACAAGGCATTAATTCCATAACTAAATCTAACATAGTTTGCACACCTTTATTTTTAAAAGATGAACCACAAACCATAGGAACAATTTTATTTGCAATACAAGCTTTACGTAAAGCAGCTAAAACTTCAGCTTCGGTAATAGTTTCTGGAGCGTCGAAAAACTTCTCCATTATTTTATCATCAAATTCAGAAACTGCTTCAAATAATTTTTCACGGTATTCAGCAACTTCATCCTTCATATCATCAGGAATTGGAACTTCAGTAAAAGTCATTCCTTTATCTGCTTCATTCCACACAATACCTCTGTTGTTAATTAAATCAACAACACCTTTAAAATTTTCTTCAGATCCAATAGGTAATTGTAATGGTACAGCATTACCTCCTAAAATTTCTTTTACTTGTTTAACTACGTTAAGAAAATCAGAACCTTGACGATCCATTTTATTAACGAAACCAATACGAGAAACACCATAATTATCGGCTAATCTCCAGTTTGTTTCAGATTGAGGTTCAACACCATCAACTGCAGAAAATAAGAATACTAAACCATCAAGGATACGTAAAGAACGGTTAACTTCTACCGTAAAATCTACGTGGCCTGGGGTATCAATAATATTTATTTTGTATTTATTACCACGGTATGTCCAGTGGCAAGTAGTTGCTGCAGATGTAATGGTAATACCACGCTCTTGTTCTTGAGCCATCCAATCCATTGTAGCAGCACCTTCGTGTACCTCACCAATTTTATGGTTAACACCTGTATAATATAAAATACGCTCAGTAGTAGTTGTTTTACCAGCGTCGATGTGGGCA
Source organism: Bacteroidota bacterium (assembly GCA_020162035.1). Taxonomy (GTDB): domain Bacteria; phylum Bacteroidota; class Bacteroidia; order B-17B0; family Aurantibacillaceae; genus Aurantibacillus. The sequence continues at coordinate 82,589 of JAIUNM010000003.1, read as the reverse complement.
GCAATCCCAATATTTCTTGTATAACGTAAGTCGCTCATTTTAATTTGTTAAATCTTTTAAACACGGAAATGCGAGAAAGCTTTATTAGCTTCTGCCATTTTATGAACATCTTCTTTCTTTTTAAACGCAGCACCTTCTTCTTTAGAAGCAGCAACGATTTCAGCAGCTAATTTTTGAGCCATTGATTTTTCGTTACGTTTGCGTGCATAACCAATTAACCATTTCATAGCCATTGATACTTTCCTATCTGGTCTAATTTCGGTAGGAATTTGGAAAGTAGCACCACCAACACGACGTGAACGAACCTCAACTTGAGGTGTTACGTTTGCTAATGCTTTTTTCCACACTTCTAACCCATCTTCATTTGTGCGTTTTGCAACAGTTGCAATTGCATCATGAAATATAACTGAAGCGGTATTTTTTTTACCGTCGTACATTAAATTATTTAAAAAACGCGTTACCAATACATCGTTATAAACGGGGTCAGGTAATAAAATGTGTTTTTTTGCTCTGGCTTTTCTCATCTTATAATCTTTTTAATTATTTTTTCTTTGCAGGAGCTGCAGCTGCACCTGGTTTAGGGCGTTTTGAACCATATTTTGAACGTTGTTGCTTACGACCTTCTACACCAGCAGTATCTAAACTACCGCGCACAATGTGATAACGTACACCTGGTAAATCTTTTACACGACCACCGCGTACCAAAACGATACTGTGCTCTTGTAAATTATGACCCTCACCTGGGATGTAAGCAATAACTTCTTGCTTATTGGTTAAACGAACCTTAGCTACCTTGCGCATAGCTGAATTAGGTTTTTTAGGGGTTGTTGTGTACACTTTTGTACAAACACCACGGCGTTGTGGACATGAATCCAAAGCGGCCGATTTGCTTTTGTTAGTCGGTTTAACACGACCTTTTCTTACTAATTGCGATATTGTAGGCATTTTAAATCCTCTGTATTACTTGATTTTACTAGTGTTTTAATCTTTTCCTTTTTAAGGGACGGCAAAGATAGGAAAATATTTTCAATTTGCTACATTTTTATTGTATTTTTTTTCTGTTTTATAGAATATTTTTTCAAATTGAGCGAATTTTTAATTTTATTTGGGTATTTCGTACTTTAATTAAAACAAAAAAGCAATCTTAAAAAGATTGCTTTAATTAAAACAAAAAAGCAATCTTAAAAAGATTGCTTTTTTGAAAAAATATTAAAATGAGATTATTTTAAAGTAGCTACTTTTTTAGCTAAGCTTGATTTTAAATTTGCAGCTTTATTTTTATGAATAACAGTTTTTTTAGCTAATTTATCTAACATACTTTCAACTTTTGGTAATAATGCAGTTGCTTCTTTTTTGTTAGTTGTAGTGCGTAAAGCTTTAACAGCATTACGAGTTGTTTTAGCATAATAGCGGTTTTCAACACGTTTAGCGTCGTTTGAGCGAATACGTTTTATAGCTGATTTATGGTTTGCCATTTTATTTAAATATTAAGTTTTTTTTATTTGGGAGTGCAAATATACAATTTTTTTCTTAATTGCAAATGTTTATAAATAAAATATTTAAATTTTTGTTTGGTTTTGGTTAAATCATACATTTGAAAAATGCGTTTTTTACCTATTATAACTACTTTTTTGTTTGTATTTGTTAAAACAACCTATGCACAAACTGTTAATCAAACTATTCCATCAAAAAACCTTGTGCCAAATGGAAGTTTTGAAAATTACCGGAAAAAAAGTGGTTCGATTAGAAATGCTGTGCCTTGGAAAGAAATTGCAAGTGTAGATTTTTACCAAAATACGCTAACTAACGACACAACTGTAGATAAAGGTGCGGCTGATGGCTATTGTTATGCAGGGCTACGGTTTCAAAAAAGGTATAAAGAGTATTTACAAGTAAAATTAGTTGACCCCCTTAGAAGGGGCACTGTATATGAATTTAGCATGCAAGTTAAATTAGCATTTTGGAGTAATGCTGTTTTAAAATCTATTGGTGTTTTATTTACAAAAGCTGGATATACAAAGCAAGCCGATGCCGTTAAAACAAATATGATTGATTCGTTAAATAAAAAAACTGGAGTTTTTAAAGCACATAATTGGTTTACAATACATGGATTTTATAAAGCTGATGGCGGCGAAAAATTTATAACCATTGGTAATTTTACCCCTAAAATTAAAATGGATATGATGCGAATGAATTTATTTAAATTAGGTTTTAAAGAGAGTTATTATTTTATTGACGATATTAAATTAATAAAATTTAAGGGAACTGAGGAAGTTGTAGATGTTGAAATTGTTGGTCCAAATTTACGAGATAACTCAACTGATAGCGCACTTGTGGTTAAAAAAGATGTAAAAGTTGGCGATAAAATTACATTAAATAATATTTTTTTTGAAAATGGAAAATATTATTTATTACCCGAATCTTACCAAGAATTAAATAAGCTTGCAAATTATTTATTAAAAAATCCAAATCTTCAAATTCAAATTAACGGACATAGTGATAATGCTGGGCTTAAATACAAAAATTTACGAATAAGCGAATTAAGGGCGCGCGCTGTATTTGATTATTTAATAATTAAAGGGGTTCAAAATAAACTTTTATTTAAAGGTTTTGGGAGCGAAATACCAGTGGCAAGTAATGATACCGATGAGGGTAGGGCTAAAAACAGAAGGGTTGAATTTGAAATAATAAAAAACTAGTGCCTTAGTTTTTAAAGCACTAGTTAATTTTTTATTATTTAATTAAATTAACATGCCCTGTTAAATCATGATATTTATTAAACACATCAACCACTTGTGCTTTCCAAACATACACATCTTGTTTTATTGGGTCTGAGCTATTTTTCATTGTACCATCCCAGCCTTCATCTAATGAATTACTTGTAAAAATTACATGTCCCCATCTATCATAAATTTGAATACTAAATTTATTAATTCCTACTCCTTTAGCGTAAAATGAATCGTTCACCCCATCACCGTTAGGTGTAAATGTATTTGGGATATATACAACAAAAGATGGTTTAAATTTAAGTATTTTAGATGTAGTATCTGAACAACCAAACTCGTTTTTAACCACTTGAAAAATTACAGGTGTTTGTTTTGCAGGTATTGCAAAAGTATGGTCTACTTTTTCACTATAATAATTTGCGCCATCGTTAATATGATAACTTGTAACTAAAGCGCCATCAGCATTTGATATGATTTTTACACTAGGTTCATTTTCATCTATTTCTTCAGGTTCTGTATAAAATGAAGCTACAGGAATTGAATGTACATTAATAAAGTTACGTTTAACAATTGAATTTATACATCCACTATCACTTACCACTTTTAAGGTTACATCGTATTTTCCAGTATTATAACAGTGCGTAGGGTTAAGTTGATAATTTGGTGTTGTCCCATCTCCAAATTGCCATTGGTTTGTTACAATATTGCCGCCATTAATAGTTGATTGGTTTGTAAAAGTGGTGCAAAAACTTGGGCAACCATTAGTTTTAGGTGCAGTAAAATTTGCAATTGGCATTGCATTTACATAAACAGGTTTAGTTATAACATTTACACAACCATATTGTGTTTGAACTTCTAATTTTACTAAATAAACACCATTTGAATTATAGGTTGTAGTTGGGGTTGGGAAAATATTATCTACAGTATTATCTGCATTAAAATCCCATTGAAATGAAGAAAACAATCCATCAACCGAAACTGATAAATTAGTAAACTTAGTAGCATCTCCTAAACAGGTTTTATTATTAGTAAAATTTGCTATAGGGTTAGCGTGAACTTTTACTTGTTGCACTATATTACTTGAACAATTAAAATTACTAACGGTTTGCAATTTACAGTTGTAATTGCCGTAATTAGGAAACGTTTTGGTAGGATTAATTGTTATTGTATCATCCCAAATTCCATTGTTATCAAAATCCCAACGATATTTTGATATTGTAGCATTTGTAACAGAACTACTGTTATTAAATACTGTTGCTTGGTTTAAACAAGCTGAATTTGTAGTAAATTGGGTTATTGGTAAATAATGAACCACTATTGTGTTTGTATAATATGCATTGCAATTATTATTAGAAGTTGCTGTTAGTTGTACCGTGTATATTCCTCCTGAATTATATAAAACACTAGGGTTAACATTAAAATAACTTTGGTTGTTTCCTAAATTCCATGCGTAACTCGAAATGTTACCAACAGGAATTGAACTTTGATTTGTAAATGTTGTTGTAATTCCATAACAAACAGAGTTTGCATTAAATGATGGTTGAGGATTAGCATAAACTAAAATTTGATTTACACCATTATTTACACAATTAAAACTACTTATAATTTGTAAGTTTGCTGTATAGGTTCCATAGTTTGGATATAGAAATTGTGGATTTGCAGATGTATTATCAAAAACACCATCGTTATTAAAATCCCAATTATAATTAGTAATATTCCCATCTATAACAGAACTTGAGTTATTAAAAATTGTATTAACTCCTTGGCATACTGAATTAGCACCAAATGAAATTGTTGGTAAATGATATATTTGTAAAGTTTTGGTTATTGAGCTTACACAACCCATATCACTTGTAGCATTTAATTGAACAGAATAAACTCCTGCTGATAAATAATTAACATTTGGATTAATTAATGTACTTGTAAGTGCACTGGTTAAATTCCATATATAGCTTGTGATATTTCCAGTTAAAATAGAACTTGAATTTGTAAACTGAGTAGTAGAGTTTAAACAACTGTTATTAACTATAAAATTGGGGTTTGGTAATGGCGAAACATTAACCATAACGCTATTTGTATCGGAGCAACCAAACGGTGTTGTTGCAATAAGTTCAATTAAATGATTACCTACAGTTGATAAATTAAATATTGGATTAATTAAACTACTATTACTTGAAGTCAAATTCCAAACATAGCTTAAGCCACCAGATGAAATTGTACTTGTATTGGTAACAGAATAATTTAGTGCGCATGCATTAGCTGTTGAGTAAGTGAATGAAGCTAATGGCTGAGGGTAGTTAACTAAAGTATAAGTAAATTCTGGTCCTGTACAACCAGTAACTAATTGTGTTTGGCAAGTGTAAACCCCTGCACTTATTGCATTAAAACATTGCCCTGTAACATTTGTTGTATTAGGCCCTTGCCAAGTATAATTCATAAAACCATTTGGTGCGCAAAAATTTTTATTTACTCCCACACAAACTGTATCGCTTCCTCCTTTTACAAATGCTGCACAAATTCCATCAATGTATGCGTAACCAAAATGCCCGCCTAAAGCACAATCATAAGTAGTAAACCTTATAGTTACATTTTGACCTATGTAATTAGTTAAGTCAACTGCAACATTTGTCCATGGTTTAAAAATTACACCATTTTGAGTTGTTGAGTTTTGAAAACCTTGAATATTTGCCCCAGCTGCAACGTTATAAAAAGTACAAGGAATTTGAGCACCTAAACTATCTAACATTTCTATTTGAAAAGATGGTTGTTGAGCCGGTGTGTGTCCTGGGTCTTCAAAAACAACAGCATAACGATAAGTAAAGTTTGCATTAGAAGCATTTACTAAAAAGGTTTGTTCAATTCTATCTGCTTCTCCACCAGTTTGATTATTTCCAAGTAATAACGAAAAATTACCTCCAGGTGCAACCCGTTGAAATCCTCCTGCAGCATCAACTCCGCCACTTAATACAGTTTGTTGTCCGCCTAAATTTGGGCAACAACCTAATGGATTAAATATTGGATGGAAACCAGAACTAGTTACCCAGCCCGATAAATTGCCACTTTCAAAATCGATGTTAACACAACTTGCGGCTGATATTGTTTGCGGATTATAATTAGGTTTTAAACCTTGAAAAGAAACAGAATTTGTTAGCTGACTAGATGATTGATGAGATTTTAAAAACTCTAGTTTTTCGATTGAATTAAGTTTTAATTCGTCAGCATATTTTTTCCAAAAAATAGAAGAGTTAGAAGATGTTGCAGAAGAATTGGTGAGATTTTTTGTTTGTGCAACGGATAGCACTTGTGCCCCAAAGCCAAACACAATTAATAAATAATTTACTGTTTTCATGGCTGCTAATTTTTAAAGGGTTAATTGTTTTCATATTTTACATTATTGTTTGTTATTGTTTTTTTTTACGGATAGCTTTATAATAAGTTATAAAAGTTACATGCAATTAGATTAATTCATATAAATCAGTACTTAAATCGGTAAAAAAATCGACTATTTAGATTAATAAGCGCATATACTTAAAAAATAAAATGTAAATTAGCATCTATCTTAAAATCATATAATAACAAATTAATATGAATAAAATTTTACTTGTTCTTTTTAGTGTTTTGGTATTTAAAGTTCATGCAACCAGATGGTATGTTGATGATGCCAGTAATATAGGAGATGTGTTTACATCTGCATCAATTGCTGGAAATGATGCCAATCCAGGTACTTTTGCTCAACCTTTTGCTACTGTACCTTTTGCTTTATCAATGGCTGCTCCTTTTGATACAATTTGTGTTGATGCCGGAACATATGCTCAATTAACTATAATAAACAAAAACATACACATTTTTGGTGCAGGAAATACATTAACAATATTTGATAACAGTAACAAATCATTAACTGGAGGCTCTGCATTTTCTATTAATACCAATAGATGGGTTGATATTCGAAGCATGATGATAAGAAATTATCGATATGCTATTTTTCATCCTTCTGGCTCTCCTGCTGATTCTTGTAGAGCATATTTTGACAGCTTAGACATTAACAATAATTTTACACATGGTATAGATTTTGAAGGAAGCACAAAGTTAAGAATACTAAAAGTTAAAAACTCTATATTTTATGACAATAATGGGATTGTATCATCTAGAGGTTTACTATCAATGGGGCCAGCAATAGATACAGCAATAGTTCAAAATTCAATCTTTAACAATAATAGTTTAGTAGCTTTAGATTTTAACTTTCCAAATTTAGCTACAGCAAAAAATAAATTTGCAGCCGTTCAAAACTCAACATTAACAAGCACGGGAGGCCCAGGTATTGCATTAGGGGGGTTTCAAGGAGGATTAGTTGAAAACAATGTTTTAAGAGATAACCAATATGCAAGTATTGAGCTTAAAACCTGTTCGGGCACAGGAAGCATATCTGGAATAAATAGTTTTGTAGTTAGTAAAAATGATATTTCAATAACTTCACCATCAATTCAAAGAAGAGATATAACAGGTATTGCAATTATTAACAGAGATCAAAATGTGGCTGGAGGTTCTGGTACACTAACCTCTCAAGGATTAGTTGTTGTTGAAAATGAAATTTCTAATTACAGGGTTCAAAACACTGTTGTAACAGCGCCACCAACTGAAGTTGTAGCTTGGGCTGCGGCGCCTTATAATAGTGAAGTTCCTGATACTTTATTTGATGCATTTGGTATAGTAGTTGAAGGGAATAACCATAAAATTGTAAGAAATAAATTTACAAATTGTGAAATTGGCCTACATATACAAGAACTACCAGCTTTTAGTGGTGCAACTGCACCAATTTCAGATTATTTTGATGCCAACAGATGTTTTGTTTTTCCAACGGGAACAATTACTGCTCAAAAAAATGGTTTTTTTGCATGTAAACGTGCTGCACAAGCTGTAAATATTACAAATTCGATAGATTTAGGGAATTCGTTTTTAATGTTTAATACCATAAGTTCGTTTACAAATGTTGTGCTGAGTTTAAACCCTAGTCCAATAGCTGCATTTCCAGTTATAAACCCACATTTTACTTTAATAAACCCTTTAAAACCTACCGGTAAATTTGATTTTAGTCCTTGGTTAAAAAATAATACAGATGGTGCAACAATAGGTTTTCAGGGCGATTTATCTTATTTAGTAGTTAACGAAACATCTCCAATTTCAAATGGTTTATTGTATGTGCAAGAAGCGCACGATACAGTTAGCGGTGCACCAAACTTAAAAGTTGAAATTGAAAATGCGCATTACAACGAAAGAAATGTAGTTAGCAAGAACGTACATTATATAGGCGTTACAAGTCCAACAATTAACACAATAAGTATGCAAGGCTTAAGTGATACTTTATGGGTAGATGCAGGTTTTGAAATTAAAGACAGTTTAATTTGTAACCAAGGTGTTATAAACACAAGTTCTTTAAATACAATTTTGTTAAAAGAAACAGCAATTAGTGATTTGGGTACAACAACTTCATTCGTAAATGGGCCTTTAAAGGCAGAAAGAGCATCTACAGGTAGTTTTACACTTAATTTACCAGTTGGTAAACAAACATTTGGTAATAGAAATGTTAAACTCGAATTAAATCAAACAACAAACACTTTAACTACTTATACTGTTGAGTATTTTTCGGTAGGAGCCCCTACCCTTTCAATTAACTCACCTATAACTAATACATGGATTCCTCAAAGCCATTGGCTAATAAACGATGCCAATTCAAATAATTTTACAAACCCAAAAATTACTTTAAATTATAACACAAACGATTATCCAATATCTAATGCACATACAATAGCAAAAACGGTTAGCACACCATCGGTTGCATGGGACTATATAAAAGATTTAACTCCAACATTTGCTGCAACAACTGGAACTGTAGAAAGCAGTAGCACTCAAAATGCTAAATTTACAACATTTGGTGATTTTGCAATTGCACCCATTTCTGTTTGCGCCTCTACTTCATTTACAGCACCTATATCAAGTTGTGTTAACAGTTCTATAAATGTTGCCAATACTACAACTGCAGCAGCAACTTCAACTGTAATAAATTACACTTGGAATTTTGGAGACGGTAGCGCACCTGTAGTTCAAACAGGTAGTTTTACTGCCCCATTTCCAACAAATAACCCAACAGTTGCTCCACACACATATAGTGCAGCTGGTATTTACACAATTTCCTTAATTTCAACTAACGATATTGCTTGTACACACACTGCAATAACAACAATTACTGTTAATGCTTTACCAACAGGCACAATTAATCCATTTAACGGAACTTTAAGTATTTGTCCAAACAGTAGCCAAACCTTAATTGCAAATACAAGTAGCAGCTATACCTGGGGGGCAATTCCAAGTTTAACAAGTGCAATTACAACAACGCTATTACTTAATCAGTCGGGTAAATATTATTTTAATATGACTGATGCAAATGGTTGTTCAAACGTAAGCGATACATTAAATGTAATTGTTGTTCCTTGTACAAATGCTATTGGTGTTTCAAAATCATTAATAAGTTCAGATAAAGAAACAAATGGCTTTTTAGTAAAATACAGAATTAAAGCGGTAAACTATAGCAACAATGCTATTACAAATGTAAACTTAACAGAAAAATTAAGTTCTACTTTCCCATTACCAACAACATTTTCTGTTCAATCACTTACTTTATTATATGGTAGTTTAGTTGCTAATTCAGCATTTAATGGTAATTCAAATTCTAATTTAGTTGTTAGTCCATCTAACACAATAAGCGCAAAAGATAGTTGTATTTTACAATTAAATGTGTTGGTTTCGCCTAATAATCAAACCTTATTTAAAAATTTTGTATATGTTACAGCAACAAGTACTAACGGTTTAATTTCAGACACATCTTGCGTGGGTAATAATCCTGACCCTAACAATGATGGAATACCAAATGAAATATCAAGCACAGATGTTACATTAATTGAAGATTTAACTATACCTGGAGGATTTAGCCCAGATGGTGATAACGTTAACGATTTGTTTGTAATTAAAGGGATAGAAGCATACCCTGATAACGAAATTCAAATATTTAACCGTTGGGGCAATAATGTTTACACTATAAAAGGTTATAATAGCAGTACTTTTTGGGATGGTGTTTCAAATAGTTCTATGTTATTACCAGGACAAAAAGTACCAATAGGAACTTATTATTATGTGATTAAATTAACGCCAAACGACAAGGCAATTACAGGTTATATTACCATTAAATATTAATTTATATGAAAAAAATACTTTATATCCTTTTAACACTTGGCATTATTAATGTCAAAGCGCAGTTTGACCCACAGTTTACCCAATATATGTTTAACGAAAGTTTTATTAATCCTGCATATGCAGGTAGCCACGATGCTTTAAGTTTTACTGGTTTATTTAGAAAGCAATGGGTTGGTTTTGATGGGGCACCAACAAACGTAACTTTTAGCGCACATGCACCTATTGCTAACGATAAAATTGGAATAGGAATAAATTTCATGAACGAAAGTATTGGTGTAATGAAAAGAAATTTAGGCTTATTTAATTTTAGTTATCGAATAAAAATTAACGAAGGTAAATTGTGTTTAGGTTTTCAAGCAGGAGTAAATTCATTTCAACAAAATTTAGCTAGTGTAAAAACTATTCAAGCAAACGATAATCAATTTTTAAACAATACAGGTGTACTTTACGCACCTAATTTTGGAAGCGGCATTTATTATTATTCAAAAAAATGGTTTGCGGGTTTTTCTGTACCAAGATTATTAATGAATACTTACAATGCAAAATATTCAGGCCCTACAACATCATTAGCTGGTTTAACTTATTACACAAGTGGTGGATATGTGTTTGATTTAAACTCAAACTTTAAGTTAAGAAGTACTTTTATGCTTAAAATGGCTAAAGGAACTCCAATCCAACCTGAAGTTAACATACATTTAATTTATAAAGATATGTTTTGGTTTGGGCCAACTTACCGTTTAAATGATGCTGTTGCAGCATTAGTTGGCTACCAAATAAACCAACAGTTTAGAGTTGGTTATGCTTATGATTATACAATTAGTAAATTTAGTGGTTACAACACAGGAAGCCACGAAGTAGTATTAAATTACATTTTTAAATACAAATATAAAAATCATACAAGTCCTCGTTTATTTTAATTGAAAAAAATTCTATTATGTCTATTCAAAAAATTACAATATTCTTTTCTTTACTAATAGTTACTTTTATTGGGAAAGCACAAACAAACCCTAAATTAATTAAAGCCGATAAACTTTTTATAAAAATGGCTTATGTTGATGCTGCCGAAGCATACGAAAATTATTTAAAAAAATCGCCAAAAGATTTTTACACATCAAAACAATTAGCTTTATGTTACACAAAAATTAACAACCACAACAAAGCAATTGATTATTGGCCTACGGTTGTAGATAACGCACAAGCTACAGAAAATGATAAATTAATGTATGGTAAATGTTTATTAGCCAACTACAGATTTGATGATGCTAAGAAAGTATTTATTGGTTTAAAAAACAGCAATAATAAAGAAATTGCTGCATGGGGAAATGCGTATGACAATATGTTTTTTTACGAAGACTCTAGCTTAACTAAAGTAACCGAAGTTAAAAATATTAATACTAACAGTCCGCAATTTTCACCAAGGTTTTGGAGTAATAAATTTATTTATTTAGACGAGCAAAAACCAAACCCATTTGTAAGGCTTTTTAGTGCATGGACAGGCGAAACCTTTTACGTTTATAAAGTAAGTGATAAAACAGACTCAATTACCTTTGGCAAATCTACTAAATACAACAAACACATTCAAAGCAAAAAAATGAATGGGCCAATGAGTATAAGTAGCAACGATTCTATTATTTATTTCACAAAATCGGCAAGTAAAAAAGATGCTAAAAAAATTAAAAACGCTGTAATTAGATTACAACTTTTTACTTCTAAGTATAACAAATTTGGAGATGTTCATCCTGAAATTCTTCCATTTCAATACAACAGTTTAGATTATGATTGTATGCACCCTGCACTAAATAAAGCTGGTAACAAATTATATTTTGTAAGTAATATGCCTGGCGGACAAGGCGGGTTTGATATATGGGTGTGCGATAAACAAAACGAAACATGGAGTAAACCTGTAAATTTAGGACCTAAAATTAACAGTAGCGGAAATGAAGTTTTTCCTTATATAGCAGATGATGGAGGATTATATTATTCAAGTGACACTAAGCCGGGTTTAGGAGGTTTAGATATATTTTATGCTGATTTTAATAAGTTTAAAAAAGAATTTAGCGAACCTGAAAATTTTGGAGCAAACTTTAATACACAATTTGACGATTTTGGTGTATTGATAAATAAAAATTTAAAAAGTGGTTATTTAAGCAGCAACAAAAAAAATGGTTTACGCGATGATGATATTTATTATTTTAATAACAATAAACCAAGATATTTTGATTCGAAATTAAAATTTGTTGACTCAGTATCAGGCGCACCAATTGCCGTATCGTTTACATTTATGCAAAGTGCAAATAAATTTGAGGAAAAATTAGATAGTGGAAAAACTTACGATTTTAGATTAAAAGCGGGTAAAGATTTTAGCTTAACTGCATTTAACGAAAGATACAAACCAATAAATTTAATTAAAAAAGTAAGCGACCAAGATTCTGTAATTACAATAACTTGTTCTTTAAAATCAGAAAAAAGTATAAAAGGTAAAGTTATAGATAAAGAAACGAACTTACCTTTAGCAGGTGTAAAAGTGGCTATTTACGATGAATTTGGAAATAACTATTTAAATATTGTAACAGATAGTACAGGTGATTATAAAGCAGTGAATTTACCTTTAGATAAACCTTTATTTATTGGCTCTGAAAAAAGACCAGATTATTTTAGTAATACCGAAAAATTTGTAATTAAGCCCGATAGTGATATTATAAAAAACATTTTTACTCAAAAAATTGTTGTTGGAAAATCTATAAAAGTTGATAACATTTATTTTGATGTTGCTAAATGGAACATTAAATCAGATGCGGCATTAGAATTAGATAAACTTGTACAATTAATGAAAGATAATCCGGATATAATTATTGAATTAAGTTCGCATACAGATTGTAGAGGTAAAGCAAGTGCTAACTTAACATTATCTGATAAACGTGCAAAAAGTAGCGCAAGTTATATTGTAAGTAAAGGCATTACTAAAACGAGGATAAAAGGTAAAGGTTATGGTGAAGGCAAATTGCTAAATAACTGTGCTTGTGAAGGCAAGGTTAACAGTACTTGTAGCGAAGATGTACACGCACAAAACCGAAGAACAGAAATTAAAGTAGTTGGATTTGTGAAAAATAAATAGAAAAAATGCGCTTTTTTTCTCAATTTTTTAAAGGTTTTGGCTATTGCTTTACTAGCTTAGGTATAATTTTTAATAAAGGTTTATGGCCATTTTTATTTATTCCAATACTAGTTTGCATTTGTTTACTATTGCTTAGTTTCTATGGTATTTACTCGGTATCTGGTTATATTGCAGATTCAATAAAACCATATTTAGAAGTTGATGCAAGTAAAATAACTGACCCAAATTTTTTAGACACAATAAGATTATTTTTATCGAGTAAAGCTTCATTTATAATTAACATTGTAGTAAAAATTATACTTGGTTTTATATCAGGAACATTTGTGAAATATTTTTTACTAATGGTTTTATCGCCTTTTTTAGCTTTATTATCCGAAAAAGCAGATGAAAAATTACATAATACACATTTTAAATTTTCGATTAAACAACTTTTAATAGATATTGCAAGAGGTGTGTTAATGAGTTTAAGAAATATGTTTTTAGAATACTTTTTTGTTATTCTATTTATGGCTATTTCAATATTAATTGCACCATTAGCAATTGTTACAATTCCTTTACTGTTTTTAATAAGTGCATATTTTATTGGTTTTAACTTTTTTGATTACAATAGTGAGCGGTACAAATTAAAAATATCTCAAAGCACAAATCTTGCATCAAAAAACAGAGGGTACTTAGTTGGAATAGGCGTTTTTTATTTTTTAGCAATGCACATACCAACTTTTTTTGGAACCATAATAGGTGTTGCTTTTGGTCCTGCTATGGCAACTGTTGCAGCTGTTTTATGTTATAAAGAAATTGAAAAAGAACAGATAAAAAATTAAACTCAAGTAATTACATTTTGTTTATTGATTTTATTACTTTTAAAAATTCGTTAGGTTTTTGTGTTCCTATTCTATAACTAAAGCCTGAATTATCTTTTAATTCAACAAAATCAACACCACTTGTGTAAAATCTAATTATACCATTGTTATGTAAGTTATAAACCGAGCGTCTTAATGCATTTTTTTTGTATTTTCCTTTTTTTACAGAAACAATATTATTTAAATCTATTTTTACTTTTCTGGCTGTCCAAAAACCATCTAAAATAATATAACCGTTAAAAATTTTTGTATGAATGTGTAATACATACATTAATAACATTGAAAACAAAAGAATACTTAAACCTGATAAAAAAAAGATTAAGCCTGAATAACTAAAATTTTGGACTGGGTAAGAACCAATTTTAAAAAAATAAACTTGAATAGGTTTAGGGTTTTCGCTCCAATAATACCCTACAAAACAAAAAATAGCTAAAATTATACGTATAGCAAAACTAAATCGGTTGTGCCCCATATATTGTTTTTCTTCAAATAATATTTGTTCGTTATCTTCTATTGTATTTAATTTTAATTAAACTTTCACTATCCCAATTTTCTATTTTAAACCTATTATCTGTTCTATGCCCAATTACCCAAATAATTTCATTATTTCCGTTTATTAGTAAAAGTGTTTTTTGTTTTTCTAACAAATTTAATTTTAAATCTTTTAAAAAATCACTTAATAGCTTAAAACCTTTCATACCAAAAGGAACAAACTTATCCCCTACTTTTGCATTTCTAACGGTTAACGGATAAATTAATTTATTTTTATCAATTACTAATTCAGTATTTACAGGTTTTTTAGTTTTATTTAAACTTGTTATTTTAAATAAATTATTTTCATAAAGTTCATTTTCAGACGTTAAAACAATAGATTCAAATGTTTTAATTATTGGTTCAACAACAATAACACTTCTATCAATTACAATATTATGAGAGCTTGTATTAAATTTTTTTCCTGTTATAACTTTAGGCGTAATACAACTAATAATATTTTCAATTTGAGTAGAGCTTAAATTAAACTGTTGAAATAAATGATGAGTAACAAAATGTAAATGTTTTTCGGCTAATAATTGTTTAATAGAAATTTTAATGGGTTTATTAATTGTTAATTTATATTCTGCTTTTTTATCTTCAACTAAATCGTTTAAAACATTAAACTCGCTCTGTAAAATTAAAATATTTTGGAGCATTCGTGTTTCAATTTGAGGAATTTTTGTTTTGATTTTAGGAAGAATTTGTAAGCGTATAAAATTTCGCAAGTAATCATCTTCTAAATTACTTAAATCGGTTCTATATTTAAGTTTATTGCTTTTTGCATACTCTATTATTTCTTTTTTAGTAAATGGTAGCAAAGGGCGTACAATTGAGTTTTTAGCATTTGGTATTCCTGTTAATCCTTTTAATCCTGTGCCCCTAAAAGTATTTATAAAAAAAGTTTCTATTTGGTCGTTTGCATGGTGAGCAGTAATTAAAAACTTATACTGATGTTTTTGTAACAATTCATTAAACCATTGGTAACGTAAATTTCTTGCTGCTTCTTGAATTCCAACCTTATGTTTTTTAATGTATTGATTTGTATTAAATTTTTTTGTGAAAATTTTTAAACTTAATTTATCCGCTAACTTTACACAAAATTGTTCATCATCATCGCTTTCTTCATCTCTTAAACAAAAATTACAATGCGCAAGAGCAATATTGTAATTTAATTTATGTAATAAATACACTAAAACAACCGAATCAACACCACCACTAACTGCAATTAACAAAGGGGTTTCTTTAGAAAACCAATTATTAGTTTGTAAATGTTTATTAAATTGATGAAACAATTTTTTATTTTTTATTTTGTTCTAAATAAGACTCGTGACGCTTACGTTGTTTTTTACGCAACAAATACAATACTGAAGATAAAATAAAAAATCCAAAAAAATACAATGCACTGTCGTTATCTTTAGTAATTAAAAAGTAAATTACACCTGCAATGCCCAATACAACGCCAACGAGCCATACCCGTTCCATTAGTTTAAAAAGTTTTATTTGTGTGTTAGAGTTCATTGTTTTTAATATTTATTATACCTGTTATGTTTTTAATTTCATATTTGGTAAAATCTTGGTTACTTTCAAGGCCTTTACCATTAATAATTTGGTTTGGTGTAATTATTTTAACAAAAGCGTCGGTATATATTTTTTTATTTGCTTCGTCCCAAATTAATTTTTCTGTTTCTAATTTTTCTCCGTTTTTATTTATTACCTCAACAGCATATCTCGCTTCCATGCGTTTAGAAACATCAAACCTAACCCCGTAATTACCTTTTAAGGTAGAAGAAACTTTTTCATCTTCGTCAAAAATTGTTACATAAAACCCTTTAGGCAACACAGTAAAAGGTTCTTTAACATTTTTATTAAATAAAAGCATCCTATTAGCTTTTAAAATAATTTTAATTTTTGTACTATCTGTATAAATTAATGTTACACTATCGCCTGTTTGCGAGGCGCTTAATTTATTTTTTGGTAAAGCTTGTACATCTTTTAAATCGTTTGTACAAGAAAAAATAAAAAATATGGGAATTAATATTAAATAATTTTTTATCACATTAATCGTACCTGAATTTTTGAAACCAGCGTGCACTAAATGTAAATCCTAAATGTACTCTAAAATAATTTTCGCTAAATAATTTAGCATTGTTGCTACTTACTTTACCATATTGTAATGATAAATTTACCATTGAACGCTCTGTAAACACACCAACAGGAAAACCTATACCTGCACTAATAAAATAACTAGGCAACACATTATTTTGAACATCTAAAAACCCTGTATTGTATGTGGCACCTATTCTATAATTTACACGTTCAGAATAATTACCTTGTTTATTTTGAACATAATTTGCGCCTATTGAAACTCTATAATTATTTTGATATTTAGTTTTACTATCAACAATTACAAAATTATTCCAGTTCGTAATTCCAAAATCAGCTACAATGTTAATTCTTTCTCCTTTTTTAAAACCAATACCAAAAGCTTGCTCTAAGGGCAATGTTAATTTACTTTTTTGATTTGTAATACTAATTAACGAATCTTTAGGGGTTGCAAAACCTGTACTTCCTAACACATAATTATATACATAATTATTATAATTTACATTTAACGAATTGTTTAAACTGTAAAAATAACCAAGCGTAAATTTTATTTTTTCGGATAATTGAATTTTTGGAACTTTAACTACATTTTGTAAGCTATCTTTAATAAACTTTAATTTACTAGAATCGCCTCCATTAGAAATGTAATTTTTAATATACTTTTTTATTATTGTTTTTTTGGTTGATTTGCTATAAACACTATCTATAGTAATTGCTGTTTGCACGCCAAAATTACCTGTAAAATCTCCTAAAGAAATAGATTGTTCGCGTTTTGTATTTAAATACAATAATGAATTAGGGTAAATTACATTTGTGTTGTGTTGTATATTTCCAAATAAATAATTTACATTAAAACCAATAGTAAAATCATTTAACATTTTACTAATAAAATAACGCGTTTTAAATTGTGATTTATTGTAAATTAAAGTATCGTGTTTATACGCATGTTTTCTGAAATTACGTACTCTTTTATTAAATGGAGAAACGCCATAACCAACAAATGCTTTATTTAAACCACCGTTGCCGTTATAAATAGTTTTTACATCACCAATACCTGTGTAATTTGAAGTTGATTCTGTATTATATCCTACACTTGAAAATGGCATTATACCAATACAAGCACCACCATTTTTTGCAATTGGAAAACCAAGTGTACCATATGAAAAATTAATAGAATATTTATTTAAAGCAGTACTTGAATTTTTATACATACCATAAAATCCATTTGCACCTACCTCTAATGAGGTTAATCTAATTAAAGCGTAGCTTGCAGGGTTACCTACATTTATAAATAAAGGCGCTGTTGTATCAAAGCGTAATGCAACATTTGCCCCTCCCATTCCGTTTACATGTGCAAAATTAGTTTGGTTTAATTCCCCTATGCCATAACGAGAATATGGACTAAATGTATTGGTTTGAGAAAAAATTAAACCACTAAAAAGGGAAAAAAATATTATGAAATAATTTTTCAATTTATTGATAATTAAGTGTAGCATTTAATCCTTTTAAAATCAAATGTTCGTCCGCAAAGAAACGGTTTTTAAGTTGTTTACACAAATAATTAGCATCGCCACCTGTAAACACAATTTTTAAATCTGGATATAAAGCTAAGTACCTCTCAATCATTGATTCTACTTCGCATGCAGCCGCAATTTGAGTGCCGCTTAAAATAGAATTTTGAGTATTTGTACCCGTTAAATTATCATAATTTTCATCAAAAGATATTAAAGGTAAGCTATGTGTATAGTGATTTAAAGCTTTTAAACGCATATTTAATCCTGGGCTAATTGCGCCACCAATGTATTGGTTTTTATTATTCACAAAATTGTATTTTATACAAGTTCCTGCATCAATAGTTAAAACATTTATATTTGGAAAAAGTGTAAAACTTCCAATGGAAGCTGCTAACCTATCAGAACCAAGAGTTTGAGCGCTTTGATACAAATTTTGTAAAGGTAATTTTAAATTATTAGAAAATAAAACAACAGAAATACCTTTAGGGATTAATGCCTGAATAACAGTATGTTGTTGGGTTACAGATGCAATAATAACCTTATTAATAGATTTAAATTTAAGGAAAATTGCATTAAAATCATTTGTAATTAACCCAAATTCAATAATTTGATTATTTTCAAATACACCGTACTTTACACGAGTGTTACCACAATCTACAACCAAATTCATTTTTTTGAGGATAAAATGTATTTTTTTTAAAGATAAATAAGATTTTTGTTTTGCAATTAAATAAAAAGCATTATTTTTGCCAACTCAATTAAAGAGCTGGTACCTTAGCTCAGTTGGTAGAGCAAAGGACTGAAAATCCTTGTGTCCCTGGTTCGATTCCTGGAGGTACCACAAAAGCCACTCAATCGAGTGGCTTTTTTTTTAATATCACAATTTTCAAAAGATAATTTCGTTATCTTAAAAGTGAAAAAAATTACTCTTTTTTTTATCATTTTGCTTTTATGCCTTAATGTAAGGGCTCAAGGTAATTTAAAAACACATAGTAAATTTGGTTTTAAATTAGGCTCTGGCATGCAAACAATTACTGGCTGCCCAATAATACATAAACCAAGAATTGCATTTATGGGTGGTTTTTGGGTTAAACTAAATATTGGTAAAAAATGGGCAATGCAGGCAGAACTATTTAATATTGGTAAAGGCACAGGATTAGGGCTTCAACAATCTAAAACAGGCGATTATTGGCTAAACCTTAATTACTTTGAGGCTCCAATACTATTTCAATTTTGTAAAAAAAATGTTTACCTTGAATTTGGTCCAAGTTTAGCGGTTTTAATAAACACTGGAGAATATACAAAAGGATGGCTTCTTCCCTATCAAACAGACCAATATCCCATTAGTAATAAAGACATTTCATTTAATTTAGGTACAGGATATAAAATAAACGATAAATGGCAAATAGGTTTACGAATAACACACTCTTTGCTTCCTGTTCGAAAACAATTACCTGCAACATCGCATCAAGTCTATAATAGAGGAATTATCTTTTCAATTAGCCGTCAAATTAATTTAAAATCTTTAAAAAGTAATTAATTAAACATCAAAAAGTATTCTTAAAATAATTTGAATGTTTATTTATAAAACTCAATTACTTGTAAAACATCAGATGAAATAGTAAACTGCTTTTCGATTGTATAAATACTGCCTTTTAAACTCTTGCTTCGCCACACTGTTACATAATTACCCGGTTGCAAATAAAAATTTTGTATAGTTTTATTTGATAAATTACATACCCATTGGTTTTTACCATTTACTTTTTGCATTATACAACCATCTCCTGGCTCTAATGTTTTTACGGTAAGCATTCCAGCGTTTGGAATATTAATTTCTTTATTTTTGCTTTGTTCTATTTCAATATCATTTATATAAATACGTGGTAAGGTTAAAATTTCTACTTTATAATTTCCAACTATATATTTTTCAACTGTATTTAATGCTTGTACATGTAAAGTATTATCATCGTTTTGTTTTCTAACAATGTATTTAACTTTTTCGTTATAATTATAAACACCTGCTGGTCTGTTTATGGTTAAATTTCCTTGAGGTGCATCTATTGGAATTATTGTGTGTTTACCTACATTTAATTTAACTTCTTTGCTTTCAACTGGTGGAATTGTATGTGCAACAACTTTATAACTTGGGTAATCATCAATATAAAGCGTATCAGGATTATTTAATGCATTAAGTGTATGAATGTAATTGTATTTGTATGATTTTCTATTAACATCAATAAACGTTATGTTTACATTTGTTTCTGCTGGTAACCCCATACTATTTAATAAATTTACCTGGGCTGTTGTTTTATTTAATTTTTGCTGTTGAATTAAATTTGCTATTGTATTAAAAGTTTCGTTGTTTTCAATGTCAAAAAAATTACCAACACATTCAAATGTTTTTATTTGTTCTGGACTTAAACCTATACCTATAATAAAAGGTTTAAAAATAATTCCTTTTTCCATTAGTTTTTGACGCGCTTTACAGGGGTCACCACCACATTCTTCTATACCATCTGTAATTAATATTACAATGTTGTTAGATTTGTTATCGGTAAAATCGTTTGCTGCTTGAGTTAACGAATGTTCAATTGGAGTTATTCCTGTTGGTTTACACTCTTTTACTTTTTGTTTTATTAATGAGATATTATTAGAACTAAAAGGTACAACCAACTTACTGTCTTTACAATCTCCAGGCGGATATTTAACAGTATGCCCATACATTCTTAACGCAAAGGATAAAGATTTATCTTTACTTAAACTATCAATAAATTTAAAAAACAATTGTTTTGCACCTTCCATGCGTGTTATGCCTTGAAAGGAGGCCTTCATGCTATTACTTGCATCAAAAACAAATAAAATTTTGGTTAATTTAGGTTTTGATTTGTTTTGAGCAAATCCATTAACTTGTAATTGCAAAAAAAACACAATTATAAAAACTTTAAAGCGCACGTTTAAAAGTAAATAATTAAAATACCTTAAATTAAATAATGCAGAATAGTTATAAACGATACAAGTTAAAAACTATGATTAAAGCTTTGTGTTTTTAGCTTTTTGACCAATGTTTTTTGGTTTACTTTTAACTTTAGATTTACTCTTACTTTTAGAACTTACGTTTTTAGAATACGTTTTTGATTTAGAACCGCTTTTAGCATGAACAACTGTTTTTTTACCTTTATTATAATTGGTTTTACGCACAGGTTTCTTTTTACCTTTTTTGTATTTTGATGCTTTTGCGTAATATTTACCATTTTTACCTTTAACGTAATTACGCTTAGCCATACCAACATCTCTTTTATGCCTTGCTCTTAAAGCGCGTAAATCGTATTTATTTTCAACATCTATTTTACGTAAAACAAAGGTATCGCTTTTTAATTTTCCAGATGTGTAATCAATAAAATCTTCGGTATCTAAAGCTTGTCCTAAATAACGCATTTCAAAATGTAAATGGCTACCGTATGAACGTCCAGTGTTTCCACCTAAGCCAACCATTTCGCCTGCTTTTAATTGTTGTCCTGGTTGAACTTCTAACTTTGATAAGTGCCCGTAAACAGTTTCTAATCCATTATTATGTCTTATAATTACACAATTACCATAGCCATTACAATACTTGGCTAACCTCACCATTCCATCAAAAGCAGTACCAACAGTGTCGCCAGTTTCTAAATCAATATCTGTACCATAATGTGGGCGATATTTTCTCCAACCAAACTCACTTGTAACATTTCCTTTAAAAGGCATTTTAAATCCGCCATCATTTTCCTCAACCAACTTAATGGTTACGCTATCTTGCTTAAATTGTTCTGCAAAATGGTAAGGATGAGCTATGCTTGTATCCCAAGTAGCGTATAAATCATGGCTAGGAAATAAAATTTGTGTAGTATCAGGTATTTCTTCTTCACTTATAATATCCGAAGTAACAACAAAAGTAGTTGTATCATCGCGTTTTGCCATAGAACGCTTAGAATCTTCAGCTTTTGTTTTTTTATCATCAGTAGGATTAATGGCGTTTAAACCAGAAACTGACAATCCAAAAACAATAAATATGTAAAAAAGTCTTTTCAATTAATTTTAGAATTTTGCAAAGATTACATATTAATCCATATAAGCAAATATTGTAACCTTTATTTATGCGTTTTTTTATTAACAATTATCTAAATTTAACATTTTTTACCCTATAACAATCTGATTAATAGCAAAATACGTTCATAAAGTTATTTTGCCATCTAAATAATTTATGATTTATGATTGCATTCTTATTTTTTTTAGCGGACTTTAAGCAGAAATTTAAACTTAATTTTTAAAAAAAAATAAATACTAAATCTACCATTTTTAGTTTTAAAATTTAAAACAAAGGCATGTACCAATAATTTTTATCTTTGTTGCTTATACCAAGTTTTTATAAAAAATTACAAAAACATATTCTTTTACATTTTTGTAACCTTGGTATTTTCATACTTTGTTTATTTTGCAATTAAATCTGGCCAAACAAAAGAGATTAACCATAAAGTTAATACTGTTATAGAGTCTACTGATTATTGGGGCGATTTTTCAACTGTATTTAACCACAACATTACAGAGCCTTTAGCTATTTTAATGCTACAAATTATAACTATTATTTTAGTTGCTAGGCTATTGGGTTTTTTACTCAACAAAATTGGGCAGCCAACAGTTATTGGCGAAATTGTTGCAGGTATTTTGCTAGGTCCTTCGTTTTTAGGTTTGTATTTTCCTGAGTATTCTTCATTTTTATTTCCCGCAGAATCAATTTCCAATTTAAACTTCTTAAGCCAAATTGGTCTTATCCTTTTTATGTTTGTGGTTGGTATGGAATTAGACATTAAAGTGTTAACAACTAAAGCTCACGAAGCATTAGTTATTAGTCATGCAAGTATTATAATTCCTTTTGCAATGGGTGTTGGTGCCGCATATTACATGTACGATTACTTTGCGCCGGCAGGAATAAACTTTTTATCTTTTGCTTTGTTTATAGGAATAAGTATGAGCATTACTGCTTTTCCGGTTTTGGCGAGGATAGTTCAAGAAAGAGGTATAAATAAAACCAAATTAGGCTCAACAGTTATTACATGCGCAGCAATTGACGATATTACAGCATGGTGCGGGTTAGCGGTTGTTATTGCCATTGTTAAAGCCGGAAGTTTTGTAAGTTCGTTATACACAATTGCATTGGCTATTATTTATTTAATTTTTATGATTAAAGTTGTGCAACCCTTTTTACAACAAATAGGAAATAAATATTCAAATAAAGAAGGCTTAACTAAACCAATTGTTGCTATTTTTTTTATAACACTTTTAATCTCATCTTTTTTAAGTGAAATTATTGGAATACACGCATTATTTGGTGCCTTTTTAGCAGGTGTAGTAATGCCAATAAATATAAATTTTAGAAATATTTTTATCGAAAAAGTTGAAGATTTATCATCAGTGCTTTTATTACCATTGTTTTTTGTATATACAGGCTTGCGAACACAAATAGGTTTACTTAATGAGGTTAGTTTATGGCAAGTTTGTTTTGTTATAATAACTATTGCAGTTATTGGTAAATTTTGGGGAAGTGCAATAGCATCACGTTTTGTTGGTAAAAATTGGAAAGATAGTTTAACTATTGGAGCTTTAATGAATACCAGAGGTTTAATGGAATTAGTAGTACTAAATATTGGTTTTGATTTAGGTGTTTTAACACCTTCTATTTTTGCTATGTTAGTAATAATGGCAGTTGTAACAACGTTTATGACTGGCCCATCGTTAAACTTTATTAATTATTTATACCGTAAACAAACTACAGATGCAACCGTTGAAAAAGTTAATGTAAACGAAATTTATAATATTTTAATTTCTTATGGCAATCCTATTAAAGGTAAAGCTATGTTAAAACTTGCTCACTCTTTAGTTAAAAATAATTTAGCAACAACTAAAGTAACTACAATTCACATTTCGCCAAGTAACGAACTTAATAAATACAATTTAGTTGAGTATGAAAAAGACAGTATATTGCCTATTAAAAAAGCAGCGTCTAAATTAGAAATGGAAATTGAAACTGTATTTAAACCTGCATTAGATATTGATAAAGAAATTATTGAAACTAGTACAAGTACAAATTACGATTTATTATTAATAGGCGCTGGAAACTCCTTGTTTAAAGGCTCATTACTTGGGAAAATTTTAGGGGTTACTACAAAAATTTTAAATCCTAAAAATGTATTAGACACTTTAAAAGAAAGAAAACTGAACTTTGATAATCATATTTTTGACGAACACACTAATAACATTTTAAAGAATGTTACAATACCTGTTGGTATTTTTATTGATAGAAAATTTGAAAACGCTAATAAAGTTTTATTACCAATTTATAATCTATCCGATAGTTTTTTAATGGTTTACATTCAAAAATTTATATCAAACAGTTCGTCAAAAATTACAATTTTAGATGTAAATGGCTTATTTGTTCAATATCCTGAACTAAAACAATCATTTACATTAGGCAACTCATCAATTAACATTGTAAGTAATTATAAAAAAACCGAAGAATTTTTTAACTCGTTTGATTTAACGCTTTTAAATGTTGAGAGTTGGAAAGAACTTATAAAAGAAGAAGAAACTTGGATACAACACTGTCAATCTATCCTTATTTTAAAAGCTTAAAAAATGAACTATCCTGTTATACAATTACATAAAGGTAAAGAAGTTGCCTTAAAACGTTTGCACCCATGGGTATTTAGTGGCGCAATTAAAATATTACCTCAAAATATAAACGACGGCGATATTGTAAAAGTTGTTGATGCAAATAATAACTTTTTAGCTATTGCGTATTATGCAACTGGAAGTATTGCGTTAAGAGTTTTATCGTTTACTGAGCAAGAAATTAATGTTGATTTTTGGAAAAATAAATTAAAAAAGGCTTGGGAATACAGAAAACATCTTCAAATAATGAACTCTAAAACAAATGTTTTTAGGTTATTTTTTGGTGAAGGGGATGGAGCATCTGGCTTAATTATCGATTATTATGATGGACATGCAGTATTTCAATGCCACTCATACGGAATTTATCTTCAACGAAAATTAATTGCAGCGGCTTTAATAGAGTTACTTAATGATAAAATTAAAAGTATTTACGATAAAAGCAACGAAACTTTACCTAAACAATTTGCTGATAAATGTAAAAACGAATTCTTATTTGGAAGTATAACCGACAAAGTAATTGTTAAAGAGAATAATCACTTTTTTAATATTGATTTTATAAACGGACAAAAAACTGGTTTTTTTATTGACCAAAGAGAAAACAGACAGCTTTTGCAAGACTACTGTAAAAATAAAATGGTATTAAATACTTTTTGTTACACCGGTGGGTTTAGTATTTATGCAGCAAAAACCGCCACTGAAGTTCATAGTGTTGATGTAAGCGCAAAAGCTATAAAACTTTGTGATGAAAATGCAGAATTAAACACTATTACAAATAATAAAAGTTTTTCGGTTGATACATTTGAGTTTTTAAAAAACAAAGAAAATTTATATGATGTTATTGTATTAGACCCTCCGGCATTTGCAAAAAACAGAAATTCAAAACATAATGCAGTTATTGGTTACAAGAGGTTAAATACAATTGCACTTAAATTAATTAAACCAAATGGTATTTTATTTACTTTTAGTTGTAGTGGTGTAGTTGATAAAAATTTATTTTATAACACAATTGTTTCAGCTGCAATTGAAGCAAAACGCAATGTTAAGTTATTGCATTATTTAAGTCAACCACCCGACCATCCTGTTACTCCAAATTTTCCTGAAGGAGAATATTTAAAAGGAATTGTTTTGTTTGTTGAATAGAAAATTAAGCTGATTCATTTTTTTTATTTTTTACAATTAAAACCATTTCACCTTCTAATTGCAAATAACCAAATTCATAACAAAAGTAATAACTGTTATTGTTTTTAGTAGTTTTTATATTTGTATAATAATTAAAATTAAAGCCTAAATCTTTTAATTTCTGCACGCCTATTTTAGAAGTTTCACCTTTTAAATTTGCTTCTAAAATTCTTCTGTTTTTACGTAGCGAGTTATTTACATTTCTAACAAAATTTGTAACATCGCTGTTAAGAACGTTGTTGTGAGCATTTCTACATTGGTCGCTACAAAATTTTTTATCTACTCTGCCCTGTATTACTTCGTTACATTCTAAACATTTTCGTTTAATTTGCGCCATACTTATGCAATTACTTTTAATGTGTTTTTTACAATTTTAGCTTTTTGTTTTGCTTTTACCAAATCATTATCAACAATTGTTACGTGTCCCATTTTACGATAAGGTTTAGTTTTTTCTTTACCATACAAATGAACATAAACTCCGCTAAATTTAAGCACATCTTCTAATCCCGAATAAATTGCGGTTCCTTCATAACCAAAATCACCAAGTATATTAACCATAACTCCTGGTTTAACAATTGATGTATCGCCTAAGGGCAAATTTAAAATTGCTCTTAAATGTTGTTCAAATTGAGATGTAATATTTGCTTCAATGGTATGATGCCCACTGTTGTGTGGCCTTGGAGCAATTTCATTAACTAAAAGTTTATTATCTTTTGTTAAAAATAATTCAACAGCTAAAAGCCCTACAATTTCTAATTTTTCGGCAATTGTAGTTGCAATTTTAATAGCTTCCTTTTCAATTGTTTTTTTAATATCTGCAGGACTAAATAAAAACTCAACTAGGTTTGCTTCTTCGTTAAACTCACATTCAACAACAGGGAAACAATTAATTTCACCGTTTTCATTTCGAGCAACAACAACAGATAATTCTTTTTTAAAATCCACTAAGCGTTCTAAAACACTTGGCACATTAAATGCCTTATCTAAAAAATGAGGGTTACTTAATTTAACAACCCCTTTGCCATCATAACCACCTTTTCGCATTTTTTGAAAAAAAGGAAAATAATCAGCGTATTTGTTTATTTGCTCTTTATTTTCAACAAGAAAAAAATCAGGACTAGGGATATCATTACGTTGATAAAACATTTTTTGTAAACCCTTATCTTGAATCAATTCGATTATATGAGGTTGAGGAAAAACTTTTTTCCCTTCTTTTTCTAACAGTTTTAAAGCTTCAATATTTACATTTTCTATTTCAATGGTAATTAAATCTTTATCCTTACCAAATTGATATACAGTATCATAATCGGTTAAACTACCGCACACAAATTTTTTAACTAAATGCTTACAAGGTGCATTTTTATCAGGGTCTAGTATCGAAATGTTTAAATTTAAGTTTATGGCATTTTGTAGTATCATTCTACCTAATTGCCCTCCACCTAAAATACCAATATTAAGTTGTTGAATTGCTTGCATTTATAAGAATTTATTTTAACGGTAAATTTAATTAAACTAAAATACATATTTTAGTTTTTTAATTTTTATGAAAAAATATTTTTTAGTTCTTATAATCTTCTTTTTATCAATAACTTATTATAATGCGCAATTAAAATGCGATTTTAATAATGCCTATAATTATTTATTTAGTTCAAAATTACTGTCAAAATTAAAATTTGACAGTATATTAAATTTAAGTAATAACTCAAGTTTAGCCAGTAAAAATATTAGCACAACAAGCTATACAATACCTGTAGTATTTCATGTTTTACACTTGGGTGGGTCTGAAAACATTAGCGATGCACAAATTGCAAATGCAATAACTTGTATGAACGAAGATTTTCAAAAATTAAATGCAGACAATGTAAACGTTGTGCCAGAGTTTACAGCATTATCAGCAGATTGCGAAATTAAATTTGTATTAGCCAGTAAAGATGAAAATGGTAAATGTACAAATGGAATTACGCGTCATTACACCACTTTAACAAACTGGACTACTAACATTTCTAGTTATATATACACATGGAACCCGCAAATGTATTTAAACATATATGTTGTAAAAAGCATGGGTAATGGTGCTGCAGGTTATACATTTTTACCTGGTACTGTAAGTTATGCAATGGATGCAATAGTTGTATTAAATGACTATGTAGGTAAAATTGGAACAAGCACAGGATACAAATCACACACACTTTCGCACGAAGCAGGCCATTGGCTAAACTTACAACATGTTTGGGGAAGCAATAATAACCCTGGAGTTGCTTGTGGTGATGATGGAGTTTCTGACACACCAATAACAAAAGGATGGCAAATGTGTAATTTAACTAACCCCATAATTTGCACACCAGGCATTAAAGAAAATGTGCAAAATTTTATGGAATATGCCTATTGCTCAAATATGTTTACAATTGGGCAAAAAAACAGAATGCACGCTGCTTTAAACAGTCCAATTGCGGGTAGAGATAATATTTCTACAGCAACAAACTTAATTAACACAGGTGTTATTAACCCAACTCTTAATTGCTCACCAATTGCGGAATACAGAAGCACAACATCAGTTACATGTGTAGGCAATACTATAAATTTTATTGATCAGAGTTATAATGCACCAGTTAATAATTGGCAATGGACGAGCAATTTAGCATCTAACACATCGTCAAACGCAAACGGAGCATTAACATTTACAAATTCCGGTATTGCATCTATAAAATTAAAAGTAAGTAATTCAATAGGGGCAGATTCTATTTCAAAAACTTTTTTTGTAGTTCTTTCTGCGCCAACAAACACAACAGTTGGTGTAACACAAAGTTTTGAGCAAGGTGTTTTTCCAAATTCAAATTGGATATTTACCTCACCAAGTTTTGGAGGTGCTTTTAAAACGAACACAACTACAGCAGCAACCGGAACTAATTGTGTTTGGGTAAATAATTATTTTGATAGCCCTAACGAAGCCGTTAATATCTATTCCCCTGCTTATGTTTTTAATAATTTAGCTCCGGCAAGTTTAGAGTTTAAATATGCTTATGCTCAAAGTCAACCAGGAAATAATGATAAATTAAGCGTTTTAATTAGCACAAATTGTGGAACAACATGGACAACAATTTTTAGCAAATCAGGGGCATTATTAAATTCTACAGGAACTACATATAGTGGAGCTTATACAATTCCTTACCCACAAGAATGGCAAACCGTTAACATAGACATAAGTGCATTTAGCAATAAAGCTGTTTATTTTAAGTTTGAATTTACGCCAGATGTTAACGGCCCTGGAAATAATGTTTTTATAGATGATATAAATATAAATGGAATACAAGATGCAGTTGGATTTAAAGAAAATTTAGTTCAAAATAATATTTCATTATATCCTAATCCAGCAAAAAACACTTTAACTATTGAGATGAAAGAAAATATTTCTCAACTCGAATTATTTTCGGTAGATGGTAAATTAATAGAAACATTTAAGTTTAATAATGATAAAAATAAAGAAACACTTGAGTTAACTAATATTAAACCTGGATTATATTTTGCGAAAATAAACTCAAAAGAAATTAAAAAACTTTTAATTGACTAGTTAAAAAAATGAAAAATATATTTATTACAGGCATAGGGACTAATGTAGGCAAAACGGTTGCATCTGCTGTTATTACAGAAGCTTTGCAAGCAGATTATTGGAAACCCATACAAACGGGCTCAAATGACTTAACCGATACTCAAAATATTAAAAATTTAATTTCAAACACTAAAAGTGTAATACATAATGAAAGTTATTTATTTAAAGAACCTGTATCTCCACATCTTGCTGCATCGCTAGAAAATCAAACCATTCAACTTTCTAATATTGTTATTCCAAACACAGAAAATAATATTGTAATAGAAGGCGCAGGAGGCATATTAGTTCCAATTAATAACACACATTTTGTAATAGATTTAGCAAATGTTTTTGATTGCGAAATTGTTTTAGTAATTAAAAATTATTTAGGTTGTATAAATCATGCACTTTTAAGTATAGATTATTTATTAAACAATCAATACAATTTAAAAGGATTAATTTTAAACGGTAATTTTGATAAACAAGTAAAATCGGCCATATTAAATCATTCTGAAACACCAATAATTGCAGAAATAAAAGAATTTGAAACAATTGATAAATCAATTATTAAAGAATTAGCTAAAACAGTAAACATTAATACTCTTTTGCAAGACTAACACATTGTTTAGTTATTAACATTTACATCAGTTCAATAAATAGAAATTAACTTTGTATTATTAATCAAAATAAACTAACATTTTGAATATAGTACAAAAAGATAATGAATTTGTTTGGCATCCATTTACACATCAACTAAATGCAAAATTACCTGTAAATATTATTAAAGGTGAAGGTGTATATTTAATAGATGAAAACAACACTAAATATATAGATGCAATTTCGAGCTGGTGGGTAAATATACATGGCCACTGTAACCCATACATATCAGCAAAAGTTAGCGAACAATTAAACACATTAGAACATAGTATTTTTTCAGATTTCACACATCCTAATGCTGTAAATTTAGCTGAGCGGATATTAAAAATTCTTCCTAACAATCAAAATAAAATATTTTATTCGGATAATGGAAGTACAGCTGTAGAAGTAGCTATAAAAATGACATTACAATATTGGCACAACCAAACTATTGATAAAAAATTATTTATAGCATTAGAAAACGCATACCATGGCGATACTTTTGGCAGCATGAGTGTTGGAGCCAGAAATGTATTTAATCAAGCGTTTGAAAACTTATTGTTTAATGTTGCACACATACCTTTACCAACAAACGAAAACATTTCAGATATATTAGAAATACTTCAAAACTGGTTTAATCACCACCAAGTAGCTGGCTTTATTTTTGAACCACTTGTGCAAGGTGCGGCAGGTATGATAATGTACGAAGCAGAGCATTTAGATAAAATTATTGAACTTTGTAAAGCAAATCATGTAATAACAATTGCTGATGAAGTAATGACTGGATTTGGAAGAACAGGAACATATTTTGCATCAAACCAATTAACACAACAACCAGATATTATTTGTTTAAGTAAAGGCTTAACCGGAGGATATATGCCACTCGGAGTAACATCATGCACAGAAAATATTTACAATGCTTATTTAAGCGAAGATAAAACAAAAACATTTTTTCATGGTCATAGTTATACAGCTAATCCATTAGCTTGCTCGGCAGCATTAGCAAGTTTAGATTTATTAGAAAATAACGAAAGTAAAATTCAAATAAAAATGATAGAAAAAATGCATTCTGATTTTGTTTTAAATTTTAATCAAAATACTAAAACTAGAACGATTAGATACAAAGGTACTATTTTAGCAATTGAACTTAACACAACTGAAACTACACATTACTTAAATGCAATTGCAGAAAGCATAAACACGTGGTTTTTAAAGAAAGGAATTATTGTAAGACCATTAGGAAACATTTTATACATTATTCCTCCTTATTGTATTAAAAAAGAAGAGTTAAACTATATTTACGAACAACTAAAATTATTTATAAATGAATTACCTAATTAAAAATGCATCTGTTGTTAATGAGGGTGAAATTAACGTTCAAGATGTTTTAATTGAAAATAATATAATTTCAAAAATAGAAAGAAACATACAAACAGATAAAAAGGTTACAGAAATAAATGCAGAAGGTTTATTTTTATTACCAGGGTTAATAGATGACCAAGTTCATTTTAGAGAACCTGGTCTAACTCATAAAGGAGAAATATACACAGAAGCAAAAGCGGCAGTTGCTGGTGGAGTTACATCATTTATGGAAATGCCAAACACAAATCCAACCACTACAACTAAAGCCAGATTAGAAGAAAAATACACAAGGGCTTCGCAATGTTCGTTAGCTAATTATTCTTTTTTTATGGGTACAACTAATACTAATTTAGATGAAATATTAAGCGTAGATTATTCTACAGTTTGTGGTTTAAAAATATTTATGGGTTCAAGTACTGGAGATATGTTAGTTGACAACTCAAATGCTCTAGAAAATGTATTTAGTAAAGTAAACACTTTAATTGCCACACATTGCGAAAACGACCCATTAATAAAACAAAATCAACAAGAGGTAATAGCTAAATACGGTGAAGACTTACCCGCCTATTTTCATCCAATAATTAGAAATAATGAAGCATGTTTCAAATCTTCTTCATTTGCTGTTGAGCTTGCAAAAAAATTTAATACACGCTTACATATTTTACATATTTCAACCGCAAAAGAACTTTCATTATTTACAAATAAAATTCCGTTAAAAGACAAACGCATAACATCAGAGGCATGTATTCATCATTTATGGTTTAGTGATGAAGATTATGCGAAAAAAGGAAATTATATTAAATGGAACCCATCAGTAAAAACTACTTATGACAGAGATAAAGTTTTTGAAGCTGTTTTAAACGACACCATAGATGTAATTGCAACTGACCATGCACCACACACAATTGAAGAAAAAGAATTACCTTATTTAAAAGCACCAAGTGGTGGGCCATTGGTGCAACACAGTTTGCTTGCCTTATTGGATTTAATGCACAATAATAAAATTACACTCACAAAAATTGCACAAAAAACAAGCCATAATGTTGCCGATTTATTTGCAATAAAAAATAGAGGATTTATAAGGGAAGGTTATTTTGCTGACTTAGTTTTAGTTAATTTAAATAAACCTACTTTAGTAAACAAACAACAAATTTTATACAAATGCGGCTGGAGTCCTTTTGAAGGACATACATTTAAAAGCAGTATTGAAAAAACTTTTGTAAATGGCAATTTAGTTTTTAACACCGGCGAGTTTAACGAAAATTATTTTGGTAGCAGATTATTGTTTAACAGATAAACAAATTTTTGTAATTTTACTTAAATGCGATTTTTTAAAAC
This sequence comes from Bacteroidota bacterium, assembly GCA_020162035.1. Classification (GTDB taxonomy): domain Bacteria; phylum Bacteroidota; class Bacteroidia; order B-17B0; family Aurantibacillaceae; genus Aurantibacillus. The sequence continues at coordinate 49,689 of JAIUNM010000003.1, read as the reverse complement.
TTATATTTTTATTTTAATTTGTTTGTTTTTTAACAAGTTATTTGCACAGGATACACTTATTTTAAATAATTCAACAAACGTTATTGCAAAAGTTTTAGAAATAAATCCCGATCAAATTAAATATAAACGATTTGATAATATAGATGGGCCTTTATATATTTTAAATAAAAGCAGTGTAAAATTTATAATTTATTCTAATGGTTTAAAAGAACAAATAGAACCATCTTCAACACAACAAGTTTCAACAATCCAAACACAAACAACAACAAACTCAAACAACGAAGTTAAACCTCAATCAACTAATGCAACTGAAGAATATGGTACTGAATTAACAGAACGCAGAGGAAGAATTGATGCAAGAAAATATTACACACACGATGGTGGTGCAATTGGTACCGGAATAACAACGTTTTTTTGTAGCCCTATTTGCGGTTTAATTCCTGCAATTGCCATAACAAGTAACGAACCAAAAGAAGAAAATTTAGGAATGCCTAGTCCAAATAAAAAAGATTATAGGTATAAGGTAGGTTATAAACAAGAAGCCAGCAAAATGAAAAGTAAAAGAAATTGGGTTGCCTATGGTGTTGGTAGTGGTGCTTTTATTGTTGGTTGGATGATATTAATTTTCGCATTAGGAAGCTAAAATAGCTATTTAACTTCGCCCATTAACTTTTTAATAAATGGTGAAACACAAATCATTACAACACCTATTATTAAAGCGTAAATCGCAAGTTGTTTATAGCCACTTGCATAAACAATTAACTTTTCGTAGTTAGTAGAATTTTCAGAAGCTTCGGCAATGTTAGCACCCAATAAACCAGCAAAATATTGACCATATGCACTGGCTAAAAACCACATACCCATTATAACTGCTTGTAATTTTTGAGGTGATAATTTTGTCATAACAGACATTCCAATTGGAGATAAACAAAGTTCACCAAACGTTATAATAAACCAGCCAAACGTAAATAAATTTAATGAAGTTTTACCATCTGAATTAGCAAAAAATTTACAGGTATAAAAAACATAAAAACCAATTGCAACAAATAAAAAACCTAATCCAAATTTAACTATGGTATTAGGTTCTTTTTTACGTTTAGCTAACCATAACCAAAATAAACCTAATAAAGAAGAAAAAACAATTACAAATAATGAATTTGCCGAATTGTTTACACCATTAGGATCATTTTCAAAACCTAATAATTTGTTATCTAAATTATTAGCTGCAAAAAAACTTAAAGACCCTCCACTCTGTTCAAAAAAAGCCCAAAAGAAAATTGAAAAAATCATAAACAAAAGAGCTGCCAATAATTTTTTATTTTCTGCTGAAGTAAAATTTTTCATTTCATACAAAATATAAATAATAGATGCTGGCCCAACAATGTACATAAACACATCTGTATATTCTGTTTTTGAAACCATTATAATAATAATTGGAATAATTAATATTGAACCCACATAAGTTATAATTTCTTGCAATAATTTTTTAGGTTTAGGTAAATGCGTTAAAGGACTTAAACCAATTGGACCTAAAGTGTGTTGTGTTTTTGAAAAAGTTAATAAACTAATAACCATAACAACAGAAGCTAAACCAAATGCAACATTCCACTCTAAGCCTTGAGGAATTATTGATGAAAACATTTCGCGTTTACCAACATTTATACATAATAAACCACCAAAAAATGCGCCTAAATTTACACCAGCATAAAAGAGTGAAAAACCTGCATCTGCCCTATTATCCCCATCTTTATACAATTGGCCAACAATGGTAGAAATATTAGGTTTAAAAAAACCAGTACCTACAATATTAAAAGCAATTCCTAAAAAGAAAAACTCTTTAGGGTTTATAGCTAAAACCACACTACCTACAATCATTAACAAACCACCCCAAAATAACGATTTGCGTTTACCTAAAATTTTATCGGCAATTAAGCCCCCAATAAAAGTAAAGGCATAAACAAAGGCTTGAGATGCTCCATATTGTAACCCAGCTTCTTTTTCATTTAATCCTAATTGATTAACCATAAAAAATGCAAGCATTCCACGCATTCCATAATACGAAAAACGCTCCCACATTTCGCTAAAAAACAAATACCATAATTGTTTAGGGTATTTACCTTTAAAATTTTGTATTTCTTCAACAGTTAAATTATTATTTCTCATATTTTTTTAGGCTAAAAAAAAACCTCAACAATTAGTTGAGGCTTAAATTTATTTTACACCATGCATTAGTTTTTTAAGCTTAGGCGAAATAATAAAAAGTATAATAGATGCAGCACCACATAAGAAAACAAACACCATAAAAAATTCAAATAAGTTATGAATTTCAAATCCAACAAAACTTGGATTTACTGCACTAATTTTATTATCTGCTAATAGTTTTAATTGATCTTGAGTTGGTGTAATTGTTTTATTTAAAACCCCTTCTAAATCAATTCCTAACTCTTTTGCTTTTGTATATTTATCGCCTGTTGCAGGTAAAATTGCTCCAAGTGTACCAGCTAAAGCATAACCTGCCGCATTAGATAAAAAGAAAACTCCATAAAGCAATGAGGCAAAACGTTTAGGAGATAATTTACCAACAAGAGATAAGCCAATTGGAGATAAACATAACTCGCCACAAGTTTGAATAAAATATAATAATACTAACCACCAAATACCTAATAAACCCGAGTTTCCTAAATCTTTTACATTATGTGCAATTATAAAATAACTTATTGCAATTAACGCCAATCCATAGGCTTGTTTTACAGGCGATATTGGCTCTCTGCCTTTATTACTTAACTTACCCCAAAACCAACTAAATGGAAATGCTAACAACACCACAAACAATCCGTTAAATATTTGTACCATAGATGCTGGCATTTGCCATCCAAATAAAAATGTTCTATCTGTTTGGTTATCGGCAATAAATGTTAACGATGACCCAGCTTGCTCAAAAGCTGCCCAAAAAAAGATTACAAAAAACGAAACAATATATATTACATAAATTCTTTGTCGTTCAACTTTTGTTAATGTGGTATCAGAAATAATTAAACCTGCCAATGTTAAACCACTTGCGTAAATTATTGGATAAATTATAGTTTTAACAAAATTGTTTCCATCTAAAATAAATCTAAAAACAAAAAACAAAACAACAAATGAAATTAGTGCAATTATTAATGATTTACTTGAAAATTTAGCTTCTTGAGCCTCTTCATCGTCAGACACTTCATTTTTAACTGGTTTACCTCCAATTGCTTTACCCTCAGGCGTAACAACATATTTGTTTTTTAACATGTAAAATATTACTGTACCTAAAATCATTGCTATTGATGCTGCTAAAAAGCCCCATTTAAATGCATGCACATCGCGTACCATAGTTACAACTCCATCGGCACCTACAACTTCATTTTTAACATCACCAATTAAAGGGCATAACCATTGGCTAAATAAAGCGCCTAAGTTAATACCCATATAAAAAATAGTAAATGCAGAATCTAACTTGTTTTTTTCTTCTTTTGGGTATAAACTACCCACCATACTTGAAATGTTTGGTTTAAAAAAGCCATTACCAAAAATGATGATAACTAAGGCTGTCCAAGTTAATGCAGTTGCCGAACTTAAGCTTGACGAAAAAATACTTGCGCTTATAAATAAGAGTAATTGTCCAATAGCCATCATTGAGCCGCCAAGCATAATACAGTTTCTATTTCCTAGATATTTATCTGAAATAAAACCACCTAACATTGGAGTTAAATAACATAAACCCAAAAACCCACCATAAATTAAAGAAACATCTGCTTCTTTCATTAGTAATGAATTAGTTAAAAATAAAGTAAGGATTGCGCGCATACCATAAAAGTTAAAACGCTCCCACATTTCGGTTCCAAATAGTACCCATAAGCCTTTTGGATGCCCTACATTTGATTTTGATTGTTCCATTGTGTTTAATTAGTAGAGGGCTAAAATAAGTCTTTTATTTTAGGGATACAAATTTATAAACTGTAAAGAATTTGCTGTTTTTTTAAAGTTTCATCTTATTCTAAAACAATTTAATTAAAATAAACTTATAAAATTGGTCTAAGTGACTAAAATCATCAATTATAAATAACTAAATTGTTTAATTTAGATTATAATTTTTTTAAACTTAAACTTATGAAAAAAATAAATTACATATTAGCTTTTATATTATTTGTAAATATTACATTTTCACAAACGGCATCATCAATTGCAAATGGTAATTGGTTAAACCCATTAACCTGGAATTGCACATGCATTCCAACCAATAGCTACAATGTAACAATTAATCATAATGTAACATTAAACACAAGTATGCTTTTTAGTTCGGGTGGATTAACAGTTAACCCCGGAGCATCTATGATTCAAGACGCATCTTTAAATAGAGATTTAATGTTTAGTGGAGGAAATTTTGTAAATAATGGCACATCTAATTTTAGAAATTTATTAATGACTGCTGGTAACTCTTCAAATTCAGGCAGTTTAACTTTAGTTGCGTTTACAAACTCTTTAATCCCTTTTGTTAACTCTGGCACAATTCAAATGGATAGTATGCTTGTGGCTGGTAGTTTTACAAATACCAACACTGGTAAAATAAATGGAGATAGTATTTTAAACACATCAACTTTTTTAAATAATGGGAACATGAATGTAAAATGGGGTACAAATGCCTCTACTTTTAATAACTCAAATTATTATACAGGTTATGCATATACAAATTCTGGCAATTACGAAAACAACGACTCTATAATTTTAACTTATAGTTTTTGGAATAAAAATAATTTTAATAATAAAAATGGAGCTGTTTTAAATTTAACCAAAAGTTTTAACAACAAAAATTTACTTGGCACAGCAACATTTACTAATAATGGTAAAGTTAAAATACTAGACAGTTGGTTTAATTCAGATACTATAAAAGGAACATCTGGTTCGTTTATTATTTCAGATTCAACTGTAAATACAGGATTTTTAAAGGGCTCATTTGATTTTTGTGACTTAACGCAAACCGTTAGTACAGCTCCTTTTATAGATATAAATACAGGAACTGTATCTTCTTTAATTACATGGTGCGCTGCAACATCTTTAAACTCAAAAGAACAAATTGATAAGCTAGAAGTATTTCCAAACCCTGCAAGTAATTACATTAATGTAGAAAATTTAAAAAATTGTACAATCATAAATGTTATTGATGTAAATGGGAAATCAATAAAAAAAGTAGATGTACTTACATCAGAAAATGATATAAGAGTTAATCTTAACTTAATTGATGGCATTTATTTTATTAAATTTTTAAATTCCTCTGGTCAGCAAATAAATTCTAAAAAATTAATTATTAAAAATTAAAAGGATAATTTAAGTTTTGCACTTTTTTAATGGACTAAATGATTTTAATTTAAGGTTTAATCTTATGATTATTTACATTAAAATAGTTTGTAATTAGTGTAAATTATTAGCACAAAATATACTTTTAAAAGCAAAAATTGGCTTTGTTTCAATAGAATTAGTCGAAACTAATCTAAAAAAGAATTAACTGGAAATTAAAAAACCCTAAACTATTGCTAGTAAAGGGTTTATTTTTTTATCAGCGGGCAAACGGGGAAGCCTTTCGAATCCTAGTGTTATTGAAAATGAGGCACTTAATCAAAGACCATTTTCAAAAACTGACCTAATCAGGTTTTCAGAAGACTTGATTAAAATTCACGAGTTTTATAAAATATTTAAAAACGAGATTTTTGAAATTTTAGGGTAGATAGGAAATTAAAATCAATAATACCCAGATTTCTTAAATGTTAAGTTTTCTTTATCCACTCCCGCCAAAGATTCATCTTCTGCCGAAATAGTCGGATCATACCAATCCACCTTCTTTTTCGCCCATTTTAGCCAATTTGTAAGGTCTTCAGTTAAAGACTGCTCCTGTGTTGCTTTTGCCTCAATATCGGCTAAATAAGCTCGGATTTGGCAAGCTTCCTGCCAGCGGCTAGCCTTTTGCTTAAGTTGCTTAAACCTATTTAATTCTTGCTCAATCTCTTGTTCTTTTATCCTTTTAATCCTGTCCTGTTCTTCTTTTATTTCTCTTTCCTTTTCCCATCTTAAATGCCTATCTCTTTCTTCCACACCCTTTATTTCGAGCTTAGCTATTATCTTTGATAATTGATTTTCCAAAGGTTGCCTTCCGTCAGTCCATTCAATATTATGATAGCTAATTCTTAAAGAAAACACCAAGATTCCCGAAGGAATGTAATCATACTCCTGCCAGCTACTATTGGTTTTAGGCTTTGGGATTCTTTTATTCTTCTCTCTTATTGCAATTTCAAATTCTTCACCAAATATTATAACATGTGCCGACTCGTTCTTCAATTGAAAAAGATGTCCACGTTTCTCCATTGCTTTAACGAATGTATCCATTATTCTAAGAGCTCTTCCGTAAAGGAGCTTGGTTGCAGAAATACTTAATGGACTTCTTAAATAACCTGTGAAATTTTTACTAAAGCGGTTTTCATTATTAAAATGGGCGTGTTTAGTTTCTGCTACTAATTTATGGGGATTGGTTAATTTATCAGGGACAATGAGATTTATTCTAGAATCATTTTCAATCTCATCTCTTAATTCTTCTTCAGGTGATAGTTGACCTTTTATCGAATTATCCCCTTCTGCTCTGAATGCTAAAGTAATTTCATTTTCTCCTTTATAATCCGTTGGAAGCTCAATTATATCAACTTCTTTCCCGGCTCTTAGCTTTTCCCAGTGACCAGCTTTTGGCAATGGAACTTCATACTTTTTGCAAATTTTTCTTAAGCCTGAGTCTGAAATTAAGTATTTCTTTGCCAATGATGTCATTGGTGTTGACCAAACTAAGTTATATAATTCTTTTCTATTGATGGTTATATTTTTCACCTACTTTAGTTAGTTCTATCTTGTTTTGAATTCCAATTGTAACAAGCCATGTTCATTTTTCATTCTCGAATTTTTTGTCATTAAAATACGTCCTTGAGGTTGCCAACCATCATTATGAAGTGAATTGTTTATTCTCTCTAATAGAGGTGGAGGTCTATTAATGCTTGATTGGGTTACAAAATTTGAGTATCTCTCAGTGAAAATGTCCTCAAAATGAGGATCCATATCTATTTGATCTTTGGTATAAAGAGCAATGTCATTATTTTTGGTGAAATCACAGCATGTCAAAAAACGCCATGCAGTGCCAATTGGACCATTTTCAAAATTCATAATCATTTTTCCTGAAGGATTTTTTTTGCAGAAATCTTCAATAGTTTTAATTGAAATTATAGAACAGCCGAATTGTTTCTCAGTGTGATCACCTATACAATCGATATAGTTTTTTGTAAACCCCGGGATCCCGTTATAAAATATATAATACCCTAAGGATCGTGTTCTTTTTATGTATTCTTTTAAGGAATCATATTGTTTTCTGCCTGAAGATCCTGAATCTCTATTCAAATCTTCAAATGAGTTGTCTAATTTCATTGTTTTTGCCTGTAAAAAAACACGCGCAAATCGCTGGTAGCCAACTTCAATATATAATTCAAGATCTCCTCCCGTATTTACTTCATCTTTTGCCTTTTGTGCAAAAACTTCAAAAGTCCTTCTGTCTTCTACATAATTTTGAATACTGTCAATAATACTTTGCCTAGTTATACCTTCTTCAGTAAGAAGATTACCTCTTCTATTATTTCTTGAAATAGAGTCCCAAACATCGGCGGCAATATTTTCAAATAATTCACATTTATTCATAATCACAAAACTTACTTACTATACTTCTTAAAATTCTCAGCCTGCTCAAATATCTCCTTATAAACTTCGTCACGATCTACCGGTGGGTAATCGTTTTCAGCAAGGAGAATAATTAAGTCGGCTTTTAGTTCTGCTTTTAAATCGTCTCGTTTACTCCAATCGGTATATTTAGCTTTATCATCGACAACATCTTTCACTTGTTTTGCTAATGGCACTAATTTATCTTCCGGGTAAACAAAATCATATTTTATGGCTAATGCTTTAAGAATGTCGTAAAATGCTTTTTCTTCAAAATCAATTCCTAAGTCTTTAAACGATTCTTTCTCTTTCTTTAAAGCATAATACAAATCAATAATTTCATCAGTAAAATCTTCCAATACTTCGCTACGTAATACATCTGATTCTTTACGTTCATTGTATTTCTCAACTAATGTTTGCATTCTTTTTGAGAAATCAATACCCATCATTTTATTTACTTTTCGGATATCATCAATGGCTTTTGCTAAAAGCTTTTGCAGTAATTTTATTTTGGTATTAGGAAGTTTTATTTTATCCAACTTCGCTAAATAGTCATCATCAAAAATGTCTATTTGTGTTTCATTCTCGTCTCCTAACTTAAATATTTCTTCTACGCCTTCGCTTTCAATTGCCTCCTGAATCATCTCTTTAACTCTAGCGTTCATTTGAGCTGTATCAGGCGCAGTACCTTTGGTTAGCTTGAAAACAATGGAACGAACTGCTAAATAAAAATGAATTAAATCTCTTTCTTCCTGACTAAACGCTTCGCTTCCCAAACAAATATCATAAGCAGATTTTAAACGTTTTGTTAAATACATAAAACGTTTTTCCATTTCCTGTGTTACTTGAACAAACTCAGCTGCCATGTTCAATGTGTTTAACTGTTCCAGTGCAGAACCTTTAAAATATTTGCTAGTATCGAACTTGTGGAAAATCTTTGCCAACAAATCCAAATGGTCTTTTGCCACTACGATGGATTGTTGAATATCTTCAAAATTTTGGCTGTCAGCTTTATTGTATTGTGCTAATGCCAAATTCATTTGCTTTTTAATACCAATGTAATCAACCACCAATCCTTTTTCTTTTCCTTCAAACTTGCGGTTTACACGAGATATAGTTTGTATTAAATTATGTCGTTGTATTGGTTTGTCAATGTAAATGGTATCCAAGAATGGCACATCAAATCCGGTTAGCCACATATCTACCACAATGGCAATCTTGAAGTTTGATTTTGCAATTTTAAATTGTCTATCTAATTCTTTCCTATCTTCTTTTGTGCCTAGTAAATCATACAAGGCTTTCTCATCATCCTTGCCACGAGTCATTACCATTTTAATGCGCTCCATGGGTTTTATTTCCTTCTTCTCCTTGTCGGTTAATTCAGCACCTTCTTCACATACTTTTACCTCTGCCCAATCCGGCCTTAGCTCAATTACATTTTTGTAAAACTCGTATGCAATTGGTCGGCTACCACACACAAACATGGCCTTGCCTTTAATGGTAGCACCCTCTTCAATTCGTTTTTGGTAATGCTCCACAAAGTCTTTGGCCAAGTCTTTTAAACGAGAAGGATCGCCTATGATAGCATTCATTTGCGCCATGGCTTTTTTACTTTCTTCTATTTGATGCTCGTTACTTCCTTCTTCAGCACATCGGTTGTAGTAGTCCTCAATCTCCTCAAGCTTTCTGTTATTCAACAATACTTTCGCAGCTCTTCCCTCGTAAACAATGCGTACAGTAATTTCGTCTTTTACCGACTCTGTCATTGTATATGCATCTATAATTTCACCAAATACATCCAATGTTGCATCTATTGGGGTTCCTGTAAAACCTACATATGTTGCATTTGGTAAAGAGTCGTGCAAGTATTTTGCAAAACCATATGTTTTTGTAACACCTTTATCAGTAACTCTTACTTTTTGATCTAAGTTAGTTTGACTGCGGTGAGCTTCATCCGATATACAAATGACATTAGTTCTATCGGTTAGTAGTTGTGTATCCTCCGTAAACTTGTGGATGGTTGTTAAAAATACACCACCGCTGTTTCGCCCTTGTAATAAATCTCTTAAGTGTGAGCGGCTCTCAACACTAATAATATTTTCATCCCCAACAAATCCTTTGGCATTGGTAAATTGCCCCGACAATTGGTCATCTAAATCAGTTCTATCAGTAATTAAAACAATGGTAGGGCTGCTAAAGTGTTTGCTCTTCATTAACAAACGTGTTAAGTAAAGCATGGTATAACTTTTACCACATCCTGTTGCGCCAAAGTATGTGCCTCCTTTACCATCTCCATCAGGGCGTTGGTGTCTTTTTATGTTCTCAAATAATTTGGTGGCTGCATAATACTGCGGGTAACGGCAAACTATTTTTTCATTCTTCTTAGAACTATCCGGTAAATAAATAAAATTATGAATGATGTCTCTTAATCGTTTACGATTAAACATTCCTTGTATCAGCGTGTATAAAGATTCAATGCCATCCACTTCATTGGCTAAGCCTTCTATTTTACGCCACGCATAATAAAATTCATAGGGCGCAAAGTAAGAACCTGCTTTATTGTTAACGCCATCACTAATAACACAAAAAGCATTGTATTTAAATAGTTCAGGAATATCTCTTTTGTAACGAACTGTTAATTGAATGTAAGCATCATGTATAGTTGCTTCTTCACGAATAGCGCTCTTGAATTCAAATACAACCAAGGGCAAACCATTGATGTATAATATACCATCAGGGATCCGTTTTTCGTATCCGGTTATTTCGAGCTGATTGACGAATTTGTATATGTTCGTGTCTTGTGGGTATTGCTCTGCTTTTTCGGCCACTATGGTATTTAAGAATTGCTCTTGTGGTTGATTATATGAGCCTATATCGTTGAAATTTATGAGTTGTATGTAAAGGTCTTTTTTACTTCGGTCTTCACGCTTTAATAAAAATCCATCACAAACCAATTTCATGAATGCTTTATTGCTATCATATAAATCTGAAGCCGGTAATCTTTCTAAGTCACGAATAATACTTTCTACTTCCGATTCGGTTATTTTTTCGGTTTTGTATTGGTTCAATAAAAAGTCTTTAAGATCTTGTTTAATCAAAACCTCTTCCGGACTGCGTTTTATAGTTTGACCAAATAAGTGCGGAATTTCTTCCTTACTTAATAGCTCTATAAAAGCTTGTTCTAATTGCGACTCAGTGAATTTCATCTTTTATTTCTCTGTTTTTACATCTAGTTACTTTGAGGTTTTTCCGGGTTTCTCCAAATAATCAAGAGCATTTTTTAAACTTGTTCCTTTTTCTGTTAATCTATATTTTTGCTTACTACTGTTCGGTTTATCCGGTATTGTCATTTCAATTAAGCCTTGTTCCAACGCAGACAATAGATAATTTTTTCTGAAATTTTCTCTATCAGCTAAACCAAGCCTGGATTGTAATTCACCTCTTGTTAATTCACCTTTTATTGTCCTTAATAAGGCCTCAACTTGCGGGGTAACTTGCGGGATGACTTGCGGGGTGACTTGCGGGGTAACTTGGGGGGTGTCCGCCAAGTCACTCACAGGAGCGGCACTTGGGAATGTCATCCGCAAGAAGTTTGAAGAAAACTTAAAACAATCTTTAGGGTAACTTTCCAACATACGAGGCACGCCTGAACCCAGATGCTCTACCAAATTTAGGTCTTTATATATGCGCATCAGCTCTTTGTTGCGAGGAACAGAGTAGCCTTCAAAAAACTCTTCTTTATTAATGCCTTCGGGTAAACCTCCGGCAGAAGTAATTTCTATTCTATCTTCAAAAATCTCAAATTTTGGAGGCACTTCGCCTGTGTAATCATTATGCACAAAGGCATTAATAATGGCTTCACGTAAAGCAATAGGATCCCATAAGCGTTTATTGCCTCTTTCTTTAGATGTGATTTTTGTAATAGTCTTATTTTCCAACTCAATTTTATCTAATACCTGCTTGGTTGCCTTTACCAAGGAGCAATGCCCATATTCATTACTCTCTACTAAATGTACCCGTGTAGTCCCTTTGTATTTGGCAACTTTTATAGAAGTATTGTTTACATCGGCCATTAAGTAAGCCACATAATTGTAATCTCCTTTTTCTGTATTTAACTCCAAGTTGGTAGCAAAACGATTATTAAGTTTTACTCCGGTTTCTTCGTAATAAATTTTAAGCTGCTCAAACTTTAAATCTTGCTTATTGGATTTAATTTTGCTAATAGAATTACGAGTTCTTTTGGCAAACAAATTCTCTATTGTTTTTGGTTGCATGGGTTCAGCAGCAGTGCCAACACGAATGTAACAACCTCGCTCCGACATGCCCTGCCTTTTAATGTAATAAGGTTTTTCAGTGCCACTAGCTATGATAATCTTTATTAACTCTTTGCCACTTTGGGTTTCATTTACCACATCAAACAAACCCATACAGCTGGGGGCTATGTTGGTTTTTAAACGATCTTTTATTTTAAGCATATCGCCATCAGGATCTGCTACACCAACCGCTTTGCCTTTTTTATCAATGCCAATGTATATAACACCACCCTCGTGGTAGTTTAAAAAAGCCACCACTTCTTTTTCTAAATCATCGGTTAATATTTCTTTATACTCAATTCTATTGGTTTCTGTCATTTTTGAAAATTTTAATTATTGCACTCCCATCATCATATTATAGTGTCCGATATTCTCTGTATAAACAAAAATATTTTTAAATACTTCCATGTATTTGTTTACAGTACCATCAGGTGCCTCAACAAATAAGTCATCTGGTAAAGTATGAGAGCCTTCATTTACCCAACTCAATAAGGATCTACAAATTTCACGTTCCTCTTGACTTGCAAATTTGTTGATTAAAACATCATCTCGCTTGGTTCCTAAGATGCTAAAATAATTCTCAAGAATCCTTCTTAAAGTATTCTGTATGGTAATACCTGAATTCTTTTCCCATTCCTTTATTTCACGCCATAAAAGCTCATAAGAGGATTGAATAGGATTGTTTTCACCATAAAAATTAATAGTTGATTTATTACCATTTTTCCTTAAGATCCAAAACTGTGATTTTTCTCCTTTTCTATTATTCCCTTCATATGATACTTCTTTATGGAAATAAACATTATGGGTCAAGAGAATAATTTGTTTGATATCACTCTTCTCAGCCTTGATATCTTTAATTATTTCTTTTATTAAAGTGCTTACAATAAAGAGAACATTGCTATCCAAACTTGAAATTGGATCATCAATTATTAAAATTCTCTCTTCATTTACGTTTTCACTTGTAGTTCCTCCTTTTGCCTGTTGAAGAAAATACAAAAAGGTAATAAAAGTAATTTCACCCTCGCTAAGCGTGTGTTCTGCTACAGTTCCATCTTGCCTTTGAATTTTGTAATAACCATTTTCTATAGCAGGCACTATTTCAAAATTAAGAAAACCATAAGATTTTAGGAGTCGATTAATTTCGTCAATAGTTGGTTGGATGCTTGTTACATTTTTACTTAGTTTCTTTATTTCTGAATCTAAATCTGTGTACTCTTTAATTTTATTTTTTAGCTGTTCTTCTAGTGATACAATACCTTTATCTAATCCAGCTTTATCATTATTAAATTTTTCAATATCACTCCTAAATTCTTCGATTAAATACTTCCAAATAGAATTTATTAAAGATGTGCGTTGATTGTTGTAATCAGAAACAATATCATTATGTTTCTTTATTTCAAGATTTGCTTTTTCAATTAGTTCAAAAATGAGAGTTAATTGATCTTTGAGTGAGATTAAATTTATAGCTCGACTTGGCTCTTTTAATTTATTATTTAAATATTCAGTATTGGTGATAGTTTGACTGATGAGGGTTTTAAGAAAAGCGGAGTATTTATCTATTTCCATTTTTGAATTCTTTAGCCCTTTTTGCTTTATTTCGATAGTATTAAGAAGATTGATTATGTTCTCAATTAGTGAGTTATATTCAACTTTCAGTCCTTTTAAAAGGTTAATATCATTTAAATATGTCTCATCAAAATAAGTTTCAAGTTGATTTTTAAAATTTTCAGAAATTGTTTTTTGTTGGCAAAAAGGACATGTTTCATCATCTTTAATATAGTCACGTCCCTGATTAACCCAATCATTTATATTTAATTCTCGAATTAATTTAGCAATATCCACATCTGCTTTACCTACAATGATTTTTTTCCATATTGGATTGTTTTCAATTTCAATAGCTCTTGCGAAGGCAATGTTGCTAATTGAATCAATTGGTTGTGGCGGTTCCCCGAAAATAGTTTCTGCGTCTGCCTTTAATTCATCAAATGTTTTAAGAATTTCACGATTATCGGAGAATTCTTTAATGATACGTGATTTAAATAATTCTCCAGATTTCATTGATCCGGAAAAAGCTTCCTTAAATAAGATTTGGTATTTCTTGTATATTTTCGTCCAACAAAAATCTTTAAATGCTTCTTCGAGTTGCTCCTTTTTGGATATTTGAGCATTTAATGTCTCTCGTTTTTTAGTTCCTTCTTCTTTAAGTTCTTTTAATTTTACAACCTTTTTTTCAATTTCTTCCTTTTCTTCTTTTGTGGCCTGACCCAATGTAAAAACACCATTTAACTTTCCTTTTCCGAAATTTCGTTCTCTATATTCTTTGTTGTAAACAAGCGTCTTTAAAGGGACCGATTCTTTCCATTTGATAGTACAATCCTTGTTTTTCTCATCCGCCGGGTCAAATAAATAATTTGATATTGTTGTTTTACCACATCCGTTTGCTCCATAAATAAAATTAGTCTTTTTCAAATTATCAATTTGAACTCCTGTACCATCATAAGTGGCTACATTTTTTATTGATAACGATTCAATCATTTTAATTTCCTATTGTTGCGGTTTTAGATAAGTTCTCTACAACCCCTTTCATTAATACAGGGCAAAGTGGTTTAATTGTGTTTTTTAGCTGTTCGTTAATTCTTTTCCTTGCCTCAAGTGTATGATAAATGGTTACGATGGCTTCTTGAGTTTTTATATCCGGTATTGGTAATTTTACATTACGCATATCCGACCAATCAAAAGTTTCACGAGCACTTCCCCAAGAATGAAAACGAGCATATCTATCAAATTCAGATCTTGAAAACCATAAATACAAATATTCTGGTAACAATTGATTGTAATCTTTTGATCGGAAAACAATATAAGTACTTGATAGAAGTCCTGCTTCACCATTCAAGAGGGCAATAGAAATCTTTTCTCCATTTCTAGATGTAACCGAAACATAACCAAACTCTCGAGGTTTCACAATTTTATAACCTGTTAAATCAAGCTTCTCTTTCTGTGAGCGAGTTTCTATAAACACCTTATTGACGCTTATGCCTAGTAAATTATCAATTTTTAAATCATAGTTCCTCTCATCTGATTGCTCAATATAATCACCTAACAATTTAGGTTTTTCTGCTTGTATTAATTTTTCAATATATGAGTCACATATTAATTGTAAATCGGCTAAGCTTTTTTCGTAGGTCTGTTGGTTAGAAATTAAACCTTTATAGAGATTTACATATTTTCGTTGAACTTCAACTTTAGGCACCTGAATTTTCATTTCACAAAACCTTTCCCATTCCAGTCCACCTCTTACACTTGAGTCGCAGTAGTACCATGCTAAACGATCAAATTCAGGACGATGAAATTCAATCATCAGATATTCCGGCAATATTTCATCTTCATTTATAACCTCAAACGTCATATACGCAGGAGATACTATCGCTGGCTGATCATACTCATAAAGTCCTATTGGCAACCTTTCATCTCTGCCAACGTGCATAATATTGGTTGCAAATTGGCCCTTTTTAATTATCTTATATCGTGAAAGATCTACACCAGATATATTTGCAACAGATGGCATAAAATTCTTAGTAATATTTATTCCCAGGAGGTTAGACACCTTCATTTCAGAATTTCTATTATCGATTAATTTGATATAATCTCCTATACGTTTATAGTTCATATCCTAAAATTTTAAAAGCTTGTACTAACTGGTTCTGTGATTTTTTTTCTTCTTCAAGTAAATTTTTAAAATCTTTTTGAATACGTTTCATTTCCTTGTCGAAATTGATAGTGCTATCTCGGTCAACAAATTCGATATATTTGCTTGGCACTAATGAAAAGTCGTTCGCCTTTATTTCATTAAAGTTAGCTGAGTAACAGAACTCAGGTACATTTTTATATGTTTTTTTATAATCAGCTTGCTGCCAATTGTGATAATTAAGTGCAACTTTTGAAATTTCGTCCTCTGATAGTTCAATAAACATTTTTTCAAATTCTTGCCCCCACTTACGTAAGTCCATAAACAAAATTTCTTTTTCTCTATCTCTATAGTTTTTGATTATACCATTTATTTCAACTTTTCTTTCTTTTTTATTTTTATTGAGTATCCAAAGTGTTACACTAATGTCAGTAGTATAAAACGTATCTCTTGGAATAATTATAATAGCTTCAACCAAATTATTTTCAATTAATCTTCGTCTTATCTTGTATTCTTCACCGCCACCGGATAATGCTCCGTTAGCCAATATAAACCCTGCTACTCCGTTTTCTGACAATTTAGAAACCATGTTTAAAATCCAACCATAATTAGCATTACTTACAGGAGGAACATCGTATCCTCTCCAACGAGGATCATCTGTTAATTCATTAACAGCTCTCCAATCCTTTTGATTAAAGGGAGGGTTAGCCATAATGAAGTCTGCTTTTAAATCGGGATGCTGATCTTTAGCAAAAGTATCAGCAGCCACATCTCCAAGGTTAGCTGCAATTCCACGAACTGCTAAGTTCATTTTTGCTAGTTTGTAAGTTGTTGGCGTAGCCTCTTGGCCGTAAATTGAAACTTCTTTTTTATTTCCCTGATGACTTTCAATAAATTTCATTGATTGAACAAACATCCCACCCGAGCCACAAGCAGGGTCATATATTATTCCTCTGTAAGGCTCGATCATTTCGGCAATAAGATTCACAATAGTTTTTGGCGTATAGAATTCCCCCTTTCCTTTACCCTCGGCAATCGCAAATTTTCTTAAGAAATACTCATAAACTCTTCCAACAATATCATGACTCTTATCTTTAATTGTGTTGATATTGTTTATTGTGTCAAGTAACGCAGCTAGCTTACTAACTTCCATATTTAAACGAGAAAAATAATTCTCAGGTAAAGCACCTTTTAAAGCCGGGTTATTTTTTTCAATGGCGTGTAAAGCTGTATCTATTTTAATTGCAATATCATTTTGCTTAGAGTTTTTAATAATAAAACTCCAACGAGATTCTTCCTGTAAGTAAAAGACATTTTTTTGGTTGTAAAACTCTTTCATGTCAACATATTTTTCCTTACCTTCTTTTATCAGCTCCTGTCTTCTCTCATCAAATTTATCACCAGCATATTTCAGGAAAATTAAACCTAGTACTACGTGCTTATATTCGGCAGGCTCTACCATGCCACGCAGTTTATCACAGGCAGCATATAAAGTTTCTTCTATAGCTTTCTCTTTCTTTGGTTTAGCTTCCTTTTTAGGGCGCTGCTCTGAGCCTGCCGAAGAGGCTTTAACAACCGTTGGTTTTACTTCTTTTACTTTCGCTTCCTTCTTGACCATAAATTCTTATCGTTCGTTTATTAAATCCTTTGGGCTAACTTTTAATAGTTTAGCAATTCTAAATAATATTTCTAAGCTTGGCTGTCGTCTGTTTTGTACATAAGAGTTTACCATGTTGTAACTCTTACCAAGTTTGTCGCTCAACCAAGCTTGCGTTAAATGCTTTTCTTCTAAAACTTCTTTTATTCGATTCATTTTTTAGCTTTTACACCACATAAATGTAGCATAATTTACGAAACCATCTCATTTTATGAGATACAAAAAGCTGTTTTGTTGAAAACAATTAATCACCCCACTATTGCCCCCGAATCCTTTCACGGTAATCCCGTGGAAAATTCGGCATTTCCCGAATCTCCCCGAAATCATCCCGAGGTAATCCCCAAATAATCCCGGAATGAATCCGAAAAAAACGGAAAGGATCAGAAAGCATAAAATGGTCATCCCGGAATCGCCCCGGAGTATTTTCAGATTTAACCAAGTTTATTTTTGATCTTTTTCTGCTGCTCTTCTGATAATTCTTTGAATTTTTTACCAAAAGCATTTAATGCCAATCGGTCGGCATCTTCTTGCTGTTTTGGAGTTAAATTACTGTACCAAATTAATGTTGCTATTCCACCACCAATAGCTAAGAAAGCCAACAATGGAATAAATGGGATAAAAAGTATTACTAATTGCATATGATTTATTTTTAATGGTTTATAATTATTATTTATCGTCCTGATTTGCTGCACCAACGGCTATTGCTCCTAATGCTAAAAACAATAAGCCCCAGCCCATGGCTTTTTTATTGCCAGCGGCTGCACCTGCCAAGGCTGTTACACCTCCGGTAATCATGGCTGTTTTGCCTGCATTATCAACTTGTGAGCTGTATTTTTTATTGAACTGCACAAAATTTTTGTAATGCTCGCAGTTATTAAAAATTAGGTTGTAGGATGTTTTACCTACCATTGTTAAGGCTCGGCTTACAGCTTCTTTTCGCTGGTGCATAGTTCCATAAAAGCGTTCGATTTTGGAAGGGACTAATTTTTCCAAAAACGAATCCACATCAACAGGGGTTAATATTTGTACACCAGATGTGTAGTTGGCAGCAATTACCGGTTTGTTTGTTTCGGGATGTCGTCCCAAATAAACTGCATAATGATCGAGCATACCCATAAACTTCTTGTTTAGAAGAATAGCATCGGCAGGCTGCAAATTGTTTGCTATTACGAAATGTTCTGATTGACTCATGATATTTATTTTTTAAAATTTATGACACAAAATTAGGTTGTAGGTTCTGCAATAAATTCGTTATCCGTCTTACTATGCTGAATGACGAAGGTCAATGATTTGCCTTAATTGATTTTCAAAGTATTCTTCCTGAGCAAACCAACCTTTGAGTTTCCTAACTGCGTCAATACGTTTCTGAGGTGTTTTGCCATTTAAAAAATTCAAATCAAAGTTCTTAACATGACACGAGAATACTTGATAAAAACCACCGCAGTGGTGATAGGAAATTAAACCACTGTTTTTCAATACTGCTAAAAATTGTAGTGTGTGAACTTTTTTATTTTCATTAAAAGTTATAGCTAAATTTTCTGTAGGGTTTTCAAATAGTAATTTAATTTTATCGACTTCTTCTGTTATTTGCTCTTTTTTAAATATTGTACATAAGAGGTTAAGAGCTTCTGTAGAATCATGTTTTAAAATTAAACCCGGCAACTCTGAATTATTTGAGGAACTAATTGATTCGGAACTCTCTAAACTTGCATATAACTCAAGAACCATATCATCTGTATTCAAGAATTCAGAAAGTTTTTCAAAATCGTATTGATAAAGCTTGCACGCATCAGTTAATCCACTTACAATATGTTTTAACTGTGCTTGCTTTTCATTTTTTGGCACTACCTTAACAACTTGAATTAGTAACCGTTTCATAATATTGCCCAACAAGTATTCAAGCTTTTCTTTTTCGGTTATTTCCCCATTTTTGGATAGCTCCCTAAAATATTCATTAAACTTAACCAACATCATAACACCAATTGGTGCCACATTCAATATGCCTTTTCTGTTATGTGATAAATTTTTCTGTTTAATGTGAAGGTTTATTTGTTCAAGGCAACTATTTATAAAATCATAAAGTTGGTGCTGTTTGAGTTCATTTGTAATTTCAAGAATGTCAGCATTGATGAATTCTGATTCAATAATGCTTTTAATAGTAATTGTTTTGTTTTTCATAGGCTTTTTTGTTTAGCTGATTTGTGTTTATTTATGATGATTTCGGATATTTCTTCAGGAGATAGCCCATCAGTATTTACAAGCATTTTATAATTATGAGGGTCAATGAAATTGACATTGTACTTATTCTGAAATCGCTGTATCATTTGTGCATTTCTATTTTTAATGGTAATTGCATCTTCATGTTGCCTACCGGAATAATTTATTCGCTTGGCAGCTTCTAAATCACTTACAGTTAGAAGAACTGTAAAAACATTGCTCAGTAAATGAAACCCCAAGCGATAATCGATCACTAAATTCACTTTACTGTTGCAGTATTGAATGAAAGTTTCATCTAATAACTCATCTACTCCCGGAGTTTTGTCACAATACAATTGAAACTCATTTATATTCATACTGAAATTTTCTAAAGCATACTTCCTTGCGTAATCTCCCATGGAAACAAATTCAAATCCTAGGTTTTGGGATATTATTTTTCCGATTGTTGATTTGCCTGAACCAGCAAGGCCGCTTAAAACAATATTATTTCCAGTCATACAAACCTCCTCTCAAAATGAATTTTTGATAATCCTTATTTATCTGACCAAGAGCATTTTCTACTCCCACTGTTAAAATTGGATTACTGTAAGTGTGGCCTCCATTTGTATTATCGTAAAATCTTCCGGCAGGGTCAATCATCACGTAACTACCTCGCATGCTCTCATTATTTTCAACGACAATATGAGTGCGTGGATTATCTATTTTGTTTTGCTTAACAAAAACATCCAATTCAATATTTGTAATTGCTAACTCATCAAAGTATTGATCATTTTGCCCTTTAACCGGCAATGCTTGAAAGATTTTCCAGCGCTTTGGTTCAAGTTTGTTTACTAAATCACTTAGTCCTCTTTCGTTAAAATTGTAATGATTTACTACTGTATTAATCTTTAGTTTTATTCCATACTGCTTTATAAGTTCAGCTTTTGTGTAATACCAGTTGAAATCAGGAGTAATGGCATTTCCCATTGAACGCCCTATTACCTTATTGGTTTCAGGAGTCACGCTATCAATACTGATAGCTATCCAATCTAAATAACTATGTACGGTCTTTAGAAAATCAGCAGTAACACCACTTCCGTTAGTTACTATTGTAGTGGTCATTCCATGCTGTTTTGCCCTAGTGATTAAATCAATTAACCAATTACATAGAGTTGGTTCTCCACCGGCAAAGGTTATTTTGGTGAATCCTGCTAATGCAAGCTTATCAACTATCTTCAATGCATCCTCCTTAGGTAGATGTCCTTTCGGTAATATTGATTTACGTACATCTTTAAAAGTTGCAAAGCAGTATTTGCATCTAAAATTGCATGGCTCCCACAAATGGTAATTAACTGCCGGGATGTTGTTGTTTGTATTCATGGATTATATGGTGTTTAAGAAATCAGATTTAAAGCCTAGCATTTGTAAAATCTTTTTTATCCGTTCGTCTGGAAGAGCTTTTAGAATTTCGATTTTTTCTTCCGTTCCCAGTTCATTTTGAATAATAGTATTAACTACTCCGTTATCAAGGTTTGAGAGAGCATACTCAAGAGCTATTTTAGTTAATGACATGTCCATTTATTATTTGTTTTCAAAGGAAATACGCATGTGTGCAGTCAATCTGCATTCATGCGTATTTCCATCCTTATTTGTTTCCTTTTTCATTTGAATACAAATATTTAGTACATTAGTGCAGTACATCTGCACACATTTTGAATGGCAACTAATAAACATGCAATTATTCGGTATCGAACTTTAGATAAATGCTTTAGTAACAGGGGGCGTAAGTACTATTTGAATGACTTACTAGATGCTTGTAATGAAGCTTTATTCGAAGAAGACCCCAATTCAAAAGGGATAAAAAAACGTCAATTATACGATGATATACGTTTTATGGAAAGTGAGGCAGGTTATGCCATAGAACTTGAAAAGAAAAAGGATGGTAGAGACGTTTATTATAGATACGTTGATTCCAATTTTACAATAAAAGAAAAAGGACTCAATAGTTCAGAAGCATCTCAAATTAATGAGGCATTGCAAATACTTGCAAGATTTAAAGGGATGCCTCAGTTTGAATGGGTTGATGAATTAGCGGCTCGATTAGAATCTAGTTTCGGTTTAAAGGAAGGTGCAGATAAGCTTATAGATTTTGAGCAAAATAAATATTTAAGAGGGCTAGAACATATTACCACTTTATTTAATGCTAGTTTAAATAAGAGGGTTTGTAAAATAAAATATAAGCCGTTTAAGCTTAATCAAGAACAGGAACTGATATTCCATCCATACTATTTAAAACAGTATAACAATAGATGGTTTTGTTTTGGATGGAATGAAGAACTAAAGAAAATTTCTAATCTAGCCTTAGATAGAATTATAGAACTCAAAGAAATTAAAAAGAAGTATTTGACAAATACGAAAGAAAATTTTGATGAGTATTTTGAGGACATTGTTGGCGTAACAGCAATTGGAGAAGCTCAAAAAGTTATTTTAAAAGTTGAGAGCGACTTATACCCCTACATTGAAACTAAACCTTTACATGGCTCACAAAAAGTTGTAGAAAAAGCAAAGGATTATGTTGTGCTGAGTTTTGAATTAAAATTAAACTATGAGTTAGAATCGTTGATATTATCTCATGGTGAGAGAATAGAAGTTTTGGAACCGAATCTATTAAAAACCAAAATAAAAGACCGCTTACTGAAAGCTTCGGGGAGGTACAAATAAGAAGATTTTACTTATATTTAAACTGTAATGTCAAATAGCGACTTAAATAAAATTAAAGCAGAGCTTGATAAAATCTATCGTGAGTTTAAAGATTTTCAAACCACGATAAACGATCTATTAAGTAAACATTCCAGTGACTCTGCATCCTCTACTATTACTAGAGGCGCAATGACATCGGCCGGAGCCAATGCAGAAATTATTCTAAAATATATCTTAGATAAAGAAGGCATAGCTGTGATAAAAAATAGGGGGAAACAAGCTATTGATCAAAACCCAAATAAACCGGCCACATTAGATGACTATATTTATACTTTGGAATCTAAAGGTATTTTACCTAAAGAAGTACGTCATCACCTTGGGACAATCCAAATATGGAGAAACCACTCCGCTCATGGTAATTTTCTTGACAAAATAGATGACTCAACTATTGAAACAATAAATGGTGCGGTTAAATCATTGACAAGATGGTTTTTTGAAGATTACTTGAACGGAGAATATGCCGAATATTCAATTGGCAAGAAAAAAATTAAAGCAGAAACAGAAAGCTCTGATACAAAAAGGGAGTTTGACAAAAAGGAATTTCAAATTGCACCTGATTACTCTATTCTGAGCAAATCTAAAAAGGTGCAAAAGCGCAAATCTAAAGCGCCAGCTATAATTTTAATTTTAGTTGTTTTGGTTGGCCTTTATTTTTCTTATGATAAGTTCTTCGCCAATAACTCTGCAACTAATGTCGAGAAAAGCACTGGAATAACAGATAAAGAAGAGGCTTACGATTTTATTGTAAGTTATTTTAATAGCTTAAACGAAAAGGGATACAATGCAGATCGCTTCTTCGCTAGTGAGGTAAGTACTTTCTATACTAAACACAATTTAAATCCAACTGAAATTGATGTTACAAGACAATTAAACACTGAGTTTATTGATAACAAGCATGCAATTGATAAAGAAAGTTTCAAGATGATTCCTTCGCAAGACGGAATTAATTATTGGCAATTTTGGGCAGATTACGTTTGTTACAGGCCATCTAAGAAAAAATTTCAATCTTGCAGAGTGCTAATGGAATTTGGCATAAATGGAGACAGGAAAATTACTTCCATCAAAGAAATTGAGATTCAAAATTTAAAGTATTCTAAGAGTAAGCCTTTTTAGGTAAAGGTTTTAATTAAACAAAACGTTTTGCTCCTTTACGTGTCTTTTACGAAAATATCGGAAAGAATCTATAATTATCCAGCCAAATAAGGAAAGCTCAATTTCATGTCAATATAGGTTTGCACATTGATTCATTTCGCAGATGATTATCGTCATCATTAATCCGAAGTAAATCATTGATATTAAATCTAAAAAACATGAAATCAGTAAAAGAATTTGAGTTCTTAGCCAAAGGCAAGCAACTTACTACACAATCAGGAAACAAATGTGTGATTTACACAAGAGTATCAACAAAAGAGCAAGCAGAAAACAACATGAGTCTAGATACTCAAAGAAGAGCTTGTGAATTATATGCTAGAAAACAAGGCTATAAAATTATGGCTTATTTCGGGGGTACTTTTGAAAGTGCCAAAACTGATGAAAGAGAAGAATTTAATCATATGTTGTCATTTGTAAGAAGTAGTCGAGAACAAGTATCTTACATACTAGTTTATAGTGTTGATAGATTTTCGAGATCCGGTGCAAATGCTATTTATATAAAGGAGCAACTTAAACAACATGGCATTAGTATTTTATCAGTTTCTCAACCTACAGATGTGAGTACACCAAGTGGCAGTCTTCAACAAAATATTCAATTTATATTTAGTGAATATGACAATCAATTAAGAAGAGAAAAAACTGTTGCCGGAATGCGTGATAAATTACTAAGAGGTGAATGGTGCGGTCAAGTCCCAAGAGGTTATGATATTATTGTAATAAATGGGAAACATTCTATAAAATTAAACGCTGAAGCGGAACATATTAGAAAGGCATTTTTATGGAAGTTTTACGAGCGTATTACCAATACTGTTATTGAAGAAAGATTGCAAGGAATGGGAATAAAAATAACTAGAGCGCATTTGTCAAATATTTTCAGAAACCCATTTTATTGCGGCATTATTACAAATAAACTTTTGGAAGGAAAGGCTGTAATTGGAAAGCACGAAAAACTAATTTCAAAAGAAGTATTCCTAGCTGTAAATGAGCTCATTAATAATGATTATAAAAAAGGGCAAATTAAGCACTTGCATGACAATATCTTTTTACCACTTAGGCGATTTGTGATTTGTAAAAAATGTGGTGGTAGAATGACTGGTTACTTGGCTTTAAAAAAGAATTTATATTACTACAAATGCAAGAAAATTGGTTGTGGGGTAAATATAAATGCGAACACAATTCATAATTTGTTCTTAGAGATTCTTTCGAGAGTAAAATATAAAAACAACTCTAATCAAACATTAAAAAAATTGCTACTTACGGAGGTTGTAAATACAGAAAACATTAATATTAAGAGCGAAGCCATTTACAAAGGAAAATTAACAAAACTAAAAAACGCTTTAGATGAAATTGAAGAGAGATTTGTTTTTGGTAAAATTTCAGAATCAATGTATAATAAACAAACTCAAAAATTATTCGCAGATATAAAGGAAATAGAAATTTTAATTGATAAAGCAAAAGCAGGATTAGCAGAGAGAAACTATATTAAAGAAGAAAGTGAGCAGGGTATTATTAAAATTGCTAATGTTTGGCTGAAAGGTGATTTGAATACAAAACGTATAATTCAAAACACAATTTTTCCAGATGGAGCAACCTATGATAAAGCGCTCAACGTATTAAAAATAAATGGTCTATCTGAAGATTTTTATTTAGACAATACATGCAACCCAAATACGACCAACACAGTCGTTTAGTTTCCATTCAAGCTTTATAAGAAAACTTCCGAAAAGATAAGGAATCTGGATCCCAAATCTAGAAAGCATTTTTATCAACGCATATAGCTTTGCTATATGCGTTTTGAGTTTTTATACCCACCTATAATTAATGACACATAATTAGTTAAGTGTATGGCATCTTTTTATTTAACATGCAAGTTTATTCATGATATTTTTTACCCTCAAAAAAATATACTTGAATTAGCTACCACGTTTTAAAAGATGTATTTATTTTCAAGAATAAGTGAAGTTGTAAAGACAGTAGAATCAGGAGAGAATGGAACAGGAGAAGAATTTAGGAAGTACAAAAGGATTAACAATCGAGAAATTGAAAAGGATGAAAAATTATGAAACTATATCTGATGTTGAAGCTGAAGAAATAGTTTATGCTATAAAAAATTTAGCAATCATTCTTTATGAATATTTAAATGAAAATAAAACAAGTAGTAACGAATATAAACAAGCAGTATAATTATGGAAGTAGATAAAAATTTAATCGCCTCAAAATTCGGTAGGTTTGGAAAAACTATCATAAAAAAAGTTGAAAGCAATTTGGTCGTAATGTATACAAGGGTTTCGGGAAAAGGTCAATACGATAAAAACGATTCTCTCGAAACTCAACGCAAAGCTATTGAAGAGTACGCTAGCAGAAATAATCTTATAATTATTGCTCGCTTTGGAGACACATATGAAAGTGCAAAAACGGACTCTAGAAAAGAATTTCAACGAATGCTTGATTTTATAAAACAAAGTAGAGGAAAAATTAGTACAATATTAGTTTACAAAATGACTCGCTTCAGCAGGACTGGAGGTAAAGCCATTTCTATTGCAGATGAATTAAGAGAAAAGCATGGAGTGCATATTAAAGCAGTTACTGAGCCAATAGATACTACCAATCCTAACGGAGTGCTTTTTCACGATATGCAATTATTATTTGGTAGATGGGACAACGAACAACGTAAACAAGTTGCCATGGCAGGAATGAAAGCGAAGTTTGAAAAGGGAATTTGGGTTGTTAAACCGCCTCAAGGTTATGATATTGTAAAAACAAATGGTGAACGAAAAATTGTACTTAACGCTGATGGTAAAAAGATTAAAAAGGCTTGGGATTGGAAATTGGAAGGCTTAAAGAATGAAGAAATAATAGTAAAACTTCAAACGTTAGGTGTAAAAATGTACAAGCAGCAATTACATAAAATTTTTATTAATCCTTTTTATTGTGGATTAATATCTCACGGAATGCTTAACGGGAAAGTGGTTGAAGGGGTGCATGAAAAGATGATTAGTAAAGAAGTATTTATGAGAGTAAATAATGTTGTTAGTTCTTCTTCAAAGTTTGGAGTCCCTCACAAATCCGAGGACATAAATATTCCTCTAAAGGTATTTATTAAATGTTCTGATTGCAATCAACCTTTTACAGGATATGTGGTGAAAAGCAAGAATTTATACTACTATAAATGCCGAACAAAAGGTTGTAAATGTAACAGAAGTGCAAAGTCCTTTCATGAATTATTTGGTCAAGAATTAGAAAAATTTCAAATAAAGACTGATTTATTTGAAGCAATAAAAGTGGAACTAGAAAGCGCTTATGAAGATAAAAACAAAGAAAATCTTGAGAAGGGCAAAGAACTAAAAGGCCGGGTAATTGAGATTCAAAAAAATATCGAAAAGCTTGAAGAAAAGTACTTTATTCAAGAGGAAATGAGCAAGGAAACTTATAATCGATTTATGGTAAAATACAAAGAAGACTTAGCTCAAATACACAAAGAAATGGCGTCATGCAATATTGCCATTTCGAATCTGAAGGAAATGATAAACGAGGCACTTATAATTTCAAGTAATTTGCGAAAACTGTGGGAACACGGTGGGATTAAGCTTAAAGAAAAGCTTCAAAAGTTACTTTTTCCCCTAGGGATGCTATTTGACAAGGAAACAGGGGCATTTCGAACCCCAGAAATTAATTATTCAATTGCAGAAATCGCCCGTAATTCGGGCGATTTTGCTATAATAAAAAAGGGACTTAGTTCTCTTTTTAAGACTAAGTCCCTTTGTGCGGAGAAAGAGGGATTCGAACCCCCGGACCTGTTACAGTCAACAGTTTTCAAGACTGCCGCATTCGACCGCTCTGCCATTTCTCCGGGGGCAAAATTAGTATTTTTTACAGTATCAGCAACTTTTTTTAATAAAATTATTTTTATTTTTAGAGTTTATTCCATGTTCTTAAAACTCAGGCATATAATTTTAAGTATTTTCATACTATCAACCCCTATTTATAGGGCTCAGTTGGTAGCTTATTACTCATCTACCAATTTTAACACGCCTCAAAACAAGCCTTATTTAGATTGCAACATAACCTTTATTGCTTCTAGCTTAGCCTCTAAAAAAACAAATAATGGTTTTCAACAAAGCCTTCAAATTATACAAAAAATTTATAATGATACTTTATTAATTAAAGCTAATAAATACACCTTAAATGGGCCTTTTTTTGCTGATAGCCTAAATAAACCAAATTTTATTGATTACCAACGTTATAACCTACAAAATGGCTATTATGTTGTAGAAACAGAAATTAAAGATTTAAATGATAAAAACTCAAAAACAATCACAATTAAAGAAAACATTAAAATCAATTATATACCTAATCAAATAAATATTAGTGGGTTACAATTATTAGAAAGCTATAAGCCTTCAACTAAAAATACTATAATAACTAAATCTGGTTTTGATTTAATACCTTATACCATTAATTATTATCCCGAAACCCAAAAACAAATTGCTTTTTACGCCGAAATTTATAATACAGATTCAATTTTAGGAGTCAATAAAAATTTTATTGTAACTTATTTTATTGAAAGTAATTTTAATTTTCAAAAAATTGAAGGTTATGGCGGATTTAAAAAATATACAACTTCCAGCGTAAATCCTATTTTAACTAAATTAGATTTAAGTTTATTAAAATCTGGCAACTATAATTTAGTTTTAGAAGTAAGAGATGATAAAAATATTTTACAAGCACAACAAAAAATTTATTTTTCGCGATTAAACAAAAAAGCTGATTTAGTTGCAGTATATGAGTGGCAAAATAAAAAAACAGTGGCTGATTATTTTGGTGTTTGCGACAACGCTGACACGTTAAAAATGTTTACTGAATGTTTATGGCCAATTGCTAATAATTTAGATAAAGACAGAGTAATAAATGCAGCAAATAGTAAAAACAAAGACTTAATGAAAAACTATATAATTGATTTTTGGGAACGTTATGCGGCAGATACTGCAAACCCTTTAAAACTATGGAGTAATTATTACAAAGAGGTTCAAAAAGTTATGGTATTATTTAAATGTGGCAAACAACCAGGGTATTATACCGATAGAGGGCGCGTGTATTTACAATATGGTGCGCCCAATCAACGCTCACAGCAAATTGCAGAACAAAACACATTTCCCTACGAAATTTGGCAATATTATAGGTTAAACGATAAAGCAACTGGTGCTTTTTTTAGTAATAAAAAATTTGTATTTGTAAACAAACAATTAGCCGATGATTGTTACAACATTGTACATAGCGATGTTAGAGGTGAAATTTATAATGACAGATGGAAATTTGAATTAACCCGTAGAAACAATAATGGCATTGCAAACCCTGATAATACAACACCTGTAGGAACAGAAACAAACCATTTTGATGAAATTTACTCTAATCCCAGATAATTTATAATGACACAAATAAGAAACATTGCTGTAGTTATTTTAAATTATAATGGTAGTCATTTTTTAAAAAAATATTTACCAAACATAATAGTAAACAGTACGCAGGCCACTATTTATGTAGTAGATAATGGTAGTACCGATGATTCTATTAACTATTTAAATACAATAGATAATATTAAAATAATAAAAATTAATAAAAATTTAGGCTATACCGGAGGATATAATTTTGCTTTAAAACAACTTAACGAAACATATTTTGTTTTATTAAACAGCGATATTGAAGTTACCCCAAATTGGCTTATTGAACCAATTAATTTATTAAATAATAATGAAGAAATTGCAGTTTGCCAACCTAAATTATTAGATCTAAATAATAAAACAAAGTTTGAATATGCTGGTGCAGCAGGCGGATTTATTGACAAATATGGTTACCCTTTTTGTAAAGGAAGACTATTTGAAACTTTAGAAGAAGATAAAGAACAATACAATAATACCGAAGAAATATTTTGGGCATCGGGTGCTTGCTTGTTTATTAAGTCTGAAATTTTTAAAAAAACTGGTGGATTTGACGAAAAATACTTTGCCCATATGGAAGAAATAGATTTGTGTTGGCGCATAAAAAACATGGGTTATAAAATATTTTATGAGCCCAAAAGCATTGTTTATCATTTAGGCGGAGGCACATTAAATAAAGCAAATCCTAAAAAAACATTTTTAAATTTTAGAAATAATTTAAGTACTGTTTTAAAAAATCACCATTCACCTTTTATTAGTTTAATTATTTTTTACAGATTGTGTTTAGATGGTATTGCTGCGATTAAATTTTTAATAGAAGGTTACCCAAAACTAGTATGGCAGGTACTTAAAGCACACTTTAACTTTTACATATGGTTGCCTGTACTACTTAAACAACGTAAAGATTTAAAACGACAAACAAAAACTATAAATATAAAAAACACAACAGCTATGTATAATGGAAATGTTGTATGGCAATATTTTATTAAAAAGAAAAAGACTTTTAAACAATTGTTTTAAAACTAATAACTTATAAAGTAAACTTAAACTAATTATTTAATAATTAAATTTAATGTGTTAAGTTTATAATATTAATCTCATTAAATGGAAATTTTTCATTTTGTTAAATACTCCGATAAAAGTAGTTTAACAAATTACTTAAATTCAAATACTGCAACACAAAAGGTTACCATTTGTTTTGATATTGAAGACAGTATACAAGATGTATTTAATCAAAAAAATAATCAAACTCTTAAAAAACATTATAGATTAATTTTACAAAAGTTATTTTTAGATGTAAATAAAACACCAACAATTAAATATGGAATTAGAATAAATGCTATTAAAAGTAATGAATATACACATGATATAAATCTTTTAAAAGAACTAAAATTTATTGACTATATATTAATTCCAAAAACTGAAAACAATACAGAACTTGAACAACTATTAAATGATTTAGAAATAAATAAAATTCAATGAAATAATTCCAATAATTGAATCAACAAAAGGAATAATAAATTTAGAATCAATTATAAATTTAAACACAACAAAAATAAGGAGTATTGGCTTTGGGCATTGTGATTATAATTTAGAGGCTAACCATTTTCCATTTTTTCATCAAACATCAAGAGAATATTGGACATGGATTGAAAAAATAAATTCATTTTTAAAACCTAAAAAAATTAACTTCATAAATTCTCCTTTTCTAGAACTTAATAATGATATAGAGTTTGGTAAAATGATATCAAATTTATTGTCAATTTGTGGAAATCAATTTGGTCAATTTGTTTTAACTCACCGTCAAGCAATGCTATGTTTAAACAGCAACTATCAAACTATTCCGTATTTTGATAAATACCAAAATAGATTAAAAATAAATTTAAATATTGATTTTGCTTTAAAATATCAAAAAGCTTTTGTTAATGAAAAAAAAGACAAAGGTTTTACAGTAACTAGTGATCAAAACATTTTATTATCACCTCATGAATATTTATCATCATTAAAAACTATTCAAAAAAACAATTTGAAAAACTTTAATTTTACTTTTGTTGGTGGTTGTTTTCCAGTTCAAGGAAATATTTTATTTGAAAGTTTATTTCATCAACATTTAAAAAGAATTTACGAAAAACAGTATAATAATAATTTTAATATTGACATAATAAGATATGAAAGATTTAAAAACTGTTTAAATAAAATAACAACTCATATTTCCCAAAATCCAACAAATGCTTTAGTTTTTTGTATAAGAACTGAACCTGTTTTGCGTTTAACGAAATTGTCTTACAAATATCTTGACAAAAAGGGAAACACAAAAAGATCATTTAATTTTCCGTTTTCAAAACAATTAATGCCAGAAAAGTATGACTTACTAAACATAGAATTTACATTACCTATTGCAAAAAGAGTGTCAAATAAAAGGAGTAAAAATTGGATAAACTTAAATTACATTTTAGGCATTATAATTTACAATCATAAAGCTGCAATGCGAAAATATTTGGATATAATTAACGAGTTAAATTGTTTTTGTAAATTAAATAATATACCTCTTTATATTTTAGGACCAGCATTAAGAACTAACACAAAAGTTGAAAAATACATTTCAATTAAATTAGAAAAATATTTAGTTAATACCCTTAATATGTCAGATATTAGATTTATAAAGGGTTCAGATATAGAAGCCAACGGAGAAAAATTATTTCATGAAAATGGCATATATGCCAACGAAAATTATCATAAATTAATTGCAGAAAGAATTTTTGATCAATTAAGAATTTTACATTAAAATAATTTAAAATAAAATATCATTATTTAAAAATACTTAATAGATCCCACACCACAATTAAAAATTAAATCTAAACAGCTTAAATTTGGTGTAAATTTATTATTGCTTTGAAATGTTTGATAATATGGCTTTAAAACATCAAAATTCGTGTTAATTTCGTTTTCAATCCATTCTTTTTTAGGATGTATTGTATTACGTAAATCTATATCATTTAAAGTTGATTGGATAAACAAATTAGATAAATTAGTTTCAAATTTAACTCGCAAAATATTTTCAATAGTTTTTAATTGCATTAAGTTAAATTCATATAGATGTTCAACTTTTGTTAAATACAACTTTTTAATTTCATCTTCAAAAAAATCAAAAAATGGTGAGTTTTTATATGCACTATTTATGCTTTTAAAATGGTTATTTTGCCAGTTTTCCTTATAACAAATTTTTATTTGATTTACTGGTGTGTGGTTTTTAAACTTTTGTACAGGTATAATTAAGTTTTGAATACCATTTGAACTTAATATACATGTTCTATTTTTAAAAGATTGTTTAGTGTAATTTTCGCCAACATCAATAACTGTTTTAAAATTTAATAAGTTATATAAATAAACTAAATTTGGCCAATATGCAGTTCCTAAAATAATTTGCATTTTATTTATTACGTTTAATCAAATAAATTACTCTTCCTACTATATTAGATTCGGGTATAAACCCCCATTGCCTACTATCTACTGCGTTATCTCTATTATCTGATAATGTAAAATAATAATTTTGTTTAATAACATATTTATTAGAATAAATTTTATTTATAAAAATGCTATCATTTATAATTTCTATTTTATTATTTTCAAACTCTTCAATTATTTTTCTATACAAAACAATACTGCTATCTGTTAATACTATGGTATCATTTTTTTTAGGTATATAAATTGTTCCATAATTATCCATGTTCCAAGCATATATTTGATTATAGGGGTAACACATTTCATCAAAATTAAAAGGTTTTTCTATTTTTTCTTCAATGCTCACAAACCATTTTTTTGCTTTTATCGAATCTACTTGCCAATTTTCTAAGCTTAATCCATAATCAAAATAATCTGATATTTTTTGATATTCTGTTATTTCTAAATTAAAAAAATCGATACTATCTAACCAAATTTTATTTGTTTTTAAAATGTAATTTTTTTTAATAGGAACGCTATCTTCTTTTAAAAGTCCATTAATAAAAATTTGTTTTTCTTTAATTAACAACGAATCGCCAGGTAAACCTAACAAGCGTTGCATGCTTTTAGTATTTATTTCAACACTATCATCTGTTGGAACAGAAAACCAAATGCAATCGCCATGTTTAAACGTTGTTGCCATTTTATTAATTAGTAAAACATCACCATAATAAAAATTAGGCTCCATGTCTTTTGAATTAACTTTTACAATATCTATAAAAAAATATTTAAGTATTAATAAAATTAAAAGCGAAAAAAATAAACTAATAAACCAATTTAGCTGCTTTATATATGAAAATAAATTATTAAAAAAACTATTATTCAAAACACAAAATTATGTTTTTGATTGTTTTAATTTTCTCTTTTTATATAATTTACTTGCGCCCCAAATTAAGGCTACAACAATTAAAAATGGTATTTTAACTGAATGTAAATTTCCATCATCTACATAACATAAAAACCTGTCCCAACGGTATTTACCTTCTTTACTGTTTTTAAATAAACTTTTTATAAATGATGCTCCGCTTATAGGATTATTATCCTCATACTTAACACTTAACCATACAAAAAATGGAGAGCCTACAACATGGTCAAAAGGCACAAAGCCCCAACTTCTACTGTCTGCACTGTTATGACGATTATCTCCCATCATAAAATAATAATCTTGTTTAAATGTGTAAGATGTAATTGGATTTCCATCTAACATAACTTGACTACCGTTAACTGTTACTTTATGAATACCATCATCGTATGTATCCATAATTTTTTGATAGATGCAAATATTACTCGTATCTATTTTAACGGTTTGTCCTTTTTTAGGAATTAACAATGGTCCATAATTATCGTTATTCCATGGATAAGTTGGACTGTGAGGGAAAATAGAAAACTCATATTTACCTTTGGGTTCTATTTCACGCGTTACAGAAATTACATTAGGAATTTTTTTAATTTCTTCGGCAACATGCCTTGGCATATTTAAACGGTAAATAATAGAATCTTTAGATTCTGCTGCAACCATCACTTCTGTTGCATAAATATCATACTTATCTAACAAGGCTAAATTACTTAAAGACGGTCTTCCATTTGGTAATTTTATATAATCTCCAAAAACTCTGAACGAACATTTAACTAAATAATTATGTTGTGCATTTTTTGGCATCTCTTGTTTAGTATCTGAAATAAAAATTTCACCATCTTTAATTTCAAATTTATCGCCAGCAATACCTACACAACGTTTTACATAATTATCTCTTTTATCAACTGGCCTTGCAACAACTTTACCAACTGGGTTACCAGTAAACATATTAGGGTTATTTGGGTTTGAAACATGTTCAATAGCAAAAGTTTTGTAATAAGACGCAGGTTGTTTGATGTTATATTTTACATCATCTTCTTTTTTAAATTTTTCTACGTATCGTTTGTAGTTATAGTAACTCATATCTTGCATGTTAAGCAAAACAGAGTCTCCATCAGGATAATTAAATACTACAATATCATTATTTTTTACAGTTCCAAAGCCTGGCAATCTATAATACGGCAGTTTTATCCACTCTAAATAAGACTTGGTAGATGTTGTTAAAGGTAAGGTATGATGTGCAAGAGGGAAAGACATTGGAGTTTGTGGAATTTTTGCACCATAAGCAAATTTATTTACAAATAAAAAATCGCCAACCATTAAACTTTTTTCTAAGGAAGAAGTAGGAATGGTAAATGCTTCAATAAAAAATCCTCTAAAAATAGATGCGGCAATAATTGCAAAAATTATTGGGTCTAACCAGTTTTTTACAAATTTGCTTGGTTCTAATTCAAACTTGCTTAAACCTACAAATTTGGCCGAATCATCAAAACCTAATTTTAAAAAAGCAATGTAAGGTAAAATTGAAGCTAAAATTAAATCGTTATTGGCTGGTTTATTAAAAGCTCGGCTAACATTAAACCCATAAACACCATACATTAAAATGTTAACACCTGGTACAATCATAATTAAACACCACCACCAAGGTTTATTTAGCAGTTTAGATAATTCATAAAAATTATAAATAGGAACAAATGCTTTCCAAGCGGCAATATTTGTTTTAATAAATAATTTACTTAAACCAATAAACGATAAAACAATAAGTACTAAAAAAATGATATTTCCCATAAAAAAATAATGTGTTAAAGATACTATATTATGCAAGTTAGCTAACTAATATTAATTAAATTGTTTCATAAAAAATATTAAATTGAATTGTTTAAAACCTTATTAATTTTTAATATCTTTAGTTTTTAAAAAATTATACTATGAAAGGAATTATTTTGGCCGGAGGTTCTGGAACACGTTTACACCCTCTTACTTTAGCAATGAGCAAGCAAATGATGCCAATTTACGACAAACCTATGATTTACTATCCATTATCTGTATTAATGATGGCTGGAATTAACGAAATTTTAATAATATCAACACCTCATGATTTACCAAATTTTGAAAAATTATTAGGAGATGGGAGCAGTATAGGATGTAAATTTACCTATGCCGTTCAAGAGATTCCTAACGGTTTAGCGCAAGCCTTTGTTATAGGCGAAAAATTTATTGGTAACGATAAAGTTGCTTTAATTTTAGGTGATAATATTTTTTACGGTGTAGGTTTAGGCAGAACGCTTAAAAACATTAACAATCCAACTGGTGGTGTTGTTTTTGCATACCATGTTAGCGACCCTGAAAGATATGGTGTTGTTGAGTTTGATAAAGAACATAATGTTTTATCTATTGAAGAAAAACCAACACAACCTAAAAGTAATTATGCTGTACCTGGCTTGTATTTTTATGATAATTCTGTTGTTGAAATTGCTAAAACCCTTAAGCCAAGCCCACGTGGCGAGTATGAAATTACTGATGTAAATAAAGAATATTTAAAGCGTAAACAACTTAAAGTAAGTATTATGGATAGAGGAACAGCTTGGTTAGACACAGGCACCTTTCCATCGTTAATGCAAGCAGGACAGTTTGTGCAAGTTATAGAAGAACGACAAGGTTTAAAAATTGGATGTATTGAAGAGGTGGCTTTTAAAATGGGATATATAAACAAAGAGCAATTAATAAAAATTGCTACACCTTTAACTAAAAGTGGTTACGGAACTTATTTATTAGATGTTGCAAAACACGCTTAATTAAATATGCCTTACTCTTCTTTAATTTCGGCTTTTGATTTGCACTTAGAAAATTATTGTAAAGTTATTTTACAACAAAAGCCAATAGAATTATACGAGCCAGAATCTTATATTTTAAAATTAGGAGGAAAAAGAATAAGGCCCTTATTGGCACTAATTGGGTGCGATTTATTTGAAAAAGATTATAAAATTGCTTTAGACGCAGCTTTAAGCGTTGAATTATTTCACAACTTTT
This sequence comes from Bacteroidota bacterium, assembly GCA_020162035.1. Lineage (GTDB taxonomy): Bacteria > Bacteroidota > Bacteroidia > B-17B0 > Aurantibacillaceae > Aurantibacillus. Next base: position 13,337 of record JAIUNM010000003.1, on the reverse strand, counting down.
CTTTAATACATGATGATATTTTAGATGCTGCACCATTGCGAAGAAATCAACCAACGGTGCACACTAAATGGAACACAAATATTGCAATTTTAAGTGGCGATGTTATGCTTGTTAAAGCGTTTAAAGTTTTAGAAAATTATTCGGCAGATGAATTTAAAAAAATTCATCTATTATTTAGCAAAACAAGTATAGAGGTTTGCGAAGGGCAACAAAACGATATGAATTTTGAAATACGTAATAACGTAAGTGTTGATGAATACATTGAAATGATTACAAATAAAACAGCTGTGCTTTTAGGCTGTAGTTTACAAATGGGGGCTATTTGTGCTCAAGCAAATGTAAAAGAACAACAAGCAATATATAATTTTGGTAAACATTTAGGTATTGCATTTCAATTATTAGATGATTATTTAGATGCTTTTGCACCTGATAAAGATAAATTTGGCAAACAAATTGGTGGAGATATTATTTCAAATAAAAAAACATATTTACTTTTAAAAGCTTTAAATGTTGCAAATAAAAATCAATTAAATGAAATAAATAATTTATCTAAAGAACAAAACAATGATGTTAAAGTTAAAAACATGCTTCAACTTTATACTGACTTAAACGTAAAGCAACTTTGTTTAAATGAAGCCGATAAGCACACACAAATTGCAATTGAAGAGCTATATAAATTAAATACAAACTCTTTAAAAACAAAAACTTTAGAAAATTTTGCACTAAACTTATTACAAAGAAGTATTTGAGTTTAAAGCCTCAAACACATTAATTTTATTTAAACTTAATAAGTTTTCTATCTCATTTAAACGCTTACTATTTTTAAAATAGTAACTATCAATTATTTTTTGACTTAATAGTTCTTTATATAAGAGTAATTGTTGTTGCTGTCTTTTTTTTACAAAAAATCCATTAGCTAAACTATGGTTTTTATAATTTTCAATTAGTTCATACACTTTATCAATTCCTATATTTTCAATACTTGAGCAAGTTAATACTTTTGGTATCCAACCACTTTCGTTTGCAGGTAACAGATGTAATGCGTTTTTATATTCTAACTGTGCTTGTTTGGATTTTTGAATGTTTGTTCCATCGGCTTTTGTAATTACAATACTATCTGCCATTTCCATTATCCCTCGTTTTATTCCTTGCAATTCATCGCCTGCTCCTGCCAACATTAACAATAAAAAGAAATCACATAAATTATTTACCATAGTTTCGCTTTGTCCAACACCAACGGTTTCAATTATTATATAATTAAAACCAGCCGCTTCGCATAACAAAATTGTTTGGTAGGTTGCTTTGGCGATACCGCCTAAATGTCCACTGCTTGGCGATGGCCTAATATATACATTTGGTAGTTTAGACAATTCTTCCATACGCGTTTTATCGCCTAAAATACTTCCTTTACTTAATGTACTACTTGGATCTATAGCTAAAACAGCTATTTTTTTATTTTGTGAGTGAGCAAATTTTCCAAAGCTTTCTATAAAACTACTTTTACCAACACCAGGAACACCAGTAATTCCGAGCCTAATAGAATTACCTGTTAAAGAAAAAATATTGTTTATTATTTCATTTGCTAGTTGGGAGTGTTTAGGTAAAGAAGATTCTGACAAAGTTATAGCACGGCTTAATATCGAAATTTCGCCATTTTTTATTCCGTTTATATATTCATCTAGTTTTAATATGTTTGCCATATTAACTAACTTTTATATCTTCAATAATTAATTGAATAAATGTGTTGCCATTATATTCATTAGTAACTACTTTATACACTATATCCATTGGAATTTTCTTTTGAAAAAAATGTATAAAATCTCCTTTATCATACGCAAATGCATTAAATCTTACATTAGGATTTGTTTGTTGAAATAATTCTAATTTTAAATGATTTGTGCCAGCAATGCTACCCCAACCAGTATCAAAAACATTTTTAGCTAAAAAAGTTGGCGACATGTTTAGAGGGCCATGTGGTGCTAGTTGCATTAAAATTCGCACAAACTTACTTGTAATTTCATAAAAATCCAGTTCTGAATCAATATCAATTCTTGGTATTAGTTGTTCATCTGTAATATTAGAACTTACAGCTTTTTCAAATCTATCTATAAACAGTTCAACATTTTCTCTTTTAAGTGTTAATCCTGCGGCAAATTTATGTCCGCCAAACTGATCTAATAAATCACTACATTGTTCAATAGCATTATAAACATCGTAATCTCTAACACTTCTAGCACTTCCGGTTACTTTACCATCGGTTTCAGTTAAAACAATAGTTGGCCTGTAATATTTTTCAATTAATCTTGATGCAACAATACCAACAACGCCCTTATGCCAATTGCTATTAAATAAAACTGTTGTTTTTTTAGAATTTAATAATTGGTTTTCTTTTAATATCGTTTCAGCTTCTGTGGTTGTTAGTAAATCTAAATCTTTACGTTGTGTATTGGTTTCAATAATTCCTTTTGCTAATTGTTGAGCTTCTTCATCTGTTTCAGAAACCATTAATTCAACCGCTTTCCAACCTTGTTCAATTCTTCCGGCGGCATTAATTTTTGGACCTAAACTAAAAACTAAGGTACTTATTGTAATTTCACTTTTATTTAATTGTAAATTTAATAAAGCTTTAAATGCAGGCCTTGGTTGTTTTTTTATTCTTTCTAAACCAAAATAAGCTAATATTCTATTTTCGCCTGTTAAAGGTACAATATCTGCGGCAATACTTGTAACCACTAAATCTAAATAATCATAACAATCTTCAATGTAATGATTGTTTTTTATTGCAAATGCTTGAATTAACTTAAAGCCAATACCTGCTCCACTTAATTCTTTATAAGGGTATTTGCATTGTATTTGCTTAGGGTCTAAAACTGCATACGCATCAGGTATTGTTTCGCCAGGTAAATGGTGGTCGCAAATTATAAAATTTACATTTTTAGAATTAGCATATTTAATTTTTTCAATTGCTTTAATTCCACAATCTAAAGCAATTATTAATTTAATATTATTTTCACTTGCGTAATCAATTGCTTTTAATGAAATTCCGTAACCTTCTTTATATCTATCAGGTATATAATATTCAATTTTATTCGTAAATTTTTTAAAATAACTATATACTATACTTACGGCTGTTGTGCCATCCACATCATAATCGCCAAAAATTAAAATTCGTTCGTTGTTTGCAAGAGCTTCTTCAATCCTTTGTATGGCTTTATCCATACCAAGCATCAAAAAAGGATTATGTAATTCGCTTAAATTTGGTCTGAAAAATTTTTCGGCAATTTCATAATTTGTAACTCCTCTTAAGTTAAGCAAATTACTTAAAACATTATCAATATTAAGTTTGAGTTGAAGTTCAGGATTTTCAACTTTATTTTTATCGCTTAATATTTTCCAAATTTTATCGCTCATTAAGAAAGATTATGGTAAACAGCAACTACATCTTCATCATCTTCCATTTTTTCTATCATTGCCATTACTTCTTTTTCTTGTTCTTCTGATAATTCTTTAAATGTTGTTGGCGAAAATATTTTTGCACTTTCAATTACATTAATTTTTTTATCTTCAAGTGCTGTGGCCATATTTCCATAATCTGTAAATGCAGTTTGAATTATAAATTGTTGATGTTCTTCATCTAAATTTATTTCTTCTAACCCAAAGTCAATCAATTCTAACTCTAAATCATCTTTATTTAAATTAGTTGCTTCAATTTTAAAAATAGCTTTGCGTTCAAACATAAACGACACACTACCATTTGTACCTAAAGCTCCTTCTGCCCTACTAAAATACATACGAACGCTGGCAACTGTACGGGTTGGGTTATTGGTTGTACATTCAACTAAAACAGGCACACCATGAGGGGCATAGCCTTCGTAAATAACCTCTTCATAATTACTCGTATCTTTATCACTTGCTCTCTTAATTGCTGATTCTACATTTGCTTTAGGCATATTAACCGCCTTAGCATTTTGCATAATTAATCTTAAACGAGGATTAGACTCAGGGTTTGGGCCTCCTGTTTTTACAGCCATTACAATATCTCTACCAATTTTTGTAAAAGCTTTTGCCATTTTAGCATAACGCTTAAACATGGTTGCTTTTCTAGTTTCAAATATTCGTCCCATAAATTATTAAATTAAATAGCAAAGTTAAAATTTTTGAGGAAAAAACACACTAAATACACTTAAAATAATCAAATGCTTCTAAACAATTATTGCATTTATATAAAGCTTTACAGGCCGTACTCCCAAATTGAGACACTAAATTTGTATTATTACTTTTACAATGCGGACAAACAATTTTTTTTCCTACACCAGTAATAAAAGATTTATCTGAGGTTTTTTCCTGAGGGGGGGCAATCCCATATTTTTGTAATTTTAATTTTGCCTCATCGTTTAACCAATCAGTTGTCCAGGGAGGGTTGTATTGATATTTTATATTAATATTTGAAATATTTTGTTCAATTAATTTTAATTTAATATCATCTTCCATTTGTTTCATAGCTGGGCAACCACTATAAGTTGGTGTAATAACAATTGTAACAGAATTATTATTATCTATTAAAACATCTCTAATTACACCAAGCTCTACTATATTAATTACAGGAATTTCGGGGTCTGGAATTGTGTTAAGTAATTCAAATATTTCTTTTTTAGACAATTGCATTACTTATTTAAATGTTTTTTAATATAAATTTCGCTTGGCATGTGAGCTTGTTGAATACGTTTAGCATAATTAATGCTATCTAAAATTTCTTTTTGTCGGGCAGATAAATCAGCTGCTTTTTCGTCTACTAATAATTTTTGTTTTTGAATTGTAATTTTCTGGCGTTCCGTAATTTTAAATCGTTTAAATAAAACTAAAGAAAAAATAAGAATAATTATTAAAATAAAAGTTATAAAAATAATAATATAATTTTTTTTATTTTTTTCTAGTATTGCTTTTTCTTTTTCGCTTTTACTTTTTATTTGAAGCATCTCAATTTCTTTTTCTTTCTTTTCAGTTTCGTATTTAGTTTGTAATTCGCTTAGAGCCTTTACATTAGTTGCATTGTATTTGTTTTGTAATTTATTTGAATGTAGCGTTCTGTACTCATAGGCTTTATTTAAATCGTTTAATTTAAAATATATGCTTGCTAAAACAGCAGTGTTTTCAATAAGCATATTTTCATCTTCGCTATTTTTTAAAAGTTGCTGAGCTTTAATTGCATGTTTTAAAGCAACATTATATAATTTTAATTCGTAATTTGTTAATGCAAGGTTATTATTTAAAATTATTATTGCATAGGTATCATTTAACTCTTCTCTAATTTTTAGAGCTTCATTTGCCGTAGAAATAGCCTTATCATATTGCTTTAACTCTGCATAAACAGATGACAAATTGGTTAATGCAACACCTTTGCCTCTTTTATGATTTAAATAATTAAAATATTTATAAGATTGTAAATTATAATACAAAGATGAATCACTATTTGATAAGAAATTAAATTCTCCCCCAATTCTTGCTGATAAATTAGCTATGTTAAAAGTATCTTTAATTGAATAAGAAATTGCTAACGCTTTTTTAAAATAATCTAATGCTTTTTGATGAGAATTTAAATTGTTATAAATAAAAGCTAAATCATGTAAAACTTTAATTTTAATTTTTGTATTGCTTTGATTTTCAGAAAAGCGTTGCGCAATAAGGCATTGAGAAATTGCATCGTGAAATTTACCAGCATTTGATAATGAACGCGCATAAGTTAAATAACAATTAATAATTAAATTTGTGTCTTTACTTGCTCTTGCAAATTTTATGTTTTTTGGGCTTAAAAGTAAAACAGAATCGGTATATCCTTTTAATTCGTAATATTTAATTAATTGCGAATTTAATTTTGCATAGCCTAACGTATATTTAGATTTTTCTGCAAGTTTTATTTCTGGTAAAATTAATCCTAAGGCCTTGTCAACATCAACCTCTAGTTGTTTATTAATAATTTTAATGTTTTTATTTACTTGTGCGGTATCTTGCGAGTTTTGAGAAAATACTAGGTTAATTAATGAAATAAAAAATATAAATGATAGAATTCTCAATTCAAATAAGTAAAGGTTTCAGTAAATTTATCTTTTTTAAAGTTTAATAGCAAATTAATTAGTCTAATTAAAAAAATGCTTAATCTAAAATAATTTAAAACTATTTTATAAGTTTGCCATTAGTTCGTAACAGTTCTGTTTCAGCAATTTTCATAGCATACAAGGCTTCTATATATCTAACTTGTGCGTCTTCTAAATTTTTTTGAACTTCAATTGTTTCTAATAAATTAGTTTTACCAATTTTATATCGTTCTATAGAAATGCTTATTAATTCTTTAGCATCAATTAAATTTTGATTTTCAATTAATGTAATTGATTTATTTAAAATAAAATTTTTATAACTATTAAATACTTGAGCGTCTACTTTTTGTTGAATTAAATCAGTTGAATATTTTTGATTTAAATAATTTATATTTCTTTCTTTTGAAAGTTTTGAGTTTTTTGTCCCATTAAAAATTAACCACCCCGCAGTTACTCCAACATTTATACCAGATTGTTTATTTAAAAAAACAAAACCTGCCTGACTTTGATTTTGAATGAAATTATAAGAACCGTTTAACTGTACAATTGGCATATTTGCAGATTGGGATTCGCGATAATTTAAATAAGAAATATTTTCCATTTGTTTAGAAATTAACAATGATGAATTGTTTTTTACCACTTCTGTTTTTAATTCGTTTATGTCTGGATTGTAGTTAATTATTATTGAATCACTTGTGTTAAAATCAGTATCAATAGGCTTAAACATTAATGAATTTAAATTAGTTTTAGCATTTAATAATTGAATTTCTAATTGAATTAAAGAGCTTTTTGCTTTATTTAAATTAGTTTGAGCTAACATTAAATCTACTTTTGAATCTGATCCAATATCAAATTTTAATTGGGCAATTTTTCTTCGCTCATCATATATTTCAATGTTTTGTTTTGATGCTTTAATTAATTGATTTAATTTAACAACATTGTAGTACAAACTAATAATATCAAAAATTGTATTTTCCATTTGTTGTTTTAAGGTTATTTCAGATAGCCTTTCGTTTTCTGTTAAACGTTTTTTAATTGTAAACATTTTTAAACCATCAAATACTACCCAGCCTGCATTTAAAGATGCGCCTATATTGTGAGATTGTGCACCATTTTTTTGTTGTATTGTACCTGTGCTAAACTCTTGATATGAATTTAAATTAGATAAAGCTAAATTTGCATTTAAACTAACAGTTGGCGACATGCCAGCATTACCAAAATTGTTTTGTAATTTAGAAATTTCGTTTATGTTTTTTTGTATTAAAACATTGTAATTTTTTTCTAAACTATTTTTTATTGCTTCATCAACTGTTAAAATAGTTTGTGCTTTAGATATAGAGCATATAATAGCTATTATAAATAAAATTAATATAGATAACTTTTTATTCATGGCGTTTATCTTTTATTAAATATGAATAAATTGCAGGTATTACATATAAAGTTAACACCATTGATAATAATAAACCACCAACAATAACAATACCCATTCCCATTCTACTTTCAGAACCTGCACCTAATGCCATTGCAATTGGTAAAGCTCCAAACATTGTTGCTAAACTTGTCATTAAAATTGGTCTTAATCTTGCTGTTGATGCTTCTATTAGTGCTTCTTTTACGCTTAGTCCTTTCTCTTTTAATTGATTTGCAAACTCAATAATTAAAATTCCATTTTTGGTTACCAATCCTATTAACATAATCATTCCTATTTGACTAAAAATATTTAATGTTTGATTAAAATACCATAATGAAAATAATGCACCAGATAAAGCCATTGGCACAGTTAACATAATAATTAAAGGTTCTATAAAACTTTCAAATTGAGCCGCTAACAATAAATATATTAACACCAAAGCTAATAAAAATGCAAATAAAATATTTGAAGAACTTTCTGCAAAATCTCGTGAAGCACCCGTTAACGAAGTTGTAAAACTATCATCTAAAATTTCATTAGATATTTTTTTCATTTCATTTATTCCATCACCAATTGTTTTACCAGGAGCTAAGCCTGCTTGTATTGTTGCAGATTGAAACCTATTATAATGATATAATTGAGGAGGGCTACTACGTTCAGTTACAGTTATAATGTTATCTAACTGAATCATTTCTCCTTTAGAATTTTTTACAAATAAATTTTTAATATCGTTTGGATCATCTCTGTTTTCTCTACTTACTTGCCCTACAACTTGATACTGTTTATCGCCTTTTATATAGTAACCAAACCTTTGTCCGCTTAATGCTAATTGAATTGTTTGAGCAACATCGGCAATGCTAACCCCCGTAGTTTTAGCCTTATCTCTATTAATTTCTACAACCAATTCAGGCTTATTAAATTTTAAATTAACGTCAAATCCTTGAAAAGTTGGGTTTTTACTTACTAATTCTAAAAACTTTGGCAAATGTGTTCTAATTTTATTAAAATCGTTATTTTGTAAAACAAACTGAACTGGCAAAGCTCCTTTTGGTCCACCTCCCGAAGAAATTGACTGCTCTTGTATAACAAAAATTTTACCTTCAGGAAATTTTGATAAATATTTTGACAGATAATTTGCAATTTCATTTTGACTTCGGTTTCTATCTTCTGCTTGAGATAAAGCTAATCTTACAAAACCGGTATTTACAGCTCCAGACCCTGCAAAACCTGGAGCAGTAACAGTTAAACAAACTTCTTTTTCCGCAACCGAATCATGAACAAAATTTGAAATTTTATTCATCGTTGCATCGGTTGATTCAAAAGAAGTACCTTCGGGCATAGTAATTAACATACGAAGCCAATTTCTATCTTCTAAGGGCGAAAGTTCTGATTTTAATTGTGAGCCAAAATAAAAAATAGTTCCAGTTGATAAAATTAAAACAACAAAAGCCCACCATCTTTTTTGCAAAAAACGTGTTACAGAATTTTTAAACCATAAATCTAATTTTTCAAAAAACGGTTCAGTTAAAACATAAAATTTACTTTTTTGAGAATGATTTTTTCTAACCAATTTAGCATTTAGCATTGGGGTTAAGGTTAAAGAAACAAATGCAGAAATTAATACTGCTCCAGCTATTACAACACCAAACTCTCTAAACAGCCTTCCAACAAAACCTTCTAAAAATATTACAGGCATAAAAACTGCTGCCAATGTTAATGATGTAATAATAACAGCCGAATAAATTTCGCGAGTTCCAGTAATTGCAGCTTCTGTAGGATTTAAACCTTTTTCTATTTTTTTAAAAATATTTTCAGTTACTACAATTCCATCATCAACAACTAAACCAGTTGCAAGAACAATAGCCAATAATGTTAATACATTAATGGAATACCCCATTAAATACATTATAAAAAATGCACCAATTAATGAAACAGGAATATCTATTAATGGCCTAAATGCAATAATCCAATCTCTAAAAAACAAATAAATAATTACAATAACTAAAATTAATGCTATTAGTAAAGTTTCTGCAACTTCAGTAATTGAATTTTTTATAAAACGAGTATTGTCTAAAGCAATATTTATTGTATAGTCTTTAGGTAATTCTTTTTTTAAAACATCATATCTTTTGTAAAATTCATTTGCAATATCTAAATAATTTGCGCCTGGTAAAGGCACTAAGGCTAATCCCACCATTGGTGTTCCTGATTCTCGTAGTGCTGTTTCTTCATTTTCAGCACCTAATTCTACTAAAGCAACATCTCTTAAACGAACAATATTGTTTTCATTTTCTTTAACAATCATCATTTCAAATTCAGTAACTGTAGATAACCTACCAATTGTGTTTACAGTTAATTCTGTACTATTACCTTCTATTTTTCCTGAAGGTAAATCAACATTTTCTTTAGTTAATGCTTGTTTAACATCTAATGGCGTTAAATTAAACGAAGCTAATTTATCAGGTTGTAGCCTAATACGCATACAATATTTACGTTGGCCCCAAATTTGGACATTACTAACACCAGATATAGTTTGGAAATTTTGAGCTAAAACATTTTCTGCATAATCACTTACTTCTAATAACGAACGTGTATCACTTAATAACGTCATCGAAATAATTGCATCAGAATTTGCGTCGGCTTTAGAAACTACTGGCGGAGCATCAATATCTTGTGGTAATTGCCTTATTGCTTGAGAAACCTTATCTCTAACATCATTTGCGGCTGCTTCTAAATCAGCATTTAAATTAAATTCAACAGTTATAATGCTTGAGCCTTGGTTAGAAGCAGATGATAATGTTCTAATGCCATCAATACCATTTATAACTTTTTCTAACGGTTCGGTTATTTGCGATTGAACAACATCTGCATTTGCACCTGTATAGTTTGTACGAACAGTAATAACCGGAGGGTCAATTGACGGATATTCTCTAACACCTAAATATTTAAAACCAATTGCACCAAATAAAATAATTATTATAGATAAAACGGTTACTAAAACGGGCTTTTTTACACTTAATTCAGCTACATCCATAACAATTAATTACTTTTAATTAATTTTAAATCTGCACCATTTTTAATAGATAACAAACCTGTTGTTATTATTGTATCTCCAATAGTTAAGCCGTTTGTAATTTGTATTTTACTATCGGTTCTTTCTCCCACTGTTACTTCAACTTCTGTTGCTTTTCCATTTTTAGAAATAAAAACTTTTTGTCCTTTAAGTGTAGGTATAATACATTGAGTAGGAATTAATAACGCTTCTTTAAATTCTCCTAAACTCAAATATACTTTCACAAAACTACCTGGGTAATATTGTGTTTTATCGTTAAACAAAGCTCTAACTTTTATTGTTTTGGTTAATTCATCTACCCTTGGTTCTATTGCATATATTTTTGCCGTTTGTTTTTCTTTATTTATTTCGGAATTAAATGTAACAGATAATGTTTTTGTTAATATCGAACTGTATTTTTCTGATACAGAAAATTCAACAAACAAAGGGTTAAGCTGAACTAAAGAAGCAATTGGAGTATTTACAGTTACATAAGACCCTTCGCTAACATTTTTTAATCCAACAACTCCACTAAACGGAGCAATAACATTTGTTTTAGCTATTTGAGCTAAAATAAAATCTCTATCAGCTTTTAACGAGTTTAATTCGTTTTCTTGAATTTCTATTTCTTCTTTACTTACTCCATTAATTTGAATTAATTTTTTAAGTCTATTTAATTTATTTTCGGATAAAGTAATTTGTGTTTTAGATTTTAGTAATTGTGCTTGTAAATCTTGATCATTTAACTTAACTATTAAACTTCCTTTACTAACAAATTCTCCTTCTTTAAAATTTACCGATATTATTTTACCATTTACCTCTGGTAAAATTGATATTTGATTAATTGCTCCAATTTTACCAGTTGAATAAATATCTTCTTTTAATGTTTCGTAATTAACCACTAAATAGTTAACTGATAATGGCCCCTGTTGCTTGCCTTTATTGCCTGTTAGTTTCTCGTTTTTTGGAGCAAAAAATATAAATTTAGAAACTATAATTAAAATTATTAAAACTAAAATTAATATCCAATTAGGTATTTTTTTCATTTTTATTTAAGTATTATTTTTTGTTAGTTTTTTGTGTTTTTTTATAATCAAAAAACAAATCTGTTGCAGGTAAATTTTTTAATTTAGATGACATTTCACAAATTACTTCGTTAAAAATAATTTGTTTATTTACCGGCAAATCACGATATAAATCCTCATCAAGGGAATTAAACGATTTCACAATTTGTTTTGTTTGATTTAAGCCTTTTTTAGTTAATTCAATAAAATGCTCGCGTCTGTTTTTTAAATTTATATTTTTTCTTACATATCCAATTTTAACTAAATAGTCAATAATTTTAACCATGGCTGTTTTATCAATAGCTAAATTATTACAAATTTGTTGTTGGCTGCAACCTTCATTATCCTTTAAAAAAAATAATATAGAATAATAACGTTCAACTTCAATACTTTCGAGTTTTTTTGATAATACACTATAATATAATTTAGATAAAATTAAAGCTTTTGTACCAATTGGTAATTGGCTATAATATTCTGTGTTACACATACAAACAGTTTAAATTTAAAATAGTTTACAAATATAACTATTGTTATCACAATAATTATAAAACTTTTGTTAAGTAATAACATTTCACATAATAATTTAATAAGTAAAAAGCATTAAAACAAAAGTGGTATTTGAGAAAGTATTGGTATATACGTTATAAACTAATCTCATTAAAAATAAATCTCAAACTAATATAAAATACGACAAATGACGTATTTTATAACATCAATTATAACATACCTTTAATAAAAAAAATATGAAAAAAACAGCTTTTATTTCAACTGCAGTATTGTTTACAAAATTAGCAGTTGCTCAATTCAATTGTGATCCAAATAATTTTATGGAAAATCCAATGTTAGAAAAAAAAGTTCAAGAGTTTGAGTATAACTGTGCGCAATATGCCCTTAATGTTGCACAAAATGTTAATCACAACATGTCTGTACAAATAATGGATAATAAAGGAAGAAACGTTAACGTACCTGCTTTATTAATAACTCCTACTACTAAAGGAGAAACAACAAATTGGAAAGTAGAATACACTGGAGATTGTGCATGGGAACCTACAGTTGGAGGAATTCGAAAAATGTACCAACAACCCGGTTTAATAACAAATGAGGGTAAAAAAATCACATTAAGCTTAATAAGTGTTGAGCTTGATACGAGTAAAATAAACTTAAATTTACAAGAAGCTGTTGCAAAATATAGAAAAAGTAACAAAAAGTATTCTGACCTATTAGAAGTGAGTTCAAGTAACTATTACCAAAATGGTAAAAAATACGCTTTAATAAATGGTGTTTTTTTAGTTCCTGAATCAGGTATAAAACCATCTAAATTAGGTGATGTAGTAGCATTCTTTTACCTTAACTTTTGCGGAAATTACATGTGGGAATTAAAAGAAAGAGAAAAAAAAGGTAAATAATAAGTACTATATTTTTTAAAAGGTATTTAATTTCTTTGAATAGTTTTAATCAATTGTGTAAAAACAATTATTTTTGTTTTAAATTTTTATCAATTGAATAGTTTTAATAAATTAAGAAAAATGTTACGTTATTTTCCAGACATTTGGCAGTATTTGGTTATCATTTTAATTATGATAATTGCTGCGATATTTATTTTATAAGATACTGTATAAAAAAAGCGATAAAATTTTGCTAGCGCTATTTATTTAAAACAAAAAAGCCCCAACATTACTGTAGGGGCTTTAACATCCGCCGTGGCGGAAAAATTGGCA
>JAIUNM010000002.1 GCA_020162035.1 Bacteroidota bacterium | reverse complement strand
TTGGCCATGTAACCCTTATGAAATAATAATAGTTGTTCTAGTTTAGTTTGTAAATCCTCTCTGTTTAACAGAGAGGATTTTTTTGTGAGTTTAATTTTTAAATGCTAAAAATCAAAAGTGATTTGACCATCGCCATCTAACAAGTCTTTATTATTTAATTTTTCCATTGCTCTACGATGTAGTTCCATAGGAGATAAGCCTGTTTTTTCATCTTCATCTTTTAAAAAAGCGCGTGCAGCTTTTATTTCTTCGGGCTCTTTTAAGTTTATCTCTTTTACTTTGTAACTACTTAATTTTTTTCCTTTAGCTTTAATATTAATTAAAGGACTAAATTCAACCAAATTAATAGTTTCATCAGGTAATTGATTGCCTTTTTCTTTATTAAATTTTACTTCAATTACCGGATTAATTTGAACAGTAATTAATTCAATTCTACTTGCTTCATTTTCTGTTACAATTAAGGTTTTAGTAGTTAAAATTTCAGGTTCAAAACGTTTAGTGAAGTAACATTTACTTATTCCATCAAAATATACGCAAGTTATTATTTGGTGTGGAATGTGTTTTTCTATTAAAATAATATCTTCATCAAAATGGTTTAAAATATCGTAGTTGTATAATCTATAATTACCACTTGCTGTAATTGTAATTATTTTATCATCACCACTAAATTTGCCAAGGTAAGTCCCTCTTTCTTCTTTATTTAACCTATGCGTATTTTCATCAAACCAATAATCTTCGCCAGCTAATGTAGATGCTCCTTTTTCTTTTAATGAAACTTTATTTACAGTGTATTTGGTTACAATGTTTCCTACAGCAGCACGACCTTTAATTTCCATCTCATTAAAGTCAACATCAAGTTCAAATTTTCGTAAGCCAGTAACTTGTCTTAAATGAACAATTACTTTGTCTGTTTCGGCATTAGGATTTGATGTAAACCAATACACTAAACTATCTTTGCTTCCTTTAGTTAAATCGTATTCTTTATCGCGTGTAACGCCAACAACATTAAATCGTTTCATAAACGTAATGCCTTTTGGCCCATCGCGGTAAATCATATTGTAAGTTGTTCTTTCGTCGTTCTTTTTAAAAATTGCAACGTGTATAATATCTTTCCCTACAAATACTTTATCGGCAACTTTAAATATTTTCATTTTACCTTCTTTGGTAAAAGCAATTATATCATCAATGTCGCTACATTCAAACAAAAATTCATCTTTTTTTAAACTAGTACCAACAAAGCCCTCAGTTTTATTATAGAATAATTTTTCGTTAGCTAAAACTACTTGAGTTGCTATAATAGTTTCAAGTTGTTTTGTTTCTGTTTTACGTTCTTTGCCTTCGCTGTATTTCTTTTTAAGGTTTTTAAAATACTCAATTGCATATTCGGTTAAATTTTCTAAATGATTTTTAACTTCGGCAATTCGTGTGTCTAATTCTTTCATTAATTCCTCGGCTTTAATACTATCAAAGCGAGTAATTCTAATCATTGGAATTTGAGTTAAACGTTGTAAATCATCATCATTTATTTCGCGAATAAATTTCTTTTTAAAGGGTTTAAATCGTTCATGTAAATATTCAAATAAAGTTTCTTTTGATGTATATTTTTTAAAATCAATATACATTTCTTCTTTAATAAATATTTTTTCAAGTGAAGAGAAATGCCATTTTTCTTCTAGCTCAAACTTTTCAATTTCTAATTCTTTACGTAATAAATTTAAAGTGTTTTGTGTCGAAATTTTAAGGATTTCGCTAACGCCGATAAATTTTGGTTTTTCATCTTCAATTATACATGCATTTGGCGAAATACTCATTTCGCAATTTGTAAATGCATAAAGTGCATCAATTGTTTTATCAGGACTAATACCAGGTTGGAGGTGAATTAAAATTTCAACATTTTCGCTAGTATTATCTTCAACTTTTTTAATTTTAATTTTACCTTTTTCGTTAGCTGCTAAAATGCTATCAATTAAAGAGCCAGTAGTTGTACCAAAAGGAATTTCAGATATTACAAGTGTTTTTGAATTTAGCTCTTTAATTCTTGCTCTTACTTTTACCTTACCGCCACGTAAACCATCTTTATAATCACTAAAATCTGCAATACCACCAGTTTGAAAATCAGGATAAATATTTACTTTTTTTCCTTTTAAAACTTGAATTGAAGCATCTATAAGTTCGTTAAAATTATGAGGTAAAATTTTACAAGCTAAACCAACAGCAATGCCTTCAACACCTTGAGCTAATAATAATGGAAATTTTACTGGAAGAGTAATTGGTTCTTTATTTCGTCCATCATAACTTATTCCCCAATCTGTAGTTTTCGGATTGAATAAAATATCTTTAGCTAATTTACTTAATCTAGCTTCAATATAACGAGGGGCAGCGGCACTATCTCCAGTTAAAATATTTCCCCAGTTTCCTTGGCAATCAATTAATAAATCTTTTTGTCCAATTGCAACTAATGCATCTCCAATACTCGCATCACCGTGTGGGTGATATTTCATAGTGTTACCAATTAAATTGGCAACTTTATTGTATCGCCCATCTTCTAATTCCCACATGCTGTGTAAAATCCTACGTTGCACAGGTTTTAAGCCATCTTCAATAGAAGGTACAGCACGTTCTAAAATTACATAACTAGCATAATCAATAAACCAATTTTTAAACATTCCACTTACATGTGTAATGTTATCTACATCTTTATGGTCATTTTCCCCATCAAATCCTTCAAAAAGTATATTATCGTCCATATTTTTCTACAGACTACAAATATAAGGCAGCTAAATGAAAATTGTAAGTAAAAAACACCAATTTATAAAGTAAATGTTAACAAGAAAAACTGTAATTACTTGGTAATCATTAGTTTTTGTTTGCTTAAGTGTTGATTTTGTTTATTTAAAAACTTAACAATGTATAAGCCTGTAGCTAAATTTTCAGTATTAATTTCATATTCTGAATAACCTAATTGAGTTGTAATATACTCATTATACATTTCAACACCCATAGAATTACATACACTAATTTTTAATTGTTGTATTGATTTTGAGTTAATTTGAACATTAAATGATTTTGTTGTTGGATTCGGGAATAAATTACCAATTTCAAAATTATCAGCATTACTTCCTATTGGGACTATATAAGTTTTACTTTGTTGTTCGTTTTGTCCAAAACCTGTAACTCTGTAATAATTAATTGTAAAAGGTTTGTGAGTCTCATCATTAAAGTCGTATTCTGTGGCATTAGAGGCACCAACTGTACCAATTTCAACAAAATTTACTCCATCTAAACTTCTTTCGATTGAGAAATATTTGAAATTTGAATTTTTTTCAATTGTCCATGATAATTTATTGTATTTATCAATATTGTCCCCTTTAAACTTCACAAATCCAATTGGTAATACAACACAAGGCCCAGCATTAGATGCGCAAGGTGAATTGAAACGATAGGCTCTGTTGCTCATAGTCCATTGGTTGTATGGCGATACTCCCATTGCATTATGAGCTGTTGCGTTTACTGGTGGTATGTAAACTGTTCCATCAAAACTATGTAAGCCCATAACAGCCTCCCCATTATTAAACCCAGGACAAACGCCTTTATTACCAACATGTATTTCTATGATGTTTGTAGTTTCGTAAATTTTTATTTGTCCTGTAAAATAAATGCTAGGACTTGATGTGCCACATGAATACATAGGAATTGATTCATAAGAAACAACAAATTTTCTATTAGGTGCTGTGCCAGTTGTGTAATAACGAATAGTGCCCCCTAAAGATGGGTTAATGTCTTGCCAAGGCCCCAAAATTGCATTTCTTGGAATTGAAGTACCAACTGTTGGGGCTGGATTAGGTATAGTATAGCCAGTGCCAATGCCACCTGCGGCATATGTTGAAGTTAGAATATTTGGATAACATGGAACTCCATCAAACACAAAGGCTCCATTACTTGCCACATAACCTCCCCAATATTGTGAACCTCCAAAACATACAGGAAAGCCAAACATTGTAATTGAATTAAACAAAACGTCATCGGTAGTTGGTAATGTTGTGCCTGCAAACGCTTCAAAACTATATGTAATTAAAGCTGATGTGTAAGTTGAAAGTGCACATGGTATTGTAGTTGTGCCACTTGTTGCACTGATAGTGTTTGTAAATACACTGCTTGCTGCATTGCATTGTGAGCGCATTCTGAAAAAAGTAGTAGCAGAAATTGTTGTTGTAAAAGGATTCATGTTGTTTGATCCTGCTATATTTGTCCATGGGCCTGATGCGGCTGGTGCACTTTGCCAAACGTAAGTTATACCACAAGCCAACGGTGAAGCTCCGCTTGTTGAAAGATTAACTGATGTAGGTCCTGTACAATTAGTAGCAGTTGTTAATGCAGCAGTGCCTGGTGTTGGAGGGCCAGAGCATGCTGAAACACATGTGATTGTTGCTTGCCAACCTGCGTAAACTAGACTAAAGTCAGAGTGATAATCAAATGTTAAAGATGAGCCAGTGGAAAAATATGTAACCGGACCAGCAATTGTACCAGCTAAGTTCACAATTAAGGGAGAAGCTGTATTTGGTCCATCATAAATTCTTAAATAATCACAACAATTTTCTAAATCAATATTTTGTAAAGTTATACTTAAGCAAGAACCTGCAGGGGCATTAAATGTTTTAGTGTAATTTTCACTATTACTATAATTGCCACCGCTATTTCCACTGTCATAAAATAAAGAGGTTGAAGGGCAAGTTAAATTAACTGTTGTATTATTATTCATTAAATAAGTTTGTGCTTTAGTTACAAAAAACAAATGAATAATAAGTAGTGTGTAAAATTTCTTCATGCTTATTTTATTACAATTATTGTGTCAGTTCCAATGTTTCCATTTATCTCATTATAGGCATCAATTACTTTAAAATAACATTTTGAAATGTCGTAATAAGAAGAAATTACTTTTAATAATTCTGCATAAACAGTAAAATTTTTTTTACTTAAATCAAAATCTATTAACATGCAATCATGATTCCCTTTAATAAATTTTGCAGATTGAATTTGTTCGTAATTTGCAAAAGTGCTAGTTATGTTATTTAATTGCGAAATACTAATATTAGGAAAACCTATAACTACTTTATTTGCAATTTTATCAGTAATTTTTGGTTCTTGCGCATTACTGTATTTTACAGAAAATATTAATGCTAGAAAAAAAAGTATTTTGTGTAAATTCTTCATGTTAAATTTCTTACAACAAATATAATAAAAAACATTAAAAATTAGATACTTAAGTCAAATTTAAAAGCAATATTTGAAAGGATTTTGTTTATACTATTTTTAAATTATTTTAGTTAATTTTTTAAATATTTAGTAGCCATTTAACACATAAAGTTAACCACTTATAAAATTCAAAAATCTAAATTTAAAAAAGCAGTATCTTTACTTGTTATATTGAAAAAAGCAGGTTTAATATTTTGTATTTTATGGGGTTTACTATTTCAGAATAAATCCATAGCACAATCTTGCTTTATTGCTCCAACATCAACTTTTAATTGCGTATTAAATTTAGCTACAACAAATTATAGTATTTCTTTTGCTACTGGTCCTTACACAGTAGTTGTTACAAATTCAAGTAACACTAGTACAATTGCAACTGTATTTACTAGCGCAAATACTGGTACATTAGCTAATTTACCAATAGGTGTTTATAATGTTATTTTAATTACAAGTAGTTGTACTTATACAAACCCTTACACAGTTGTTAATCCTTTTAGCAGTTCTGGTGCTGTAATTACAACTACAAATGTTACATGTAATGGAGTAGCTAATGGTCAGGCGTTTATTATACCAAGCAATAATTTTACGTCCCCAATAAGTTATACATGGAGCAATGGAAGTAATAATCAATCCTCTGGCGCAATTGGTGTAGGTACACACTCGGTTTTAGTAAAAGATATAAATAATTGTACATACACAACTAACGTAAATATTACAGAACCCCCATTAATAACTTCAACAACAACAAACACTTTGATTACTTGCTTTGGTGGAACAACAACGGCTGTAATTACGTCAACCGGTGGATTAGCACCTTTTACTTACACTGTAAACAACACGCCAATTATAGGAAACTCTGCAAATAACATTTCAGTTGGTACAGTTACAATTACTGCAAAGGATAGTTATAGTTGTGTGGTAAGTAACACAGTTAATGTACTGCAATCCCCCCAACCATTAATTAATTACTCAATAAATCCTGCAACTTGTCCTGGAAAAGCAGATGCTTCTGCAACAGTTAATGTTAGCAACGCACCATCACCTTTTTCATACACATGGCAACCAAATGGGAGTGTTACTTCGCCACAAATAGCTAATATCCCAATTGGAAGTTATACTATTACAGTAAAAGATGCAAGTGCATGTATTACAAAAAGTGTAATTAATGTTGCCGCATTAAATGCATTAACCGTTAGTCCAATTACAAAACCAGAAAATTGTAGCGCTACAGATGGAGCTACAACAATACAAGTAAACGGAGGAACTCCTCCATATCAATATACATTGTTTCCCATTGGTGTTATAAGCAATACAGTAGCAAACATGAGCTCCGGAAACTATACTTTGTTAGTTTTAGACGCAAACAATTGTAAAGATAGCTCAAATTTATTTATAGGAAATTTAAGTACTGTAAGTGTAAGTGTAAACAGTTTTACTCCAATATTATGTTATAATAATTGTAACGGTGCGGTTAATTTAAATATTCAAAATGCAGTAATGCCAGTTACTTATAGTGTTTCAGGAACCGGTACAACTTCTACTAATCCTATTAAAAATTTATGTGCTGGATTTAAAATTATAAAAGTTATAGATGCAATGGGTTGCCCTGCAACCACAACTTTAAATTTAACTCAACCACCAGTTTATAGTTTTTCAGCTTCTGTTCCTCAAAATATTTGCATAGGCCAATCAGCTTCAATTCAAGCAAACGCAAGTGGCGGAGCGGGTAGTTACAATTATGTTTGGCAACCAGGAAATTTAACCGGACAGTTAATTAGTGTTAGTCCCATAAGCACTACAGTTTATAGCTTGAATGTTTTTGATGCCAATGGTTGTACTTTACCTTCTTATCAAGTTACTGTTAATGTAAACCCGCCAATAAATATTTCTACAAATTCTGCTGGCACAGGTATTTGTCCGGGCACAACAGCACAAATTACTCCAATAGTTACTGGTGGAAATGGAAATTACACTTACAATTGGTTACCTGGAAATTTAAATACATCATCTATATTTGTTGAAAACATAAGCATTCCATTTTATACACTCGAAGTTACAGATGGGTGTGGCACACCAAAAGCAATTAAAACCATAAGTATTAATTTATTACCAAAAATAATACCATCATTTAATGTTGCTAATCAATTTGGCTGCCAGCCTTTATGTACTACATTTACAAATACAACTCAAAAAAGCAGTAATGCAATATGGAATTTTGGGGATAAACCTATTGAACTTACAGGCAATACAGTTAGTTATTGTTATGAAGATTTTGGAATTTACAATATAAAACTTAGTGTAATAGATTCGAACAATTGTAAAACAAATTTTACATATGCGTCAATTATTAATGTTTATCCTAAGCCTTTACTTTCAATAGAAACAGAGCCAAAAAACATAAATTTGTTAAACGCTGAAAATGTTATAATAACAGCCAATGGTGATGCGAAAAATTATTTTTGGTTAAACAATGATAATAAAAATATAAGCAATCAAAATACATTTTACACAAGTTTTCAAGAGATAGGATGTGAAATTTTTAAATTGATTGGAATAAGCGATAAAGGTTGTAAAGATACTACAATAAAAAATATTTGTGTTAATGAGCCACTTACAGTTTGGGTGCCAAATGCTATTACGCCTAATAATGATGGGTTAAATGATGAGTTAAAGCCCATTGGAACTGGTTGGCAAAATGGAAGTTACTCTTTTGAAATATACAACCGTTGGGGACAAAAAATTTTCAAAACTAATAATCCTGACGAAGCATGGAAAGCTCATGGAAGCTCTGATAATAGCGATATGAGAAATGTATATTATTGGAAAATAATTGTTAACGATAATTTTGACGGATCCGAAAAAGTTTTTAAAGGCTTTGTTACCGTTGTTAGATAATTTTTTGAATTTAAAATAAATTAATAAGTTTTACGTTTAATTTGTATCTTTATTTTTACAAAATGCAAAAGGTTTTCTTAATAGTATTTACTTTTTTTTCTTTTATAGTTTCTGCTCAAGTAAGAAAATACAGTAACGAGTTTTTAAATATTGGTGTAGGCGCAAGAGCGTTAGGAATGGCTAATGCAAATGTTGCAAGTGTAGCAGGCGTAAATGCTGGATATTGGAACCCAGCAGGATTGTTGAAACAGAAAAACAATCTAGATGTTGGTTTAATGCATGCCGAATATTTTGCAGGGATTGCTAAGTACGATTATTTTGGAGCTTCATTAAAAATTGATAGTGTTAGTACAGGAGGACTAAGTTTGTTGCGATTTGGAGTTGATAATATTCCTAATACTTTAGATTTAGTAGATGCAAACGGAAATATAGATTACAATAGAATAACAACTTTTAATGCAGTAGATTTTGCAACTTTAATTAGTTATGCAAGAAAAATTCAACAGCTTAAAGGCTTAGATATTGGAGGAAATTTTAAAATTATCCGTAGAAAATTAGGAAGCTTTGGTGGGGCTTGGGGTTTTGGATTAGATTTAGGCGCAAATTATGAATACAAAGGGTTTAAGTTTGCAGCAATGGGAAGAGATATTACAGGTACTTATAACGCATGGACATACAATTTAAGTGAAAAAGACATTGCAACGCTTCAATCTACAGGTAATGAAATTCCAAATTCTAATGTAGAAATTACTACGCCAAAATTAATTTTAGGAACAGCAAAAGAGTACCGCTTTTATAAAAATAGATTTTCTGTTTTAACCGAAATAAATGCCATTAATACATTTGATGGTAAAAGAAATACTGTTGTACAAACTAAAACCTGGAGCATGGAACCAGCAATTGGTTTAGAACTTGGTTATAGAGATTTAATTTATTTACGTGGCGGTTTTGGAAACATTCAAAAACAATTAAACCCAGCAGCTACACAATACATTACTACAAGTCAGTTTAATTTTGGTGTTGGCTTAAATTACAAATTGTTTACTTTAGATTATGCTTTAACCGATATTGGTGATAGGTCAATTGCATTATATTCACATATTTTCTCATTAAAAATAAGTATTGATAAAATGAAAAAATGATAAAGAGAAAGTTGAATATTTATCTACTCTTCTTTTATTTTATTATAATAAATACTTTCTTTTCAACTAAATTTATTGCACAAACATATAATTCATGGGTTAATACAACTCAAACTTATTTTAAATTTCCTATTACTAAAACAGGCATTTATCAAATAGATTCTGCAACACTTGCCACTAAATTCAATTTAAGTTCACTAAATCCTAAAAATATCCAATTGTTTTTTGCAGGCAAAGAACAGGCTTTGTTTATTAATGGCGAAAATGATAATAAAATCAATAATGGCGATTACCTGCAGTTTTATTTAAATGTACAAGATGCAAACTTAGATTCTCTTATTTACGCAAACATTGCTTATCTACCAAATAGGTACCAAATGATTTTTAACGATACAGTATATGCTTTTTTAACAACAAATTCATCTACGTCTAACAAACGATATAGTATAGAAACGGATACTACATGGGCAAGTTACCCAACTGCAAATTTTGTTTATTCTAACAAAATTTTTAAACCTGTAGATTCATACAATACAGCAAACAATTATCCTTATCAAGCTAGCGACCCAAGATACACACAAAACGAAGGCTTCGGTTTAAAATTTGAAAAAGGAATAACAGTAAATACAAATTTTGGTTTTTTAAATGTTTACACTTTAACTCCTTTGCCTTCTTATTTGTCGTATGTTTTTTCAGGATACAGTCAAGAAAACTCAGGGCAAATTGACCATGAGGTAGAAACCGGTTATGTAAATCAATTAGGAGTAAATGTATCTTTAAAAGACACAGCATTTTTTAGTTTCAAGCCTTTTTTTCAAAGTTATACCGTAACAAATCAAAATTTTAATGACGCTAGTAGCTTATATATTTCATCAGTTGCAAACCCTTCATTTTCGGCTTTTAGTAACTCATGCATACTGCATTATATGAGTTTTACCTATCCCCAAATTTTAGATTTGAATGGTATTAATTATAATGAAATTATTTCATCTAATGGTACAATTGGCACAAAACAGTTTTACGACTTTCAAAACGCTTCAAACACAAATACAATAATAAATTGTTATGATGTTACTAATTTTAAAAAATTACCTGCTAAGTTATATGCTGTTAATAAAATTAAATTCATTGCGCCAAATTCATTTTCAAACAAAAAAATTATTATTGCAAATCAAGATGCCATTATTCCAATTACACAATTATTTAATGCAAATCAAAATAATCCTTACACAAATTTTAAAAACTCAAGTGCAACAAATCCATTTGTTTTAATTTACCATAACATAACCAAACAAGCTGCCGCATCTTATAAACAATATAGGCAAAGTATAGCTGGTGGAAGCTATCAAGTAATTGACGCGAATATTGATGAATTATATGAACAGTTTGCGTATGGAATAAATAAACATCCTGTTGCAATAAAAAATTTTGTAAAATATTTAATAGATAGTTTACCTGCAAAACCAAAATATGTTTTTTTACTTGGCAAAGGCATAAAAAAAGAAGATTTATCCGCAGCATATCAAGTCGAAAATTTTATACCTACAATGGGTATTCCAAGTTCTGATGCCCTTTTAGTAGCTGGTATTTTAAGTGGTACAAATACTGCTATACCAGATGTGCCAATAGGTAGATTTCCTGCAATTACTAACACAGAAGCTTTAGATTACTTAGAAAAAGTACAACAACACGAAGCAACAGGTTTAGAAGATTGGAAGAAACGTGCTTTACATTTTGTTGGTGGAGATAATACTAATCTTACAAACTTAATTGCTTCCTACATGAGTACCTATGAAAATTTGTTTGAAGATACTTTAATTGGAGGGCAGGTTTTTACTTATCAAAAAAACACAACAGCACCCATTCAAACTAATATAAGTGATAGTATAATTAAAACAATTAATAATGGAGCGTCTATAATTAATTTTTTCGGACATGGTTCAGAACAAGGTTTTGATCAAGCTATTGATGACCCTTCTGTTTTTAACAACAAAAACAAATATCCTTTATTAATTTCAAATTCATGTTACTCTGGTAATATTTATATTTATGGAAGACGAAGCGTTTCTGAGCGTTACACATACACAAAAGAAAAGGGAAGTATTGCATTTATTGCAACGTCTTCTATAGGGTTTCCTTATACGCTACATAATTTTACTTGGAATTTTTACAAGTCTTTAACTTCAACCAGATATAATAAAGGGATAGGTGATATGATGCAAGAAGCTATTACAAACGCAATTTTTGCAGGAGATGAACTTACTCAATTTACAGCTTTAGATATGGCTCTTAATGGCGACCCTTCAATTAAAATAAGCTGTGGAGCATTACCAGATTATAGTATTAAAAATAATAACGTTTCATTAAACACTTCTATTTATCCTGACTCGATAGGGATTTTTATAAAACATAAAAATTTAGGTAAAGCATTAGTTGATAGTTTTTTTGTTCGTGTTACCAGAACATTCCCAAATAACGATTCTGCAGTTATTATAAAAAGAATTAAAGCACCATTATATTTTGATAGCTTAAAAATATTTACTGCAATTGATTTTAATAGAGGCGTAGGTTTAAATAAATTTAAAGTAACATTAGATTATTTTAATGAAACTAATGAAGTAACTAAAAATAACAATAGTACAGTTGGTACAATAGATTTACTAATTAGTGGTGGAGATATAATACCCGTTTATCCATATAAATATGCTGTAGTACCATTGTCTAATACTATTACTTTAAAAGCAAGCACAAGCGATCCTTTTGCTCCTAATTATAATTATAAATTTCAATTAGATACAACTGATACATTTTTAACACCAATATCAAACACTGTTATTGCAAGTAGTGGAGGAGTAGTGGAGTGGAATGTTAATTTACCTTATGGAGATAGTACTGTTTATTACTGGCGCGTAAGTAAAGATAGCGTGTTGCCAAGTGATAAATTTAATTGGCGTGAAAGTAGTTTTCAAACAATTACAAATAAAAGTGGTTGGGGGCAAGCTCATTTTTTCCAATTTAAAAACAATACCTATCGGTTTACTCAATTTAAACGAAGTTTACGAAAATTTGTTTTCGAAAATAACAAACATAGTATTCAATGTAGAAATGGTGTACCACCTTATTTAGAAGGTGTAAGTATAAATTGGTTTTACAACAACCATACAATGAGTAGTTGGGGTTGTGCACCAAATGGTTGGAATATTGCTGTATTTGACTCAATTTCAGGAATTCCAGATGATGTGGTTAGTGTAAACTGGCCAAATTCGGGCCCTGGTACTTACAGTAATTGCGTTTGTGTAAGTAATCAAGTTTTAAGCGTTTATTCATTTGGAAGTAGCAATTATTGCGGCTTTGGTGGTTGGCAAACTAGTTTACAGAATTTTTTAAATACTCTACCTAATAATTCATATATACTCGCTTACACACTGTTAGATGCGCAAAAACAATCTTATTCTAACAGTTTATTTACAGCATTCGAAAATTTTGGAGCTGGGAATATTAGAAATGTTAAAGATACTGTGCCATATATTTTATTTGGAAAAAAAGGAATGAGTATTGGGCAGGCTCACGAAGTTTGGGGAAATTCTCAATCATCTGTTGTACAATTAAAAGATTCAATTACAACTAAATGGAACAGTGGATATATTTTAAGTGAAACAATTGGGCCAAGCTACAAGTGGAATAGTTTACATTGGCGTGTAAAGGCATTAGAGTCTACTCCCGGTGATACTACTTTTTTAAAATTAATAGGAATTAAAAACAATGGTCAAGTTGATACTTTACAAACTTTTCCACAAGATAGTTCAGATGTGTTAAATTTAGCTGGTTACGTTAATGCTAATTTGTATCCTTACTTACGTTTAATAGCTTTTACAAAAGATAAAATTAATTACACTTCGCCTCAACTAAAGCGATGGCAAGTGCTTTACGATGAAGCGCCCGAATGTGCATTAAATCCTAAAAAAGGTTTTGTAGCTTTAAACACTAAATTGCAAGAGGGTGATACTACAACATTTGTTTTTCCAATTGAAAATATTGGTAAAAAAACATTTAACGATAGTTTAGTTATTACATACTGGTTAGAAGATAATCAAAGTAATAAAGTAATGCAAAGCCAAAAATTAAAACGAAAATTATTTGCTCCTGGCGAAGTTATTTTAGATACAGTTAAAATTAGCAGTTTACAATTAATTGGAAATAATGTTTTTTGGACATACATTAATCCTGCCGGAAATTCTAAGTATCAGATAGAACAGTTTCAATTTAATAATATTGGCAGGTATTCATTTTCTGTAAATAAAGATGTTACTAATCCTTTATTAGATGTTACTTTTGATGGCTATCGCATTTTAAATGGAGATTTAGTTTCTGCAAAACCAAAAATTTTAATAACTCTAAAAGATGAAAATAAATTTTTAGCATTAAACGATACTAACAGTTTTGAAGTGAGTATAAAGCTACCAAATCAAAATAATTTTAATAGACTATTTTTTAGCAACGAATTACAGTTTACTCCTGCAAATATGCCTAAAAATAGCTGTTTAATTAATTATAATCCACAATTATTAGTTGATGGTAAATATAGTTTACAAGTTAAAGCAGTTGATAGAAGCCAAAACAGGAGCGGTTACAATAATTATAGTATAGATTTTGAAATAAACAACAAGCCAAGTATTACTAATATTGTAAATTACCCTAATCCTTTTAACAATAGCACACGTTTTGTTTTTACGCTTACAGGTAGCGAAATTCCTGAAGTTTTTACCATACAAATTATGACAATAAGTGGCAAATTAGTAAAAGAAATTACCCGTGCTGAATTAGGAGAATTAAAAATTGGCAGAAACATTACTCAATATGCTTGGGATGGAAAAGATAATTATGGAGATAGATTAGCAAATGGTGTTTATTTATATAAAGTAATTACAAAATTAAATGGAAATGCATTAGAAAAAAGCACAAGTGGTGCCGATAAATATATTATTAAAGAATTTGGCAAAATGGTGTTAATGAGATAAACACACTAATTTTAATAAAACCTAAAGCTTAAAATTTTATTCAACCATTGTTCCTAAAAAAACTGTACATTAGAGTCAATATTTTATCACAACCGAATGCGAAATTATTTACTTATTTTATGCATTACTATTTCTAATATACTTCTTTCTCAAAACGAGTATATAGATTATAGAAGCTCTACAAACCCACTATATTGGAAAAACAAAAAGCCTTACGAAGGCTATTGGCAACAAGATGTTCATTATAACATTAAAGCAATTTTAAACGATAGCTCTGATATAATTAGCGGACAACAAGAATTAATATATTGGAACAATTCGCCTTACACTATTTCATACGTTTACTTTCATTTATTTAGTAATGCGCAAACTAAAAATTCCTATGCTGCTGATTTATATAAAAACAACCATTATCATTTAAAATTTAGTAAGTACAGAGATGCTGGTAAAGGAACTGAAGTTGAAAGTATTAAATCTAATAATCAAGAATTAAAAACAGAATTAGACAATACAATTCTAAAAGTTTATTTAGCAAAACCTTTACATCCTGGCGAACAAACAACTTTCAATATTAACTTTAAAACTTATTTTGATCAAGAGGCCATTCGTAACAGAATGAAAATGTTTAATTCTTTTGGGAGTAAACATTATGATATTGTGCATTGGTATCCTCGTATTACCGTTATCGATCATAAATTTGGCTGGAATACAGATCAACATATGGACCACGAATTTTATGGAGATTTTGGTTCTTTTAATATAGAATTAACCCTACCAAATAATTATATTTTAAACGGAACAGGTAATTTAACTAATGAAAATGAAATGTTACCCGACGATCTAAGAAAAAAATTAGACATCAGTAATTTTTTACAAAAACCCTATAATTCACCGCCATCTGTAATTATTCCTAAAGACGGAACTTCAAAAACTTGGAAATTTAGCGCAATAAATGTTCATGATGTGGCTTATACTGCGGATCCTAATTACAGAATTGGAGAAGTAAATTGGAATGGCGTTCGTTGTATCGCTTTAGTTCAAGAGCCTCATGCAGCAGGTTGGTATAATGCTGCGCAATACATTGCAAAAGTAATTGAAGTTAATTCGTACAATATTGGTACGTATCATTACCCTAAAATGATTTGTGCCGATGCACAAGATGGTATGGAATACCCAATGCTAACGCTTTGCGGAGGAGCAGACCCAGGATACAGAGGCTTATTTGTACATGAAATGACACACAACTGGTTTATGGGAATGTTAGGCAGCAACGAAAACTACAGAGCATTTTTAGATGAAGGTTTTACACAATTTTATACTGCAGATACTTATCAGTTTATAGATGGGCCAATTGAAATAACAGGTAAACCAAAAAGCAAATATGCAGAAAGATTTACCGAACCTCAACGTGTTATTGATAATGATATTTACACAGGTTATTACATAAACAATGTTATTCGTGCCGATGAATCAACATTAAATACGCATAGCGATGATTTTAATGGAGCTATTAGACATGGTGGAGGATATGGCCAAGTTTACACTAAAACTGCTACAATGCTCAAAAACTTAGAATATGTTTTGGGTAGGGCTTTATTTGATAAAGCAATTCAAAATTATTTTAATCAATGGAAATTTGCACATCCCTACCCCGAAGATTTTAGAAACTCTATCATTGGTTTTACAGGCATAGATTTAAATTGGTTTTTTGACCAATGGTTAGAAACTTCAAAAACAATTGATTATAAAATTGGAAGAATTAAAAAAATTAACAAAAACACTTTTTCAATTAAGTTTAAACGCATAGGCACAATGCAAATGCCAATAGATTTTGTTGCAATTGATAAAAATGATAGCGCACAGCATTATTATATACCAAATACATGGTTCGAAAAACCAACAAAAGCAAATACTTTACCACGTTGGATTGGCTGGGGACCTAATTTAAAACCGAGTTATACTGCAACTATTAATATAAATGGCAGACCCAAAAATGTAATCATTGACCCATCGTATAGATTAGCTGATGTTAACATGATTAATAATAAAAAGAAAAATAAAATAAATGTAAGGTTCGATCATCATATTTATAATCCACCAAATTGGAAACAATACGATATGCGCGTTCGTCCAAGTTTATGGTATAATGGTTATGATGGAATAAAAATGGGAGCAGTTTTAAGTGGCGATTATTTAACCATTAAACATAATTTTGATTTAGCTGTTTGGTTAAGCACAGGCTTAGGTAAAAGCTATATGGATACCAGTTTAAATAAAAATTTAATTCAACCTGTTACTAATAAAACTTTTTATTATAATCAAAACAACCGTATTAGTTTTTTATTTAATTACAAAACCAATTTAAATAAAATCATAAAAAAGTCTAATGTTTATGTACAATTAAAAAGCCTTGATGGTTTAGATGGCGGAACAATTGGCTTTGAGAAAAAAAGCAATAATGAAAAAAGCAGATTTTATACACATTTAAAAGCCATGTGGCGCGATATGCCACAAGATTTAGTGTATTTAATTAATTATAATGAATGGAGTTACCGTCAACTTAATTCGGCTATTCACGTAGGCATGGATCATTATTATAAATATAAAAGGGGTACAGGAACTATTAATATTAATTTAAGAAGTAGTGCATTTACTAACGATTTTGATTACAGTGCAGCCAGTTTAACCTCAATAAATAAAAATAATTTAGGCAAAATAGATATTAATACAAGAGTATTTGCACAAATTGGTTTTGGAAGTAAAATTCCTTTAGAAAGTATGCTTTATGTTGCTGGTGCAAATAACGAAGATTTAATGGATAATAAATACACACGCAGTATGGGTATAATTCCTCCAAATTGGGGTGGATTTGGTAACGTTACAAATCATTTTAATGCAGGTGGTGGTTTAGGTTTAAGAGGTTACTCGGGTTATTTATTAGCTCAAAATAATGCAGATGGTACGCAAAGTTATAACTACAAAGGCTTATCGGGAGCCTCTTTTAACACCGAAATTGAATTTGGGAAGTTATTTAGTAAATTAAATCCAAAATTTTTAAAAAATACAATTCGTTTAAATCCATACTTATTTGCCGATGCTGGAATTATAAATACAAACTTACCTGGTAAAGCAAATGTAATGAGCGATGTAATGGCAGATGCTGGTGCTGGTATTACTTTAAGCATTCAACGCTGGGGCCCATTATATAACATTAAGCCTTTAACCTTTAGATTTGATGCGCCAATTTTTATAAATCGTTTACCTTATGCCGAAAATGATTATCTTCAATTTAGATGGGTTGTTGGAATTAATAAAGCATTTTAGCAAAGCAACTTTTTTCACTTTCTTTAAAAATGGTTAAAACTGTAAAACTATTTAGTTAAAATAATTAAATTAAATGGTATAAGTCCCTATTTTATTATCTTTGTCCGGCTTAATTTTGGATTTAAAAAGCAACATAGATTTTAAAAATGTGCCACAACATATTGCCATTATAATGGATGGTAATGGGCGTTGGGCAAAAAAACAAGGCGAAGACAGAATCTTTGGCCACCACGAAGGCGTTAATTCTGTTAGAGAAATTGTTGAAGCATGTGGAGAAATTGGTGTTAAGTACTTAACATTATATGCCTTTAGCACAGAAAATTGGAACAGACCAAAAGATGAAGTAGATGCTTTAATGGAACTTTTAATCGCAACCATTAGTTTAGAAACACCCAACTTACATAAAAAAGGCGTTAAACTACATGCAATTGGAGATATTAAAAGTTTACCCCAAGGTTGCCAAAATCAATTACAAGAATCTATTGATATTACAGCTAATAATACTACTGTTAATTTAATTTTAGCTTTAAGTTATAGCAGTAAATGGGAAATTACAAATGCAGTTAAACAAATTGCTGAAAATGTAAAACAAGGTGTTGTAAATCCTAACGATATTAATGCAAATTTAATTAGCGAACATTTAAATACAAAAAACTTTCCCGACCCTGAATTAATGATTAGAACAAGTGGCGAACATCGAATAAGTAATTTTTTACTTTGGCAATTAGCTTACGCAGAGTTTTATTTTACCGAAACACTTTGGCCTGATTTTCGTAAAAACGAATTTTATCAAGCTATTTTATCTTATCAAAAACGCGAACGTAGATTTGGTTTAACAGGAGAACAAATACAAAACAACTAAACCAAATTTATTGAAAAAGATACTACTTAAAATAATTGTTTTTAACTTAATATTTGTTTGTCAACTTTTTGCACAAACACAACCAGATAGTTTAATTTTAGAGCCGTTAAAAGCACCTAAAAAATACCGTTTAGCACCCATAACAGTTACAGGCGCAACCGCTACTGACCCCCAGGTAATAGTGTTATTAAGTGGTTTAGTTGCTGGCGAAGAAATTACAATACCTGGCGATAAAACTACTGACGCCATAAAAAAATTATGGAAACAAGGTTTGTTTGATGATATAGAATTAAGTTTAGAAAAAGTAGTAGGCGACGATGCGTTTTTAAATATTAATGTTTTAGAAAAACCTCGCCTTACAAAATTTAGATTTAGTGGCGATGTTAGAAAAAGTGAAGCAGATGATATTCGTACAAAACTAAGATTGTTTCCTGAAAAACCAGTTACCGATTTTTTAAAAGGAAACATTAAAAATACAGTTCGCGATTACTTTTTAGATAAAGGTTTTTATCACAATATTGTTACTATTAAACAAATTAAAGATTCAACAAAAAAAATACCTCATGCAATTTTAGTAATTAACGTTGAAAAAGGAAAAAAAGTAAGAATTCAAGATGTAAATATAATTGGGAACTCCGTAATTCCTGATTGGAAATTACGCAAAAAATTAGAAGATAGTAAACGCCGCAGATGGTATAATCCTTTTAATTCAGGCAAATATTTACAAGACAATTTACAAAAAGATTTACCAGCAATTGCAACTAAATACAACACCAAAGGATATAGAGATGCACGTGTTATAAAAGATACTGTTTATTTTGTTTCTAAAAATAGAGTAGTTATTGATATTACAATTGATGAAGGAAATAAATATTATTTCGGAAAATTTAATTGGTATGGTAACAGTAAATACCGCAACGGACAATTAGATACTGTGTTAAACATAAAAGCTGGCGATACTTACGATTTAACAAAACTCGAACAAAAATTGTACATGAATCCTAATGGCAATGATGTAAGTAGTCTTTATATGGATGACGGTTATTTATTTTTTCAAGTAAATCCACAAGAAACAAATATTCATAACGATACGATTGATTATGATATTTTAATGTACGAAGGTAAACAAGCAACAATTAATAAAGTTACAATAAAAGGAAACGATAAAACTAACGATAGAGTTATATACCGAGAAATTCGTACAAAGCCAGGACAATTATTTCGTCGTTCAGATATTGTTAATACCCAACGCTTTTTAGCACAATTAGGCTATTTTGACCCCGAAAAATTAAATGTAACTCCTACACCAAATCCTGCTGACGGAACGGTTGACATTGAATACATAGTTGAAGAAAAACCAAGCGATCAAATCGAATTAAGCGGAGGTTGGGGCGGAAGAAATAATTTCTATAACCCTAACTTACCCCAACAACGCAATTTAGGAATTATAGGCACTTTAGGTGTTACTTTTAATAATTTTAGTACACGTAATTTTTTCAAAAAAGAAGCATGGAGGCCTTTACCTAGTGGCGATGGTCAACGTTTAAGTGTTAGAGCTCAAACCAATGGTATTTATTACCAATCGTATAATTTTTCTTTTACCGAACCTTGGCTTGGTGGAAAAAAACCAAACTCTTTAACGCTTTCTGTATTTCATACCTTATTTAATCAATCAGGGCAAAAAAAATACATTAAAGAAAATGGGCAAAAAATATTTAATCCTGCACGCCAAAGCATGGCTATTGTTGGAACCAGTGTAGGTTATGGCAAACGACTAAAATGGCCAGATTTCTTTTGTAATTTTAACACAGCACTTAGTTATAATTATTATGAGTTAGATAAATACCCAGCTTTTATATTTAGCTCTGGTTATTCAAACGATATTAATTTAGGTTTAAATTTTTCTCGTAATTCAACCGATGCACCAATTTATCCAAAAACAGGAAGTAACATTGTTTTAGATATGAAATTTACTCCTCCTTATTCATTATTTAATAATAAAGATTACAAAAGTTTAACTCCACAAGAGCGTTATAAATTTATTGAATATCAAAAATATAAAGTAACAGCTGAGTGGTTTACACAATTAACAAACAAAAAAGCAGCCGAAGGTAAAGAAGCACGCAACTTAGTATTGCGCACAAAAGTTGGCTATGGCTTTTTAGGCTATTATTCTAACCGCACAGGCTTCTCTCCATTTGAGCGATTTTATATGGGCGGGAGTGGTTTAAGTGGATTTCAAAACTTTGTTGCTCGCGAAATTATTGCTTTACGTGGGTATAACGATCAATCGCTTGTGCAAACTTTTGAAAACGGATTGCCTGTTGGAGATCCTATCGTTTCGAGATATACAATGGAATTACGTTATCCAATTAGCTTAAATCCACAAGCAACTATTTTTGTGTTAGGTTTTGCCGAAGCAGGAAATTCATATAAAAATTTCAAAACTTTTAACCCTTTTGATGTGAAAAGAAGTGCAGGTGTTGGTTTACGCGTGTTTTTACCAATGTTTGGTTTATTAGGAATTGATTATGGCTGGGGCTTTGACCCAATATTAGATAGTAACGGTAATAAACGTACAGATACCGGTATGGGCAAAGGTCAATTCCATTTTACAATTGGTGGTATGTTAGGCGAGTTATAAAAAACTTAATAACAACATCAAAAAAACACATTTTAGTTTTAATAAAAATTTATTTTTGCAATCTTAATTTATGGCACTAATTGTAAAAAAATCACAACTACCAAAAGCAGGCAAAGGCCTTTTTACCACATCTAATATTTTAAAAGGTGAAAAAGTTATAGAATATAAAGGCGAACTTATTGATTGGAAAGAATACGAAAAAAGAGTAGCCAACGATGAAGATGGTTATTTATTTTTTATTAATAAAAAAAATTGCATCGATGCGTATCACACACCTCAACATAAAGCTAGGTATGCAAACGATGCAGCAGGTTTAAGTGTTGTAAAAGGTTTAAAAAATAATTGCAAATACGAAGTATTTAACAATAAATGTTTTATCGTTGCCGAAAAAAACATTAATGCAGGCGAAGAAATTTTTGTAACTTATACCAAAGAATATTGGGATTGTATTAGATACAATATAAAACACGGTTTATATAAAACAAAAAAATTTAGTGAGTAAATTTTTAATAGTTGGTTTAGGCAATATTGGCGATGAGTACATAAATACCCGCCATAATATTGGTTTTTCTATTTTAGATTTTATGGCTAAAGAAGCAGAAGTAAAATTTAATGCAGATAGGTTAGCCGATGTAACTGAAATAAAATATAAAGGCAAAACAATAATTTTAATTAAACCAACCACTTACATGAATTTAAGTGGTAAAGCTTATAATTATTGGTTACAAACACAAAAAATTGAAATACAAAACTCATTAGTTTTGGTTGATGAGTTAGCCTTACCTTTTGGTAAAATTCGTATTGGTCCTAAAGGAAGTGATGGCGGACACAACGGTTTAAAAAACATTCAAGAGGTTTTAGGTACTACAAATTACCCACGTTTAAGGTTTGGAATAAGTAATGCTTTTAATAAAGGCAACCAATCTAACTATGTACTTGGGAAATGGAGCGAAGAAGAACAAAGTCTTTTAAATGAAAGATTAAAATTTTGCTCAGATGCCGTAAAAGCATTTACATTCATTGGATTAGAACGTTGCATGAATCAATTTAATAAGGCTTAATTCTAAAGCTTATTTTTAGTATATTTACACCTCTTTTTTAGAACAATAATTAAAATGAAACACATTCGTAACTTTTGTATTATCGCTCACATTGATCATGGTAAAAGTACCCTAGCTGATAGATTGTTAGAGCATACTAAAACTATTAGTAGTCGCGAAATGCAAGCGCAAGTTTTAGATGATATGGATTTGGAAAAAGAAAGAGGTATTACCATTAAAAGTCATGCCATACAAATGGAATATAATTTTAATGGCGAAAAATTTGTATTAAATTTAATAGATACTCCAGGCCATGTTGATTTTAGTTACGAAGTAAGTAGAAGTATTGCTGCTTGCGAAGGTGCACTTTTAATTGTTGATGCAGCCCAAGGCATACAAGCGCAAACCATTTCTAATTTATATTTAGCACTCGAAAATGATTTAACCATTATCCCAATTTTAAATAAAATGGATTTACCAAGTGCCGAACCAGAACTTGTTAAAGACCAAATTGTTGATTTAATTGGTTGCGATAGAAATGAAATTATTCCTGCATCTGGTAAAACAGGTATGGGCGTTGATGATATTTTAAAGGCAATTATTGAACGTGTAAAACCTCCTGTTGGTGAACCAAACGCACCTTTACAAGCTTTAATTTTTGACAGCGTTTTTAATAGTTTTAGAGGTATTATAGCTTATTATAAAATTATTAATGGCAGTATTAAAAAAGGAGAAAAAGTAAAATTTGTAAATACAGGAGCAAGTTATTTTGCTGATGAAGTTGGTGTTTTAAAATTAAAACAAGAAGCACGCGACGAAGTTTTTACTGGCGATGTAGGATATATTATTTCTGGTATTAAAGATGCGCGTGAAGTTAAAGTTGGGGATACCATTACAACTGTTGCAAACCCTTGCAACGCAGCAATTGATGGTTTTGAAGATGTAAAACCAATGGTTTTTGCTGGTATTTATCCTGTTGACACCGAAGATTTTGAAGAGCTTCGTTACAGTATGGAAAAACTTCAATTAAACGATGCAAGTTTAACTTGGGAGCCAGAAAGCTCTGCAGCATTAGGTTTTGGCTTTAGATGCGGATTTTTAGGCATGCTCCACATGGAAATTGTACAAGAGCGTTTAGAGCGTGAGTTTAACATGACAGTTATTACAACTGTGCCAAACGTTAGTTACAAAGCATACCAAACAAAAGGAGAAATGATTGTGGTTAATAACCCAAGTGATATGCCCGACCCAGGACGTATTGATTACATAGAAGAACCTTTTATAAAAGCAAACATTATTACAAAAAGTGAATACATTGGCCCTATTATGACTTTGTGTATAGAAAAACGTGGGAGCATTGTAAACCAAAATTATTTAACGGCAGATAGAGTAGAGCTTATTTTTGAAATGCCCTTAGCTGAAATTGTATTTGATTTTTACGATCGTTTAAAATCAATAAGCAAAGGTTATGCTTCGTTTGATTATTCGCCATTAGAAATGCGCCAAAGTGATTTAGTAAAAATGGATATTTTATTAAATGCCGAGCAAGTAGATGCTTTATCTGCCTTAGTGCACAGGAGCAATGCACACAACTTAGGTAAAAAAATGTGCGAAAAATTAAAAGAATTAATTCCACGCCAACAATTTGAAATACCAATACAAGCAGCCATTGGTGCAAAAATTATTGCTCGTGAAACCATTAAAGCTATGCGTAAAGATGTTACCGCTAAATGTTACGGTGGCGATATTAGCCGTAAACGTAAGTTATTAGAAAAACAAAAAGAAGGTAAAAAACGCATGAAACAAGTGGGTAACGTAGAAATTCCACAAAGTGCATTTATGGCTGTTCTTAAATTAAACGATTAATTTTTATCGTGTTCTTTTAATTTATTTTCAATTAAATTAATCATTTGTTTTGAATAATCTGGGCCGCCACCTAAATGATTAAGTATTATTTTTTGATTGCTTGACATGTATAAAAAAGAAGTTGGATAACCTCTTATAAGAATGTTCTTTTTATTTTTTTTATCTCCAAAATAAAATTTATAGCTGTATTTAGATTTTGTAATTATTCTTTTTGTGTGATCGTCTATGCTATCGTTTAAATTTAAGGCAATAATTTCTAAATCTTCAGTACTAAAACGTTTTCTTACTTTTTCAAGTTCCTTCATGTTTGCTAAACAAGGGCCGCAGCTTTTATACCAAAATTCAACCAACGTAAATTTACTTTTAAATTTATTAGTATTTATTTTAGTGTTTAAAGTGTCATAAATTTCAAACACAGGGAAATATTTAATTGTATCATTTAAATTATCAGCTAATTCAGGCACCTCTACTTTTTCTTTAAAAGGTTTAAAATTATTAATGTGTTTATCTATTTCTTTTTTTGATTTGTTTATATAATTAAAAATAAGAGTTGTAGAGTCATCCATTAAAACATCTCCTATTTGAGCTATAGGCATGAATTGTATTTTCCCTATTAAATATGTTTGTTTGAAATAGTATAAATTCCTTTAAAACTTAAAAGTTGGGCAATTCCCCCACTAATTTCTACATTATTGGTATCAAGTACAGATAGTGTAATTGAATCTTTATGATTAATGCGTTCAATAATTCTTGTATGTTTTTTTTCAAAAGTGTTTTTAAAAAAATCGGGTGAAAAAATAAAATCAAATAAAAATTCGCTTTCAATTTTATGTTCAGGCTTGTTTTTAATATAATTTGTATAATCAAATAATCTTAAATCGTTAAACCCCGACAATTTGCTTGTATTTATTGCATCGTATCTCCCTTCGTATATAATACGGTATTTAATGTTATTGCCTTTAATTTTAATCAAATCTAAGTTTCCTGTAAAATGTTCAGCCTTTTTTGTTGATGTAAAATAATAAGTTTTATTTATTTTTATTGAAACATATTTTCCGTATGCGTTTATAATAGAATCAGCAATACTTAATTGCGCATTAAATTTAAAACTTACAGTTATGCAAAGTAATAGGAGAGCCAAAGCCCTCCTATATCTATTCATTTTTTTAGTTAACATAATTAATTGTTGTTGCTTCTATTACAACTGTACCCACCGTGCTGTAGTTTGATGACCCGACATCGCTACCAAGGCATGAAATTGCTTTAAGATTACATTGGTTACATGTGCCACTACATCTAAACAATGTACCATTCTCTCCTAAACTTGCATCCATACTACAAGTTAATAAATCAGAATTGCAATTACTTTGGCAATAATTTAAGCCGAAGCCCTTGTTGTTTGCCCGCTTGCACTTGCTTGCTGTTAGGGTTAGTTTAATTCTTTATTTGTTCATCTTTATATTTGTCAAGTTTTTTTTGTTGCCTTGTGTTATACCATTTAAATGGAAAAAAGCGTTTGGATATTTGTATGTATAGCCCATTACCGGCACTTTTAAAATAAGCTACTGAATTAGATAAAATTTTGTTGTTAATATTTACAACGCTTGTTTCAACTTGTGTAAATATAAAATTTGAATGGTCTGGACTTATTCTATTTGTAATATAAGATAGTGTAAGTCCAAAATATTCTATGGAGTTTTTACCAATTATAAAAGTCATACCTGTATTTAATTTAAAAGAATTAATAAATTTAACAGGCAAATTGTAAGTCGTAAAATTTACACTTACTTTATTGCTGTCTGGTGCTGTAAATGTTTGTCCGTAATTGCCAGTTAAATTCTCAATACCATTATTTGGTTTATAAAAATATGTTAATCCAAGATTAAAATATAATTTATAAAAATGTCCGGGTTTTAAAGATTGAGAATTAGAGTTAAGAACAATAAATTTGTATAGTAAGCTGAAATTTGTACAAGCTACGCCACTAAAGCCTTTCATCTGTCCTGTTGAAAGTGAAAGATTAGGAGTAAAAGTATTTACACTTGGCACAATAGCTTCATAACTATTCTCTATGCCGTCTTGTGCTATTCCAAAAACAATTTCATTTCCATTATTTTGTTTATAGCCAACTAAAGCGTTGAGATAAATCGAACCCGTTGAAGTAAATTGTCTTTGTTTAATTGTATAATAATTAGAATGAATAGCAGGATGCAAGTTATAATCTCTGATAATATATGTTTTATTTATTAAACCAAGTTCAAAGAAAATGTTATCAGAAAATCTTTGGGCAAGAAGCTCTTGCCCAAAGATAATCAGCGAAAATGTAATGATTACATTTTTCATCTTACATGTTTTTTCTAATTTCTAAATCTGCAGACGGATTGTCAGGATTTCCAATCCAATTTATGTCTTTTGCCATAAATACAATACGAACCCAATATGCATTTAATGGCTGTACGTTTTGATAGTATGAATCAGTCCAATTTACACCTACAACGTTACCGGTTGGAATATCCCATTGATACATTGGTCCCCATGAATAACCACACTTTACTTTGCCACCAACTGGAGTTTTATGTATGTAAATTGTTCTAGTATTACACATGTTAATGTATCTAGCATACAAATGAAAATAGATTCCGAAAGATTTATAAGCCACCCAGCAATCAACCCAACCACAATTTCCTCCTCCATTTGGAGAGTTTAAATCGATATGTTGTGATTTTTCATCTTCACCCGCACCACTTTCTCCACAGAAAATTTTAGCATTGCTCGGCGGCGTGTTTGATTCAACTAAACCAATTACATCGTCAAGCATACTATATGCTCTAACGTCGCTTGAAGTATATGTGCCTCCGTCTAACTGTGCTTTAATGTCTGCATTAAACTTTGTTAATTCAACAACAGCAACTATTTTATTAATAGGATCAAGTTTATAAACGTTGCTCCCAATGTTAATGTAGCCCTCTTGATTAATAAGTAGTTCAATAAAGTCATCATTTAATTTTTTATAAAGTTCACTTTCTTTATTTTTTGCTAAACAATTAAAGTTTAAATTATTTTTTAAGTAATTTAAAAATTCATGTTTTTGTTCTTTATTTAATTCACCAATAACTTTTTTATAATCTGCAATTGTTGAGAAGGACAATACATCGTTACGAACTGTCATGTTGTACTTGTTTTGTGAAATTAGTGCAGAACTTAAAAATAGTGCTGCGCCAATTAATAGTTGTTTAATTTTCATTTGTAGAATTTTTTAATAGACTCTCATTTATCGGAGAGAGTTTTACCTATCAAAATTGAATTTCAAAGGCGGGTCGCTTTTGATTAATTCGGATGTCCCGCCAGAGGTCTTGTTGTCGGTTTGAACTTTAGTTTACCTAAACACTTTAAAACTTTTCAAATGTCTGTAAAAGCAGCGTTTGAAATGTCTAAACGTGTTGTTCATAATCGTACAAATTACCCCTAACTATTTTTTTAGTTTTCGTAAAATTGTTTTAAATAGTTAATAAATAAATTTTGCGCGCAAAACAAAACTAAATATATTTAGATTAAATTTACTAAAATTTTAGTAATAATTTATAGGTAAAACCCGATAATTTATAACTACAAACTTATATT
Source organism: Bacteroidota bacterium (assembly GCA_020162035.1). GTDB lineage: Bacteria > Bacteroidota > Bacteroidia > B-17B0 > Aurantibacillaceae > Aurantibacillus. Next base: position 212,239 of record JAIUNM010000002.1, on the reverse strand, counting down.
AAAAAGTTGATAATTATAAACAAAATGAAATCCAGCAATAATATAGGCTCTAAAATTAAAAAAATACGTGAGCTAAACGATATAAGCCAAAAATACATGGCCGATAAATTAAATATTACACAAAGTGGTTATTCTAATTTAGAAAGTGGTAAAATAAAAATTTCTGAAGAAAGATTAAAACATATTGGTTTTATATTAGAAATTGACCCTGAACTAATACAACAATTTAATGAATCTTTTGTTTATAAATCATCACTAAATTCAGGCTCTCAAAGTACTTATAATTTCAAATCACTCGAAAAAATTAACCAATTGTACGAACAGTTGTTAAAAGAAAAAGACGATAATATATTAAATCTTAAAAATATAATAGAACAATTGAAAAAACAAAAATCATTATAAATTGAAACCGTCTTTTTTTTTAAGTTTACTTAATGTGCATTTATGGCTGTTCTTAAATTAAACGATTAATTAATTTTAAATTATTGTATTATCAGTACCTATGCTTTTTTCATAATAATAATTAATTTTTAACAAGGCATTATTATTACATAATTAAAATTGTCGAATATCATTTTTTAAAGTTGTAAGGCCATTAATTTTAATTTATATTAGCAAACTAATGAATAAGTTAAAAATTTATTTTAATTCGCTTTTAAATTTGGGCATTAATGCTAACAATAGCGTTGCAGAAAAGCGGAAAATAAAAACCTTAAATTGTTTAAACTTATTTGTAATTGTATGTTTAATTCTAGGTTCTAGCAATTCAGCCTATTTAAAATCAAAATATCCTGTTTTAATTGAATTGTTATTTTTAGTAATTGCAATTGTTTCTTTAGTCTTTAACTACAAAAAAAAATATAACGCATCTTTTTTATTATTTACCTTTAATGTTAATTTAGCAATATATTATGTTTCGGAGTATTATCCAATCGAAACCGGGGCTTATTTATTTTATTACCCTTTTATAACAAGTATAGTTTTATTAAGCGATATAGATAAACTCAATAAACAAGCTTTAGTACATCTAGGAATAACTTTATTTGGTTTAGTTTTAAGTTTATTTACTTCTTTACCAATAAATAAGCTGGAATTTAGCAACTCCGAAGTTCATATTTTATGGTTATATAACGTAATTTTTTCAGTAATTACAACAGCCTTTTTAACATTATTATTAGCCCGTTTAATTTTTAATCAAAATAAAGAAGTATTAAAAAACTTAAACAAAGTTCAGCATACAGAGGGTGAATTAAAGCAAACCTTAAAACAAAAAGATACGTTGCTTGCCGAATTACACCACCGAGTAAAAAATAATTTAGCTATTATTTCAGGCTTACTTAATTTACAAATAGATGCTAGTAAAAACGATGAAGTAAAAACAGAACTTGCCGAAACCAAACATCGTATTTTAAGCATGGCACTAGTTCATAAAATGTTATATAAAAACATCGAAACAAAAAAAATTCTTATTTCAGATTATTCACACGAGTTAATTGTTGAAATTGCAAACAGTTACAATTTAAATGATAATATTACACTTAATGAAAAATATGATGAGGTTGAATTAAGTACCAATCATTTAATTCCATACGGTTTAGTTTTAAACGAAATTTTAACTAATAGCATTAAATATGGTAAACAAAACAATAAATTAAATTTTAGTATTGTTTGTAAAAAAAATATTACTACTGTAAATCTTATTATTAAAGATGATGGAAATGGTTTTTCAGAAAATGCATTTGAAAGTAATAATACATCATTAGGGTTAACACTAATTAAAACCTTATCTGAACAGCTTGATGGTGAAGTTAAATTTTATAACAAAAATGGCGCTGTAGTAGAGTTGGTATTTGATATAAGTTAAAATTCATAGTTTTTCTATAAGATTTTACTTAAAAAGTTAATAATATACTGCCATTTTTTTAATAAAAACAGCCTTAAATTTTAACAATAAAGCATATAAAATAGTATAATTGCAGTTTACTATTATTTTTAATATGAAGATTGGATTAGATATAGCAGGTGGTGATTTTGCTCCGGTTAATTGTTTAGAAGGCGCAATTTTAGCATTAAACACATTACCATCTAATGTTTCTATTGTATTGTTTGGTGATGCCGATAATGCAAAAAAGTACTTTAATGATAAAGGAATTGATTCAACCAAATTTGAATACGTTCATACCACCGAAACAATTGATATGGGTGAACACCCAACAAAAGCATTTTCGCAAAAGCCAAATAGCAGCATTTTTTTAGGGTTTAAATATTTAAAAGAAAAACAAATAGATGCTTTTGCAAGTGCTGGCAACACAGGTGCAATGTTGGTGGGCTCTATGTTTACCGTAAAAACTGTACCTGGCGTTATCCGCCCATGTATAACTGGTATTTTACCTAAAGAAAATGGAGGATTTGGTGTAATTTTAGATGTGGGTACAAATGCCGATTGTAAACCTGATGTTTTGTACCAATTTGGAGTTCTTGGTTCTCTTTTTTCTAAAGAAGTTTATAAAATAAAAAATCCTAAAGTAGGATTATTAAATATTGGCGAAGAGGCCGAAAAAGGAAATTTAGTTTCGCAGGCAGCACATGCCTTAATGAAAGATTCTAAAGATTTTAATTTTGTTGGAAATGTTGAAGGACGCGATTTACTAACCGATGCGGCAGATGTTATAGTTTGCGAAGGTTTTGTTGGTAATGTAGTACTTAAAAGCGCCGAAGCATTTTACCATGTAATTAAAACACGAAACAGAAGTGATGAATATTTTGATAGATTTAATTACGAGCTTTATGGAGGTACGCCTGTTTTAGGAATTAACTCAAATGTGTTAATTGGTCATGGTATTTCAAGCCCTTTAGCATTTAAAAATATGATACTTTTAGCAAAAGATTTAGCCGAAGCTAAATTAGATGAAAAAATAAAAAATATTTTTCAAAATGAAAATTAATGCAGCAATTACAGCGGTTGGTGGCTATTTACCAGAATACATTTTAACTAACGAAGAGCTTTCTACCCTTGTTGATACAAACGACGAATGGATTACAACCCGTACTGGAATTAAAGAAAGGCGTATTTTAAAAGGAGAAAAAGGACTTAGCGATATGTGTGTTCCTGCGGTTGAAGAATTATTAAAAAAACGAGGAATAAGCGCATTAGATATAGATTTAGTTATTGTTGGTACAATTACTGGCGATTATTTTTTCCCTTCTGCGGCTAATGTTATTTGCGATAAAATTGGAGCAAAAAACGCTTGGGGCTTTGATTTATCAGCTGCTTGTAGTGGTTTTTTATACAGTTTAGCTACTGGCGCACAGTTTATTGAAACCGGTAGATATAAAAAAGTTTTAGTTATTGGCGCCGATAAAATGTCGAGCATTATTGATTATAAAGATAGAGCAACTTGTATAATTTTTGGAGATGGAGCAGGAGCTGTATTGTTAGAACCAACATCAGAAGATGTTGGCGTTAAAGATTTTATTTTAAAATCAGATGGTGCAGGTAGAAACTATTTATATATGCCTGCGGGTGGCTCGCTAAAACCACCTACACAAGAAACCGTAGCAAATAAAGAACATTACGTAGTGCAAGAAGGACAAACCGTATTTAAATTTGCGGTTAAAGAAATGGCAGATGTAAGTGCGGAAATTATGGAGCGCAATAATTTAAAAGGCGAAGACATTTCTTGGTTAGTGCCACATCAAGCCAATAAACGTATAATTGATGCTACAGCAAATAGAGTTAATATTTCGTCAGATAAAGTAATGATGAATATTGAACGATATGGTAATACTACTGCAGGAACCATTCCATTATTATTATGGGATTACGAGAAACAACTTAAAAAAGGAGATAATTTAATTATATCTGCGTTTGGTGGTGGTTTTACTTGGGGTTCTATTTGGCTTAAATGGGCCTACGATCCAAAATAATTTATTTGATTTTCAATTCAAATAAAAACAAAATAAAATTTTAAAGTCCCATTACTAAAGATGTGGTTGTTACACTTGCCATATTAAACCAACCCACACCTTTTATTGCGCCAGTTGGTGAAATTATATTTGTTCTTACATTTTCGGGGGTTGTTGCAAATAAACCTGAGTTTGTAACTTGTAATTGTGCTTGTAAAAAAAAGTTATACGCTTCTTTTGATATGGAATGTATTTCTGCTTTACACTTATCGTTTTTTTGATATTTTTGAAATCCTAAAAAAGTTACCGGTGGACTAAAAAAACTAAATGGTTCGGGCGAATTATAAACTTCTCCTCCTGTTCCATCAATACACAATAATAAATCGTTTGTTTTATTAAATAGAGTATCGTTCCTAAAAGCTTTAATTCTGTAGTAATCAGGGTTGTTATCTGCAATATCAACAGCAAATAATAAAGTGGTATAAAATTTTTCTGCAGGGCCGTTTCCTATTGGTGTTTGTTCAATTAAAGTATCCATAATGCCCAAAAAAACAAGTGATGTATCAATAAATGGATAATCTTTTTTTAAATCTATTTTTGAGGCAATGGCTCTGCGTTTTTGTGTTGCTAATGCTCTATAAAGTGTTCCATTTACGGTTACATTTAATTCGTATTGGTGATTAGGTTTTGCAATTGTATCTGCAGGGGTAATATTAAATTGATAATTACCATTTCCTGCATATGTAAAAGAGTAAGATTTATTAGCTGTTAAATCTTTTAAAACAACCTGCGCATTGCTAATTGGTTCAGATGATTGATCTGAAAAATAATCTGTATTGTTTAAAACTCTTACAATTTGTGGCTTTCTTAAATCATCAACAAAAGCGTCAATAACAACAAGTTTACCACCTTTGTCTAATTTTATTTGTATTACATCTTCACACGAGGTAAAAATAAAAATACTTGATAAGAGAAAAATAATTTTATATACTAGTTTATACATATATTAAAATGAAAAATTATAAGTTACCGCCGGAACAAATGATCCAATTACTGAAAATCGAACTGCCTCATTTATATTTGCGTTAGTTGAGTTTGGTCTGAAATAAATACTGTATGCGTTTCTTCTGTTATATACATTATAAATACTAAACACTAAAGTTTGTTTGTATTTCCGCTCATCATTTTTTCTAAAGTTAAATGTTGCTCCTAAATCTAACCTATGATAAGGTGTAACCCTATAATTATTTCGTTGCCCAGTAGTGTTATAAGGAATACTCATATCTTGTATTTCTAATTTAGTATTAGGAAAAGTTGAAGGTGTTCCACTTAAAAAAACAAAATTAGCTGATAAACTCCAGTATTTAGTTAAATCGTAATTTACAACAGTGTTTAACACATGTGTTCTATCGTATCTACTTACAAACCATTTATCGTTACTTATACCTCTAACTAAACGTTCGGTTCTACTTAATGTATAACTAACCCATCCATTTAATTTACCTTTTGTTTTTTTAAAGAAAAACTCTGCACCATAAGCTCTTCCTAATCCTTGCAGTAATTGGTTTTCTACCGTTGGATTTATAAATAAACTTGCATTATCAATATAATCTAATTGGTTTTGTAAATATTTATAATAAACCTCAACCGATGTTTCGTACATGTTTTCTTTTAAATTTCTAAAGTAACCAACACTTACTTGGTCGGCTAATAATGGCTTTAAATTATTTGTTGCCATTGTATAAACATCTAACGGTGTGCTGGCTGCCGTATTGCTAATTAATTGTAAATATTGCGCCATTCTGTTATAACTCGCTTTAATAGAGGAGAATTGATTAACAACATAATTCATTGCAAATCTTGGTTCTGGATTTACATAATTTTGAATAATTTCACGTGGACCATACCTTACCGAATCATTAAGAGGTCTTTCAGTGTTTGGAATAGTATCTCTAAATGTAAATGCAGTTCCTTTTCCTAAATAAGTAAATGCACTAACGCGTAAACCATACTCTAAAGTTAACCTTGGTTTTACTTTATGTTCGTTAGAAATATAAGCGCTATACTCAGCTCCATAACGTTTAGGTGAAACAAATTTCACTTCAGCACCTTCTTGAAATTGACCAGTAGCTTTATATGGTAAAAAATCATAAAACAAAACTTGAGTGCCAAATTTTACAGTGTTTTTATTATTTACATACCAACTAAAATCTGGTTTAAAACTATAATTAACAATATTACTACTCCATTTAAAACCTTGATTGCTAGCGGGTAATTTAAATTCTAAATAATAATCGTAATTACTGTAAAATGAAGACAAATTCATAAATAATTTATTATTAAAAATATGATTCCATCTTGCAGTTGCTGTACTATTACCCCAATTAAATTTAAATACACTTGCTCCAAATTGATCTCTTCCAAAATAACCACTAGCAAAAACTGTGTTTTTATCGTTAATTCTATAATTTAATTTTGCAGTTAAATCATAAAAATTAAAAACCACACCTTTTAAAGGGCTGGTTTCTTTTAAAAACGGTTTAATTAAAGCATCTAAATAACTTCTGCGTGCAGCAACTATAAAACTTGCTTTGTCTTTTTTAATTGGGCCTTCAATACTTAAACGGCTAAAAATTGTACCAATACCACCATTTACAGCAAACTTTTTATTGTTTCCTTCTTTCATTCTAATATCTAAAATAGAAGAAACCCTACCTCCAAATTGAGCAGGCACACCACCTTTAATTAACTTTACATCTTTTACAGCATCTGGGTTAAACACCGAGAAAAAACCAAATAAATGAGACGAATTATAAACTGGAGCTTCATCTAATAAAATTAAATTTTGATCAACATTTCCGCCTCGTACATTAAATCCACTTGCGCCTTCGCCAACAGTAGTAACACCAGGTAATAATTGTATAGATCTTACAACATCTACCTCTCCAAGTAAAGCTGGTATTTTGTTTATTTGTTTAATATCGAGCTTTGCTGTGCTCATTTCTATACTTTTAATGTTTTTATCTTCTGCTTCGCCAGTAATTACAACTTCATCTAGTTGTTTACCTTCTTCTACTAACTCAACATTTAGCTTGGTGTTTTTATCTAAATTAATTGTAAAGTTTTGAGTGGCATACCCAATAGTTTGTATTGCAATTATATGAGTACCTTTTGGTAGATTTAGCGAATAAAAACCATACTCGTTAGCCGCAACACCAATGCCAGTTCCTTTTTTTGATATTGTTGCACCAATCATCACTTCACCATTTTTAGAATCTTTAATGTATCCACTTATGGTAAATTTTTCTTGAGCAATACCTAAAAAACATGTTAGAATTGTAATAAAAGAAAACAGAATTTTGTTAAACATATATAATAGTTCTATTTAAAAGCATGCAAAACTATGGAAACTTTTTGATATAAATTAGTTTCCTAAAAACATTTTAGTAGATTTTAACTTTTTAATAATTAAGTAAATGCAGCAGTGTATTAACCTTAATTACATAAAAGCAATATATAATTAAATTGCTACTTTTACATACTTATTAATTTACTTTTATATTAAATAATTTATGATTAAACCAAGCATACCAAGCGGAACCAGAGATTTTGGAACTACTGATATGTTAAAAAGAAACTACATTTTTAATACAATCAAACAAAACTTTGAACTTTTTGGTTATTCTCCTATAGAAACTCCCGCAATGGAAAAAATTACTACTTTAACTGGTAAGTATGGCGACGAAGGAGATCAATTAATTTTTAAAATATTAAATAGTAGAATACACGAAAGTAAACAAAAAGATATTTTATTAAACGAATTTAAAGCCAGTTTAGAATTTTCAAAAAATAGCGAAGAGTTAACAGAAAAAGCGTTACGATATGATTTAACAGTTCCTTTTGCTCGTTATGTTGTAATGAATCAACATAACTTAACTTTTCCGTTTAAACGATACCAAATACAACCGGTTTGGCGTGCAGATAGACCGCAAAAAGGTCGTTATAGAGAATTTTTTCAATGTGATGCTGACGTAATTGGAAGTGACAGTTTAATTAATGAACTAGAATTAATTAACCTAATGGATAAATGTTTTGCGGAATTAAAAATACCTGTTACTTTAAAATTTAATAACCGTAAAATTTTATCGGCAATTGCTCAATTAATAAATGAACCTAATAAAATTGTTGAAATTACTGTTGCTATTGATAAACTTGATAAAATAGGTGTAGATGGTGTTAACAAGGAATTACAAAATAGTGGCGTAAACCCTAAAGCAATTGAACAATTACAACCCTTAATTAATTTTAAAGGGAACAATTTAGAAAAAGTAAGTGTGCTTGCTCAAATGCTTAATAATATAGAAATTGGTTTAAAAGGAATTGAAGAAATTAATTTTATCTTAAATTATTTTTCTGAAAAAAACCTTAAACACATTTTGCTTGAACTTGATATTACACTTGCTAGAGGTTTAACATATTACACAGGTACAATTTTTGAAGCAAAAGCAAACGCAGGCAATTTAACATCGAGTATTTTAGGGGGCGGACGTTATGATGACTTAACAGGAATTTTTGGTTTAAAAAACATGAGTGGTGTTGGAATTAGCTTTGGAATTGACAGGATTTTTGATGTTATGAATGAATTAAACGTTTATCCAAATTCTGTTAATCAAATAAGTACAACGCAATTAATGTTTGCTCATTTTGGAAACGATGAATTAACTTACTGTTTAAATTTAGCCAACGAATTAAGACAACAAAATATTAATTGCGAAGTTTACCCCGATTTAGCTAAAATTAAAAAACAGTTTGATTTTGCTAATAAAAAACAAATTCCATATGTGTGTGTAATTGGTAGCGAAGAAATGCAAAGCCAACTTTATACTCTTAAAAATTTAGCATCTGGCGAACAAGAAAAATTAAGTTTAAATCAAATTATTCAAAAATTGAAATAATGAATACCTATCAAATTAATACACAAAATAAATTAACACTAACTGAGCTAAAGAACATTATTGAAAATGATTTAAAATTAGAACTAAGTGTTGAAACAGAAAAAGCAATTGTTGATTGTAGAAATTTTTTAGATGAAAAAATAAAACGAAGTAAATCTCCTGTTTATGGTATTAACACAGGATTTGGCTCTTTGTGTAACGTGGTAGTTCCTGATAATGATTTAGAAAAATTACAAGAAAACTTAGTTAAAAGCCATGCTTGCGGTTTTGGAAATCAAGTACCAAACGATATTGTAAAGTTAATGTTACTTTTAAAAATTCAATCGTTAAGTTATGGTAAAAGCGGCGTGCAATTAATTACAGTTAAAACATTAATTCAGTTTTACAATTTAAAAATTTATCCCGTAGTTTATGAACAAGGCTCTTTAGGAGCAAGTGGCGATTTAGCGCCTTTAGCTCATTTATGTTTACCGTTATTAGGTTTAGGGCAGGTAAATTACAACGGCAAAAATTATTCTTCTGCCGAAATATTAACACAACAAAATATTAACGCAATAAAATTAAAATCTAAAGAAGGCCTTGCTTTGCTTAATGGTACACAGTTTATGAGTGCTTATGGTTGTTACTTAGTTTTAAAATCTCAACACATAAATGAATTGGCAGATAAAATTGCTGCAATGAGCTTAGATGCTTTTGATGGAAGAATAGATCCTTTTAAAGAACATCTTCACACAATTCGCCCACATGCAGGGCAACTAATTACTTCTAAAAATATTCGAAATTATTTAGCAGGAAGCGAAATACAACAACAAGATAAAAAACATGTTCAAGACCCCTATTCATTTAGGTGCATTCCTCAAGTACATGGTGCAAGTAAAGACACTTTAAATTACGTTAGTTCTGTTATTGAAACTGAAATTAACTCAGTAACAGATAATCCAACTGTATTTGCTGAGCATGATGAAATTATTAGCGGTGGTAATTTCCATGGACAACCTTTGGCTTTAGTTTTAGATTTCTTATGTATTTCTTTATCAGAATTAGCTAGCATTTCTGAACGAAGAACTTATTTATTAATATCTGGCCAAAGAGGGTTACCTGCTTTTTTAACGCCACAACCGGGGTTAAATTCTGGTTTTATGATTCCACAATACACAGCTGCAAGCATTGTTAGTCAAAGTAAACAATTATGTACACCTGCAAGTGCAGATAGTATTGTGAGCAGTAATGGACAAGAAGATCATGTGAGCATGGGTGCAAATGCTGCAACCAAATGTTATACCGTTTTAAACAATACCGAAAAAGTTTTAGCTATAGAATTATTAAATGCTGCCCAGGCTTTAGATTTAAAACGTCCATTAAAAAGTTCAAATGTAATTGAAACTTTTTTTAATGATTTTAGAAAAAAAGTAAACTTTATGCAACACGATGAATTAGTACATGATTTAATGAAAGCAAGTTTAAACTTCATTAATAAAGCGTAAGTGTTAAATTACATAAAGTAATTATTTTTTTCTGTAAATTTATTTATCAAAATTTATGTTTATGAAAAAAATAGTTTTTTCTTTTTTTATTATTTCAACTTTTTATTTAAGTGCACAATCTGAAAAAGCTTGGCGTATTGGTTTACAATGGGGTGCGCAGGATAATCATAATAAGTGGAGTGGAGGAATGGACGATGCACATGCGCGTTTTCATGAAAATAAATACCCTGCTGGTGCGTTTGATTTAATTGCAAGATACGACCACAATAAGCATTGGATGGCAACATTTGGTATGGGAGTAAATACCTATGGATTTAATTTTGGAATTTCAAACAATTATAAATTTAGTCAAATACAAAACCGTTGGAGTGGTGCAAATGCTAAATTTACTGAGTTACAAACGCCAATTTTAATTCATTATAAATTTAACCCTAATTGTAAAAACAATAAATGGGTTATAGGTGCAGGTTTTGTGCCTACGTTTGCTAAAGCTCAAACAGTAACATCTAAATATACCGTGTATGCCGACGGTGCAATAAAAGCCCCAGATATTGAATTAACAGCAAAAAACACAAGTGGGCCAAATGCAATGCTGCGTTTTGTAATTGCACGCGAACATGAATTTAAAAAAGGAGGTATTTTACATGCCGCTTGGATATTTAATGCAGGTTTAAACAATAAAGCAAAAGCCTATGTAAATTACACGTTAGATAATACTAATTATTATCACGAATTTACTAATACTGGCAATTTTGTAGGGTTTAGATTAGCTTATTGGTTTAAACCCTATTGCCCAAATAAAAAAGTAAAATAATTTTATACTTTCTTTTTTGATTTTAAAATTTAATAAAACTATTATAATTATTTTTTTTGCTCTTAATTCAAGTTGTATAAAATTAGCTCAATCAATTATAGGCGTTAAATCTCCAAAACAGCTTACTAATTGTCAAATTGAAAAAACTTCAAAAAGTTTTAAGGTTGACCAAACCGCAAATTATAGACTAGATACATCGTATTTAAAATTTATTTTAAAATTAGATACAATAAAATTTAAACAACAAATTAAAAATCACATTCAACCCTTACAAGCCTTGTATTTTAATTCAAAAGGTGAACTCCAAAAATTTTACATTAATTGTTATGCAGGAGGTTTTCCAAATTTAAAATGGAATAGAGGAGGAGTGTTAGATGTTTTTCCGCCTAAAGACCAAGCACCTTTAGATACTGTTTTAAACTTAAATAAACAATTATACTTTATTAAACCTGTATGTGCTTCAACTCCAATTTTAAGCATAGAAAAACATAATTATTATGTGTTTATTTATTGGAATAAATGCACCAAACGCCATTCTAAAAAATTAATAAAGTGCATTAAAAAAAATGTTTCATTACCAAAAAATGAAAACATAAAACTAGTTTTTGTAAATTATGACAATGTTTTTTATAAGATTGAATTAATTAACAATAAATAAAAATGTGTAAAATAATTTAATTGATTTTTGAGCGAATACTAACTAAAAATAGTATTATTTACTAAATTTACCCTTTAGCTTGAAAAAATATTTTATCATATTTTCTTTAATTTATTTTAGAATTTTAGCACAATACGAAAGCACCTCAAAAAATGCTTTTATGGGGCAAGAGGTTCAACAAGCGTTTGATTATTGGTCAATTCAAAACCCAAACCAAGAATTTCACTCCACATTTAAACCTTATTTAAGCAAAACGTATTATAAAGCTTCAGATAGTTTAATCCCATTTAAGTTTTATTCGTTTAATAATTTCTTTTTAAGTAAAATGCTTAACGAAAAACCAGAAAAACGCATTTGGTATCAATTACAACTTCACCCATTATTTGATGCAGAAGTTGGGCAAGACGTGCTTACAAATCAGGTTTTAAAAAATATAACCGGCGGCACACATTTAAAACTAAATATCAATAACGATTTTACATTTGCAGGTAACATAATAGGTGGCACTTTACAACAACCTTTTTTTGTGGACACCAATTTTTCTAATTTAAAAATTAGTCCAGAGTTTGGTCAAACTTATGGCAATCAAAAAAAAGGATATTCGTTTGTTGATTATACAGGCTATTTAAGTTATTCGCCAAACAACAATCCTTATTTTAATATTCAAGCGGGTAGGGGTAAACATTTTATTGGCGATGGTTATAGAAGTGTTTTGTTAAGTGATTTTGCCCCAGCTTATCCTTTTTTTAGAATTAATGCTAACATTTGGCATTTTCAATATAATGTTTGGTACACTTGGATGAACGACCCAATACAAGCGGGAGGCATCAAAAAAAATTACATTAATAAATATGGTGCATTTCATTATTTAAGCTACAATATTTTAAAAGAATTAAATATTGGTTTATTTGAAAATGTAATTTGGCGAGGAACAGATACAAATCAAATTAGAACATTTGACCCTGCATACCTTAATCCAATTGTATTTTATCGCCCTCAAGAATATTCGGTTGGTTCGCCCGATAACTCATTTATTGGTTTAAACTTAAATGCGCGAATATTTAAAACTGCTAAACTATACGCTCAGTTGGGCTTAGATGAATTTTTTTTAAAAGAAATACGTGCACGTAAAGGTTGGTGGGCAAACAAACAAGCATGGCAATTGGGAGCAAAATATATAAACGTATTCAAAATAAAAGGCTTAAGTTTGCAAGCCGAATACAACCAAGTGAGGCCATACACTTATTCGCATGGTGTTGTTGCTCAAAATTACGCACATTACGGTTATGCTCTTGCGCATCCTTTAGGCGCAAATTTTACGGAGTATTTAGGAATAATTAACTATCGTAAAAACCGCATTCAAATTCAGTTAAAAGGCATTTATGCACTAATTGGAAAAGATAGCACCACAAATTTAGGAAACAATATTTACTTAAGTTATGTTACCCGCCCCTTTGAATATGGGCACAAAACAGGACAAGGTGTTAAAACTAATTATATGCAAAGTGATATTAAATTTACATACTATTTAATTCCTGATATGAACTTAAGAATTGAATTAGGTTATTTACAACAAACTATTAAAAATACTAAAGGATATGAACTACAAAATCCTTATATTTATTTTGGATTAAAAACAAGTTTTTGGAACACATATAGAGATTATTAAAATGGAATTTTCTGCAGCACAAATTGCCGAGTTATTACAGGGAGTTGTTGAGGGAGACCACAACATTAAAGTAAATAATATTAGTAAAATTGAAGATGGTTCACCAGGAACCCTATCATTTTTAGCCAACCCAAAGTATAATAACTTTTTATACTCTACTAATGCAAGCATTGTAATTATTAATAAAGAGTTTAAACTCGAAAAAAACATTCAAGTTGGTGTTACTTTAATTAGAGTTGAAAATGCATACGAATCTTTTGCGAAATTACTATCGATATATGCCGAAATTAAAGGTGAAAAAACAGGAATAGAGCAACCATGTTTTATAAGCGATAATGCTAAATTAGGTAATAATTGTTATGTAGGTGCATTTGCATACATTGGCAAAAATGTAACAATAGGCGATAATGTAAAAATATTTCCCCAAACATTTATTGGCGATAATTGTAAAATTGGGAATAACACAGTAATAAATTCTGGTGTAAAAATTTACCACGATTGTGTTATTGGCAATTATTGTACCGTACATGCCAATACTGTTATTGGTTCTGATGGCTTTGGGTTTGCACCAAATAACCAAGGAGAAGTATTTGCGAAAGTGCCACAAATAGGAAACGTAGTATTAGAAGATTATGTTGAGGTAGGTTCAAATTCTAGTATTGATAGGGCAACAATGGGTAGTACAATTTTACGTAAAGGCGTTAAGTTAGATAACTTAGTTCAAATAGCGCATAATGCTGAGGTTGGAGAAAATACTGTAATTGCTGGTTTAACCGGAGTTGCCGGAAGTTCTAAAGTTGGTAAAAATTGTATGATTGCTGCACAAGTTGGTATTGCAGGACATTTAAAAATTGCTGATGGTGTTAAAATTGCGGGGCAAAGCGGTATAGGAGCAAGCATTGAAAAAGAAGGCGAAATTGTTCAAGGATCACCTGCATTTACTATTGGAGAATATAAAAGAAGTTATGTGTTGTTTAGAAGTTTACCAAAATTAAATGATAAACTTAACGATGTAATTAAAAAATTAAATCAAAGTCAAAACTAATTTAACTTAAATGAAAATAGATATTTTAGCAATTGGTGTGCACCCAGATGATGTTGAACTTTCGTGTGCAGGTACAATTTTAAAACATATTGCATTAGGAAAAACAGTTGGTATTTTAGATTTAACTTTAGGAGAACTAGGTACAAGAGGAAATTCAGAATTAAGAACTAAAGAAGCTTTAAATGCGGCTAAACTATTAGGTGTATCATTTCGAAAACAATTATCGCTTAAAGATGGTTTTTTTGAAAACAATCAATCAAACTTAATCCCAATTATAGAAATTATAAGAGAAACTAAACCCGAAATTGTTTTAGCAAATGCTGTTTTAGACAGACACCCAGACCATGGAAGAGCAGCTAAATTAACCGCAGATGCTTGTTTTTACAGTGGCTTATCAAAAATAGAAACAGTAATAAATAAACAACAACAAATACCTTGGCGCCCTAAAGCACTTTATCATTACATACAAGATAATTATATGGAGCCAGATTTAGTTATAGATGTAACTAATTTTATTGATAAAAAATTTGCAGCAATAAATGCTTTTGAATCACAATTTTTTAATCCAAATTCAACTGAACCTATTACGCCAATTTCAGGCGAACATTACTTAGATTTTGTAAAATCAAAAATGAATGTATTTGGAAGAGCAATTGGTGCCCAATATGCCGAAGGTTTTATAAAATCTAGAACAATAGGTGTAAATAATTTATTCGATTTAATTTAAATTAAAATGCTATGTCAAAACACAAAGAAAAAAAATCAAAAACAATTTTAACAGAAAACTCAAAACAGTTTTTATACAAATACTTAAATACTGCTTCGCCAACAGGTTTTGAAAGCGCTGGGCAAAGAGTATGGTTAGATTATATTAAACCTTACATCGATGATTCTTTTGTTGATACTTACGGAACAGCAGTTGGTGTTATAAACCCAAAAGCTGAATACAAGGTAGTTATTGAGGCACATGCCGATGAAATTAGTTGGTTTGTGCATTACATTACAAAAGATGGCTTTGTTTATGTGTGTAGAAATGGAGGAAGCGACCATCAAATTGCTCCAAGCAAAAGAGTTAATATACATGGCGAAAAAGGAATTGTAAAAGCTGTATTTGGGTGGCCTGCAATTCATGTACGCGAACCTGGTAAAGAAGAAACACCAACATTAAAAAATATTTTTTTAGATTTAGGATGTAAGTCAGATAAAGAAGTTGCTGAACTTGGCGTACATGTTGGTTGTGTAATTACCTACGAAGATGAATTAATGGAATTAAACAATCGTTATTACACAGGACGTGCATTAGATAATAGAATTGGCGGGTTTATGATTGCAGAAGTTGCAAGATTATTAAAACAAAATAAAGATAAATTACCTTTTGGTTTGTATATTGTAAACTCAGTACAAGAAGAAGTGGGTTTAAACGGGGCTCAAATGATAGCGCGTAGAATAAAGCCTAATGTTGCAATAGTTACAGATGTTTGTCATGATACCAACACGCCAATGATGAATAAAATTAGTAGCGGTGATTTAAGTTGTGGAAAAGGCCCTGTATTAAGTTATGCGCCAGCAGTACAAAATAATTTACTTAAATTAATTATTGAAAATGCAAATAAAAATAAAATTCATTTTCAGCGTTTAGCTGCAGCGCGTAGTACTGGTACAGATACAGATGCATTTGCATATAGTACAGATGGCATTGCTTCAGCACTAATTTCATTACCTTTACGATACATGCATACAACTGTTGAAAGCGTTGATAAGCAAGATGTAGAAGATGTTATTCAATTAATTTATCATTCTGTTAAATCAATTAAAAACAATCAAGATTTTAGATACATTAAATAATTTTAAAATAAAAAATGCCAATTCTAGGTTCTATAATTAAAGGTGCAATTAATATAAGGTCAAAAATACCGACTTTAAAAAGCACCTATTCTCAACAACAAAGGCAACTTAAAAAACTTATTCATAAAGCGCAATTTACAAGTTTTGGAAAAAAATATAATTTTAGTGACATGGATTTAATGTCAGATCCAGTTGAGTACTTCCAAAAAACTGTACCAATTTATGATTACCAAAGTATATTTGATAGCTGGTGGCACCGTTCATTAAAAGGTGAAAAAGATGTTTGTTGGCCAGGTAAAATTAAATATTTTGCTTTGAGTTCAGGTACAAGCGAAAGCAGCAGTAAACACATTCCTGTTACTAAAGATTTTATTAAAACAATTCATAAAGGAACACTTAAACAAATTCTTTCAACCCGAAATTTTAATTTTACTAAAGAACAGTATGAAACCGAAATTTTATTTGTTGGAGGAAGTACAAATTTAAGTTACAACGGTACTAATTTTAGTGGCGATTTAAGCGGTATTACTACAGGTACTCAACCACGTTGGTTTCAAAACTTTACTTTACCTGGTCCAGAAATAAGATCGATAGAAAACTGGGAAAAAAAATTAGATGCAATTGTAAAAAACGCAAAAAATTGGGATGTTGGTTTTATTTGTGGTGTACCTGCTTGGATACAAATTGTGTTTGAAAGAATAATAAAATATTATAATGTAAAAAACATAAATGATATTTGGCCAAATTTATCAGTTTATGTGCACGGAGGTGTAGCAATTCATCCTTATAAAGAAAGCATTAACAATTTATGCGCAAAGCCTTTAATTTATTTAGATACCTATTTAGCTAGCGAAGGATTTATTGCTTACCAAGAACGTCCAAATGATGAACAAGCAATGAAATTAATTACAGATAACAAAATGTTTCTGGAGTTTGTTCCGTTTAACGAAGATAATTTTGACTTAGAGGGAAATATAAAACCAACTGCAAAAGCATTTACTTTAAACGATGTTAGTGAAAAAGTAGAATATGCACTTTTAATTACTAACAGTTCTGGTGCTTGGCGTTATTTAATTGGAGACACTATAAGATTTACTAATGTACAACGTAGCGAAATAATTATTACTGGAAGAACTAAACATTTTTTAAGCTTGTGTGGCGAACATTTAAGTGTAGATAATATGAACCAAGCTCTTAAATTAACAACTAACGAACTAGGAATAATAAGTAACGAATATTGTGTTGTAGGCGAAAGATACCAAGGTTTATTTGCACACCATTGGTACATTGGAGTTGATAAAAATGTAGATGAAAATGTAGTTAAAGAAAGAATAGACAATCATTTAAAAAAATTAAATGATGATTATGCGGTTGAAAGACAACATGCATTAAAAGAAGTTTTAATTACAATTTTACCAAATCAAACTTTTATTGATTTTTTAGCAAGTAAAAATAAACTTGGCGGACAAAGCAAATTTCCTAGAGTATTAAAAGGAAAACACTTAAATGAATGGCTTGCCTTTTTAAATAATAAAAACAACAATTAAAATTGATAAGTTTAATAACCCAAATATTTATAATTGTTTTATTTCTCACATTTTCGTTTGGGCCAGCATTTTTTGCTTTAATAAATACAGGAATAAAACATGGTTATAAAACCGGAGCAATGCTTGCAACGGGCGTTGTGTTAAGTGACTTTTTTTTGTGCGTATTAATTATTTTACTTGTACATTTTGGAGCAACCAATGTTATTCAAGATGATAAAACACAAAGATTTATGGGTATTTTGGCAGGTATTATTTTAATAATATTTGGTTCACTTTATTTTCGCAAACCCATTAAAAAAACAAATGATACAATAGAAATTAAAGTTCCAAGCACATTATCAATGCTACTTAAAGGTTTTTTTTTAAACTTATTAAACCCTGCAGTTTGGTTTATTTGGTTAGGTAATGTTACAGCTGTTAGTAAAAGTTTAGATTATTCAGTAATTAAAATGCTTGTGTTTTTTTCAATTACTTTAGCTTTGGTTTGGTTAGTTGAGTTAGGTAAAATTAGCGCATCGGCAAAGCTTAATAAATTTTTAACCGAAAAAATAATGATTTCAATAAATCGTTTAACAGGCATTTTATTAGTTTGTTTTGGTATTTTATTAATTTATAAACACTATTTTCAAGAATGAGTCCAGATGAATTAAATAACTTCAGAAATAAATTGTTAGAAACAACAACTTTCCCTACAGTTTATATGTTTAAATTTATTGTTAAGAGCGAAAATAGGTTAATAGCTTTAGTTGAAACGCTATTTGATGAAGATGCTGAAATACATATAAAAGAAAGTAGCAGTGGAAAATATACTAGTATAACTGCAAAGCAAGTAGTAGTTGATGTTGATAGTATTACAAACGTTTACCAAAAAGCAAACGAAATCCCCGGAATTATTTTTTTGTAAAAATGCAACACAACTTACAAAACGAATTTTTAAAAATAAAAGTTAATCTTTTTGGTGCCGAACTTTGTAGTGTAATTGATTCTAAAACCAATTATGAATACATTTGGCAAGCTGGCGATGAGTGGAAAAGACATGCGCCAATTTTATTTCCAATTGTAGGTAAATTAATTAACAACCAATTTGAGTTTAGTAATAAACTATTTAATTTACCACAACATGGTTTTGCAAGAGATTTAAATTTTACTTTAATAAGTTCCAATACTAATCAGCTTAAATTTGAATTAACCAGTAATGTAGATACTAAATTAAACTACCCTTTCGAATTTAAACTTCAAATTGTTTATACATTAGAAAATAATTGTTTAAAAATTAATTACACTGTAATTAATCAAAGTAATTCCGAAATTTATTTTAGCATTGGCGCACATCCTGCATTTAATACTACATACAATGGATGTAATTTAAATGAGTATTCATTATTAATAGATAAAACTAAACTAATATCAACTAAATTAAATAATGGGTTAATTGAAAATAAATATGAAGTTATTGAAATTCAAAATAACAAATTAAAACTTAATTCAAGTTTATTTGATAACGACGCAATTGTTCTCGAAAAAAATCAAATAAATAAAATTGAATTGCTAAATAATGCTAAAACACATTCAATAAAAATGTATTGCGAAAATTGGCCTTTTTTTGGTATTTGGACAAAACCAAACACTACTAAGTTTATTTGTTTAGAGCCTTGGTATGGCATTACAGACTGTTATTCACACAACCAACAATTTATAAATAAAAACGGAATAATAAAGTTAAATTCAAATTCAATTTTTGAGTGTGATTATTCTATTGTATTTTATACAGAATAATTAATTAAATTTGAGTAATGAAAATGTTTTATTTTATAGTTCTGTTATTATGTTTTGGTTTTCAAATTAAAGCTCAAGAAAATCAAACACAAACACAACTTAAATTAAAACAACTAATAGAAAAAAAAGCAGAATATCATAAATTAACAGGAGGCGAAACAGATGGCTACCGTATTAAAATTTATTTTGGGATTGATAGAGAAGCTGCAAAATTGATTAAAACAAAATTTTCGCAAAAGTTTAATACAATTGATAGCGATATAGATTACCAACAGCCCAATTTTGTTGTGTTGGCTGGAGCTTTTAAATCTAAATTGGAAGCAACCGAGCAATTAAAAAAAATTCAAATAGAATTTCCTCAAAGTTTTATTATTAAAGGAAAAATTAAAGCCAAAAGTTAAAGCACAGTTAGCTTAAATACTGCCTTTGGTGCTTTTTCTTGTTTTTTTATGTTTTATAATTCCTGGGCAACTATCACATTTGTTTTTTCCTCTAAATAAAAAACAGCCTTGTGTAATTGTTGTAAAAAAGCCAAAAATTAAAAATAAGAATACAATTTTTTTAAACATAACTATTTCTCAAATATAATAAAATACAAGCCTAGTTGTTACAACAAAAATGAAATACTTTTACAAACCAAAATTAAAACCAATTTGCACTAATGGGTTTGAGTAAACTGAGTTTTGATTAGCATAAACATTGTACAAAATAGAAAAAACTACACCACTTCTATCGCCAAATTTTTGCATGTACCCCCCTCCAAAAAAACCATAAGGTTGCCACACTCTTTTATATGGGGAATTTATGTTTAAGTAATTTTGCTGACTTAATAATTCGTATTGAACTTGACCAAAAAAGTTTGGAGTTAAAAAGTATCTAGAATAAGCAAAAGGACCATAAACTCCCTGCCTATATACTATGCCCCCAATTCTTTGACTTGTGTAAATGCCTGTAGCGCCAGCTGCAACTGATAGCTTTTCGCTTACTCTGTAGCCAACATGAGGGTTACCTGCCACATAAAAGGCATAACTCGAAAAAACTGGAGTAATCATTCCTCCAAAAAAAAACTTTTTTTCCCATTCGTTGTTTTTAGTTTTTGTTTTGTGTTGAGCGTTTACTTTTGCAGTATCGCCAGTGTATACATTGTCTGTTTGACCATATGATAAATAGCATGAAAAAACTAATAATATAAACAGTTTAAATGAAGTCATTTATTATATTTGTACTTCAAATTTACATAAAATGTTGGTAGTAATAACAGGCGCATCAAAAGGAATTGGTTTTGAATTGGTAAAACAATTTTCAAGCAATTCTGATTTCCTTATCATTGCTATTTCGAGAAACACAAAAAGTATTGAAAACTATATTAACACTTTTAATACAACAAATATTTTATCTGTAAAAGCTGATATAACTAAAGAAAAATCTCTTTTGAATTTAAAAAATTTAATTAAAAACCTTAAAAAACCTGTATTTGCTCTAATTAATAATGCGGGTTTAATTTTAAATAAAGATTTTTTAAAAATTAAAAAAGTAGAAATAGAAAATGTTTACGCAACTAATTTAATTGCCCCATTTCTTTTAACACAAACACTTGTGCCTTTTATGGGAAAAACTAATAAAAGTCATGTGGTTAATATTAGTAGCATGGGCGGTTTTCAAGGAAGCTCAAAGTTCGCAGGGTTAAGTGCATACAGTAGTAGCAAATCTGCACTGAGTGGGTTAACAGAATGTTTAGCCGAAGAATTAAAAACAAAAAATATTTCTGTAAATTGTTTAGCAATTGGTGCTGTGCAAACCGAAATGTTAGCAAAGGCATTTCCAGGCTATAAAACACCATTATTACCAAATGAAATGGCCACTTTTATTTATAATTTTACATGCACAGGACATCATTTTTTTAATGGCAAAATTTTACCAGTATCATCAACAACACCTTAATTAATATATGAAATACTTAATTATTTTTTTATCAATAATACAACTACAATTAATTGCACAAAAAAAGTTTAAAGTGGAATTAGAATTTAGATATAAGCAACCCTATTGTGGTAATGCAAAACCCACTCCTAAACAATACGAAGCTGCTACAATAGAACGCCCATTAGATAAACAAACATTTTACATTTTTCAAAATAATAAATGTGTAGATACTTTAATTACAAACGATAGTGGTAAGGTTGTTGTAAAATATCTACCTGGCGAATATTTTTTATTTGAACCTTGGAAAGTATTAAAAAAAACACCAGATGGTTCTCCAATTACAGATTTTCATAAAACTTGTTTAGTTAAAGAGTGGGCAAAGCCTAATTACAAACTAACAATTAAAGAAGATGATTTTACATTAGATTATTACGAAATAAGCGCAAGCAGATGCTCTAATCAATTAGCTTGTTTACGAGTTAGGCATTTGCCTAAATTAATTAAACGGTAATTGTAATGAAAACAATAATATTAACCTTTTTTACTTTGTTTTGTTTAGGAGGTGAAATATTTTCTCAAACTTTAAATCAAACAATAAAAGGTACTGTACTTGATAAACAAAGTCAGTATCCTTTACCTGGTGCTGTAATACAAGTATTAAATACAAAACCAATTTTAAATGCAACTACAAATGATAATGGTGAGTTTAAAATTACAAATGTGCCAATTGGAAGATGGCAAATTAAAATCCAATTAATTGGGTATAAAGAAAAGTATCAAATTGTAGTATTAAATTCAGGTAAAGAAAACATAAATGTTTATGAGTTAGAAGAAAATGTAATTCAGGGAACAGAAGTTGAAGTTGTTGCAGAGCAAGATAAAACAGCAACAAACAATAAAATGAGTACTGTTAGTTCAAGAGTTTTTAGTGCCGAAGAAGCTGCTCGATATGCAGGAAGTAGAAATGACCCGGCAAGAATGGCTGCAAATTTTGCTGGTGTAAGTGGAGCAAACGATAGTAGAAATGATATTATAATTAGAGGAAATTCGCCATTAGGAATTTTATGGCGATTAAATGGGTTAGATATCCCTAATCCAAATCATTTTGGAAACTCTGGTAGCACTGGAGGCCCCGTAAGTATTTTAAATAATAACACATTAGCAAATAGCGATTTTATGACTGGTGCTTTTGCAGCAGATTACGGTAACGCAACAGCTGGCGTTTTTGATTTAAAAATGCGACAAGGGAATACTGAAAAATTTGAATTTTTAGGTCAAGTTGGCTTTAATGGTTTTGAATTGGGCGCAGAAGGCCCTTTTAATAAAAAGAAAAATTCATCATTTTTGATAAATTATAGATATTCTACTTTATCTATTTTTAAAGCTTTAAATATTGATTTTGGAACCGGAGATGCAATCCCTCAATATCAAGATGTTACTTTTAAAACAGATTTTCAAACAAAAAAAATTGGTAAAATTTCTTTTTGGGGAATTGGTGGCACAAGTTACATTGCTTTGTTAGAAAGTAATAAATCTAAGGATAACGATTTGTTTGGCTTTAGCGCAAGAGATACCTATTTTAAATCTTATGTTGGGGCAAGTGGAATTACTCATACCTATTTATTAAAAAATAATGCATACGTAAAAACAAATATTGGTATAAGTGGTACATATAATCATATTTTAGTCGATAGACTTGACACTTCTTTTAAAACTCCAAAAAACTTAAAGCCAGAATACAGACAAAAAACGCAAACCATTAAATATTCTTTTAACACTACTTATAATAAAAAATTTAATTCGCGTAATTTTTTAAATCTTGGAATTTATACAGATGTTTTTAATACTTTGTTTGTAGATAGTATTGATTATTTATTTGGTACTAAAACATTTATTACACTTAGAAATTACAATGGTGTAACTAGTTTATCAAGAGCGTTTATTCAATGGCAACATAAATTTAATGATAAACTCACTTTAAATACTGGTGTTAGTAATCAGTTTTTTTTCTTAAATAATAGCAATGCTATTGAACCACGTTTAGGTTTAAAATACAATATAAATCAAAAACAAAGTTTAAGTTTAGGAGCAGGAATGCATTCACAATTACAACCTATTTATATTTATTTTGCAAGCGATAGTATAAATGGACAAAGAGTAGAAACCAATAAAAATTTAGATTTTACAAGAGCTGCTCATGCAATAGTTGCTTATGATATAAATTTTGCTCAAAATTTTAGATTAAAAACTGAGTTTTATTATCAATATATTTTTAATGCTCCAGTTAAAAATACACCAGATTATTTTTCTGTTTTAAATCTTGGTGCAGATTTTACAAGTCCTAATATTACTAATTTAGTAAGTAAAGGAACGGGTTATAATTACGGCTTAGAAATAACATTAGAAAAATTTTACAGTAAAGGATATTATTTTTTATTTACCACAAGTTTATTTGAAAGTAAATATAAAGGAAGCGACAATGTTTTAAGAAATACTGCATTTAATGGTAATTATGTTTTTAATTTACTTGGAGGAAAAGAGTTTAAATTAAACGACAAATACATTTTAATTATTGATGTTCGTTCAACCTATGCTGGAGGTAAACGTTATGTGCCAATAAATTTAAACGCAAGTATTTTGGCTAAAGATGAAATTAGAGATGGTACTCATGCCTATGAAAACAAATACCCCGATTATTTTAGAATTGACGTAAAGCCAGGGTTTAGACTTAATTTTAAAAACACAACGCATGAGTTTAGCGTTGATGTTCAAAATTTAACGCAAAATAATAATGTGTTTCAGCAAGTTTATGATATTAATTCACAAAAAATAAATACAACCTATCAACTTAAATTTTTTGTATTGCCACAGTATAGAATTTTATTTTAAATCTAGTTCAAAGTTTAATGTATTTACATTTTTAACTTTATCTTCAATTTCTAATTTAAATTTAACATTGCCTGTTGGGGTTTCACCATCAATTGTGTAATTAAGTAAATCATTTTTTGCGTCATATTCGGCCAAAGCCCATTTATCATTAATATACAAATTGTATTTCCCTATACCACTTTCATCGTCTGTAATTTTAAAATCAATTGAATTAATATTTTTTTGTGTTTTTGTTTTAGTAACTCTATAAAGTAGTTTTATTTTAGGTTTAATCGTATCAACATTTAATTGAAACCAACCAAAATTTTTAACTGAATAAAATATAGAATCGTTTACATTTATAGGAATAAAAGTATTAACCCCACTGTTTAAAATTAATTTATTTTTAACAGATAGGTATTTTTTAGGAACTTCAAATCCTACAATACTTGTTGATTTTAAATTAGCTTCGCTTGGTAAAATTATTAATTTCCCACTTCTTTCAATTGTATTTTCAAAAATTAAATTTGTGCTTTTATATAATGTGTTTGCTGGTATAAATATTTGTAGTTTATTTTTTAAGATTAAAAAATCTTTTGTACAATCTACAAAATCGTTACTTTTAATTGTAGGGGGCAAATAAGGCGCCAGCTTTTTAGCTTTTATCCAAAATTTTAAAACCGATTGATTATATGCTTCATCACTAACTGTTAAGGTTATTTCATGAACAAGTGTATCGGTTAGTATAATTCTTCCTTTTCTAAAATAGGTAGAATACATTTCTTTAGGAAATAAGGTAGGTATAAAACAACGTTGGTATTTTTGTTTTTCAATTACTTCGCTAAACTCATTAACATACCTTTGATCTGCAAATGAAATATTGTTTAATTCATGATTATAAATTAATTTATTGTCAAGTGTTACAGATGCAGCAAATATGTTATTAATACTTCCTTTATCTCGCATTAAATCAAAGCCACTAAAACCTAAACCTAAAATATTATATTTTAAACTAATGGTGTCTTTGTATAATCGTAATAAATTATTTTTATCAGTTTTAATTTTTAATGTTGCTAAAACATGAGGCATTGTTGTATCTGCTAAATTATATATTGCAATTGCATTTAATTTAGGTTTAACAGTATCGTTTATTTTAAAATAATTTAAAACATTTGCAGGTACTTCAGTTTTTTCGTTACGTAATTCAAAATGGAGGTGCGGCCCTGTTGAATTTCCTGTGTTGCCAGAAAAGCCAATCATTTCTTTATTAGTTATATTTATTGTGTTTGGATTTAAGTTAAAATCAATTTCAAAACTTTTTAATTCGTATTGTTTTTTTAAAACAAGTTCTGCAATTAATTTATTATATGAGTTTAAATGAGCATACACACTAACTATCCCATTTGGATGTGTAATGTATATACTTTTGCCATATCCAGTAGCACTAACTTTAATTCTAGATACATAACCAGATGCAGTTGCGTAAATGGGTTTATTTATTTTACCACCAGTTGAAAAATCTATCCCTGCATGAAAATGATTTGGTCTTAACTCACCATAATTCCCAGTAATTATAATTGGGCTATCTAAAGGCCACGAAAAATTTTGACCTTTATTAATTGAAACTATTATTAAAAATAATAAAACTATTTTATTCCTTATTTTCACTTAATGTTTTCGAATTAAAATTAAAAAATAAATTAGTGAAGAAACAGAAAAAAAGTACACCAGCCGCTGATTGAAGCATGCTTTCGGTTAAAAAATTTAAAATTATAAGTAAACTTAAAACAAATAAAATAAAATTAGTTTTAATAGTTTTATATAAACCAAACATTAAAAGCACTAACAAAGGTAATACCCCTAATATGCCTAAACCAATTCCTGTTTGAAAAAACTGATTATGCGCATTTAATTTATGGTCTAACGCACCTGTTAATCCATATTTTGCATAATAATGATATAAAGTATCATTTGCATTTCCTACACCAACGCCTATAAAAAAATTAGTTTTAATTATATCTAAACATTGTTCCCAAATTAATACTCTTACTTCTGAACTTTCGCTTGACTGTTTGTTGAGTTGATTAATATTTAAATGGATTAAATTATCAAACCTTGCATAAACTGCAGGTACAAATTTTAGTGTGGCTAATAACAAAACTACCAATGATGCAAAAATTATTAAACCTTTAGTTAAAGTTAATTTGCCTTTAAATTTTGTAAAACCAATAAAACCATATACTAATATTAAACATAAAATGCCAATTTTTGATGCACATAAAAGAATGCAAACTGTAAAAAGTACTCCCATTATTTTTGAAAAATTAAGAAGTGAACGAGCAGACTTGAACCAAATTGGGTAATATAAATTTATAATTAATAACGCTAAGCATAAATACAACGAAAAATAGGCTGTATGCATAAAATAAGAAAAATCGGAGTAGGTTAAATAGTTTGTTTGACCATTAACTGCAAAATAAATCCCTCTACATAAAAGTATAATACAAGCAAAAAAACTCCCAGATACAAAACCAACAATAATGCGTTGAATAATTATAAATGGATATTCAAAACAAAAAAATAAATAAGGCATTATAGCAAAGCTTAATTTTATTTCAATGCTATTCCATTTTTCAACTCCATCAAAAGCTATAGCAGATATTAGTGTGTAAATAAAAAAAAACAAACTAAGTATAAATTGTGGTTTTTTAATTCCGGAAATTAATTTTTCTTTTTTTAAATTAAAAAAAGATAAAGCCAACCAACCAATTATAATATAAGATAGAGCATAGCCGCCAAAAGGCAAACAAAAAGCGAGTAACGTTGGAAAAAAATAAAATAATATTTGTTTTCTTTTCAAATTATTTTTTTTGAATTAAATAAAAGTAGTAAAAACAAAAAACCGCAGAGTATTAATCTGCGGTTTTTATTAGTTAAAGTTTGTTTAAAATTTCTTTTCTAATTTTTCACTTCCTTCTCTAAAATTCACTTTCATTTCAACCCTTCTGTTTTTTTGTCTTCCTGCTTCTGTATTATTATCTGCAATAGGAACAGTTGAGCCAAACCACTCTGTGGCAATATTATCAACTGGCACACCTTTTTTAACTAAGTAAGCTTTAACTGCTTTACTGCGTTTTTCAGATAATTTCATGTTTTTTGCAGCATCACCTTGGTTATCTGTATGTCCACTTAATTTTAATTTCCAATCTGTTTTATGTTCAACCATTAATTTAGCTAAATCATTTAATGATGCATATGATACTTTTTTAATAATATCCTTGCCTGTAGCAAATTCTAAACTTTCAAAAGCTTTTTCTAAAATTTTCTTTTCAGCTTCTTTCATTGGTGGAGGAGGTGGGCAACCTTTTAACTCAACTAAACCTGGTGTAGTTGGGCAAGCATCGTCCTTATCAAACACTCCATCTTTATCTGTATCAGGATATGGGCAACCTTTATTTTCAACTGGGCCTTTAACATCAGGGCAAGCATCGTCTTTATCTAAAACAGTATCTCCATCTTTATCAGGGCAACCTTTGTATTCTTTTGGACCAAATAAATCTGGACAAGCATCTAGTTTATCAGGTGTTCCATCGCCATCTTTATCAGGGCAACCCATAAATTCAACTAAACCTGCGTCATCAGGGCACTCGTCGTCTTTATCAATAATTTTATCACCGTCTTTATCAGGACATCCTTTAAATTCTTTTAAGCCTGGCACATCTACGCAAGCATCTTCAGAATCTGTAACTCCGTCTCCATCTTTATCAGGGCAACCTTGTAATTCTTTTACACCTGCAACATCAGGGCACTTATCATCTTTATCTTGTATATGATCTCCATCTTTATCAGGGCAACCCATAAATTCCCAAACTCCTGGTACATCAACACACAAATCTTTTTTGTTACTAATTCCATCTTTATCTTTGTCTTTAGGTTTACCGTAAGGTATAGGAACTTTAAGCATGGTATAAAAATCAACACCATACATATCTTTAGAAACTAAACCAAGTAAGTTATTTACACCTAAAACCAATGGGCCTAATCTAACCATAGAACCTAACATTAAATCTTCGTGTCTTACAGAAGCTATAGAGCCCCAGCTAATAGGAACAGATACACCAAACCATTTATGATCAAAACGTGGAGTTAAACTAATAAGAGAATATTCAGTAACTTTTGTTGCTTTATTTTTATAAAAATTACCAGCATTAACCATAAAGTTTACATAAAATGGTTTCCAAATATGGTAATCAGCATTTGCATTTATTGTAGTTGGTAACATCATTCTAAAATCATCACCCTCTCTTTTGCTAGGAAACATATTTAACATTAATGTATCAAATCCTCCAACAGAGTTAACTTTAACATCTTTTACATTCCAATATCCAATATCTGCTTGAAAATTATTAGCTAACGTCCCTAATTTATATCTTATACTTCCAATGTCATTAACTGCTAAACTTAGTTTTAATTTATATTTATTTTGATCATTTCTCCATAAACCTTTTTCGCCATCCATATCGTATTTGTATTTTTCAAAATCGGGCCTCCACTCATAAACCATGCCCACATCAAACCCAACACCAGGGTAAGATTTAAATTGATATTTAATATTGTTTTGGTTTGTAAAATCTACATTATCGCTATGGCCATATTGAACATGTGATTGAAATAATGAAAGGGTTGTATCTGCTATAAATTCGTATTTTAAATTATCAACAAAAAAATAGGCTGCACCTAAACCTTGCAATAATTTTACTGTTGCTCCTGCTTTTAAAAAATGCGCACCGTCTTGTTTTAACACTCTTCCATAAGTTAAACCATATTCTGCCCAAGCCATTTCTTGAATACTTAAACGTTTATTTTCTAATTTTTGAATAAATAAACTTGGGTAATTAAATTCTTGAAAAGCAAGGGTTGCTAAATCTTGAGAAATACCATCAACATTTAAGTAATTTCTTATACTCCAAGTAAACGCAATGGAGTTTTTATTATTAATGTTTACCATAAACGAAGGCATAGTAACCCTAGTTTTAGAATAAACAGTTTTATCTCCTTTAGAGTTTACGATTCTAAAATTATTTCGCCAATAATCAGGCGAATTTTTATCGTAATTATCCCACGATGCAGGCATTTTTATGTTTGAGGGGTCAGTAAGTTTTCCTTCGTATTTTAAAGCAGAGCGTTTAACCGAAACATAATTATTTTCGGCAATAAAGTTAATTCCACCAAGTACTAAATCAAACTTCATTCTATTATCAGCAATATTTGCCGGATTAGAGTATATGCTTGATACTCCTGCATAATTAGAACTTTGTAAACCAAGATAATCTTGAGCGTTTATGCTTTTAGAATAAATTAGTAAAATTAAAAAGAAATGTAAAAAAATATTTTTCATATTTACACTATAGGTTAATAACCAAAAGTATTAAAAATTTCAATTACTTAATTAGGAAAATACTGTATCTTTATAGGCTATTTTAAATTGTTAAAATGTTAGACAAACTCGAAGAAATAAAAAGAAGATACCAAGATGTCGAATTAAAATTATCTGATCCTGCGACAGTTTCAGATATGAAGTTATTTAAAAAATTAAATATTGAGTACAAAGAATTAGGCGAAGTTGTTGAGTTAATTAACGATTATAAAAAAACATTAAGCAATATAGAAAGTGCAAAAGAAGTTTTAGCTAACGAAAAAGATAAAGATTTTTTAGAAATGGCTAAAATAGAATTGGAGGAAAACAGAGAAAAAGAAAATAAATTAACCGAAGAAATTCGATTAATGTTAATTCCGAAAGACCCTGAAGATTCTAAAAACTGTGTAATGGAACTACGTGCAGGAACAGGTGGCGATGAAGCCAGTATTTTTGCAGGTAATTTATTTGAAATGTATAGCCGTTTTTGTGAAAACAAAAACTATAAAATTGAAGTAGTAGATAGTAACCCAGGCACAATGGGCGGTTATAAAGAAATTATTTTTAACGTAATTGCGCCAGGAGCTTATGGCGTTTTAAAATTTGAAAGTGGCGTACACCGTGTACAACGTGTGCCTGCTACAGAAA
The DNA here is from genome assembly GCA_020162035.1 of Bacteroidota bacterium. Taxonomy (GTDB): domain Bacteria; phylum Bacteroidota; class Bacteroidia; order B-17B0; family Aurantibacillaceae; genus Aurantibacillus. The sequence goes on along the minus strand of JAIUNM010000002.1, from coordinate 181,685 downwards.
CCCAAGGTCGAGTTCATACAAGTGCTGCAACAGTTGTTGTATTACCCGAAGCCGAAGAATTTGATGTTGAATTAAAAGAAAGCGATATAGAAATGCAAACCGCCCGAAGCGGTGGAGCAGGTGGACAAAATGTAAATAAAGTAGAAAGTAAAGTTATTTTAACACATAAACCAAGTGGAATGGTTGTGATGTGCCAAACTGAGCGTAACCAGCTTGGTAATAGAGAAAAAGCAATGCAAATGTTACGTAGTAAGTTATACGATATTGAATATCAAAAGCGTTTAGAAGAAGTAAGTAAGCGTCGTAAAACTATGGTAACTACAGGAGATAGAAGCGCAAAAATTAGAACGTATAATTACCCTCAAAATAGAATTACTGATCATAGAATTAATGAAACTTTATACGATTTAGAAAACTTTGTAAATGGCGACATTCAAGAAATGATTGATAAGTTACAATTTGCCGAAAATGCTGAGCGACTAAAAGAAGGGGGATTATAATTTTATTTAGATTAATTCTAAAAAATATTATAACTTTGTAAATTGAATGGCAGCAATAATTGTAACTGAAAATACTGAATTAATGCAAAGGGTAATTGATGAAATTAAAACTTGCTATGACCCAGAAATACCAGTTGATGTATGGGAACTCGGTTTGATTTATGAACTACATTTAAATGCAGAGAATAATTTAAAAATTGTTATGACATTAACCTCACCTAACTGTCCTGCGGCAGAAACATTACCCGCAGAAGTTGAAGGTAAATGTAAATTATTACAAGGTATAAGTTCAACCGAATTAGTTTTAACTTTTGAACCCAGTTGGACAAAAGAAATGATGAGCGAGGTAGCTCAACTTGAACTTGGATTTATGTGAAAAATGCAAGAAGAAATTGTAAATAAAGTAAGTAATAGTGGCATTGTAACTATTGATTTAGAAGAATTTTATACCAAAGGAGAAAGAGTTCTTTTTGATATAAAACCTTTATTATTTAATGAGTTAATTTTAAAAGAAAAAGATTTTAGAGAATATATTAAAAATACAGACTGGAGCAGTTATAAAAATAAATTTGTTGCACTTACTTGTACCGCAGATGCAATAGTTCCTACTTGGGCATATATGCTGTTAACCATTGCCCTGCAACCTTTTGCCTGTAAAATTATATTTGGTGATTTACAAACATTAGAAACACTTTTATTTGCAGATAAGTTGGCTGGTATAGAAGTTAACGAATTTAAAGATGCGCGCATAGTTATTAAAGGTTGTGGCGATGTAGATTTACCTAAAAATGCTTATGTACAATTAACAGCATTGTTACAACCACACGTTAAAAGCATTATGTATGGCGAGCCTTGCAGTACAGTGCCTTTGTATAAAAAAAATCGAATTAATTCTTGATTATTTTTTTAATGCTTGATGAAGGTCCTGATTTCAACTTCACGAAATATATTCCTTGCTTTAAATGATTAAGATTTAATGAGTTTGTTTTATTCGGTAATGAATAACTTTCAACAATTTGACCAATACAATTTATAACTACAACCTCAATTGGCAATTTAGCATTAGCATCAATAACATCTATTTTTAAATCATTTATAACTAAAGTTGGATAAATACTAAATCCTGTAGGCGTTGTATCATCCTTAATTGAATTTGTTAAGCTAATAGTAAATGTAACGGTTTTTAAAACACTATCCGTTATGCCGCAATTAGTTAAAAACTGACTACCATAATAGGCTCTGAAGTTAACTGTCCAAACCCCTACAGCTAAATTTCCAATACTCAAGGTGTCATTGATTGGAATTCCGCCTGGTAATAATCCATCGCAGTATGAACCTTTTAATTCTATAGTAGAAATCGAACTAAGAATATTATAATTGCTTGATACCTTCCAACCAATGCTTGGAGTAGTAACTCTAGTTGCAATTTTAATATTACTGCTTGTACTTGGTTGGTTTGGCAATACTGTTGGATTTTGAACACTAACGAATGTTTGAGCTATTAAATCAAAATTTAACATGAAAACCAAAATAAAAAAAATCAAAAACCTCGAAAACAAAATCATAAATTATTTTTTTATTACTTTAATAGTTTTTCGACTTACCTCATCATCAACAATACTCAAAAAATAAACTCCAGAAGGTAAATTTTGAATATCCATTTTATGTTGGTAATTACCAGGAACAATATTTCTATTCTCCACCATAAGAGTCTTACCAATTATATCTCGCAAGATTAATTGAACCTTTGCGGACTTATTACAAAAAAAGTCAACGTAAAGAATATCACCTGTAGGATTTGGAAAAGATTGAAGTTCGAAAATTGTATTATCTAGTTCCTTAACACTCATAACACCAGTAGGATCAAAAATATAAAGAGAAGCAGCTGCATTTACCCCAGTATTATCTGCAGGGTAAAATTTATTATGTAATGTAGAATAATGGAAATAAGTTCTTAAAACAACTTGACTTTGGCTGAAAGATACAACTTCGCAATAATAAGGACGATCTACCCTTATTGTACTTGAGTCCCTGTTTCCAACACACTCCTTAGTATGTGGCCAAACTGCTATCAAACTTTGAGTAGGTGATAAAGAAAAGTTTAATGTAGTGGTTTGTTCATAAACAATTGTGTTATGCGTCCCTTGAGGCACCCCTTGTAATTGAGGCCAATTTCGCACCACATTAACTGCAATTGGAGTAGATGTTTTAACTCCTGTTGCAAAATGCGTTAAGTCTATATGTTTTATAGTGTAAAAACCTTTCTTTATTTTAGCTAATGCTCTTCCAATATTAATTCTTCCCCATCCAGTTGCTTCGTCGTAGCCTACGGTTTCAGAATAAGTACCAGTGGTTATATCAGTTGCTGTTCGTTGTAAAATATACTCACAATCTTCTCCAGCAATATTGTCCCAAGAAGGGCTTGTAGTATTTATGTATCCCATCATCAATGCAGCAGCTCCAGCAGCATGAGGTGCAGCAACAGAAGTGCCACTTCTTCGAGAATAACTGTTGGCAGGATTAAGAGTTTTTACAAGAGAATCCGTTCCGGGTGCAATAAAATCAATATTAGAACCACGAGAAGAAAGATTTGAACAATTAGTGCCAAGAACACAATAATTCCCATCTGTTCCTGATGAACCAACTGCCATAACTATTTCGTCACTAATGTCTGCTGGGAAAATAATAGTTACTGCATTAAAATTACCTTTAGCAGCAGCCATTGCTACTCCATGTTTGTTAGCTAAATTCAATTGTTCGGTTTCCGGCCAATATAAATTAAATGGATTTTGAGCCCCACCAGTACCGATGCTAAAATTTAAAACATTTAGGCCATTTCCGCCAACGCTTGGACTAGTGACTTCGGTATAAATTCCATTAATAATATGATTAGTGTAACATGAACCAAAAGAACATACTTTGCAATCATGCATAGTTACTCCTTGTTTACCTATAGAAGCATCTCCTCCTGCTATACCAGCCATCCCTATGCCATTATTTCTTACGGCGCCTATTACCCCTGAAACTGCAGTCCCGTGATTTCCATCGTCTTGATTTGATAAACTTGAATTATTGAAATAATCGAACCCGCCAGTGTTAGCACCAGAATAATCTGAATGATTAAACTCTATTCCGGAGTCGAAAACACCAACTTTAATGAAATTCTCCCCTGTTGTAAATGCCCAGGCTGAATCTACATTTGTGCTTGAATTTGGATATAAAGGAAACTGTTTTAAGCTATGTTGTAAAGGAAATTCAGGATCGTTTGAGGCTAATCGGTAAACTCTATTGTAATTTGAGCTGACAATATGGTTACTAATTCCATTAAGTTCACTAATAATAGTGTTTAACTTTACACACTCAGGAAAACGAATTAATAAACTACTAAATACTGGTGGTAACTTAACCGGATTGCCCATTCTAGAAATGGAGACTGTATCATTAGTTGTTGCATTATAAAAAATCTTTCTTGTCTCAAGGTCTGCTGATCTAAAAACACAATCTTTATTCAAGACTGAGTCCATTCTATTGCAAACTGTGGTACTCAAAAAATCACTTAGAATCCCAAACTTAAAACCTTTATCATTAATTTTTGGAAGATTTAAGTCGTTCACATTAAACCTAATAATTAATTCATTTTGTGAAACTTCTTCAGTTGGACTAATAAAGACAGGGGTTTGATTAAAATCTTTGTATTCATATTTAATTGTTATATTTTGATCTATAGTTCCATTAAATGTTTTCCCACTTACAATAAAAAAATTATTGTCAACTAGTAAATCTAATAGTTCGTCTTTTAAATTGCTAATGCCATTATAAACAGTTTCCAAAGTTTGCTTTCCATTATTATCGAAACGTAAGACCGCAATATCCTTATTATTATTTTTCGTGAAATTCCCCCCAACAAAAATTTCATTTGCGCTTTTATATTGCAATTTGATTCCTTCGGCATCACTGTTATTAAATAATGGTTGTTTTTTCGTTTGATAGATAACATTACCCAAATTATCATATTTCAATAAGAGCAATTCTTTTGTAAGATTGGTTCTTGTTAAATAACCTGTAACATATACATTTCCAGATGGGTCAACAACAATATCATTCCCTTGATCACTTTTGCCATAACCATCCAATGTTTTCACCCAAATTAAATTCATGTTTTGATCATATTTAATGGTTTGGATATCAAAATCAATTCCATTACTGCTTGTGCTGCCTGTTATGTAAATATTACCAAAAGCATCTTTAGTTTGAGCTGTCACAACATCCTTTGCATTCCCTGTATTCGCTTGTCTTTGAACCTGTAATTGTGTTCCTGTTGTTGAATTATATTTTACACTTGTAAAATCCATATTACTATTAAAGGAATTAGACGAACTGCTTCCACTAACAACTACATTTCCAGAATTATCAAGGCAAATTCCTGTCGGAATATCAATTCCGTTGCTAAAATTGTATCTAGAAAGAAGCCCATAGTTGCGTTCCGTTTGAATTAAACTTAATAGTCACATAATCTATTTGTTGAAAAAAACCTCCAACACTTGCTCCAGTAACATAAATATTGTTTGCGGCATCTACAACTAGTGAAGAAGCAACGTCATAACTGTTGCCCGGTCCATTATAATATTTGACCCAAATGGGTATACCACCTGATGGTGCGTATTTAATTACAGTGATATCCTGACCATTTATCCCTCCAGTGTTTGTACTTCCAACCACAATAATATTCCCGGCATTATCTCTTGCATTGGCAGTGCTAAACGCTTTATTAACCCCTGCATTATGTTGTTGACTCCACTGTACTGCTATATTTCCATTTAAACAAGTGGTTTTAATATCGTTTTGAGTTGAGGAAACTTTGTTATTTGTACTAACAACGTATGTGTTGGGAGCAGCCTTAACAATAGGTGCCAAATTAGCGGTATCAGTGGCACTTGTTATCGTCTCATTCAATTTATTGACTAATCCATAGCTTGTTGTTTGAGATTTTAATAAAAAATTAGTTAGAACTAATGTTGTTGTTAATTTAATAATAGATTTCATAATGTTTAAAGTTTGGGCGTATTATTCTTAAGTTCAAATCAAGGTAACCGCGAAGCACCCACAATACGAACAATAAAAACATACGCCCTTTCGGGCGTTTTTTTACTTTAATCGTATTGTATTTGGAAGTCAAAAAATTCGCGGTTTTTTGATTTAGATTTAAGCTAAAAACGCTATTGATATGTGATTTTTTTATTTCTTTTTCTTGATATACATTTTGTTAAGTCAAATATAACACAAATTACTTAATAGACAAATTTTAGTTCAAAATTATGTATTGATTACATAAAATTACTTGAAAAACATTACTAAAAACAGAGAATATATTGAGGGTTAAAAAGAAGTTAATCACTTCCTTAATTCAAAATTTTGACCCAAGTAAACCTTTCTTACTTGCTCATCATTAGCTAAATCTTCGGCAGTTCCACTTTTAATAACGCTACCGGAGTATAGTAAATATGCTCTATCTGTAATACTAAGCGTTTCATGAACGTTATGATCGGTTATTAAAATTCCAATATTTTTTTCTTTTAATTTTCTTACCACTGTTTGAATGTCTTCAACCGCAATGGGGTCAACACCTGCAAAGGGCTCATCTAACAAAATAAATTTAGGACTAGTTGCTAAAGCTCTAGCAATTTCTGTTCGTCTTCTTTCGCCCCCGCTTAACTGATCGCCTAAGTTTTTTCTTACATGGTGTAATGCAAACTCATCTAGCAAACTTTCTACTTTTAAGTTTTGTTCTTTTGCAGTTAATTTGGTCATTTGTAAAACGGCCTTTAAATTATCTTCAATACTTAATTTTCTAAAAACAGATGCTTCTTGCGGTAAATAACCTACTCCTAATTGCGCTCGTTTATACATAGGTTCATGAGTTATTTCTTTATCATCTAAAAAAATTTTCCCACTGTTTGGTTTAACCATTCCAACAATCATGTAAAAAGATGTGGTTTTACCCGCGCCATTTGGGCCAAGTAAACCAACAATTTCACCTTGTTTAACCTCAATGCTTACGTTATTAGCAACAGTTCTTGTTTTGTAACGTTTTACTAAATTTTCACCACGCAAAATCATTGTTTAAATTTACAGTATTCATTTTTAATTTTATTTGTAATTAACAAATATTTACGCATCTTTATTTAAAATATATTAATATTTTATAATGTTAAAACAAATTATAACTTTTCTATTAATATGTGCTTTTAATATATGCTTTACTCAAAACGCATTTATTCCAGAGCCAACTTTAAAAGTTGTAAGCGACTTTGAAAACCTATTAACAAACGATGAAATTGAAAACATTGCATTTGAAATAAAAAAAGAATATGATGCTAATTCAAATCAATTAATGGTGATTTGTATTCCAACAAATTATTTAGGCAATTTAACCATAGAAGATTACTCACAAAAATTGTTTGAAAAGTGGCAACCCGGACAAAAAGGATTAGATAATGGTGTTTTAGTAATAATTGCAGGATCTAATATTGATGCTGTAGGCAGAAAACTAAGAATACATACAGGTTATGGCCTTGAAGGAGCTTTACCCGATTTAATTTGTGCTAAAATTGAAAGAGATATTATGGTGCCAGAACTTAAAAATGGCAACTATTATAAAGCAATTAAAAATGGTTGTTTTTCTATTTTAAATTTAATTAGTAAAGAAAATGTTGGCTATAAACCTTTAAATAAAATAAAAATTGAATCTACTAATAATAGAGTATTTGATTATGCGCAAATATTTACAGACGAGCAAAAGCAAACATTCGAAAATAATTTGAAAAAATTTTTAAATAAAAAAGGTTCAGTTGTTATAACCAAATTAGATAACAGTAATTATTCTAATTCTGTAATAATTCAAAAAAGGTACAATTCTAAATTTGATACAGCTTTATTATTAATTAATTGTAATCCAGGATACTACATAGATTCTAATGATTCACTATTAAAATTTGATCAAACAAAAAAAACATATGAAATAGTGTATTACACACATTATTCAAAATATCACAGTTATTTAAATAAACAATTATATGATGAAACCGATAAACTTACCTTAAAATTATCTACAATTGGTTTAATTGACACATGTACTTTTTTAATTAACCAAGAATATGAAGGTTTTCAAAATAATTTTAGATTTTTGTTATATGTAATATCAATTTTAATTGGATTATGTATATTGCTTTATATTATTTATAAAGTAACAAAACCAACAAAACAAAATAATGTTGTAAATAATAAAATTACATTTACTAAAATACTATTAGGAATTTTATTGTCTATATCTAATACCTATGCCTACCTTAGTTTAATGACCTTCGAAATGGTTTATATTGCTTTTATAGATAGTTATCTTGAATTTAGTACTACTTACGAAGTAATTATTTTTATATTTCTTGCAACAACTCAAATAATAGGGATAGTTTTAGTTAATAAAATAAATAAAAACTGTTTTAATTCTAAATTATTTAATTGGCTACCTCAAGGAGGTGGAGGAGGAAGTGGAGGTTCAAAATATTCTTCATCTCGTTCATCAAGTAGTTCAAGTTCATCTTCATCAAGTAGTAGTTCAAGTTCTTCTTCAAATTCGGGTTATTCTGGTGGAGGCGGAAGGTCAGGCGGAGGTGGTGCAAGCAGTAATTGGTAATTATTGATTATATATTTTTGTAGTTCTATTTTTTTTATATATTTTTATATCATGAGTGAAACAGAAACAAGCACAAGAAATTTTTTCATCCTTTACAAACCAAAAGATATTGTAAGTGGAGATTTTTATTATGCTCAAGCGCATCAACCTCCTGGGTATAATCATGAAATATTTTACATGTGTACTGCAGATTGCACTGGCCATGGTGTGCCAGGTGCTTTAATGAGTATGGTGGGTATATCAAGATTAAACGAAAGTATAATTGAAAAAAACTTAATCCACCCAAACTTAATTTTAGATAATGTACGACGCGGTATTATTGATTCTTTAAACCCAGAGGGAAGCGAAGAGGAGAGTAAAGACGGTATGGATTGCGTGCTTTGCGCTTATGATTTTAAAAACTATAAATTAGAATTTGCAGCAGCAAACAATCCTTTATGGTTGGTTAGAAATGGCCAAATTACAGAATTTAAGCCTGATAAAATGCCTGTTGGTAAATATAGCGAAGAGCTAAAACCATTTACTTTACAAAAAATTGATTTACAAAAAGGAGATACAATTTACACATTTACCGATGGTTTTGCCGATCAATTTGGTGGACCAAAAGGTAAAAAATTTAAATATAAACAATTAGAAGAATTGTTATTAACCACAAGTCATTTAACATTAGATGAACAAAAAGAAAAATTAACAACAGCATTTGAACAATGGAGAGGTAATTTAGAACAAGTTGATGATGTATGTGTTATAGGTATTCGTGTGTAACAACTGCTAAAGCATATACACAAGTAATAAAATAGTTTGTATTAAAAATAATATTTTAAAAAAGCCGAGCAATTTGTTCGGCTTTTTTTGTTATTTACTCATTGTAAACTTAATAGGTATATTATAGTAAACTTTAACCGGTTGTTTATTTATGTACCCAGGTTTTTTAAACTTAGGTAATAATTCAATTACACGTTTAGCTTCTTCATCTAATCCATATCCTAATTTGTTTTGTGTAATTACATTAGTAACATTACCTTGCTCATCAACAATAAATCTTATGTAAGCTGTACCTTCTTTGCCTGCTTCTCTTGCATTATTTGGGTAAACAATTTTTGATGAAATAAATTTATATAATGCAGATAAACCTCCTTCAAATTCGGGTTGAGAATCAGCAAAAATTACTGCGTCATTATTAACTAAATTTGTTGTTGAAGTTCCACCAGATGAACCCGTATTCCCAGTTACACTTCCTGTACTATTTCCTGTTAATGTTGAGGTGCTAATGTTTTCTGAGTTTAAAGCAGTAGAGCTTGTTTCAACCGCAACAGAATCTTTAATAATTGCACCTAAACTTTGAGTGTTTGGTTGTTTTTCTGGCGAAGGAATTACTGTATTTTTTGCTTTTGGTTTTTCAATTTCAATTTCAGGCTTAATATCAACTACGGTAACAATATCTTTTGGTACAATTTGATCTAATACAACCGTATTTGTTATTTCTGTTTTATGTGTATAATAATATCCTAATGCAAATACAATTAAAAAAGTTAAACTAACAAATAATAGCGATTTAAAAACTGTTTCGCCATAGCTCGATCGTATTTCGTATGCTCCGTATGCTTTGTTTCTATTAGCAAAAATAATCTCTGTCATTTTTTGCTCATTATTTACTTGAAGTTTCATAACACTATTTTTTTAAGTTTAATAATCTATTATAAAGGTAAATTACAATTTTGCTAAATATTATAGTTAATTTAAAAGTGGTTAATTCTTATAATTACTTGGCGCTTTTTTAAATTTAAGTGGTAAAATACTTTGTTAGAAATAAACTGATTTCAGTTTAAGTAATTAATATTTTAATCAAATAATTTCTTAAATTTATTTTATAATTCCATTTATTTAAAAATGAAAAAACATATTGCTTTTTATTACTACAATTTAGCTTATTGTTAGCTTTTGGGCAGTATTCCATAAAAAAATTTAATTGGGCAGATGCCGGCTATAAAGGTGTTAAACCTGTATTTAACCAAACAATTAATATTATGAGTTATGGAGGTAATAACACAAATAGCGCAGCAAACAATTTAGCACTAACTAATGCAATTACAGCTTTAAATAACAAAGGCGGTGTTATTTATTTCCCTAAAGGGGTTTATAATTTTACAACAACAATTAATATAAATAGAGATAGTATAATTTTTAAAGGCGCAGGGCATGACAGTACACAATTAAGATTTACAATGGGGCCAGTTTTAAGTAATTGCATAAATATATTTGGTTCTCAAAATACAATAGATTCAACCTATTTTACAATTAATGGTGTACGCGATAGTAATTGGGTAAACGTTTACAATTCTACTTTATTTAATGCAAACGATTGGGTTTATGTACAATTTACTGATAATGCTTTTGTGCCAGCAAGTACATGGGCTATTGGTAGCATAGGTCAAATAATGCAAATAAAAAGTATTAATGCAAATAAAATCACATTCTATTCTCCGTTTAGGTTTAATTATTTAAAATCGTTACAAGCAAAAATTACTAAAATAACACCTCGCAAAGTTATTTCATTCGAATGTTTAGATATAAAACGAATGGAATCAACTCCTGGTCAAACTTCTTTAATTAGTTACGATAAAGCTGTACAATGTTGGTTAAATGGAATAAAAGGTGACTCTACAAATTTTGCTCATGTCGAATTAAATAGATGTTCAAACATAGAGATAACTAATTCGTATTTTCATCATGCGTATGCTTATGGTGGTGGCGGACAAGGTTATGGAACAGTTTTGCAATTTAGTAGTGGCGAATGTAAAATCGAAAACAATGTGTTTAACAATTTAAGACATTCCGTTTTATTACAAGCTGGCGCAAATGGCAATGTTATAGGCTACAATTATTCATTTAATCCCTATTGGAATGAGTCTTTTTTTCCAAATAACAGTGCAGGTGATTTGGTTTTACACGGTAATTACCCATTTGCAAATTTGTTTGAAGGGAATATAAATCAAAACACAGTTATTGATAATAGCCATGATAAAAATGGCCCTTACAATACATTTTTCAGAAACAGAAGCGAACTTTATGGTATTTTTATGAACTCCTCACCAGCAACAGATACAACGCAGTTTATAGGAAACGAAGTAACTAACAACAGCACTGGTTTATATACAATTGTAGGTAATGGTAATGTTACATATGGTAATAACATTAAAGGCGTTCTATCTCCAACTAACGCAATTAATTTTGCCGATACTAGTTTATATTTGTTTGGTGCTAATCGCCCAACCTGCTTTACAAGCGGAAATTATAATTGGCCTATTTTTAGTTTACCAAATACTTATAATACAAACACTAATGCCGCAAAAGATAGAGCCATGTTAGGAAAATACGCACAATGCGTGTGTTCTATTAATCCAGCTACAAATTTTAATCAAAGTAATTTTACATTTAATAATTTTAAAATATGGCCAAATCCTGCATCAAATAACATTAAGTTAGAAAGTAAACAAAAAATAAAAGAAGTTAATATTTATAACCTTAATGGCCAACTTGTTTTAAATAAACAATCATTTAATATTACAGAGGTTAACATTGGTAATTTAGCTAATGGTATATACATTGTTGCTATTAAAACAACAACGGGTATTTATAACTCTAAACTTATTGTAGAGTAATTAAAAATAAATTAATTCAAATCAACAGCTAATTAGTATATTAGTTAAAAATTAAACCTAAATTTGCACCGCAAAAATTACTATTATGGAAGTAAAAACCTTATCTCAAATAGATTTAACTGCTAATCCGGTTATTTCACAAATGTCTATTCATAACCACGAACAAATTTTATTTTGTAACGATAATGCTACCGGACTTAAAGCAATTATTGCAGTACACAATACCATCTTAGGCCCATCATTAGGCGGTACAAGGTTTTGGAATTACAATAATGAAACAGAAGCATTAACTGATGTGCTTCGCTTATCTCGAGGGATGACATACAAATCTAGCGTAGCAGGAATTAACTTAGGTGGTGGTAAAGCAGTTATTATTGGCGATCCTAAAAAAATAAAAAACGAAGCCTTATTAAGAAGATTTGGAAAATTTGTAAATAGTTTAGGCGGAAAATACATTACTGCAGAAGACGTAGCAATGACTAGTCGCGATATGGAAATTATTAAAATGGAAACCGATTATGTTAGCGGATTACCAGAAAACATGGGAGGTAGCGGCGATCCTAGTCCTGTTACAGCCTATGGTGTTTATGTAAGCATGAAAGCAAGTGCTCGCGAAACATGGGGAAGCGACAGTTTAAGTGGGAAAAAAGTTTTAGTTCAAGGAATTGGCCATGTGGGCGAAGTATTGGTAAGTCATTTAACAAAAGAAGGCGCAAAAGTTTTTATAAATGATATAAGCGAAGAAAGATTAAAACAAGTTTCAAATACATATAAAGCTGAGGTTGTAAGCGCAGATAAAATGTTTGATTTAGATATTGATATTTATGCCCCTTGTGCTTTAGGCGCAACAATTAATGATAATACATTACAAAAATTAAAATGTAAAGTTATTTGTGGTGCAGCCAACAATCAATTAGCTGATGAGGTTAAGCATGGCGAAGAGGTAGGAAAAAAAGGCATTTTATATGCGCCTGATTTTGTAGTTAATGCAGGAGGTATAATTAATGTGTATTATGAATTAGATGGTTATAATAGAGATAGAGCTTTAGCTCATGCCGAAAAAATTTACGATACAACGTTTAATTTATTTCAATTAGCAAAAACCGAAAAAATTGCAACTTATAAAGCAGCTAATAGATTAGGAGAACAAAGATTAGAAGCAATAGCTAGAATTAACGCAGTACTATAAATTTATGTTAAACAGAAGGTTTTTACGCATTAAAGTAATGCAGGCATTATACGGGTATTTTCAACACGAAAACGCTAATGCAAAACAGTTCGAAAAAGATATGTTTAAAAGCCTTGATAAAATCTATGAGCTTTATTTAACTATTTTAAGTTTATTAAATCATGTACATCATACTGCGCTTGTAATTATTGATGAAAATAAAAATAAAAAATTACCTACTCAACAAGATTTAAATCCAAATTTAAAATTTGTAAATAATTTTATATTACTAGAGTTGTCTAATAACAAAGCTTTTGCTGATATTTTAGAAAAAAGAAAAATAAATTGGCAAAACGATTTTGATTTAATTAGAAAACTTTTTTTTGATTTAAGAGCAAGTGATTTATATAAAAATTACATGCAAAATTCTATCAATACCATTAAAGAAGATAAACAGTTTTTAATAGATTATATAACCGAACAATTAAGCACAAACGAAGTATTATTATCCTTATTTGAAGATAAAAATTTACATTGGGCAGATGATGCATTTGTTGCTTTTAACTCAGTTGTAAGAAATTTAGATAAAACTTCAGATGCATTTTCGTTATTGCCTTTATTAAAAGATGAAAAAGATGATTTAGAATTTATGAGCGCATTGTTTAATAGAACAATAATGTATAAAGCAGATTTTAAAGAATTAATTGGTAAACACACGAAAAACTGGGAGTTAGAACGTATAGCAAACATGGACATGTTACTTATGGAAATGGCTTTAACTGAAATTATGTATATACCAACAATTCCAATTAAAGCATCGTTAAACGAATATATAGATATTAGTAAAGAATACAGTACTCCTCAAAGTAAATTATTTTTAAATGGGGTGTTAGATAATGTTGTAAACGAATTAAAGCGCGATAACAAAATCAATAAAATTGGTAAAGGATTAAAAGAAGAGTAATAGATAAATTACATTAATTAAAAAAGCCGCTTTTGCGGCTTTTTTAATTTAAAATTAGTGCCTTAAATTTTTAAGGTTTAAACTTATACACTAAAGCAACCGAATAGTGTGAGTAGTTAGATTTTGTTCCGCCTTTCCAAGCAAATTTACCTAAGCCTTGTAAATTAAGCCCAAAGCCTTCGTAAATCCAAAAATTACAACCTAAACCTAAATTGCTATTGCCTGTATGTACGTTTTTTGCCAAACTTCTCATGGTATAACCATAACCAAAAGTTAAATATGGGTCAAACCAACCTCTTTTTTTTGTCCAATGGCTCATAGCAAATTTTGCGTTTGCATCAAATCCAAAATAAGTTCCAGATTTTGTAGTTGCTACATTATCTAAAATGTTTCCAACTTTATATTGCGTGTAAGCAAGTTCTGTTTGTACGCTCCAACCTTTAACTAAATATGCTTCAGCAGTTAATCTGCTTGGGTATGGTACAAAATTCCAAGCTTTAGTTTGAAATGGGAAATTCATTTCTTTACCCCCATCAACTACAATATGGCTGCTTAAGCCCAAAGTCCAATCTGTTCGTTTTAAGCTAAAGTATTGTGCAGATAAGCCTAAGCTGCAAATAAAAAATACAATTAATAAAGTAGATTTAATTTTCATAATTTATGCAGTTAAATAATTTTTTAGTTTGAAAATCTATTTAATTTACCTAAACGACCGCATCCGGGGCCACTTTTTATTTTATAAACTAAACCAACTGAATGATGTAGGTAATTAGATGTGCCTTCAATCATCGAAAATTTAGCCATTGTTTGTAAACTAAAACCTAAGTTCTCGTAAATCCAAAAGTTAGCCCCAAGCCCCATGTTTGATGTTATTGTACTTGGGTTTGATGCTCCACTTCTTGAAGTAAAACCCATACCTAAAGCTACATAAGGGTCAAACCAATTGGTAGGCCCCATTAATTCGTTTAAATCAAATTTCGCGTTAAGATCACTTGAAAAAAATGCCCAATTTGTTTTTATCACTTCATTGTTTATGCTTTTGCCACTAGTAAATTGGTTATAAGCAAACTCAAGTTGAAAAGAAAAACCATCTTTGTAATATTTGTCAATAGTTAATCTAGATGGGTAATATAAAAAATTCCAAGCCGTACTTGGGTTAAATAAATTTTGAAATGGTTTACCATCATCATCTACAACATGTCCGCTAATTCCAAATGTCCAAGGGGTTTCAGACATAAATTTTTGAAATCCACTTTTTTTAGCAGAGCTTTTATTTTCGGTTTTAGTTTTTATTTGAGCATCAATTTTTCCACATAAAATCAATGCAAAAAAACCAAGTAAAAACAATTTAAAGTTTTTCATAATTACATTTAACTTGTTAATTAATATACAATTATACAAAAAAATGTATCATTCAAAGCAAAATACTTTTAAATAAATTAATAGATTTTAACAAATTGTAATTTTTTTATTTGCTAATTGTTTTTAAATTATTGATAATCAAACGATTACTTGTTAATAAAAGAAAAACTTATGATTTTTGAAATGTAGTTTAATATAAGCTTCAAAAATGGGTTATTTTTTACATGCAATAAAAATTAACAATATATGTTTGTAAAATACTATAATAAGTAGTAATTTTAAACTATAAAATATAGTAATTAATTAAAATAAAATATATGGGTTTAAATAAAATTGCATCAAACATTAGGTTTTTACGTCAATTGCGCGGTTTATCGCAAGAACAATTGGCCGATGAATTAAACATAACACGCTCTAGAGTTGGTGGGTACGAAGAGGCAAGAAATGAACCCCCAATAGATTTATTAATTCGTTTGTCGGAATATTTTCATGTAGCAATAGATGCTTTAATCCGTGGCGATTTAAAAAAAACCAATTTAGATGGTTTGATGAAAGTTGGTAAAAACAGGATACTTTTCCCAATTTTAATTGATAGTGAAGGAAATGACATGGTTGAATTAATACCGGTAAAAGCACAAGCAGGCTATTTAAGAGGATACTCTGACCCAGATTATATTGAACGGTTACCAAAAATGAAATTACCCTTTTTGCCAACAGGCAAGCACAGAGCATTTCCTATTAAAGGAGATAGTATGCCTCCAATAAAAGATGGATCTTTTGTTATTGGTAAACACATTGAAAAAATGGAAGATTTAAAATTGGGTAACACTTACGTTGTAGTTACTAAAGATGACGGCTTATCTTACAAACGTATTATGAATGCCACACGTAAAGAAATAGAATTGCACAGTGATAATAAAATTTACCAACCTTATAAAGTAAAAACTGAAGATGTTTTAGAACTTTGGGAATATACTTGTTGTATAAATATGGGTCAATATGGCGAAGATGAGTTAAACTTAAATAGCATTATGAATATGTTAAGAGGCTTAAAAGTTGAACTTTCTGAAATAAAAAAGGATAAAAAAAATTAACACTTATAGTTAAATAAAAAGTGAGTTTTTTTATTTTTTAAAATAAACACCAAATAATTGAGTGAGAATAGCTAATTAATGATTAAAGAATTGGTAATTTAACAATTAGGATTGTATTTTTAGGGTGTAAAATTAACCCTATGAAAAAACTTGTTTATTTAGTATTTATTTTCCTTATTTTTTCGCAAAAAACTACAGCGCAAACCAACACAAGTATAAATACTACATTACTACAAAAGCAATGGTTCGAGTGGCCAAAAGAAGAGACTAATGCAACAACATTAGTGTTCCATTTAACAGAATATAAAGTAATTGTTGGGAAAGATTATTTTGCTTTTGATCCAGGTAAATTAAATATCGCCGGCAATAACCAATACAAAGCCGAAAGTTTAAAAACTAAAAATAGCGACCCGCAGACAAGCGAGCAAGGAACTTGGCAGTTATCTAATGATAAACTAATTCTAACTTCAGAAAATAAAAGTAAAACTTACAAAATACAATCGGTAGATTCAAATAAACTAGTGTTAATAATAGAATAAACTAAACATGAAATTTAAAACTAAACTTTTAGCCTTATTTTGCTTTATAGTAAGCACTGTAAATCTTTTTAGTCAAGGCGAAACTTGGCGTTGGAACTTTGGTGCCAATGCAGCATTAAATTTTCCTGGTGGAGGAAACCCCGTTTCTACCCCAGGAAGCGCAATGAACACGTTTGAAGGTTGTGCGAGTATTGGCTTACCAAACGGAAACTTAGCATTTTACACATCAGGAGCAACAATTTGGGGAGCAAACAATGTACCAATGCCAAATGGCATGGGGTTATTTGGAAACTCATCTACAACTCAAGCGGCTATAATAGTGCCTCGCCCAGGTATGGCTAATCGTTATTATGTGTTTTGTTCAAGTTCAAATTTCTCACCAGGTACATTATCTTATTCTGAAGTTGATATGACTTTAAATGCACCTTGGGGAAATGTAATTGCTGGCGTTAAAAATATAGTTATTCAAAATAATATTTCTGAAAAATTAACAGCAGTAAGGCATTGTAATGGGATTGATGTATGGGTTATTGTACATGATTATACTAATAGTGATTATAAAGCCTTTTTAGTTACAGCAACTGGAGTTAGTTTAACGCCTGTTGTTAGTTCTGCTGGCGCACCAACTAGTGGAAATGTTGTAGGGGCTATGAAAGTATCGCCAAATGGCAAAAAAATTGCTTATTGCGCATCTAATTCACCATTTGCATTACATGTAGCTGATTTTAATAATTCAACAGGAGTAATAAATAATGTAATTAATTTAGCTGGTAATGCAGGTTTAGTGCCTATGTATGGCTTAGAATTTTCGCCTGATAGTAAAATATTATATGGAAGTAAATGGGCAAGCAGTAATCAAGTTTACCAATGGGATTTATGTCAGGCTTCCGCAGCAGGTGTTGTTGGTTCTGCATTAATGGTAGGTAGTGGAGGTAATACCCACGGTTCAATGCAACTTGGTCCTAATGGAAAAATTTATATTTGTAGAGCGGCTTCAAATCAGTTAGCTGTTATTAATAATCCTAACGTTTTGGGGGTTGGTTGTGGTTATAATCAAAATGGAGTAACATTAACCTCGGGTACTTCTCAATATGGTTTACCTACTTTTATTCAGTCTTATTTAACAGTTCCTGCAGGGCCAATAACTGCTACAATGGTTTGTTTAACAGGGCAATTTGCACCTCCTACTGGTGGTGGGACGGTTAGTGGTTGTCCATCTAGTACAGCATCTCCAACATTTACTTGGAACTTTGGCGATCCGCTTTCAGGAGCTTCTAATACTTCAACTGTAACGTATCCTACACATGTATTTACAAACCCTGGTGTTTATACTGTTACTTTATTATCAGGTAGCCCTTGTAATGTTGGTACTTCTTCAATTGTTGTAACAGCAATAAGTTGTTCTCCAAACGTTGTTGTTCCAAGTTCAAGTATTTGCCCGGGTGCTTGTGCGACATTAAGCGCTACAGCCTCTGGAGGTACTGGCCCTTATACTTACACGTGGATTCCAAATATTGGGTCTGGGGCAGGAACACATACAGTTTGTCCAACAACAACAACAACATATTCAATTATAATTGCAGATGCAATGGGAGTTACAGCAACTAACACAGCTGTTGTATTTATTAAACCAGCACCTATAATTACAATTAATAGTCCAACAGCATGTGTAAATAATTCACTTGTTTTAACGGCAACAGGCGGCACATCGTATGCTTGGTCTGGGCCAAGTAGTTTTACATCTTCGGTACAAAGTCCAACTGTATTAAATATGAGTGTTGCAACAAGCGGAAATTACTCTGTAATTGTAACAAATAATGTTAGTTGTACAAACATTGCTGTTACAACAGCTTCTGCAATTGCATTACCTGTATTGTCAATAGCAGGTTCAAATAATCTTTGTGCGCAAGGCTTAAATGGCTCTATAAATACAGCAACAATTACAGCTAGTGGCGCATCAACATATAGTTGGGTTGCACCATCAAGCGTTACTACAAGTAACCCAAATTTTTCTACCTTAACAATGACATCAAATGTTACAGTGCCTACAAATATTACTGTAACCGTAAGTGCAACTGCCGCAAGTTCGTGTAGCAATACATTAACATACCCATTAACAATACTTGCAAATCCTGTAATTACTGCGGTATCTGCAAGTATGTGTGCTCAAACTAATACAGTTATAAGTGCATCAGGCGCTATAGGATATGTTTGGAGCGGTGCATCTTTAAGTTCAAATAGTGGTGCATCTGTTACTGCAAACCCATCAGTAACAACGGTATATAGCGTATTTGGAACAAGTTTAAATTGTAATAGCGCTTCAGTTAACCCAACTGTAACAGTTTTACCTTTACCAATTTTAAATATATTACCAGCCACAGCAACAGTTTGTTCAGGCACATCTATAAATTTAACTGCATCAGGTGCTACAAATTATACTTGGAGTCCTTCATCTAGTTTAAGTTCGGCATTTGGTGCTAATGTATCTGCATCGCCAGTAGTTAATACTTTATATACGTTAATAGGCGAAGCAGCAACGTGTACAGCAAGTACTACTAAAGAAGTAACTGTAATTCCTATGCCAGTATTAAATCCTACAGCTTCAAACGGAAATATTTGTGTTGGAGAACAAGTACTTTTAAATGCAAGCGGAGCTACAACATACACATGGGAGCCAGCGCATAGTGTAAATTACCAATTTGGAAACAGTACAACCTCTTTACCACAAGTAACAACAATTTATACTTTAACAGGAAATAATGGAGAGTGTTCTGGAAAAGCAACAGTTATTGTTTCTGTAACACCTCGCCCTAATTTTAATTTAAGCATTTCAAAAACTGGAATATGTTTTGGCGATAATACTACAATAGTAGGTAATGGTGCACAATTTTATAGCTGGGCACCAAATACTAATATTTCAATAAATGCTGCTGGGAATGTAGGTGTAGCTCAACCTACTGCAGGAACAACATACACTGTAATAGGTTACAACCTAAGTGGTACTTTAAGTTGTGGTGTAACTAAAATGGTTTTTGTTGAAGTTGTTCCTACGATAGATGCATCAATAAGTAGTAGTGTTGAAATTTGTTTGGGAGAATCTACTCAATTAACATCATCAGGAAGTAATACATACAAATGGTTACCTGTTGATGGCTTAAATGACCCTAATATTGCAAGTCCAATTGCAAGTCCTAAAAAAACTACAGAATACATTGTTTCTGTTTCAAATATGAGTAACTGTCCTGTAACAAAAACGGTTACCGTAAAAGTAAATCCATTACCATCAGTTACAGCGGGAGATGATCAAGTAATAAATGCAGACGAGCCAATATTAATTACAGCAAGCGGAACGGGTACTTTAACTTGGATTGCTGGAGAAGGTATAGTTTGTGCTCCATGCCCAACAACTCAAGTAATTACAAGTAATTCTGGTTTATATATTATAGAAGCAATTAGTAATAAAGGTTGTATAGCACGCGATCAATTAAATATTGATGTTACTAAAAATCATAATTTATATATACCAAATAGCTTTACACCAAATGAAGATGGTAAAAATGATTTATTTATGATTTATGGAACTGGTATTCAAAAAATTGAATTAACTGTGTTTGATAGATGGGGCGAAAAATTATTTTACACTAAAGATATTAATGTAGGTTGGGATGGGTCATATAAAGGAGTAATTTGTAAAAGTGATGTGTATGTATATTTATTAAATTACATAGCCCTTGATGGTAAAAAATACACTAAAAAAGGACACGTTAGTATTTTAAAATAATTTAATTGGAGTTATAAAATATTATGTTTTGAATTTAAACAAAGCATAATATTTTATTTAGTCGACACTTAAAAAGTATTTTTTAAAAATTATCTTCGTTCTTTTGTCTTGATACAAAAGAACCAAACCTGCCTGCTGTAGACAGGAAATCAAGCCTTCATAAAATTTAGCTAAAGTCTTTTTTGCGTTAAAGCTAGATGATTTAAGCCTGCCTTGTCGGCAGACAGGCGCTTCGCGAGAGGCAAAATCATCTTTCACACAGTCCACTCATTTAAAAACAAAAAGACTTTTACACTAAATTTTATAATGGCATAATTGGTTTAAGCAAATCTGCCGCTTTTTAAATAAGTTTTTTGTTTTTTTGGCAGATTTTTATACCATATTTTTTCAATAAGCCTTCTAATATCAATGCTTTCAGATTATTGAGGGGCGACTATTTATTTAATAAATAGGCTTCAGTTGCTTTTCTAACGCTACCATATTTAAGTAACAATTCTTTTGCTAATTCGTAATTAGAAATATTTGCATTGCGCATAAGCATGTTTGTTCCTCTATCAACTAATTTTTCGTTAGTTAATTGCATATCTACCATTTTATTTCCTTTTACTTTACCAAGTTGAATCATTGAAACAGTAGAAAGCATATTTAAAACTAATTTTTGCGCAGTGCCACTTTTCATGCGAGTGCTGCCTGTTACAAATTCTGGCCCAACTACAACTTCAATTGGAAATTTTGAAACTGCAGCAACTTTACTGTTTGTGTTACAAACAATGCATCCGGTTGTAATGTTGTTTTTATTACAATCACTCAAAGCCCCAACAACATAAGGTGTGCTACCAGAAGCAGCAATACCAACTACAACATCTTTTTCAGAAATTTGGTGTTCTTGTAAATCTATCCATCCTTGGTTAATATCATCTTCTGCAAACTCAACAGCTTTTCTAATAGCAACATCTCCGCCAGCAATTAAACCTATTACAATACCATGCTCTATTCCGTATGTAGGAGGGCATTCGCTAGCATCAACAATACCTAATCTTCCGCTTGTGCCAGCACCAATGTAAAATAATCTTCCACCTGACTTTAATTTTAATACAATTTGCTCAATTAAATTTTTAATTTGAGGCAAGGCTTTTTTAATTGCTAAAGGAACACTTTGGTCCTCTGTATTAATGTTTACAAGTAGCTCATCAATACTCATTAGTTCTAAATTATTGTAATTTGAATCTTGTTCAGTTGTTCTCATATTTTTAAAACTAATTAACACTAAATTCAAACGGTAAGCGTGCTTGTACTCCTTTGGTTTTAATTATTTCTTTTAACTGCATCATTATAGGATATGCCTCACCAAAATGAAGTTTCATAATTTTGTTTTCAATGTCTTTCTCTTTTTTACCCAACCACTTATCAAATGGGTTAGTTAATTTAGGGAAATCTATAATTTTATAATCATCTAGTTTTGCCTTTTTAGCAGCAAAAGCAATTGCTTTATCTAATCCGCCAATTTCATCAACTAAATTTATTTTAAGCGCATCTAAGCCACTCCATACTCTTCCTTGCCCAACACTATCTACATCAGATTGTTTCATCTTTCTTCCTTCGGCAACACGACTTGTAAACACATCGTAAACTTTTTCAATACTTCCTTGAATAAAATCATATTCGGGTTTACTTACTGGTCTGAATAAACTTCCTAAATCGCTGTATTTATTAGTGTTTACAGAGTCAATATGAATAAATAATTTTTCTTCTACAATTTTTTGAAAGTTTGGCATCATTCCAAATACGCCAATACTACCGGTTATAGTGTTTGGTTGAGCAAAAATATAATCTGCCGCACAACTAATGTAATAACCCCCACTTGCTGCTAAATCGCCCATACTTACTATAACAGGTTTTTGTTTTTTAGCCAAGGTAACTTCTCTCCACATAACATCACTAGCCAATGCAGAACCTCCTGGAGAATTTACGCGTAAAACAATAGCTTTAATGTCATCATTTAGTCTTGCGTCTTTTATTGCTTTCGCAATCCTGTCGCTTCCAATAGTTTGGTCATCGCCTTGTCCACTTTCTATGCTTCCGATTGCGTAAACAACAGCAATTTTATTTTTAGATATTTGAGTTTTAGTATTAGTGTATGAACTTAAAGATACAAAATTTGGTTTTTCGCTTGTATTTGTTTTTTTAGCTAACTCGCTTAAAACTTCATCTTCATATGCAGTTGCATCAATTAATTTACCAACGGCATCGTCAGGAAAACGAATACTTAAGTTATTTGCCCAATTTTGCAAATCGCTTTCAGATACTTTTCGTTGTTCGGAAACTCCTTTAAGTATTGATTGCCAAATACTATTTAAAAATGTTTCGGTTTGATAACGATTAGCTTCGCTCATTTTATCAACCATAAAAGGTTCTACAGCACTTTTAAATTTTCCATGTCTAAAAATTTGCACATCTAAACCAACTTTATCAAACATTTTTTTATAAAACATTATTGATGTTGATAGACCTTTCCACTCAATACCACCTTGAGGGTTAATAAATATTTTTGTAGAAGCAGAAGCTAAATAATATTCTTTTTGCCCCATAGCCTCGCTATAACTGTATATAAATTTACCTGATGATTTAAAATCAATTAATGCATTTCTTAACTCTTCAGTAGTTGCAAACCCAGCTTGTAAAGATTTAAAGTATAAATAAATACCTTTTATATTATCGTCGTTTTTTGCGGTTTTAATTTTTTGAACTAATAAATTTAAACCTTTATTACTATCTTCAATTCCTCCAAGAGGCGTTATTTTTTTTAATTCGTTTAATGGGTCTTCTTCTAAATTTCTATCAACAATTGCCCCATCAATTACAAATTTTAAAATAGAATTATTTTTAATTATAGTTATTGGTTCCTCTTTTTCAGAAACTTTACTAATGCTTGCTTTAACAACTGCTATTATTAAAAATAACGCAAGTAATGTAGAAATAATTATACCTATTATTGAGCCAAAAAATGCACCAAAGAATTGTTTCATAATCTTTTAAACTTTATTTTCGTGCTAAGATATTAAAAAAACAACTTACTTAATTATGAAACGTGCAATTCTTTGTTTAGGTACTAATTTGGGTAATAAACAAAATAATTTATCACAAGCATTAAACTTAATTAGTAATAAAATAGGTAAAATTGTAAAGCAAAGTGGAATTTATGAATCTAAATCATGGGGCTACAACTCTGCGCAAAAATTTTTAAACCAAATAGTTGTTGTTGAGACTAAATTAAACCCTATAACTATACTTAATAAAAATTTAGAAATTGAAAAATTAATTGGAAGAATTAGAAAAAATAAATCAAAAATATATGAAGATAGATTAATTGATATTGATATTTTATTTATAGACGATATAATTATTGAATCAATTGATTTAACTGTTCCTCACCCAAAATTGCAAGAAAGAAATTTTGTATTAAAGCCTTTAACAGAAATTTGTGCAAATTTTGTTCACCCTATTTTAAAAAAAAACATAAACTACTTATTAAAAAACTGTAAAGATAAAACGGAAGTAAATAAAATAATTCAATATAAATATATTTGTATTGAAGGTAACATTGGCGCTGGGAAAAGCACATTAGCAAAAGCATTAACAAAAAAACTAAAAGCTAGTTTTGTTCCCGAACAGTTTGAACAAAGTTTAATTTTACCTTTATTTTATAAAGAACCAAAAAAATATGCATACATACTTGAACTAGAATTTCTTTTTAGTAGGTTTAAACAATTACAATCTCTTAATTTTAATAATAATGTAATTATTTCAGATTATTATTTTAAAAAATGCCTGTGGTTTGCAAAAAATAATTTAACAAAAAAAGAATTTTCACAATTTAAATTACTTTTTAATGAGCTTGAAAATTTATTACCAAAACCAGATTTAATTATTTACTTAAACCCTACAATTGAAAATTTAATTACGAATATTAAAAAACGAGGAAGAGAATTTGAAAGCACAATAACCAGAAAATATTTAAAAAATATAAATAACATTTATAAAGCCAATTTAAACACTAAATCTATAAATATTGAGGTTTTACCAATAAACGTAAAGAAGTTTGATTTAAATGAAACTGAAAAAACTGTTAGTTTTATTTTGAAAAAAGTGAAAAACTAGGTAAAAGTTTGACCTAAAGTTATTAATTTAGGTGAATTAAATGTTAAAGCAGATTATATTCGTTTTTTTAATTTTATTTAATTATTGCCTATTTGGTCAATTAAGCTTAATATGCCATTGTACTAAAAATAATGCAACATTAAAAACAGCCGAGGCCAATGTTTATTATAACAATAATGTTATTAAAACAGTTAAAACAAACTCTAAAGGAGTAATTAAACTAGAGTTAGAAACAGGTAAAGATTACATCGTTAAATTTTACGAGCCAGCAAGCATTCCTATGTTTTTTGAAATTAAAGCAAAAGAGGCAATTGTGTCGGATGTTACAACAAACATAAAAGTAGAAATAGATGTTCCTTTTTTTTACAAATATGATGAAGATATAAATAAATTAACATTCGAAAAACCTTTTCAAGTTCTTTATTTTGACTCTAAGGGAAGTATGACAAGCGATACGGCTTACACTGGCAATTTTTATAGAGAAATGTTTAAAAAACCAATTGCGGAAATAAAAAAAGATTCAGTTATAATTATCCCTAATAAAATTGTAAAAATTGCGGGTGTTATTAAGCAAAATACAGTTGAGGTTGAAGGTGTTAAGAATTTAAACATTCAATTATTTAAAAACAATAAACAACTCGCAAAAGCTGTTACCAATAGAACAGGTTTGTTTTACATGGAAAAAATTAAATTAGAAAAAGGTTATGAATTAAGAACAAAGGCAGATAAAGAAAATAAATATTTGTATTTGCTTGATGAAGAATTAACTTACTGTTTAACAAGCGAATTTAATAATGGTGAACATGTTTGGAAATTAGATTCTACTCAATTAACAAAATTATCGAATGATGACTTTGGCTATTGTATAGGCGGAAAATTAATACAAACAACAAGCAATAAAAAAGAGTTTTATAGCAACAAAACAGTTATATTATTAAACAAGAACAATACCGCAATAAAAAAAGCAAAAACAAATATTTTTGGTGCTTTCGTATTTGACGAGATAAAACCGGGTAATACTTATTACATTTCTGTATTAGCAAACGAATGTGCACCAGAATGTAGAATAGATTTATTAAATAGAGAAGATAAATTTGTTAGTGTTTTAGACACGTTTTTAAATAATTACCATGCAACTTCTATACATGCAAATCAAAACCCTAAGTTTGATAACTTAATTTTAAGTAATCAAGAAATTAAAATGAATGTAAAAGCTGCATTATATGGCGATAATATTAATAACCCAATTGGAAAGTTAAAAGTTTTATTGCTTAACGATAATTACGATGTAATTGATAGTGTTGAAACTGATAATTTTGGAACTTTTAAATTTAAATACTTACCATTTTTGAAAAAATTCTTCCTATCAATGGAAAATAAAGATAATGAGTTAGATGTTTATAAAAACATATTGGTGTATGGAGAAGATAAAAAATTAGTAAAAGTTTTAACTCACGAAAAAGGAAAAAAATTTAATTATAAAGTTTTTGGGAGTGATTTACAACAATTAAGAGAAATTGAGATTGAAGATCCTTGGTTAGAATTTACAGTTAAAGAAGTAAAAAAAGAAAATACACTAATAGTAGAAAATATTTTGTTTGAAACAAACAAATCAATTTTAACAAACGATGCAAAAGCAATTTTAAACAAAGTTGTTTATACATTGAAACAAAACATAAAAATTAAAATAGAAATTAAGGCGCATACAGATAATATTGGATCTGATGCAAGTAACTTAAAATTAAGTAACGAACGAGCAACTGAAGTGAAAAAATATCTAATATCAAATGGCGTATTAGAATCTAATATTACAACTAAAGGTTTAGGAGAAAGTCAACCTCTTAACTCTTGTGGAGAAAATTGCTCAGAAGAAGAGCACGCTAAAAATAGAAGAGTTGAGTTTATCTTAAAAAAACATTAATGAAAACTACAGAAATAAAATTTACAGTTACTGTTGATGAAAATCACTTACCAACAACAATTAAATGGGAAGCGCCTGATAGTGGCGAAGCTAGTGAAAGTAAAAGCATAATGCTTGCTTTATGGGATGCTAAAGAAAATAATACTTTACGCATAGATTTATGGACAAAAGACATGATGGTAGATGAGATGAAAAAATTTTATCATCAAAATATAATGACTTTAACCGAAACGTATGTAAGAGCAACAGGCGACACTAAAACAGCCGATGCAGTTAAAGATTTATTTGTTAAAGTTGGAAAAGAGATGGGGGTAATTAGTTAATTTAATGTATAAATTAAGAATTTTAATTTTAATTTTATTTTTTTCAATTGATGTTGTTCATTCTCAATTATCAAAAGAAACATATACCCCTAATTTAGGTATAGAAAAAGCCAAAAATGCAAATGACACTATTAAAATTTATATTCAAAACATAAAATACTATGCTAGTCGCGATCTTAATACTTCTATAATTTGGTTTAATAAAACTCTAAGTGTAAATAAACAAAATCTTAACACTAAATTAATTGCCGAAGCATATTCGCGTTTAGCCGACGCCTATTGGTTTAACAATCAATTTGATTTTGCTACAGAATATTATTTAAAAGCCCAGCAAATTGGAGTAAAGTTAAACGACAAACAAATTATAGGGAATAGTTTATATAATCTGGGCTGGATTAAATGTTTTCAGTTAAAAGATACCTCACAAGTTAAATTATTTTATAATGCAATTAACATTTTTGAAGAATTAAAAGATACAGGATGTATTATCCAATTATATTCTGCATTAGCTAGTTACTATAAAGATCAATTTAAAGTATATAAAAATGGATTAGACTCTAGTCAAATGTATTATTTTAAAGTATTAAATTTTGTAGAAACTACAAAATTTAAAGAAAATAGATTAGGTGTATACATAAACATGTCTGGTTTTTTTTCTGATAAAAATCAAATTGATTCTTCGAGAAAGTATATATACAAAGCAATAAATATTTTAAACCAAAAAAAGATTTTAGATGCATACAGCTATACGGCAGTGTATAGTGGTTATCTAGTAACTCTAAATCATAAAGATTCTCTAAAAAAAATCCCAATAATTTTAAATTTACTTAATAATTATTGGAAAGATCCTATAACAGTAAATGCAAGAGCAGAAACATATCAAGCTCTATATAAAATTTATAAAAATCATAAAATGTACGAAAATGCATTTAATTATTTATTTGCTTTTAAAAACTTAAGTGATACTTTAAAAGACCTCGCCTTTAATCAAAATATTTTACATAAAGAAAATCAATTTGTTTTAGAAAAAAAAGATAAAGCACTTAAAGAATTGTCTTTACAAAATCAAATAACATCAAGTAAAAATAGGTTAAATAAATTTATTATTTATGGGTTAGGTTTTTTTGCGGTAGTTGTTCTAATTGGATTATATTTTTTATTTAAAAGCAACAAAAGCAAGCAAAAATCTAACGAACTTTTAGAAGAGAAAAATAAAATAATTTCAGAAAAAAAATTAGAGATTGATCAAAGTATTAAATATGCAAAAGGCATTCAATCGGCTTTATTACCAACTCACGAAGAAATAAATAAAGTATTAGAAAATAGCTTTATTTATTATTTACCCAAAGATGTTGTAAGTGGAGATTTTTATTGGTTTCAACAATTATCCGCTGATGAAATTTTATTAGCTTGCGCTGATTGTACAGGACATGGTGTGCCTGGCAGTTTAATGAGTATTGTAAGCATAGATAAATTAAATTTATCTCTGTTTGAAAATAAATTAACTAACCCAAAAGATATTTTATTTAATATTAACAACCAAATTAAAAATGCAATTAAGCAACAAAAAGATGGCTTAGATATTACATTAATTAAATACAATATAAAAACTAAAACTATTTATTATTCTGGTGCAAATAGAAATTTATGGTTAGTGCGCAATTCGGTTTTAATAGAATATAAGGCAACTAAAAATTGTATTGCAGGACACACACCTTTAAACACTGTTTATAATCAAGAAGAGATTAAACTAGAACCAAATGATTTTATTGTTTTAAGCACAGATGGCTATGCCGATCAGTTTGGTGGCGGTAAAGGTGATGGAAAAAAAATGATGACCAAACGATTTAAAGAAGTAGTTGTTGCTGCATCTCAATTGCCAATTAATGACGCTGAAAATTTAATATCAAACAATTATAAAAATTGGATGGGTAAATTTGAACAGGTAGATGATGTTTGTGTAATTGGTTTTAGAGTGTAGATTGCATTAATATTTTAAACCCCTAAAAAATCTATATTTCCCGCTCATGTCTTTAATTAATTCTGTTGTTTTAAATAAATTACTTTTTTTAGCATAATTTAAAACATCATTAGCGGTTAGTGGGTTTAATTCAAAGTACAGTATACCGTTTGATTTTAAATTTAATTCACACAAATCAATTATTTTTTTATAAAAAATAATTTCATCATTTTCATACACAAACAAGGCAACGTGCGGTTCATTATTCAAAACATTTTTATGAATATTTTCTTTTTCAGTTTGTTTTATGTATGGAGGGTTGCTAACAATTATGTCATAAACTTTATTAAATTTAGTAGTAGTTAAAATATCTGCTTCAATAAATTCAACTTCTAAATTCAAATTTTTAGAATTTAGTTTGGCTATTGATAATGCTTCAGTACTAACATCAACAGCACTACAAATTGATGGATTAATATTATTTTTTAATGATAAAATAATACAACCGCTTCCTGTTCCAACATCTAATATTGTTTTATTTGAGTTATTTTCTTTAATTATTAAATCAACTAGTTCTTCTGTTTCTGGCCTTGGTATTAAAACACTATTATTTACATAAAAATTTAAATTATAAAAGCTTGTGTTATTTAATAAATATTGAATTGGTGTACATTTTTTAAGTTCAGGAATTAAATTATAAATACTAATTAGTTCACTTTGATTAATTTTTAAATTAAAATTATTTTGAAATTTTTGCCTGTCTTTTTTCAAAAAATGTTCGCAAGCTGTAATAAAAATAGATTTTACTTCATCAAATTCATATACATCTTTTAATTGGTTTTGATAAAACAAATGCAATGAATTTAAGGTGTTGTCTGAAATTTGCATTTTAATTTTTAATTAATTTAAAAGTTTCAGAATTAATTTTTAAAAAATACACACCCGATGTTATATTTAAATTTGTTAATGTATATGTTTCTAAATTTGTACTTGTTTCAAAAAGTTTATTACCTAATAAATCATATAAAATTATTGTGCTAAACTCATTTAAACCTTTTATACTAATCTCTTTAAAAAATGGATTCGGGAAAATTGTTACGTTTTTAACTGATTTATTATTTAATGAAGTAACTACATTTGAACACAAAAAAGCAGCTTTACCATCTAATTTTCCATATCCCCACGAATTATTAGGTACTGCACCTGTAAAATTATCGGTATAAGTACAATTAATTATAGCACTTTTAACTAAAGGTGCAGTTAAAGTCCCATCTTTATCCAAAATTAAACCAACTAAACCTGCAACTACAGGAGAGGCTGCTGATGTTCCTCCGCCAATTACATGAAAACTTCCTTGAGCAACAACTTGTGGAGCTGTAGTTATTAAATTATTTTGCATTCCTAATGCAATTGCACTAAAAACATTGTTACCTGTTGCAGAAACATCAGGCTTAATTTTATTATTTCGTGTTGGCCCAACACTACTATTAGCGGCTAAAGCATTAGCTGTTTCTGCACTTGTTTGAAGCGTGTTGTTAACATCATAATAATATTTCAAATTATTATAATTGCCAACTGTAATAACATTATCTAAACATTGAAAACCACTAACAATTGTTTGAAATGTATCTGGCATTACATAATAATTTATTTTAGGATATACTGTATTTGTAGGCAAACCACTTGATACAAAATCAAAATTCCATGAATTGTGTTGCCCAACCCCTTTACTATCTATTCTCCAAAATTGATTTAAAGTATCTGCTGTAATTTCGAGTGAAAGCTCGTAAACCCCAAATGTATTTATTGATGCAAAACTTTTAACAATACCAATTCTATCATTACTTGAATTTTTAATTGTATCAATTTTTTGAGTATTTAATGCGTAATTGTAGGGTTTAAATCCTGTATTACCAATGTTTGAATAGTTTAATCTGTTTACCCCTACATTTATAAACACATTTTTTATTTGTAAAGTATCTGCGTGCAACCAATAGTTTAGAGACGATGAACTGTTTTGAATCCATGTGAAATTAGTGTCAATACCATTTACTGTTGTTTTGGTGTGATATTTAATATTGCCTGCATTACCTGCAGCCGCAACAATAACTTTGCCAGGTTTTGTTGGCCCAATCATATTATCAATTAATTGAGCTTCTAAATCTGTTCCATCGTGGCTACCATAATAATTACCAACGCTTGCATTTATAACGCATGGTTTACCTAATAATGCTGCTTTATTAAAAATGTAATTTGCCGCATCAGCAATTATAGTTCCATTTTTATTAAAATCAAGAGCAACTACAATAATATCTGCTTCAGAACTAATTCCATAATGCGTTCCATTTGCTAAACCATTTCCTGCAGCAATTCCAGTTACATGTGTACCATGTCCATAGTGTGCTAAATCGCTATGCGTACATAAGCTGGCATTAATTTGAGCAGATGTCCATTCTTGTCCGTAACCATAGGGTAGGGGCGACGTTGTTGCACTTGTAATAGTTTGATCCCATAAATAGTTTATTCTTGTATTACCACTTGATGTTTTAAAATCTGGGTGATTAAAATCGCAGCCAGTATCAATAATTCCAATAACAACTCCACTACCGTTATACGCTGCAAGCAGGGGCGATTGCCCTTGCTTTACTGGTAAAATTTTATTTTTAACCAGCATAGTATCATTCATTGGTTTATTGTTTGCGGGTATAAATTCAACATAATTTATTATTTTTTTATTTAATAAATTGGTTATTGTACTAAAACTACATTTAATAACTGCAATTGAATTATAGCCATATAAAAATGTGTAATTCTCATTTTTTTGTTGTGATTTTAATTTTTCTAAATTCCCTTTTACAACAAAATTTTCTATCGAATTGCTTTTAGATAAATATTGTCTAAAAGCGTTGTTACTTTGAGATATTTGACCAAATCCTACATTGCAAATAAAAAACAGAATTATTAAAATATTTATTTTCATTATTTTAAATTTAATAATATTTTTTTTAATTCACTAATCCATTTATCCCAATTATTAAAATTTTGATATTGTTTTAAAGTACTTTCACTAATATTTGAATATGAAATTGGATTATTAATCCAACCAGAAATTAATTTTGCATAACCACTACCATCGTCATCATAATCCACTAAAAAACCATTTACATTATTTGTTAAATGTCCATTTACACCTCCAGTATTACTTACTAAACTTGGCATTGCAAATGCACTTGCTTCATTTATAACAATTGGCGAACAATCAAATCGTGTTGGTAAAATTAATGCATGATGAGATTTAAAAATTTCCATCATTTTAAGTTGACCATCATTGTTATTTTTATCAAGAAATGGAATAACAGTTACCCCACTTGGTAAAATTAAATTTGGTTCACAACCAACTATGGTTAATTCAACCTTATAATTTTCAGAAATTAATTTATTTAAAGCATTAATAACTATTGGCCCACCTTTATTTTCCCAATATACGCCTACAAATAAAAGTTTAAAAACATCATTTTTATTTAATTTTTTAGGAGAAATTGAATTTGGAATATTTTCCAAATTTGCTCCATAAGGCAAAGTTACAACTTGATTTTTATCTTTATTATAATGATTAATTATTGAGTTAGCGCACCATTCACTACTTGCAATTATTAAGTTACTTTTATTAATTGCTAACTGTTCAATTAACTCGCCTTCTTGTTGCGAAGTATTAGTTAATAAACTTAAATTTTTATGATAGTTTAAACAACCATTAAATGTGCCATCTGTTATATATATTATTGGTATTTTAGTTTTTAAATATGCAATTTCTCCTGATGCAGCAGGTGCAATTATAAAATCATAGGTTTTATTTTTTAGTTTTTCAGTAAAGTATTTTCCAAAATTTTTAGCAACTAAAGTACTATGCCTATATGCTATTCTTTTGTTAAATAACTTAAATGTTATTTGGTTTAAAATTCTTTTAAATAAAATTTCACATTTTGGTTCATAAGGGCCAAGTATATCAACAGTACCAATTGTTTTTAAGTGTTTTAAAATACTATAATGTGTGCCACTCCAAACGCGTTTGTTGTTTGGATTTTCAGTTGATAAATATGCAAATTTAAAATTCAATTATTTTAAATATTAATATATATTTAGATGTTTGCATGACAAATATACTAAATAAACGAGCTATTATTTTAACAGCTACAATAATACCAAACAGTATTTATACTTCGCATGTAAACCCTGAGGATAGGTTAAATGATTATATTACTGCGTTAAAATTTTATTGTAATGTTTTTAAAAACGACGATGTTTATTTTATAGAAAATAGCGAGTACGATTTAGACAATAATAATTTATTTATTGAGCTTAAGAATAAATTTAATTTCAAAGTTATTCGTTTTCCAAAATCTAATGAATTTAACAGAGGCAAAGGATACCAGGAATTTGAAATGTTACAAAAAACAGTAGAATTATTAAAAAACAATTATAATTTTTATATTAAAATTACAGGTAGATATATTATTAAAAACATTTTTAAAATAACAAAAAATTATAAAAATGGATACTATATTGATTTAAGATCTAAAACAAAAGCAGCTGAAGTTTATTTATTGGCTTTTGATTATAATTCATATAATTCAAACATTTTTGATGCTTATAAGTTAGTAAACGATATACAAGGCATTTATATCGAACAAATTTTATTTTCAAATGCAAAAAATTCTAAAATTAAATCTAAAGTACACCTTTTTACGCCTTTATTAAGTGGCATTTCTGGTTCAAATAGTATTATTTTAAAAAGAAATAAAATAAAGGTAATTTTAAGAAATTTTGAACGCGTATTTAATAGATTAATAGGTAAAAACCAGTTTTTTTATTAATTTTAAAGCTATATTTTGAAACTTTCAATCATCATACCTTCTTATAATCAAGATGCCTATATTGAGGAAACTTTAAAGAATTGTATTGCTATAAAAAATTTAGCTGGAATCAATCAAGTTGAAATTGAAATACTACTTTTTGATGCTGTCTCTAATAATAAGGTACAACAAATTATTGAAAAATATAAATCAAAAATAGATGTAGTTAAAATTGAAAAAGATAAAGGGCAATTTGATGCTATAAATAAAGGAATTGAACAATGTACAGGAGATTATTGGACATGGTTAAACACCGATGATACTTTAGATGTAGAAGGGTTTTATGAATTAGTTAAAATTTTAAAAAACGATATAAGTATTGATTATATTTATGGTTCAATTGATTATATTGATGCTGAAGGCAATTTTATGCAAAATTTCCCAACTCGTTTAATTAGCTATAAAACCTTGGTAACTAAAGTGCCTGGAATATTTCAACAAGGTTCTTTTTTTAAAAAATCATTTACTAATGGCATTGGTTTATTAAAAAATTACAATTGTTGTTTTGATTATGAATACGTTTTACGTTGTTTGAAAAATAATGCAAAAGTTTACGCCTGTAATTTTAAGGTAGCAAATTTTAGACAGCATTCTGTTTCAAAAACAGGAAGTTTAACAACTAATTTTATTAAAGATCAACTTCTAATTAGCGAAAAATATGGAAGAAAGTGGTATCATTTCCTCACATGGTTTTCTTATTTAAGATTATTTAAACATCAAATTTTACCTCGTAAATGAAAATATTGCTGTTATCAGATACTTTTAGTGAGCACACCGAAAAATGGGCTTTAGGTTTGGCAAATAGTGGCATTGAAGTTGGCTTATTCAGTTTTAATAAAGCAAATTACGAGTGGCATAATCATAAAAATATTACTGTATATTTTGAACCCTCTAAAAAAATTGATGCAGATAATTTTTTAACTAAAGTATCTTATATAAAATATGTTGGTGTATTAAAAAAAATTATTAAACAATTTAAACCAGATATTTTACATGCACATTATGCAACAAGTTACGGTTTAATAGGCGCATTAAGTGGATTTAAGCCTTTTATATTGTCGGTTTGGGGAAGCGATGTTTATAATTTCCCTAAAAAAAGTAAACTACATAAGAAACTTTTTCAATATAATTTAAAAAAAGCAAATGTTATTCTTTCAACAAGTAATGTAATGAAAGATGAAATTAAGTTGTATACAAAAAAAGAAATTATTGTAACTCCTTTTGGCGTAAATACCGAAGTGTTTAAGCCCCAAATTATAGAAAATAAACCTAAAGATGAATTTTATATTGGAACAATAAAACCAATAGAAGAAAAATATGGAATTATATATATTATTGAAGCAGCAGAAATACTTATTAAAAAATACCCTTTAAAAAACATAAAATTTTATTTAATTGGTCCAGGAAATAATTTATCATTTTATGAAAATATTATTAATGATAAAAATTTAACTAACTCTTTTATTATAACCGGTAGAATCCCATTTTCAGAAGTCCAATATTATCATAATTTACTAGATGTTTTTTTAAATGTTTCTATTGATGATAGCGAAAGTTTTGGAGTGGCAGTAGTTGAAGCAATGGCTTGCGAAAAATCAATAATTGTTACAGATGTTAAAGGCTTGTTAGAGGTTGTAGATAATGGTAAGTATGCAAAAGTAATTCCTAAACAAAACACAACAGAACTAGTTAATGCAATCGAATATTATTTAAATTCAAACACAGCAAACCAACAAGGAAAACTAGCTAGAGAACATGTTCTTAAAAATTACAGTTGGCAAAGTAATTTAGAACAAATGATTAATATTTATAAAAATATATTGAGCAATTAAATGGTTTCTAAATTATATTATAAAAATAAATTTATTATTAAGTTAATTAAACCTTTCGAAAACAAAAGATTGTTTACATCGTTAATGCTTAATATTTTAACTTTAAAAGATTATAATTTTTGGCCTAAAAAACTTGTAGCTCTAGATGCCTTTTGCCAAACAGGTTTACAATGGACAAGAATTTTTGCCAACGAAACAAGTTATTTAGAAATGTGGGATATTAATGAGCAAGCCATTAAATATGCCAAAAAGGAATTTCCTAATGCTAATGTTAATTGTGGCGATTCTATTCAAGCTATAATTAATAATAAATTAAATCGAAATGATTTTAATTTCGTTTTAATTGATTTACCTGTTCCATTTAAGTATAATGATAAAAATTTTGAACATTTTTTGTTTTTTGAAAACATTTTTAATAATGTAGCCAACGAGTTTGTTATAATGTTAAATGTTGTAACAAATATTAATATAATGCTTCAATTACACCCACACCCAAACGATTTTGTAAATGAATGGATTGAAGCAAGAGAAAAATTTTATAATTGTAATAATGCTTCAATTGTTACACCTCAACAAATGAAATTGGCTTACGAAAACAAATTAATTAAATTAGGATTACAGCCTAAGTTAATTACTTATAATGCTCGTAATCAAAATTTAGGAATAATAACTATTGTAGGAACCAAATAACACGTGTTTTTAAAAGATATATCAATACAAGAATTTAGCTCATTAAATAATGAAAATTGTTCTGTATTTAATACGTTAGATTGGGTTTCTATTTATAATGAAAATATAAATTTTGTTGGCATATTTCAAGATGAACAAAAATTAATTGGAAGTTTTTATTATTATAAAATTAAAAAATTTGGAATTAATTTTATTAAACTTCCGCCATATTCGCCTAATTGTGGGCTAAGAATTTTAGTACAAGCAAATAATGAATCTATTATTAATGGATTTTTAAAAGAATCAATTAAACTTATAAGCGAATACTTTAACTCTCTAAATTCATCACTAACAATTTTAGCTTTTCCTACTTCTGTAATTGATATGCAGCCATTTATTTGGAATAAATTTAAAGTAATTCCAAATTATACATATCAACTTGATTTAAATAAAACTATTGAAGAGTTAAATCAAAATTTTGATCCAAAAAACAGAAATAGTATTAAAAAAGCCATAAAAAGCGATTTAATAATTGAAATTAATAAACAATCAAAAAATAATTTATTCGATTATTTTAAAAATTGTTTAACTGAAGCAGGCGCAAACGTTTACGAAACAGAACTTAAAGCTTTGTTTTTAAATTTTGCAAATGATAAAAATTCATTTTCAATAGAAGCGTATTCAAATAATGTTTTAATTGGTGCAGTATTTTGCGCATACGATTCTAAAACTTGTTATTATTTATTTGGAGGCACTAATAAAAACTCCGAAATACAAGGCATAAATAATTTATTAATTTTAAAAGCAATAGAAAATGCGAAACATTTAGGCTGTAGTGTTTTTGATTTTGAAGGAAGTATGTTAGTTGGAGTTGAAAAATTTTTTAGAGGCTTTGGTGGAAAATTAATTCCATATTACACAGTAAATAAAGGAAATTTAGCTATAGAAATTATATTAAAATTAAAAAAACGTCATTTGTTTTAATGCAAGGTTTAAATTATATTAAACATAAAAATATTGATTTTGCAAAATGGGATAATGTAATTCTTAATTCTCCTATACCTTTAGTTTTTGCTCAATCTTTTTATTTAAATGCTACCAGTCCTAATTGGGACGCCTTAATTTTAAATGATTATGAGTCTGTTTTACCTGTGACGTTTAAAAAAAAATTAGGAATCCTTTATTTACCTCAACCTTCATTTACCTCTCAATTAGGTGTCTTTGGAAATACTAAAACCGAAATTGTATCTGAATTTTACACTTATATAAAAAAAACATTTAAGTTGATTGAATATGAATTTAATTATTCAAATAAACTTAATAGCACAAATACAAAACCCAAAAAAACATTTATTATTGATTATAAAAATGAAATTAATTACAATCAAAATACAATTAGGAATATAAAAAAAGCACAATCTTTAAATTATCAAGCCCAATTTATCAATCCTAATGATTCTGAAAGTTTAGTTAAAAAGCATATATACCCTTTTTTAAAAAGTATTTCAATTAAAAATAATCAACTTAAGGTATTTTCAAAATTAATAAATCAAGCTATAAATATTAATGCATTACATTGCATGGTTACAAAAGACCCAAAAAATAAAATTGTTGCAATTGCTTTTTTTATTTACAATGCAAATTATGTTTTGTATTTAAAAGGCACAACACTTGATAAAAATGAAAATTCAGGAAGTATGCATTTATTATTAGATTTTGCAATTAAACATTATTCAAATACAAAAAAGTTTTTCGATTTTGGTGGCGGCTCAATAAATATTGGTTTAGCTAATTTTTATAAAGGTTTAGGCGGTAAAGAACTAAACTATCAATACGTTAAAGTAAATAATTTACCCAAATTAATTAAGATGATAAAGAAAAATTAATGAAAGCAATTATTTCACACGATATTGATCATATAACAGTTTGGGAACATTTATTAAAAGATACAATAATTCCTAAATATATTACTAGAATGCATCTAGAGTTGCTTACAGGCAAAATATCTTTTAAAGAATTATTTTTAAGATATACAGATTTTTTTAAAAATAAATGGCAAAACATTGATGAACTTATTACATTTAATAATTTAAACAATATACCAAGTAGCTTTTTTATTGCTGTAAACAAAGGAGTTGGCTTAAACTATTCATTAAACAACGCAATTCCTTGGATTTTGCAAATGAAACTTCGTAATTGCGAAATTGGAGTTCATGGAATTTCATACGAAAATTTTGATTTAATTAATAATGAGTATTTACAGTTTAATAAAATATCTGAACTAAATAACTTTGGTATAAGAATGCATTATGTTAGAAATAATAACGAAACATTAATGAATTTAGCTAAAGCAGGATATAAGTACGATAGCACAATTAATGACTTTATTAATCCTTATAAAATTGGTAATATGTGGGAGTTCCCATTTCAAATAATGGATGGTTGGGTTATTCAAAATGGTACAAGATGGCAAAATACCAATTTACAAAAGGCAAAAGAAAGTACTTTAAAATTGATTGATGAAGCTTACACTAAAAAAATAAATTATTTAGGAATTGATTTTCACGATAGGTATTTTTCGCCTTCGTTTAAAACATGGTTAAATTGGTATGTATGGTTAATTGAGTATTTAAAATCAAATAAAATAGAATTTATTAATTTTAATTCGGCAATAACTGAGTTAGAAAAATAATTTAAAATTGATAACTAACCGATGTGCTAAAAAACGTGTTATTGTTTTTAAAACCCTTTACAGGACTTAAAAACACATCGTTATTTGCTTTTAAATATCTCCCTTCAATTCGTACCAAAAAATTTTCTTGAGGTATAAAATCAAAATTTATTGAGTTACCAAAAACATTAAAATCTCCATTGGGCGATTGAATAATAACTTGATTAGGATCACTATAATATTCGCTCCTAAAAGCAAACGATGCTTTTTTAGTTAAATTATACTTTAAAATTAAAACATTACTAAACCAAAAATTTAAAGTAGGGTCTTTTTTTGAATGTTGTTGTTGCCCATAATCAAACCCCATTGTTATGCCAAAAGTATTTGTTACTTGATAAACAAAATATATATTGTTATAAAGTCTTAAAACAGCTGTAGAATCAGGATTTATGTAACCTAAAAATGTACTATGATTAATTGTAGCATTTGCACTTGGTTTATAAACTATTTGTGTGCCAAATGAAGGTAATGTATAACCAGGATTTTTTTGTATGCGTTGCCAACCATTTAAATACATTCCACTAAAAAGCCATTTTTGATTTTTAGTGTTGTAACTTATTTTTGCACCACTTTCGTAATACGGTGTATTTTCTGCACAAATGCTTCGTGTTAAGTTCCAACAGTCTTTTGATATTGCACTTTCAAAACCTATATGTGATGGAAAAACGCCAATATCAAACCACCAATTTTTGTAAATTTTAAAACCTAAGTTTGCTTCAAAAATGTTTTGTAATAATGTTGGCTCTGCACTTAAATTATCATGCATATATGTACCTGCGCCAATTGCAATATTGCTTCTAATTGAATTGTTAGTATAATTAGCTTTTAAAAAAGCTAAATTAATGTTTACTTGGTTGTGCCTATTGTAATTATAAAAAGCAGAATTTCTATAATTAGATTTTGGTTCGGCTAAATCGTAAACATAATAAGCGTCAACAAGTGCCGAATAGGTAATTTTTTTTAAAGTATCGTTTTGGCTTGTTATTTTATTTACACAAATTAATAAAAATATAAAGAGTTGAATATTTATTAATTTTTTGATAAAGCTTTATTTATTCTTTGTAAATGTAATAACGTAAATCAATACTTTTATTGCATTTGAAGGAAATTTTATTCCAATTTAAGGAATTGTTTGTTCGATTTAAAACAAAAACATTTCGAGTTTAAATGAGTGTACTGAATGTTCTCAATTAATCTCGAAATGATTATTAAATGTTATTTAATAACTTTAGTGAGAAGCTTCTTCTGTAGTTTTTGTTTCTGTAGAATGTTCTGTGTTTTCGTTGTGAGAACTTTGTGTTGTTTTTTCACATTCTTTTGTATTACAATCTCCATGATGATGGCAAGGATTTCCTAAACTTGCAAATGCAAGTATTACAAAAGTAATTACCAACCCAAAAATTAATGGAGCTACAAATGCTACAGGTTTTTTTTCATCGCTGTGGTGGTTATGATCGTTTCCCATGGTTATAATTTTAAAATGCTAAAATACATAATAATTAAAAATAAAAAAATTATTTACGTACAGTTTTTAAAGTTAACAAATTCATTGGGTTTATAGGTAAACCAGTTATTTTTTTATCAACTATCCTTACAACTTCATCATAATACAATGGTATAACGGGCGCATCTTCAATTAAAAGTCTTTCCATTTGTTGGTAAAGGCTTATTTTACTCGTGTCTGATGTTGAAATTAAAGCTTCTTCGTATAATTTATCAAATTCCAAATTACTATAATGAAAATAATTTACGCCTTGTGGTGCAAAATGTTTACTGTAAAATAAACTCATAAAATTTTCTTCATCGCTATAATCTCCTACCCACGATTTTTTAAACATACCATATTCGCAGGCATTTACGGCTTGTTTTAAAACCGAAGGTTTCTCAATACTTATTTGAACTTTTATATTACTTTGCGCTAATTGAGATTGTATGTATTCTAATGCTTCTTTAAAATTATCGGCAGCATGAATAACAATTTCAGGTAAGTTTTCTCCGTTTGGATAACCAGCTTGTTGTAAGAGTTGCTTTACTTTATTAGGGTCGTAATAATAACCTTTTACTTTTTCTGGGTTATAACTTTTCATTCCTTTAGGGATAAAACCGCAGTTTGCAGGAATACCTATCCCATTACGAATAAATTTTACAAGTTTTTCTCTGTCAAAGGCATAGTTTAGCGCTTGTCTTACGGCTTTTAATTTTAATGGAGATTTTTTTACTATGTCTATATTTTCATCAACTAAAATTCCAATATAATCTGTTTTTAAGAAGGTTTGTTTTTGTAAGTAAAATCTTTTTTTGTAAGTATCTTTTAGCTCTGCATCTCTTGTTAAAACTTCCATAGGGTTAAAAGCATCTGCACCACTTAGCATGTCAAATTTTCCATTTAATAATTCCATAAATGCAGTTTCTCTATCTTTTATAAATGATATTGAAACGCCATCTAAATAAGGCAATCTCTCATTTTTTTCATCTCTTTCAAAATAGTTAGGGTTTTTTTGCAAAATTATTCTTGTGCCTTCATCCCACTTTTTAAACATAAAAGGTCCTGTACCCACAGGGTTTGTTCTAAAATTTTCACCATAATAATCTATAGCCTCTTCGGGTAAAACGCTAAAATATTTCATGGTTAAAATATTTAAAAATGCGCTATAAGGTTTACTTAAATGAATTATAAATATACTATCGTTTTTTGCTTCAAAACCTTTAAAATTTGTTTTTTCGCTTCTGTCAACACAACTTAGTAATGTTGTTGCACTACTTACTTTACTATCAAACAATCTTGTAAAACTATAAATAAAATCTTTTGCAATTACTTTGCGGCCTTTTTCATCTGCAAAACATTTATTGTCATGAAAATAAACATCATTGCGTAATATAAACTCGTAATCTAATCCGTTTTTACTTACACTAAATTTTTTAGCAATTGAGGGTAATACGTTTAACTGATCGTCCATTTGAACTAAACCATTAAATAGTTGATTAACTGGCCAAATGTTTTCGAAATTAGATGCGGCAGCAGGGTCGAGGCTAGTTACAACTGCCATTTCATTGTATGAAAATATTTTTTTTGATTCTTTTGATTCCTTTGTTTCTTTGCACGAAACAAAAAATAAAACAAATACAAATAATATTAAATTTTTTAATGACATAAAAAAGCAACTTTATGTACAAAGTTGCTTTTAAAATTTAGAGAAAATATTTTTTTGCACCTCAATTATGCACAACCCTATGTTATTAAGGTTGAGTTGCAGGGTTTGGTGTTTGTTCTTTTTTTGCCGGATCAAAATCAAAAGTTAACGAAAATCTTAAAGTTCTTGCTAAAGGATTATTTATAAGAGTTGGAATTAAGTATGATAAATCTATTTTAATTACATTGTATCTAAAACCGGCACCAAAACTAACGTATTGGCGACTACCTTTTGTTTTGGGTTCGTAAAAATATCCTGCTCTTAGTGAAAATGCATTGTTATAAGTATATTCAACTCCGGTTGCAATGTTTACCTCTTGCAACTCTTCTTTTGCTCCACCTGGGGCATCGCCAAATGATTGGAAGATACCTTGAGCAACAGGAACATTAGGGTTTTTACCTTTTAAAATTACTTTTTCGCCTGTTGCAGGGTCTATTTCTATTTCATTGGTTGGTTGGCCACTTGCATCTACTTTGTGTTTATAAATTGGAGATGTTGGTACCAAAAGCTTATTAAAATCTAAATAAAACCCAAAGGTATTGTAATCGTCAAATTTAGTTTTTAATCCTCCACCTAATCTCATATTCATTGGAATAAAGTTAGGATCGTTACTGTATTTTATTTTAGCACCTAAATTAGTAAATGCAAAGCCCGCTGTGGCAATTGCTTTTTTATCGCTTAATTTAAACTCGTTGCTTTTGTAATAACCACTAATATCAACTGCAGCTGTTCTTGCAGAGTTAGCATTACTAGTAAATGCCCTGCTAATACCAGAATTAATAAAACGCATAGCTACGCCCATACTAAAATTATCTGATAATTTTTGAGAAATTGCAGCATCTAATGCAAACTCATTTGGTCTTATACTTCCTGTTTGAACCCCATTTATATTTGTTAAATCTATATTACCTAAACTAAAATATCTTAAAGAACCACCAACAGACGTGTTTTTTCTAACCTTTGCATATCCA
Source organism: Bacteroidota bacterium (assembly GCA_020162035.1). Lineage (GTDB taxonomy): Bacteria > Bacteroidota > Bacteroidia > B-17B0 > Aurantibacillaceae > Aurantibacillus. Next base: position 138,256 of record JAIUNM010000002.1, on the reverse strand, counting down.
CCTAAATAATACAAGTAAATGTCGGGTACTAAAGTTCTTAACCAAGGTGTTGCACTTAAACCAAAACTAAATTTTTTATCAGAGAAAACCATTTTACTTCCATTCCAGTGTATAGCGTTTGCATCTGGGTCTGTTGCCGCTCCAACATCGCCCATTGCACCTTGTTTACTGTCAGGACCAATTAACAAAAACGGCACCGCAGTAGTTATAGGGTTAATTACAACTGTTTGTCCATTTAAGGTTTGTAAAGTAGATATTTGAGCATTATAAGAATTGTAAGAAAACAATAATGTGATTAAAAACACTTTGTATTTATTAAATTTAATCATCGCCATATTAATCATTCAAAAGGGGGTGTAAATATACTAATTTAAAATTACTAATTTTTCGAGCTTTTCAGCATTTTTGTTATCATTTGTTTGAATAGATAATTTATAAATGTAAACGCCTTTAGCTAATTTATCGCCATAATCATCTTTTCCGTCCCAAACAATTCCTCCGGGTCTATAGCCTTCGCAATAAACATAAGTTTGTATTGTTTTAGCAAGTTTACCACTAATAGTAAAAATTTGTATTGTTACTTTAAGTGGCGTACAAGCTTGGTTATGTTCAAAAGAAAATTTTGTATTTGTGGTAAATGGGTTTGGGTAGTTTAATACATGTTTTAAAACCAATTCATCGCTATTAGCAACTACAAAATCAATATAAGATTCTGACGAATTATTTTGAATATCCCAAGCTTTAAATTTTATGCGATGGTTGCCCTCACTTAAATTATTAAATTGGTATTTAACTTGCCCACTTTGGTAACTGTTTATATTTGCTTCATAAAAATCATTTAAAATTAAAGGATTATTTTCGCTATTATCTAAAATTGCAACTATATCATGCCCAATACCTGTTCCAATGGTATTTATTCCGCTTGAATCAGTAATATTTGCGTAAAAAACAGGTTTTTCATTTGTAGTTCCTCCCTCAACAAAACCAATATCATTAATAAATAATTTGCTGTTAGGCCCATCTGTGTCGGTTATTGCATCATTTGCCATTTTACCACCAACCACAATATTCGTGTAATAACCACTTGCATCAACTATTCCATCTGTTGCGTAGTAACTAATTTTAGCGTTCCCAGGCACAAAACTTACATCTTTAGGGATAATAAATGTACAACTGTATTCTCCATTTTTTACAATCGATTTTCCTTTATAAATTATGTTTTTAAAAGAATTAAATGTAAATGGAATTAATGGATCTGTTGGTGCTGCAGACCCATAATTTGTTGCACTATAAGGCTGATTAATTAAACAACTAATGTTTTGTTCTTTATCAAATACGGTTACATAAACTATTCCATTAAACGTATTAATTAAACTAGAATCTTTTAATGCTATTTTACCTTTTAAAATTACTTTTTTTAATGCGCCTAAAGTATCTTTTAAAACTAATTTTGCTGTATCAGAGTTTATTTGAGTGGTTACAATTTTTTGTTTAGGGTATCTTAAAACAACTGCGGGGTCGCCCAATAAATGAAAATTGGCATAAACTGTGGCTTGACCTATATCAGCTTTAGTGTTTTTTAAAACTTCGCCAATTGTTAATTTGTTACCTTGTAAATTAGTTGAAAATAAATACTTAAATAAAATATTGTTTAAATATTCATTAGTTTCAGCAAAAGCCACACGCACAGTTGTAAATAAACTTACGGCACCTCCTTTAGGGTTTAGCATTACGTATTCCCCTGCCGAAGTTCTTTCGGGGTCGTCAAATCTACTAAACTCGCAAGTTGCAGTTATCATTAACGGAAGTTTATTAAAATTACTCCAATTATTAATTGAGTTTACATCAACAATTCTTTCTTCGGTTAAGCCTAACTCGCCTCCATGCCCAGTATAATTAATAACCAAAGCTCCTTTTTTCATGCGTCTTTCAAGTTCACTAACTGCATCTGGGTATCTAATACCTCCCGGAGTAGAAACACTTTGGTAACTATCTAAGTAAATTTTTTCTTGATTGTATTCAGGGTTACTTGCTTTTAAAACATTTGCAAGTTTGTTAGACTGGTTCATGTGTAAAGCTTTATCCCCATCATCTGCAATAAAGCTAACCCAAGTGCGCCAATCGCCATAAGTACCTTCGCTTGTATTACCACAGTTAGATTGTTGAGCAAGTATATTATTTATATCATCTTTAGCGTAATAGTTTTCAATCTTATTAATCATTTGATTCATTTCGGTTACAGTGCGAGCCATTAAACGCCCAACACCTATATCAACTTTATAGGTATTACTCCCTAACGAACCATCAGCATATTCTCCTTCATTTGCGTCCATTAAACCATAAAAATCATCTGTGGTTACACTTGCTAATGGTGCAGTTGAGTTTATACTTTGGTAACTGGGAATTAAACAACTATTTGTATTAATATCTCTATTTTTTAATTTATAAGAGCCATCTCCCAGCAATACTACAAATTTTGGAGTGTTTGTTCCTGAGTTTACACCTTTTGTATAAAGCATTTTTATGTAGTTTCTAATGGCAGATATATCTTGATTTCCGCTCGAAAACTCATTGTAAATTTCTTCGGTAGTTGTAATTTGATAAGTTAAATTTTCGTTTGTTTGATGTAGGTTTGCTAACCTTTGCGCCTGCGAAACAAAAAGCGGATGGGTAATAATTAAATATTCTGCGGGTGCTTGTGCGTGTATATTTTGATTAGAAACTTTGCTTACATAAACTGGTTTGTAATAATCTTCATCAACCATTGCAACAAATTCATCTGGTGTATTATTTTGCCCGTAATTAAAAGATATAGATGAATTACTATTTGTGTTAACAACTTCAATAGGCTGTGTAAAATCACTCACATTCCAAATTGTTACAAACTCGCTATTTGTATTTTGTAAATTGTAAGTTATAGCATTTGTACTTAATGTGCCTGTAACTCTCGCATCTCTAAAATTAAATTGTTTGTTAGTAATAGATAACTGCCTTCGCGCATTAATAGTTATTTTGTCTAACCAAGCTAAAGCACTGCTAGAAAGTTTGGTAACACTTAAATTTATACTATTTATATTAGAATTGGCCCCACCTGCAACTGTATTTATTACATTAGCATAGGGGTCTAAGTAATAGGTGCCAACTTGCGATATTGTAAAACTTTGACTTATTCCATTAACATTAAATGAGTAAAAATTAGGAGTGTAAGCTCTTCCGGCCATAGTTACGCTTGCAATTAAACTATCGTTTAAAACAAAGTTTCCATCGTTCCACGTAAAATTATAGGTATTTGTTATATCAAAAAACTGTCCATAAAACTCTCGTCCGCTTTTAATAAAATTTATATCGTTTTTTTCTTCAATAGCAACATAATCATATGAATTTGTGTTGTTAACTATGTTGCTTGGAGTATTTGAAGCGCCAATTCTTAAGCCATTTGTGTTTTCGAAATTTAGAAAATAAAAACTCGAATCTGAATAAATGTTGTTATTAAGATTATATTTTAATCTGCTTGTTGCATTGTAGGTTAATTGTTGGCTACCTTTTGCATAAAACAAAATGTAATCATTATCATTAAATACACCATCACTTTCACCTACAACTTTTATGGCATTTTCTTTTAAATCATCTAATACAGTTGCACTGTTTAATTCAGGCAAAGCGTTTCCGCCGTTGCCATATATTTTTATTTTTTTTGGATCTAATGAACTAACATCAATTCCCATTTTTGTGAGTAAAGATTTATCAATTTTATAAACACCAGTTTTGCCAACACCAATTTTATACCAATTACCAGTAGATAAAACAGAATTGCTAACAAAAGTTGAAGTTGATTTTGCATTTAATTTGCTGTTTAAATTTTCAACCCAATTTGTTTTGTACGAAACTAATTCCTCCACTTGGTTAAGGTTGTTTATTTTAAATGGAATTAATTGAAAGTGGTTAATTATTTTACCTGATGAAATACCTGAAACATTAATTAACTCAAACTCACTAGTTAAATAATTTCCAAAGTGTTTTTTAATTATAGAAGCGGTAGGTTCGGCTACTTTTACTGTTACAATATCGCTAATTTTTAAATCTAACGGTTGATTTGAACTTTGGGTTATAGAAAAATAAGGTAAATTGTTTTTTAAAGGTAAATACATTGCTCCTTTTAAAACAACTTTTGTGTAACTTGTATCATTGTCATTAAGCTGAATTATATTAGAAGTTGCAGATAAATTAGCGTCAATATTTAAAATAGATGCAACTTTTTTTTGCGACTTTACGTTAAAAACAAAAAGTATAGTAAAAATTAAAGAAAAAAGACCAGTTTTGTTCATTTTTATGTAAATGTAGGCATAAAATTAACGATAAAATTGGCAATTTATTGTATAATGCGTATTAATAAAAATATAAGAAAAATACATTTTAATCGGCAAAAAAGCGTTATAAGTGGAATTTTATTTTAATCTTTTTTGTTTGGTAAGATTTTATTAATATATTTGTAAAATAGGCTTAATTAACATTAATTATGAATAAACGTATTTGGTTTCCTTTACTAGTGTTTATAGCGGTTTTAACTGACCTTAAGGCACAAGACCCGCAATTTACACAGTTTTACGCCAATCCATTATATCTAAACCCTGCTTTTGCAGGTACAGCTCGTTGTCCGCGTATTGCAATGAATTACCGTAACCAATGGCCTAACTTAAGTGGTACTTATGTTACTTACTCAGCTTCTTATGACATGCACTTAAACCCTTTAGCTGGTGGTATAGGTGTTTTAGTTACTTCAGATGATCAAGCTAGAGGAACCTTACAAACCAATAATTTCTCATTAATGTATTCTTATTTAGCTCCTATTAATAGAGAATTTTCAATGAAATTTGGTGTACAAGCAACTTATTTACAAAAAACATTAGATAATTCTAGACTAAACTTTGGTGATATGATTGATGCAAGAAGAGGCTTTGTTTGGAATACACAAGAAGCTATCCCTTTACAACGTAAAAGTAATTTAGATTTTTCTGCTGGTTTATTAGGTTATAGCAAAAACTATTTCTTTGGGTTTGCAGCACACCATATAAATCAACCAGATGAAGGTTTACTTGGTCCATCGCCATTACCAACTAAATTTACAGTACATGGTGGGGCAATTATCCCATTAGAAAAAGGAAACGAAAGTTATTTATCTCCTAATATCTTATTTCAAGCACAACAAAAATTCCAACAATTAAATATTGGTTTATATTATGTTAAAGGACCTTTTGTGGCTGGTTTATGGTACCGTAACCAAGATGCTGTAGTTGCTTTAGTTGGTATTCAAAACAAAAACTTTAAATTTGGATACAGTTACGATATAACTGTTTCAAAATTAAGTGGTAACACTGCAGGTTCACACGAAATTTCGATACAAATACAATTTGAATGTAAAACTAAACGCAAAAAATATAGAACAATTAGTTGCCCATCATTTTAATTATTTTTGTAACCTTTTAAAAAAATATACGTTATAGCGTTAAAATTAGATAATATTATGAATCTAAATTGGATAAAAAACCGTAAAACTGTTGCAGCTGTAGTTGCACTTATGGCGGTTTCATGCTCGCAAGAACGCTCGCCTGTTACAGGTTGGGCTTATAATGACCCAAGTAACGGTGGTTTTGAGAAAACACCATACGAGGAGCAAGAAACAGGGCCAGGTTTGGTGCTAATTGAAGGTGGTACCTTTACATTTGGACGTACAGAAAACGACGTAACTTATGAGTGGAATAACGTTCCGCGTAGAGTTACTGTTTCGTCTTTTTATATGGATGAAACTGAAGTAAGTAATTTCTCGTACTTAGAATATTTATATTGGACAAGCCGTGTATTTGGACCAACTTTTCCAGATATTTTTTACAGAGCTTTACCAGATACCTTAGTTTGGAGAGAAAAATTAGCTTATAATGAACCTTATGTAGAGTATTATTTACGTCACCCAGCTTACAGAGATTACCCTGTAGTTGGTGTTAACTGGTTGCAAGCCAATGACTTTTGCGCTTGGAGAACAGACCGAGTAAATGAATTTATCTTAGTTCGTGAAGGTTTATTAGAGCATGTTCCTTCTCCTTCAGATCAAGATTATTTTAGTACAGAAGCCTATTTATCAGGCAAATGGCAAGGGCAATTAAAACAAAAATTACCTTCGTACGATGATCAAAACCCTGAGCGTGATGTTAAAATGGAAGATGGAATATTTTTACCAAAATACCGCCTTCCAACCGAAGCAGAATGGGAATATGCAGCTTATGGTTTAATAGGTAACACAATTGGCGAGCGTATTACAGATAGAAGAATTTATCCTTGGAACGGACATGGAGTTCGTAACTCAACCGATAAATTTATTGGACAAATTAACGCCAACTTTGTACGTGGCGCTGGTGATTATATGGGAACTGCAGGTTTCTTAAATGACAATGCCGATGTAACTGCCCCTGTTTATTCATATTGGCCAAACGATTATGGTTTATATAATATGAGTGGTAACGTTTGCGAGTGGGTTATGGATGTTTACCGCCCAAGTACAGGACAAGATGCCGATGAATTTAGACCTTTCCGTGGTAACATTTTTACTACTCAAAAGAAAGACAGTACAACTTTAATTGGTGGTTATGGTGGCGAAATTTTAACTAACGTAGATGGACCAGTTTGGCAAAAATTTAACCATAAAGTTAATATTCCAACTCAACACGGTGTTAGTGTAGAGCCTGAAACTGTTACAGATTCTATTTTAACTTTTATGACTGTAGATGCAAATGGAAACAATAACGCTACTCCAGAAGGTAAATCAGATATACCAGGCCGTGTGCAATGGAGAGAAGTTAGTAGTGCTGTTGCAACAGATAACTTAGATGAACGCAGAAATTACAAAACCGCAGACTATATTAATTATTTAGATGGTGATGTAAATTCAAGTATTTACTATACTGATGGTGAAGAAGCTTATTCATCTCAAGGTGATAAATTAATGTACGAATACGCAAAAACATCTTTAATAAACGATAAATCTCGTGTGTATAAAGGTGGTAGTTGGAGAGACCGTGCTTACTTTTTAAATCCGGGTACACGTAGATATTTAGATCAAAGACAAACTGCTGCTTGGTTAGGTTTCCGTTGTGCAATGACACGCGTAGGTAGCCCAGTTGGTTTAGGGAAATAATTTTGTTAATAATTATATTTAAACCCTTAAGCTAAAAACTTAAGGGTTTTTTATTTTTATACTTATGCAAAATTTTTCTTCAACAGAAAGTATATATAAAATTTTCTTAAAATCAACCGGTGTAACAACCGATACCAGAAAACTTAATTTAAATAATTTATTTTTTGCACTTAAAGGCGAAAATTTTAATGCGAACGAATTTGCAAGTAAAGCAATTGAAAGCGGTTGCATTGCTGCAATTGTTGATGAAGAAAAATTTGTTACAAATGATAAAATTATTTTAGTAAAAAATGTTTTAAAAACACTGCAAGAGTTAGCAAACCATCATCGTAACCAATTTAATATACCCGTTTTAGCAATTACAGGAAGCAATGGCAAAACAACCAATAAAGAACTCATACATTCAGTGCTTAAAACACAATTAAATACTCTTGCAACTATAGGAAATTTAAATAACCATATTGGTGTACCTTTAACTTTATTAAGAATAAATAAAGATCATCAATTTGCTATTATAGAAATGGGTGCCAATCATCAAGGCGAAATTAATGAACTTTGCGAAATTGCCAACCCAACGCACGGCTACATTACAAACATTGGCAAAGCACACCTCGAAGGATTTGGTGGTATTGAAGGAGTAATAAAAGGCAAAACAGAAATGTACCGTTTTTTAAAACAAAAAAATGCTGAGGTTTTTGTAAATGGCGATGATGATGTTTTACATGATTTAGCGGTTGAAAACAATAAAATAACATTTGGTGTAAAAAAACTTTACGATACAATTGGTAAAGATTGTACAGTTGGAGAAAATGTGTTGTTGAAATTTACAAACCGTTATGGCGAAAAAGATTGGAATAAATTAATGCAAGTTAACACTCAAATAGTAGGGCGGTATAATTTTATAAACTGTTTAGCTGCAGCTTGTGTAGGGCATTATTTTAAAATTAGCGATGCCAACATTAAATTAGGTTTAGAAAATTATGTGCCAGATAATAACCGCTCACAATTAATTAAAACAGAAAACAATCAAATTTTGTTAGATGCTTATAATGCAAACCCAAATAGTATGAAAGCAGCAATAGATAATTTTGCAAAATATAATGCTGAAAATAAATATTTGTTGTTAGGCGATATGTTTGAGTTGGGTAATTTTAGTGAGAAAGAGCATCAAGCCATTGTTGACCTTTTAATTTCATTAAAATTAAACAATGTAGTTTTAGTAGGAAATGAGTTTTGTAAATTAAATCAAAATACTTTTAATTGTTTTAAAACAACTAACGAGGCAAAACAATTTTTAGTAGAAAATAAAATAAAAAACTCAACTGTTCTAATAAAAGGTTCGCGTGGAATGAAAATGGAACAACTTAAAGAAGTATTATAAAAATGGAAATTAAAAAAGATGATAAATCAACTATTAAAGCTTGGACGTTTTACGATTGGGCAAACTCAGTTTTCCCATTAGTTATTAATTCTGCTATTTTTCCGGCGTTTTATGAATATCAAACCTCGCACAACACGCAGGGCGAGTTAATAAACAGCGATATTATAATTGGTTCTCTTACGTTTAAAAACACCGAATTTTATTCGTACATCGTTTCCATATCATTATTAATTGTGTGTTTTACTGCGCCAATACTTTCAGGAATTGCAGATTATAGAGGCAATAAAAAAAGATTTCTTTCCTTTTTTTGTGCATTGGGCGCGTTTTCTGTTGCTGGTTTATTTTTCTTTAATAAAAACTCTATGCTTTTATCAATGATTCCTTTTTTATTAGCAACCGTTGGCTATTGGGGGAGTATAGTTTTTTATAATGCGTATTTACCCGAAATAGCAAGCGAACATTTGCAAGATAAAGTAAGTGCTAAAGGCTTTGCTTTGGGTTATTTAGGAAGCTCAATTTTATTAATTATAAATTTAGTTTTTATTTTAACGGGTACTTTTAAAAAATTATTTCCCGATTTAAATTTAGCTTTACCAGGCATTGATGCACGTTTTGCTTTTATAACTGTTGCCATTTGGTGGTTTGGCTTTGCACAATACACTTTAAAAAAATTACCAGCAATAAATACTGTTGTTGAAAATAAAAATTCAAAAAAAATATTTACTAAAGGTTTTAACGAGTTACTTAAAGTTTTTAAAGAAATTAAAACACAAAAAACTTTAAAGCAATTTTTAAGCTCTTATTTTTTTTATAATATGGGCGTGCAAACCGTTATGTACATGGCAACATTGTTTGCCGCCAAAGAAATTGATTGGCCAAACGATAGTTATAAAAAAACAGCTTTAATTATAAGTATTTTATTAATACAATTTTTGGGTATTGCAGGTTCGTTTTTATTTTCGTGGTTATCTAACAAAATAGGTAATGTAAAAGCTTTACTTATTGCTATTTTTTTATGGATAGTTATTTGCGCAAGCGTTTATCTATTTATTAATACGCCTGTAGAGTTTTATTGCATTGCAGCAAGTGTAGGTTTAGTAATGGGTGGCATACAAGCTTTATCGCGCAGTACATATTCTAAATTGTTACCCGAAACAAAAGACCACGCAAGTTATTTTAGTTTTTTTGATGTATCAGAAAAACTAGGTATTGTTTTGGGGACATTTAGTTTTGGCTTAATTGAAGGAATTACAGGCTCTATGCGACAATCGGTACTTGCGTTAATTGCATTTTTTGTTGTTGGCTTTGTTGGTTTGTTAGTAATGCCAAAAATAAAGTACAGTAGTGTTAAAATTAAATAATCTACCATTTTTTACTATTGATTTTATTGTTACCAACAATTACGGAAATAAATAAAATAGTTACTTTGGTATCCCAATTTGCTATTTACAACTTTTTAATTCTATAATTAATTCTTCAATTGCTTTTATTCTTAAATCTTTTTCTAATAATAATTTCTCATATAAATTTTTAAGTTCAATAGCTGAGTTTTCGTCTTTTAACGAAAACACAACACCTGTGTTGCTTGCACTATCTTTAAATATAGATTGTAAAAAGTTTTTATTGCTAAAATTAATAATATCATCTACGGTAACACCTAATGTACGAGCAATTTTTTCGAGCAATTCAATTTTAGGTAACTCATTGCCATTTTCTATCTCTGCATAAGTTTTTCTTGATTTACCAACTTCTTGGGCTACATATTCTTGAGTAAGGTTTTTATACTCTCTTATTTTTCTTATTGATTGATTAATTAATATTCATATTTACACAAATTGAGTTAAATATTACGCATAAAGCTAACTAAATGTTTTGCAAAATGCTTATTACTATTTGTAATTTAGATTTATTAGAAGCTTGTTAATTTTTTATAATGTTTAAAAGTAAAAATTATTTTAAATAAAAACAATAATATGTTAGTAGAATCAATAAACACAGGCTTTAGTTTAAAAAACAGTGAGGTAAACTCAAACATTGGCGAAAGAGCACATTATGAGGCTAACACAGGAGTTGCAACAGTTTCGGTGGCTAATTCTAATTTAGACGGAACAGGAACTTTAACAAATGTTTTAAGTACAGGTGCAACAACTGGTTCTGTTGGCTCATTGGTAAAAAAAATTACCATAAAAGCATTAGCTAATGCAACAAGGGGTATGGTAAGATTATTTATTTACGATGGTTCAACTACCAGATTAATTGAAGAATTTAATATAAATGCGGTAGTACAAAATAGCATTCAACCATCGTTTGAGGTTAGCTATGATGTTGATTGGAGTTTTGGTGCCGGTTTAACACTTAAAGCATCAACCCAATATGCCGAAACCTATAGTATAGCAATTGAAGCATTAGACATAATATTTCCATAAATTAAAAATAAAATGGCAGCAGAAACACAATACACAGCAAACACAGGGGTTGTTACACTATCAACCGCTAATAGCAATTTAGATGGCACTGGTACACTAGGTTTACTTTTAACGGCAAGTGCTTATGGCACTTTAATTAAAACTATAACCGTAAAAGCGCAACAAACTACAACCACACAAGGTATGGTTAGAATTTTTATTTACAATGGCTCCTCTTATTACATTGTACAAGAAATTGAAATACCTGCTAATACAAACGCAGCAACTACTCAAACTTTTGAATTTACATGGAATTGCGATATTAAATTAAAAGCAGATTGGAAATTGTATGCAAGTACACAAAATTCTGAATCTTTTAATGTAATTGCACAAGGCTTAAATTGGACTTACTACACATCATCAGTTAGGCCCGAAAGTACACGTTTTACTGCTAACACTGGCGTTAATTTGTTAAGTACTGCCAACTCAAACTTAAACGGTACAGGTACTTTAGTAGAGGGATTAACAGCAAGTGCAAGCAGTAATGGAACCAGAATAGAAACACTTACAATTAAAGCTTTAAGCAACACAACAAGTGGTATGATACGTGTGTTTATTGACGATACCCATAATAAATATCTATTTAAAGAATTTGATGTTGAAGGTGTTGATAGAAGTGGAAGCCAAGCAAGTTTTGTAATTAAAAACAATTTAATAAATTTTGAGTTACAGGCAGGTTATAAATTACAATTTGCAACCCAAAATGCCGAAAATTTTGCTTTAGTTGTAGAGGCAAACGATTGGACTTACCCAGCATAAAAATTAAAAACATGGCCGAAGAAACACAATACAGAGCTAAAACAGGAATTACCCAAATTAATACCGCTAATACAAATACAGATGGTACAGGCACCATTAGTAATATAATAAAAGGTACACAAAATGGAGTAATGGTGAAAAATATTTTTATTAAAGCCTTAAGCTCAACAACAAACGGCATGGTACGTATTTTTGTACAAAACGATTTAAGAACAGTAATACAGTTATTATATGAAATAGAAATACCCGCCATAACACAAGCTGCCATAAGACCAACATTTGAAGCTACTGTACCAATTAATTTTACATTACAAAATGGTTATACTTTAATGGCAAGTACCCAAAATGCCGAAAGCTTTAATATTATAGCAGAAGGCATGGAGTGGAGTTACTACACAAGCGCAGTAAGGCAAGATACTACAAAACTTTACCCAAAATTTGAAAGCGCAACTGTACAAACCGCCAATAGCAATTTAAACGGTACCGGAGTAATAGAAATAGTTTACACCGCTGGTGCAACACCAACCTATAAAGGCAGTAGTATAAACACTATTAATATTAAAAGTGCTGTAAATGTAAATCCGGGTATGATAAGGCTTTACATTAACGACACTAATAACTCCTATTTGTTTAAAGAAATTATAGTACCCACTTTAAATTATAGCGGTACCGATAAAACCTTTAACCACACCCTAAATTTTGAAGACGATTTGGATATACAAGCCGGCTACAGCATTTGCGCCAGCACCCAACTTAGCGAACAAAGTAATGTGTTTGCCGAAGGCAACGATTGGAATTATTATAGTTAATATATATATGTTATGAAAAAGAAAGAAAAGATTAAGATCTATGGAAAAATATTAAACAATGAGTCTCTAAATAATTCAACAATAAGTTTGATTATGAGTAATGGTATTAATGTTTCTCCGTACTCAAATAACCCTATTTCAAATAAATATATTTATTACCCAACAAAAACACCTGGAGCATTAGACGAAAGTTGTAGAACATTTAATAAGAAATGGAATGATTATGTAACCGATGGATTATATATTTGTGGGGAAGGATGGGATTGGTTTCATGACAATTCTTAGTATATTTATATATGAAACTTTTATTTTTTATATTTGCACATGTAGTAGGATATTTACATGCTCAAAATTATTTTAAATATTTTAAAATATCTCACGAAGCCGAAAATAATATATTTAATGGTGATTACAAGATTGCTGAAAAACAGTATGAGTTTTTGATAAAAAAATATAAACTCACCGCTAAAGATTATTTTTATTTAGGATTTTTAAAATTAAACAATAAAGATACTTTAAGTGCAAAAATAAATTTTATAAATTCCGTTAAGAATGGAGGGCACATTATAGAGTGGATAGATGATTTTAAAGAAAAACACAATACGATGAATGTTTCTTTGCGTATAATTTCTGAACTAAATAAATATGAAGATTCTATCATAACTTCAAGAGATATTACTTTAATAAATAAAATTAAATATTTTGATTCAGTTGATCAAAATAATAGAAATTATGAGAAAGATTAGATAGATTTAAAAAACGATAGTATTTTACAAATAGAATTATTAAGTTTTTTTAAAAAAAATGGTATTCCAAATTTATATATTTACGGTGATATTTTTACAACAATATTTTTACATATTTCAAATAAAACTGTATTTAAAAAATTTAAGAAATTCTTATTTAACCAAGTAAAAAAAGGTACTATTCCACCTTATTATTACTGTTCAATGGTAGATAAATATTTATGGTCATATAATTTAAAAACGGAATATGAAACATTTGGACATCGTTGTAAAGATGAACGTTGTAAGAAAGAAGTAATGAATAATAAAAATAAAATTGGTTTAAGTATTTATAATAAAGGACCTTGTATTTATCCAATAAAATAACCATGGTGCTTTTATTCATAGATCCTAAAGATATAACTACAAATAGTGTATTAAGGTGGATAATCAAACAAAAAATAAATCATGAAATTATAAACATAAACTCTTACGATTTTATAGATATAATTCATATAGACTCTAAAAAAATTTCTATAAGTATAAACAATAGAATTATTGATTTTTTTAAAATTAAAAGTATTTATTTTAGTAGGAGTTTTATAAAAATGTATACATATTCACTTAACCAAAATAAAGAAATTAATGATGAAGGAAAAAGAAAATCAATAATTAATTTTTTATTACAAAATCGATTTACAAGAGAGGAATTAATTTTATATTTAATTAAAAAAAAGAATTTAAAGATTTATGGTGAAGCCTCTGTGGGAAGAATAAATAAAATTATTGTTTTAAATGAAGCTAAAAAAATTGGGCTAAAAATACCTAATACAATGTTAACCACGAAAAAAACAGAACTAATTACTTTTTTCAATTTACACGAAAATATAATTATAAAACCTTATGATTTATCATATAGTTTTATCAATAGCGAAGAAAAAATATGGGAAAGCACATATACTAACGTATTTCCCCCAGATTATTTAAAAAAAATACCAAATGAATTCCCATTAACGCTTTTTCAGGAGCAAATACAGAAAAAATTTGAAATTAGAAGCTATATATTTAATAAACAGTGCTATTCAGTAGCTATATTCTCTCAAAATAATATTAGAACACAAGTAGATTATAGGCATTATGATAAAAGTAAACCAAATAGAGAAATCCCTTTTACCTTAAATCCTAATATTAAAAAAAAATTTTAATATTATTTGAAAAATTAAATTTAAATACAGGTTCAGTTGATTTAATTATGGATGGCAGTAATTATTATTTTCTTGAAATCAATCCTGTTGGCCAATTTGAAAATGTTTCTATTAATGGTAATTATTATCTTGAGAAAAAAATTGCAACTTATTTAAGTATATGAAAAAAAAATTAACCCAAAAGATATTGAGAGGTATTGTTCCTTAGATTATTTTTTAACTGATAAAATATTTTTAGAAAATGGGAAAGTGAGAACAAAAATTAACCATGAAACAAAATCAGAATTAAACTTTGTTAGGTTTCCTTTAAAGCCAATTTCTAAAATAATTTTATAAATGACTAATGATTTATTAATTTTAGCGTCTAATTGTAAAATCATTACCGGACATTTAAAATCCATTTTAATTGATTTGCAAAATCAAGAATTATTAGAACTTTCAGATTGGCAGTTTAAACTTCTTAAAGATATTTCAAAACTTAACAAAGATGAATTTATTAAAAAAGAAATCGATTTTATTAATTCATTAATTAAAAAGGATGTAATATTAAAAGTACCAAAACAAACATTAAAATACTTTAAAGAATTAAATAATGAGTTTGAAAACGATTCAATTATAAACAATTCAATTGTTCGTATTAATAATTCTATTGTTTATTACCAAGATAAATTAATTAGTAATTTAAATTCTGTTGGTTGTAAATTCATAGAAATAAGAATTCTTGACATAATGGAAAAGGATATTTTGTTTGAATTTTTATCTAGATTTAAGTTTACTACTATTCAAAGTATTGATGTTTTTATCCCATTTAATTTAAATTTCACGCAATGTGAGTTAATTAATCTTCAAAATAAAATTTTCGAATTAAGATGGATTTTTATTTATTCAACTCCAAAAAACAAACTCAACAATTATAATGACAAAAAATTAGTCAACACATTATATCTTTCACATGATATTAATTCTAAAAATTGTGGAGTTATTTCATCTTTCTATTTTGCAATTAATATTGCGATGTACACTGAATCTTTAAATAATAACACTTGTTTAAATTGTAAAATTAGTGTTGATGAAAATGGAGTTGTGACAAATTGCCCTAGTATTAAAGAAAATTTGGGTAATTTACAATTTGAAAATTTAAATGAGATTCTTTTAAAGAAAAAAACTAAAAAATATTGGAATATCACAAAGGATATGATTAATGTTTGCAAAGATTGTGAATTTAGGCATATTTGTACAGATTGTAGAGCATTTTTAGAAGATCCAAAAGATATTTACAGCAAACCCTTAAAATGTGGTTATAATCCATATACTGGGGTTTGGGAGGATTGGCAAACGCATCCTGATAAACAAAATGCAATTGATTATTATGGTTTAAGAAATAGTTTATAAATAATTATTATAGTGTAAAATAAAAACATTTGATATTATTTGCAATAAATTAAAAAAATAATTAGATTTAATTAAGATTAATTCATTAAAAGAAAATATTACTATTTACATTTTAATTTTATTTCTACTTATTTTTTTAGGTTTATATTTCCCTGTTGAAAAATATTTTACTAATTATAGTTTACTTATAAACACTACAGATGCAAATTTAATAAACACCCCTAAATATTTAATTTTTAGTTTTTCTTGTATTTTAGCACCTATTGTTGAAGAAATTACATACAGACTTCCAATAATTTTAAACAAGAGAAATGTTGTAATTTCATTTACAGCATCAGTATTTTTGGTTTTATTTATTTCCAAAAAATCTTTAACAAATTTGTATTTTAATAAAGAAATTAATATTGATTATAAATTATCAATATCATTAGCTTTAATGTATATTATATTAATTAGTTTAAATTTTATAAAAGTTAATTTATGGCTTGTATCAATAATCTTAACTTTATTTTTTTATTGTTTACACTTTATAACAATGGTAACTTGTATTGATGATTTTTTTATACTTTTTATATGTAAAATTTATATTTTATTTTTAGGAATTATTTTAGGATATGTAAGGATAAAGTTTGGTTTATTGTATGCAATTTATTTGCATGTCGGGTATAATTTCGTAATTTATATGCTTTATATTTTGAACTAATTTTGGAAATATAAAAGACATTTCTTTAAATGATTTTGCAAAAATAGAAACCCTAAATTTTTACGAAAAATAAAAAATGACGACATTTTAACACGCAAAGATTGTGAATTTAGGCATATTTTTACAGATTGTAGAGCATTTTTAGAAGACCAAAAAGATATTTATAGCAAACCTTTTGTGTTTATGCAAAAACAACAATTATTTAATTTACTCAGTTCGTGAGGTATATTTATACCTTTTCGCACCATTGCAATAGATCGTTTATATTAAAATGCTTTAAGTTAATTCTAATTAAAAACTAGTTTTCCCACTTTTTTAAATTTACTTTTTCTCCATCAAATTCAGCATAAGTACAATAATTAATCCATTCGCCTAAATTTATGTAAGTTGCTTTATCATCTACATTTAATGTAAGTGGTAAATGCCTATGGCCAAAAATAAAATAATCTATTTTTTCTTTTTTTAAATACTCGCGGCAATATAAAAACAACCATTCGTTTTCGTTACCTAAAAATTTTTCGTCGCTATCTGCAGTTACAATTCTACTTCTTTTGCTGCTACTTTTGGCAATGTAAAAGGCTAGGTTAGGATGTAAACGGCTATAGCACCACCAAATAAATTTATTGGTAAATATTTTTCTTAAAATTTTATAACCTTTGTCGCCAGGGCCTAAACCATCGCCATGCCCAATTAATAGTTTAATGTTGTTTATAGTTTTAATAATTGGTTTGCGATGAATAGTAACATTAAGTTCTTTTTCAAAATAATCTTTCATCCACAAATCGTGGTTACCAATGTAAAAATGTACTGGAATGCCAGAGTCTGTTAACTCGGCTATTTTGCCTAATAATCTAACCGTTCCTTTAGGTACTGTATATTTATATTCATACCAAAAATCAAAAATATCGCCAACTAAATGTATTTCTTTTGCATCTTGTTTAATATAATTAAGCCAGTCAACTATTTTTTTTTCTCTTATATGGCTTTCTTCTAAAGTAGGCACACCTAAATGAAAATCTGAAGCAAAATATATTTTTTTGTTATCCACTAAAATAAGTTTGATTTAATAATTTTTTTAGGTTTAAGTTGATGAATATTTAAACTCCATCTTAATTTTTCTATTGCACTTATGTTGTTTAACTCCATAACAGTTTTTATATCATTACTATAAAGTAAAGGGTAATGGAAACTAAAAATTCCCTTAAACAATTTTAAGCTAATTCCGGCATTATACAAAATTTTATTATTAAATAAATAATTTGGGTTTGTTGTACCTAAATCTAAAAAACCTTCAAGTCCAAAAAAATTGGGTGTTGTTATATTTGCACTGGCTAGCCAACTATTGCTTTGTCCTAAGGGCGTGGGTACTTTAAAATAACCATCGGCTTCGTTAATTTGTGTGTTTCCAAAATTTGAATTTAAATTGCGTGCTAAAAAATTTGCATCAAATAAATAATCGTCGCTACCATTATGTGCACGCATTCTAAAACGGTAATAATTTTTTGCCCAATCTGTTCCGTGTAAAAAAGTACCGGCAAAAACACGTAAGCCAAAATTTTTATTTTTTGCAACATTAATTTTATAGTTAAATGTGGCATAAGTTTTTGCCATGTATTTATTTTGTTGAATTACTATTTCTAAATTAAATGGATTAATAGTTCTGTTGTTTGATATGAAATAACTAAATCTGTTAACTGAGTTGTTTATGGTATATAAATCAGCTTTAAAAAAATTATTATTCATATCGCTATTAACTCTAACGCTATCAATAAACAAAATTGTTGAACCAATGTTAAATGAATGATTAGTTTGATTTGTAGCGTTTTTCTTTTTAAACGTAAATTCAGCGTTTGGTGTAAATTTATAATAAGTTAAATTAAATGTTTTAAAATGAGTTCCTAAAGTGTTGTTTACATTGTTAAACGAGAGTTCATCATAATTATATGATTTTAAATTGGCTTGTAGTTCAATTGATTTAAATAATTTATTTGGATAAATATGATAATTTAATTGCCCACTACCTGCTAAGGTTTTAGATTTAAAACTAAACATTGGCGCTAAAAAATATTCAAACCTTTTTTCAAAAAAACTATAATTGTGCAAAACACTACCTAGCATTAAACCGTTATAATAGTTGCCGCCTATTATTGGTATATAACTTATTTGAGTGTATTTTGGATTATCGTATTGCGCTAAAAATTTAAATTGAATTGGCTTTGATTTTTTAAAAACACCTTTTGTTTTTATGTAGTTATTATTTCTGTTAATGTCAGGCATTAAATCTCTGCCATCAATTTTAAAATAATCTACATCAGCTACAGGAAAATTAACTGTGTCTTTTTTTGAAAATCCGTTTTTCCATACTTGGCCAACCATTTTATTGTTTTTAAACCCAGCAACATTAAATGGAATTATTGTGTTTTGTTTATTTTTTACAATAAGTTTATAACTTCCATCTTTGTTTCTATTTACTTTACAAAGTTTATAATCTATTTTTTTGTCGGAGTTAATTAAATTATTTAAAAACCAATTTAAATCTAAGCCACTAAAATAGCTTAAAGTTGTTGCAAGGTCTTTTGGTGTTGGGTGTTTAAATTTAAAACGTTCGTAATAAAACTGCATAGCTTTATCAAAATTTGTTTCGCCCATGTATTCAATTAAATAATCAAAAACAATTGGTGTTTTACTGTAAATAATACTACCATAATTAAATGGTGTTAAATCTTGCGATGCGGTATTTATTGGTTGGTCAGAACGTTCTTTTGCGCTTATAAAATAAGCTGTTTCTTTATCTTTCCAATATGGTATTTTATTAATGCCAAAAAGTTTAAATGTTGAATCTCTGCCTAAATAATCAGTTAATTTTTTGTATGGGTATTTTGCTTTAACATATCTTAATTCGTAAAATGAATTTATACCTTCATCCATAGCCGGAAAATCTCGTTCGTTATTTCCTAAAATGCCGTAAAACCAGTTGTGGCCAACTTCATGTGCAATTGTAACATCTAAATCAAATTCAGTTGCCATATCTCCAATTACAGTAATGTTTGGATACTCCATGCCGCCGCCAGCCATAATTGTACCATCAACTGCGCTTACATGATTATATGGGTAATCGCCATTTAAATACGAATAAAATAAAGTAGATTCGTTAATGTAATCAATTGCATTTTTCCAAAGGCTAAAATTTTTATCGGTAAAATAAGCCCACGTATCAACTGTTCTTTTTGTTGTTGGTAATTGAATTTGATCGTGTAAAACATAAAAGCGTTTATCGGCAAACCAAGCAAAATCATGTACTCTATATTGTTTAAATTGGATAGTTTTATTTATTGTGCTAGATGCAGGAAATTGCATTCCTTCTCCTTTTCTGGTATTTGTTTCTAAACAATTTATAGTTTCAATTACTTTATTATTTAAAAAATTATCTTCTTCATCGGCATTTATTCTATCACCTGTTGATGCTAATACATAATTTTTTGGTAAAGTAATTTTCACATCAAAACTTCCAAACTCGCTATAAAATTCACCTTGATCTAGATATGGCATTTGATGCCAGCCTGTAGCGTCAAACACAGCGGGTTTAGGATACCATTGTGTAATAAAATAAGCTTGTTCTGTATGACCTAATCGAGAAAATTTTGCATCTGGAATTTGAACAAAAAAAGGAGTTGTAATTTCTATTGTATCTTTACTATTTAATGGTTCGTTTAAATATAATTTACAAATATCTATATGATTTTTATCGTACTCCCATTTTATAGTTTTACCATTAACCATAAAATTTAAACTATCTATATAACCTCTTTCGTTTGGTAAAGAGTAGTACAAACTTGTTTTACCTTGATTTAATAATTGTTTTGCTAATGCAGTTTGATTATTTTTATAAGCATTTGGCCAAAGATGAAAATAAATAAAATTTAAAGTTGTGTGCGAATTATTAATGTATTGAATTTTTTCGAAAGCATGCAAGGTATGCTTTTGATCATTTAACTTTACATTAATTGTGTAATTAACTTCTTGCTGAAAATAGGAAACTGAATCTTGAGATTTTGAAAACAAAAACAAAAAACAAACAAAACTAAAAAATAGCTTAACTTTTATTTGTGTATTTATATTCAAGTTATTTTAATATTTCTGCTAATTTTTTTTCAAGTTCGTCGCCTCTTAAATTTTTAGCAATAATTTTTCCTTCTTTATCTATTAAAACAGTGTATGGAATTGATTGCACACCATATTGTTTTGCTGGTTCACTATCCCAAAATTTTAAATCGCTTACTTGTGGCCAAGTTATACCATCTTTTGCTATTGCTTCAATCCATTTATCTTTAGATTGATCTAGACTTACACCAAAAATTTCAAAGCCTTTATCTTTAAATTTTGCATAAGCAGCAACAACATTTGGCATTTCTTTTCTGCAAGGACCGCACCAGCTTGCCCAAAAATCAATTAATACATATTTGCCTTTAAATTGCGATAACGAAATTATTTTTCCATCTGGGTTAGGTAATGAAATTTCTGCAGCACTTTGCCCCAATGCAGATGCTAACATTTTGGTAACTATTTCATGAAACATTTTTACGTTTTTATCATCGGCATATTTTTTTTGTAAACCTTCATCTAAGGCTTTGTATAAGTCTGCAAATTTATCTGGCTCCATACCTTGTATGGCCATTATAGATGAATATTTATCTTTGTGCGTTAATATTTTTTTAGATAGCTCTTCATTAAACCCTGCCATTATTTGTGTGTAGGGCTCTTCAAATGTTTTACTTAAAGAGTCTCTTTGCATTTCGGTATATTGCTTACCTTCTGCTAATGCATAAAATACTTGGTTTAATGAGTCTAATTTTTTATCACGTTTTTTTGAAAATTCGTTATACTCTAAAAATATTTTGGTTTCTTCGCTTCCTGTTACTTTATAGGTATTTCCTAAATCCTTAACACTACCAGTAATGCTTACTTTATCCATGCTATCTAAAACTAGCATAGCAAAATTACTTTGACTTAATTTTATTCTATAAAAACCAATATGTGGTTTGTAATTAACAAACTCAAATTCTCCTTTATCGTTAATTATTGCGCTATCAACAACAATAGGTTGCGGGCTAACTAATTTTTCAAGTATTAAAGTTTCGCCTTTTGAATCAGTTAAAATTCCTTTTAATTCAAAGGGAGCATTTTTTTTACTGTTAGTACAAGATGTAAATATTAAAGTTCCTAAAGCTATTGTAATAATTTTTTTCATTATTAATTTTTTATTTATCTAAAGTTTGTTTAACTAATTGGTTAAGTAATTTTGGGTCGGCTTTTCCTTTACTGGCTTTCATAACTTCGCCAACAAATAAACCTAATAAGCCTACTTTGCCATTTTTATATTCGGTTACTTTTTCAGGAAATTTAATTAACACTTCGTTAATTAAATTTTGAATTTCGTTACTGTTACTGTTTTGTATAATATCTAATTTAGTTGCTAAATCTAATGCTGTTAAATTTGGATTTAATAGCATTTCAGGAAATAACTGATGAGAAGCTGAGGTATTGCTAATTTTATTTTCGTCAATTAAAGAAATAATTTCAGCAATTTTATTAGGAGAAATTTTAAATTGATTAATTGTTAAAGCTCTCTCATTTAAGTATGATTTAATATTAACTAATAACCAATTTGCAGCAGACTTATAATTTTTTGTAAAAGTTACAAGCGAATTATAATAGTTGGCAATTTCTTTATTGTCTATTATTTGATTTGCATCATATTCGCTTAATTGATATTTATTGGTATAAAGTAAAAACAAATCGTTAGGTAAAGTTGGCATTTTGTTTTTAACCTTTTGAATATAATCATTTGTAATAATTACCGGTTGTAAATCTGGTTCAGGAAAATAACGGTAATCATTAGCGCTTTCTTTACTTCTTAACGAAAATGTAAAACCTTCTTCTGCATTAAAACTTCTAGTTTCAACAGCTATTGGTTCGTTGGCTTCAATTAAATCTATTTGTCTTTTTATCTCAAAATCAATTGCTCGTTGAACGTTTCTAAACGAATTCATGTTTTTAACTTCAACTTTTTTACCAAATGTGCTTGCGCCTTTAAGTCTAACCGATATATTTGCATCGCAGCGTAAGCTTCCTTCTTCCATATTACCATCACAAATATCTAAGTATCTTACTAGTTTTCTTACTTCTGTTAAGTATGAATAGGCTTCTTCACCTGTTCTTAAATCTGGTTCGGTAACAATTTCTAAAAGTGGAGTTCCTGCACGGTTTAAATCAATTAAAGTATCAAATGGATCTATGTCATGTAAACTTTTGCCTGCATCTTCTTCCATATGAATTCGAGTTAAATTTACTTTTAGCTCTTTACCATCTTTAAGTTTAGATGTAATATAACCTCCGGTACAAATTGGTGTTTTATCTTGCGTAATTTGATAGCCTTTTGGTAAATCTGCATAAAAATAATTTTTACGCGCAAATTCATTATTTGTTCTAATGTTTGCATTTACAGCAATACCCAGTTTAACAGCAAACTCTATTGCTTTTTTATTTACTACAGGCAATGTTCCAGGGTGACCAAGCGTAATAACACTTGTATTTGTATTTGGCATTGCCCCATACTCAGCAACATCACTACTGTACATTTTTGTTTTAGTTAATAGTTGTACGTGACATTCTAGTCCTATTACGGCTTCGTATTTGTTATAAACACTCATAAAAAATGAAGTTTAAAGGTACGTAAATTTTCTATAATTAAATGTTTATTTTTGAATCAAAATGCAAAATTTTAAATATAATTACCACCTTTCAGAAATTAGAGTAATTGCCGAAAGATTAATAAAATTTAATAAAAAAGTTATTTTGTTTTATGGTGATATTGGTGCCGGGAAAACCACTTTAATTAAAGAAATTTGCAAACAACTAAATAGTAAAAGTAATTTTAGTAGCCCAACTTATCAAATTGTTAATGAGTATAGCTGCCCTAATGCATTAATTTATCATTTTGATTTATATCGCATAAAATCGAAAATGGAGCTTATAGATTTAGGATTTGACGATTACTTATTTTCTGATAATTATTGTTTAATTGAGTGGCCAGAATTGGCTGAGGAATTTGTAACAGAAGATTATATAAAGATAAAAATTATCACTAAAAATAATGGTAGAGAGGCTGAATTAGAGGTGTATTAATTTGAAGGAGCCAAATTAAAAGTCATTAATTGATTTGAATTATCGCTAAAAATAAAACTGTTATTTATTTCTTTAATTTTTTTGGTTTTAATTAAATTTTCTTTAATGTCTTCAAAAATACTGATAAGATAATCGCTACAAGGAATTGAAACCTCATTTAATAGTTTAATTTTTAATTTAAATGCTTTTTTGAATTTCACATCTATTTTACCGCAATCGCAAACAATTTGATATTTAAGTTTACCTTGTTTAATTAAAGTAGCTTTACCAATTGCTAAATTATTTGTTTTGCCACTTGATGTAAAATTAGAAAGAGAGTAAATACTGTTATTTTGAGAATAAATACTACAACAAGAATACACTAAGAAAAATACAATTAGTTTAAACTTGTAAGGCATTTATTATTTTATTTTTTCGTTTATTTTAGCAAGTAGGGTTTTGGTTTCTTCGTAATCTTTATCAGTTAAACCTGCATTTTTTGCTAAAACAATAGCTTTTTCGGCTTGTGTTTTTGCCTCTTTATAATTTTCAGATTTATATAGCACAGCTGCGTATGTATCTAGGTAAGCATAACTCTCTTCTAATTCGCATGCGCGTTTTGCTATATTAACACCAGCTTTAATATGCTCAGGATTATTTGCTTTTTCATATATTTTCCAAGCAATACTATTTAATTCTTCGGCGTTATTATTAAAATATTTACTGTAATTTTTACTTACTAAATCAAAATACAAGTTTGCGTTATAACGTTTATAAATTTCGCAATCTACGTGAAACAAATTTTCTTCTTTATTTGGCCAATTAAGTTCAGAGAATTTAATTTTATCTGCTTTATATGTAGTTTCGTTAAATCCTTTGGCAATTAAATGTGGCCTAAAGTAATATAAACTCACTTGTGCAATTTTTTCTTTTAAAGTATCTACTCCAAATTTTTGAGAAAATGAGTTGTAATTGGCTAATACGTATTTAAATTCTCTACTATTAAAGTCAGTAATAAAATTCCGCACTAAAACCCAGTTAGTATAATTTAATAAATCTGCATCTTTAATTGTTTTAATGTAGCTTTCAACTTCTTTTTTGGGGCTTTGGCAAGTTCCATCCATTAAGTTTACATAATTTAAAATATTTTTTTCGTTTAAACCTTCTTTTAAATAACTATTTTTTTTATTTACAAAAGTTTCGTTTGCATTTTGCGAAGTTTTACCAAATTCAATAAATTCTATTTTATTTTTATAGCCGGCACCTCTATGAACAATTTCGCCATTAGGGTTTATAATTAATAAATTTGGGTAACAATTAACTTCATATTTATGTGCAATTTCTACCCCTTCACCTTTTTCAGCATCTATTTTATAGTTTATAAAATTTGCATTGTAAAAATTTGCAACAGTATCATTTGTAAATGTACTTTTACTCATTAATTTACATGGGCCACACCAAACGGTATACACATCTACAAATATGTTTTTATTTTCTTTTTTTGCTTTTTCTAAAACTTCTTTCCATGTTCCATGTTCAAAATTCATTTGAGCATTTAAAAAGTTTACACTAAAGGTTATTAATAAAATTAATTTAATGTTTTTCATAATTGGTTTATATTAATTTGGTTAGTTCTTCGCTTAATGGATCTATTTTACTTGGAAAAAATTGAATTATTTTTCCGTTTTCATCAATTAAATATTTGCAAAAATTCCAATTTGGTACTTTTTCCGTTACACCATTTAATTCTTTATTTGATAAATAGAGATAAAGAGGATGAGCATTTTTACCAACTACAGTTATTTTATCCATAATAGGAAAAGTAACACCATAATTTTTAGTGCAAAATGTTTGTATTTCTGTATTAGTTCCAGGTTCTTGTGCGCCAAAATCATTACTTGGAAAACCCAAAACAACTAATTTATCTTTATATTTTTCACTTAAAAGTTGTAAATTTTTATATTGAGGTGTGTAACCGCATTCGCTTGCAACATTTACAATTAATATTTTTTTACCCTTTAATGTAGATAAATTTAATTCTGTTCCGTTTATAGTTTTAATGGTAAAATCATGAACAGTTTTTGTGTTAAATTTATTATAAGAAAATGCCATAACTATAAACGAACTAAAAGCTAGTATTAAAGTTGAAATTTGTTTCATTGTAGTAAAGTACTAAGCTATTTATTTTTGATAAAAAAAAATAGTTAAATAAATAAAAAAGCCCAAACTGCTTCAGTTTGGGCTTTAATTAAATTTAAACTATTAATTTTCAATTGAAATAACTAAATATTTTGAATTGCTCCAAAACTCTGTAGGGTTTGTAATTTCAATTTTTTCAACTGGTTTTTCGCCAACTAATTTATATGAATCATGTGGGTGACTACTTAATATTTTTGCTCGTTTAGCACCAATATTAATTGTTGTAGTAGATTCGATATTTATTTTTGTGAAATAATCTTTATTAAAATCGTCTTTTACTTTTGTTGTTTTACCTAAACCTATAAAACCACCTTCTTTACTAATAACATTTTTTTCTTTTAGCTCTTTAGATGTACCAATTGCATAATAAGCAGTGTTTATTACTTCTGTTTTACCTGCACTTTCTTCTTCAACTGCTTGGTAATTGGTGTTTAAATTAGCCAATTCAATATTTAATCCTTCTATTTTCGATTTTAATTCACCAATTTCAACATCTTTTTGTTCTATTGAAGCTTGTAAATTCTCAATCATTTTTTCTAAACCTTGTAATTTTAAATTACTATCTTTTAATTTTTTTGTTAATGAACCAATTCTGTTTTTATTTTTGTTCATTAAGTCATAAATGGCCTGAATATCTTCTTTTATTTGATCTTCTTTACTTTTAACATCACCAGATGAGCTTGCTTTTCCGACAATTTTTTCTTTTTCTTTAATTGTATTTAAGTTTTCTTGAATTTCGTTAAATGAACTAATAAATTCTTGTAATGCCGCTTCTTTTTCGCTTAATTTTCCGTTTAACTCGCCATTAACATTAGATAAACTGTCGGCTAATGGGTTAACTTCTTTTTCTTTATCGCCACAAGATGTATTAAATAGGGTGCTTGCGCCAATGATTAATGTAACTACTAAAACTTTAATTGCTTTCATATATTATTTTTTTATTAATTCTAAAATGTTAAAAATGTAACCCGCCAAAAATAAAAAAAAGCAACCCTAAATGAATTGCTTTTTTATAAAAAGATGTTAAAAATTAACAGTATTCGTTATAAACTGCTTTTAAGTGTTCTGAAATTGCTTGAGCCGATTTTCCTTCAATGTTATGTCTTTCAATAAAATGAACTAACTCGCCATTTTTAAATAGTGCAATTGCTGGGCTGCTAGGAGGGTAAGGTGTAAAATGTTTACGCGCTTCGGCAACTGCTTCAGTATCAACTCCTGCAAAAACAGTTGTGAGTTTAGTTGGTAATTTTGTGTTTTCTAAACTCTTTTTAACTCCTGGTCTACAAGCACCAGCAGCACAGCCACATACTGAGTTAACTACCATTAATAATGTAGCATTATCTTTTATTGCATCATTTACAGAGTTTGCATTTAATAACTCTGTAAACCCAGCTGAGGTTAATTCAGCTTTCATTGGATTAACTAATTGTTCAGGATACATAGGATTAATTTTTTACAAATTTAAGGTTTTAATAAAGGAAACAAAACCCAAATTGGGTTAAAAAATTACAAATATCATTTAAAATAAACTTAGAACTTAAAATTTATGCAAACTATTAGTATTTTTACTAATCATATTTTAAAAAATGAAAAAAACTCTTTTTACACTTTCAGCTTTTATAGGATTAGCTTTTTCCTTAACAGCTCAAAAAACTCCTCCTGGTACAACAGGTAAAAATAATACAACCTTTCCATTACCTCAATTTGTTGATGAGGTGAAAAAAGTGGGTAGCGAATTAGTAATCCCTTATAAACGTTATAAAATGAGTAATGGATTAACTATTTTAATTCATGAAGACCACAGCGACCCTATTGTATATTTTGATGTAACTTATCATGTTGGAAGTGCGCGCGAACAACAAGGGAGAAGTGGTTTTGCACATTTTTTTGAACACATGATGTTTCAAGGTAGCAAAAACGTTGCCGATGAACAACATTTTAAGGTTATTACCGAAGCTGGCGGTACTTTAAATGGAACTACTAATACAGATAGAACAAATTATTTTGAAGTTGTTCCTAGTAATCAATTAGAAAAAATGTTTTGGTTAGAGGCTGATAGAATGGGCTTTTTACTAGATTCTGTTACACAAAAAAAGTTTGAAGTTCAACGCGCAACAGTTAAAAACGAAAGAGGACAACGTTACGATAACGCACCTTATGGTTTAGTTATGGAAAAAATGGGCGAAGCATTATTTCCAAAAGGACATCCATACAGTTGGTCAACAATTGGTTACTTAGTAGATTTAGATAGGGTAGATGTAAATGATTTAAAACGATTTTATATGCGTTGGTATGGGCCAAATAATGCTGTTTTAACCGTTTCTGGAGATGTTGATGTAAATCAAGTATTATTATTCGCTCAAAAATATTTTGGATCGATACCGGTTGGTAAAGATGTAAAACCTCAAAAAATTGAACCATATAAATTAACTGAAAACAGATATGTTTCTTATGAAGATAATGTTAGATTTCCACAAATTTCAATTGCCTACCCAACAATAAAAACAAATACAAAAGATGCTGCAGCACTAGATGTTTTGTCGGATATTTTATCAGGCTCACAAAGCTCTCCGTTTTATAAGGGATTTATTGAAACTAAAAAAGCTGTTAGTGCTTTCTGCTTTCATTACGCAAGAGAGCTAGATGGACAGTTTCAAATAAATGTAAGAGCAAATGCAGGAACTAAATTAGCTGATATTGAAAATGAAATAGCAACTACTTTATCAAAATGGGAAAAAGCTGGTGGAGCAAAAGATGATGATTTAGCAAAATATAAAGCATCATTTAAAACGCAACTAATTAATAGCTTAAGCACAGTACAAGGTAAAGGGTCAACATTAGCTGCAAACTATACTTTTACAGGCGATGCAAATTATTTAAAAAAGGATATTGCAATGTATAATAGCTTAACAAAGGCTGATATAATGCGTGTTTATAATCAATACATTAAAGGAAAACACGCTGTTGTGTTAAGTTGTGTACCTAAAGGAAAAACAGATTTAATTGCAAAACCAGATAATTGGAAAATGTATGAACGCACAGTAGAAACAGAAAGTGATGAATATAAAAATTTAAGTTATACCGAACCAAAAGATGATTTTGACAGAAGTAAAATTCCTGCTTCAACAGTTGCTAAACCTGTACCTGTACCTAATTTTTACAAAACAACAATTGCAGGCAAAATTCCAGCAATTGGAGTTGAAGATAAAGAAATACCTATGGTTAACATAAATATTTCGTTTAAAGCTGGCCATCGTTTTGAACCTAAAGAAAAATCTGGTGTTAGTAAATTATTGGCAGATATGTTAACGCAAAGTTCTACTAAAACTAAAGCAGATGAACTGGAAAATAAATTAAGCAGACTAGGATCTGACGTTAGTGTATATTCTGGCGACGAAGATTTATCCGTTACTATTCGTTCAACAAAACAAAATTTACTTACAACTTTAAAAATTGCTGATGAGTATTTGTTTAACCCTAAATTTGATACTCAAGAGTTTGAATTGGAAAAGAAAAGAACATTAGATAATATAACCCAAGGCTTAACTAACGCAGGTGTTATGGCCGATAATGCTTATAGGAAAATTATGTATGGCGAAAACCATATTATGTCAATTTCAGGCATCGGAACTTCAGAATCTGTTTCTAATATTACAGTTGATGATGTTAAAAAATTTTATAACGATAAGTTATTAATTAACAATGCAAGTATTGCAATTAGTGGCGATATTAAACAACCCGAAATTGAAAAAGCATTGTTGTTCTTAAATAAATTAAAAGCTGGAAATGTTGATGTTGTAAAGGAACCTGAATTACCTAAACATGATAAAACACGTTTATATTTTATTGATAAGAAAAGCGCAGCGCAAAGTGAAATTAGATTTGGCTATTTAGCTTTACCTTACGATGCTACTGGCGAATTTTATAAAGCAAACGTAATGAACTACAGTTTTGGAGGAGCATTTAACAGCAGAATAAATTTTTTATTACGCGAAGCTAAAGGCTGGACATACGGTGTAAGAAGTGGGTTTAGTGGCTCTAAATACGAAGGGCCTTATACAATAAGTGGTGGATTTAAAGCAAATACAACCGACAGTACTTGTGTTGAAATAATTAATGAATTAAATAAAATAGTAAGCGGTACCTTTACTGATGAAGAAGTTAGCTTTACAAAAAACGCAATGATGCAAAGCGATGCTTTAAGATATGAAAGCCCAATGCAAAAACTTGGCTTTATTAAAAGAGTATTAGATTACGATTTACCTAAAGATTATGTTGCTAAACAAGCAGAAATTTTAAATAATATTACTAAAGACGAATTAAATACGTTAGCTAAAAAGCATTTACAATTAAGTAAAATGAATATTATTGTTGTAGGGGATAAGGCAAGTAATTTTGATAAACTAAAAAAACTAGGCTATGAGATGATAGAAATAGACCCGGTAACTAACAAAGAAATAAAAAATTAAAAAATTGAAATAAAAAAACCGAATAAATTTATTCGGTTTTTTTTATTTTTTTATGTACTAAAGCACGTTATTACTTTGTTCTTTAATTTTTTCTAGTTCATCTTTCATTTGAACTACCAATTTTTGAATTGAGGCATCGTTAGCCTTAGAGCCAATTGTGTTTATTTCTCTACCAATTTCTTGTGTAATAAAATTTAATTTACGTCCAGCTGATATTTCGTTCATCGTTGTTTTAAAATAGTCTAAATGAGTTTTTAATCGCACTTTTTCTTCGTTAATATCTAATTTTTCAATATAATATATTAACTCTTGTTCAAAACGGTTTTCATCTATTTTATCTTTTGATATTATTTCAAATAAATTATTTTTAATTCTATCTTTTATATTCTTAATACGATTTGCATCTAGTTCAATTATTTTAGTAAGGCAGTTTTCAATATTGTTTAATCTAGTTTCAAAATCTGCTTTTAACGATTTGCCTTCTTCAATTCTAAATTTATTTAATTCTTCAATAGCATTTAAAATACATTGTTTAACCATTTTCCATTCATTTTCATCAACTTCTTTTTTTTCGTTTTTTAAAACATCTGGTAATTTTAATATTTGATCTAAATAATTTTTTTGTGGTTCATTTAATGCATTTGCAAGGCCCATTAATTTTTGTTGATATGCTTTTGCTAGTTCAATATTAATTTCAATTGGTGTTTCATCTTGGTTATTATCAACCATCACAGCTAAGTCTATTTTACCTCTCTCAAGTAATTTTGTTATTTCATTTCTTAATTCTAATTCATAATTCCTATATGAGCTACTAATTCTAAAACTTAAATCTGCAGTTTTACTATTTAACGATCTAACTTCTACGGTTATGTTTTTGGAGCCATAATTTATTGTGGCTTTTCCAAAACCTGTCATACTTTTAATCATGCTTTATTTGTTTAGTTTTTAAATTTACTAAGTATAATCCACAAATAATTATTATACCCGAAACAATTTTAGTAAGTGTTAACTTATCTTCGCCAATAATAATTGCAAAAGTACTTGCTAAAAAGGGTTGTAAATAAATGTACATGCTTACTACATTAGGACTTAATTTTTTTAAGCCATATAAGTTTAATAAATAGGCTAAAAATGTTGTTGCAATCACTACAAAACATAATGCGAAAATTGCTTTAGGTGTAAAAATTAAATAATTTGTGTTAATGGTTTCGTTTAGTCCAAATGGAATATAAAAAATAGCACCAAATAAAAACAGCCATTTCATAACAGTAACTGTATGGTATTTTACCATTAATGGTTTAGCAAGTACTACAAATATTGCCCATGATGTGGCGTTAATTAATGTCATTAAATCGCCTTTAATTGTGTCGCTTCCAATTTCAAAATTTCCTTTGTAACTTAAAATAATGTAACAGCCAGTTATGGCTAATAATAAACCTAAAATTTTGTATATGGTTAATTTTTCTTTTAAAACAATTAATGTGAAAACAAAAACCATAATAGGGTTAGAAATCATAATAACTGAAGAATTTATGGGTGTAGTAATACTTAAACCATAAATAAAAAAAAATTGATTAATAACAACACCAAATAAACTTAACCAAAGCATTTTTTTTAAATCACTTTTACTTACTTTTTCTTTTGGAAGAAATAAACTTAAGGCATAAAACAAAAACATAGCCCCAACAATTCGATAAAAAACTAAAACCGTTGGCGAAATAAATTGTGGCATTAAACCTTTAGCAATACTGTAATTAAGCGCATATACAATTTGCGCCCCAAGTAATGCTAAATGACTGTTAAGATGTTTATTCAAGCAAGTGCAAATATGCAAAAAGCATTAAGCATATACAATTGTTTATAAAAAATACTATATTTACAACTATCATTAAAATTAAATTTAAAATAGTTATTGTTTTTTTACTAAGTTGTAATTTATTATATCAACAACAAAACGAATTTGACAAATGGGGTGTTGCTGGGAGTATGGTTTTTACCGATTTAAAAGAAGCACTTAAAATTGAAAAAAAAGTTTATAAAGTAGATTTAAGTTATAAGCAATTAGATACTAAACAATTTGATAAACTATCAAAATTAAAAGACTTACAAGTATTACGTTTAAGCACTAATAACATTACGAGTTTCCCTAAAAATTTTAACGAGTTAACTAATTTAATTTATTTTTCGAGTTACAACAATGCGCTTACAACATTTATACCAGATGCCAAACCTTTTTTTAATTTACATTATTTAGAGTTACAAAACGCAAAAATTGATAGTATTCCCGCTCAAATAGCCTATTTAAGCAAATTACAAACCTTTAGATTTGGAAATACAGATGATACATTAAAATTACCCACAACATTAAAATATTTAAAAAATTTAAAAGAGATAAGTTTAGAAAATTGTATTTTAGATTCTTTTCCAAAATTAATTTTTAAAATTCCTCAACTTGTTTTTTTATCTTTAAATAACACCAACACATTTTACCTCACAAAACATTTTGAACGATTCGAAAAACTTGAAGTATTAGTTGTAGAAAACAATAAACTCGAAAAAATTCCTTTTGAAATTTATAAAGCCAAAAATTTAAGAATATTAGCCTTACGTAATAATAAATTAACCAACATACCCGAAACCATAAGCGAATTAACTAATTTAACAATTTTAGATTTACGCGGAAACCCAATTGATAAAGAACGCATAGAAGAGCTCAAACTTTTATTACCTGGCTGCGAGGTTAAGTTTTAATTATTTAATAATCAATTACTTACATTTGATTTGAAGTTAAGTGCGATTTATTATAAAGTTGAAGTTTAGCTTTATTTTTCCAATAAAAATCGTATCTTTGCAGTCCTTTTTAAAAAATGGAATCACAAGTTAGATTATTTACAGGCATTGCCTCCGAAGATTTGTCAAAAAAAATTGCAGCTTCGTACGGTCAAGCATTAGGAAAGCTCGAGCATTATCGCTTTAGTGATGGTGAGTTACAAGCCTCTTATGAAGAAAGTATTCGTGGGCAAAGTGTTTACATAATTCAAAGCACCATGCCTCCTGCAGATAATTTAATGGAATTGTTATTGTTAATAGATGCAGCAAAGCGTGCAAGCGCAAAGCATATTGTAGCTGTTATCCCATACTTTGGTTATGCAAGGCAAGATAGAAAAGATAAACCGCGTGTTGCCATAGGCGCAAAATTAGTTGCAGATATGTTAGCCGTTGCTGGTGCTACTAGAGTGATGACAATGGACTTACATGCCGACCAAATACAAGGCTTTTTTAATGTGCCAGTTGATCATTTATACGCAAGTACTATTTTTCTTCCTTATATAAATTCATTAAATCTTAATAACTTAACTATTGCAGCACCAGATATGGGTGGAAGTAAACGTGCAAACGCTTACGCCAAACATTTAAAAGCCGAAATGGTAATTTGTTACAAACAACGAGCAAAAGCAAATGTGGTAGAACACATGACAGCCATTGGCGAAATTGAAGGCCGAAATATTATATTAGTTGATGATTTAGTTGATACAGGTGGCACTTTATGCAAAGCAGCCGAAATGATGATGGATAGAGGAGCATTAAGCGTTAGGGCTATATGTACACACCCTGTATTATCAGGTAAAGCTTATGATAATATTCAAAATAGTAAATTAACTGAGTTAATTGTTACCGATACTATTCCTTTAACCCAAAACAGCAGTAAAATAAAAGTGTTAAGTGTGGCAGATTTGTTTGCTAAGGTTATAAACAGTGTTCAAAATTTTGAATCGATAAGTAGTAATTTTGTAGTTTAATAAGTCGCAATTAATAATAAATAACCGAGTAATTTGAAGTTGAAGCGACCAACGACCAATTACTCAAAAAAAATAAAAAATGAAAACAGTACAATTGAGCGGTTCGTCTCGTGCGAACGTAGGAAAAGTAGATGCAAAAGCATTAAGAGAAAAAGGTCAAATACCTTGTGTAATTTATGGTGCAGGTGAGCAAATTCACTTTAGCGCAGATGAGCGTCATTTTAAAGATATTATTTACACACCCGAAACTAATTTAGTTGAGGTTGAGGTTGCTGGTAAAAAATATCGTACCGTGTTACAAGAAGCACAATTTCACAGATTAACTGATAAATTAATTCATGCAGATTTTTTAGCTGTAAGCGAAGATAAACCAGTTTCGGTACATATACCAGTAAAAACAGTAGGACAAAGTGAAGGAGTTAAAGCTGGTGGTAAATTAGTTATCAAATTACGTAAAGTAAAAGTTCGTGGTTTAATTTCTAAAATACCTGCAAATGTTGAGTTAGATATTACTCCATTAGTAATTGGTAAAGGTATTGCTGCAGGCGATATTAATATTGATGGTTTAACTTTATTACACCCAAAAAATATTTCAATTGTAAGTGTACAAACAACACGTAACGTTGTTGCTGTTGAAGAAGCACCAGCTGCTGGAGCTAAAACTGCCGCACCTGCTGCCGCTGCAAAAGCTGCACCTGCAAAAAAATAAATTGTAAATAAACAAAAAAGCCTCAACAAATTTGTTGAGGCTTTTTTGTTTTACCAATTTAAAAACTGAGTAATTTGTTCTTCGCAAACCTTGTGTTGGCTTTCATTTTTAAACGAGTTTAAAGAGTCTAATTGCTGTTCTATTTGCGAAATTGGAAGTTTATTATGGTGTATAAACAGTTTTAAATAATTTAAAACACCAGTTAAATGTTCCATACCCCTTAAATTGCCAGCTCTGCCACTACTTACGCCAACTAATAACGCTTTTTTATTTGTCCATGTTGAAGGATGAATAGCATCTAAAAACACTTTTAAAATACCAGGATAACTACCATTATACTCAGGTACAACAAAAATTAATTTAGAATTTGGAATTAATTTTTCGGAAATTATTTTTTGAAAGTACTCAGAGCGTTCACCATATAATTCGTTACTTAACAAATTAGTTGTTTGGCTTATTTCATATAAATCAATAAGTATTGTGTTAACATTTTTGTCGGTTAATATTTTAGTATATATATTACCTACTTTTTTAGTGTAACTATTAGCGCGATTAGTGGCAAAAATTAAAACTACGTTTTGCATATAAAATTATTAACAATCTATTAATTTCTTTTTGTTTTTGTTAAAAACTAACAACCCATAAAGTTCGCAATAAGTTTAACTTTACAGAAATACTTTGTACTATTTTTATGAACATTACGTATTATGGGCATTCTTGTTTTGGTGTAGAAATTAAT
Source organism: Bacteroidota bacterium (assembly GCA_020162035.1). GTDB lineage: Bacteria > Bacteroidota > Bacteroidia > B-17B0 > Aurantibacillaceae > Aurantibacillus. The sequence continues at coordinate 102,551 of JAIUNM010000002.1, read as the reverse complement.
GGCAAAAATTTGTTGTTTGACCCCTTTATTTCTCCAAACGAATTAGCTAAAAATATAAACATTAACACAATTAAAGCCGATTACATTTTAATATCACATGGTCACGAAGACCATATTGCAGATGCTGAAGCCATTGCAAAACGCACAGGAGCAAAAGTAATTTGTAGTTGGGAAATTAATGTGTGGTTAGGTAATAAAGGTGTTGCAAACATACACCCAATGAATACAGGAGGAAAAGTAAAATTAGATTTTGGCAATGTTAAAGCTGTAGCCGCAGTTCACAGCAGTGGTTTGCCCGATGGTACATACGGGGGCACTGCCATGGGTTTTGTGGTTGAAAGTACACAAGGTAATTTTTATTATGCTGGAGATACGGCATTAACATATGACATGAAATTAATTGGCGATTATAGAAAAATTGACTTTGCTTTTTTACCAATTGGCGATAATTTTACAATGGGGGTTGATAACGCAATAATAGCCAGCGAATTTGTTAAATGCAATACCATAATAGGTATGCATTACGATACTTTTGGATACATAAAAATTAATAAAGAAGAAGCAGTAAATAAATTTACACTAAGCGGAAACAGTTTAAAATTAATGGAAATAGGAGAAACTATAAAGATTTAATAAGATGGGAAAAATAATTACACTCGCAAATCAAAAAGGTGGAGTAGGTAAAACTACAACATCAATTAACTTGGCAGCAAGTTTAGCAGTTTTAGAATATAAAACACTTTTAATTGATGCCGATCCTCAAGCAAATGCAACATCGGGCGTAGGCTTTGATCCTACACAAATTAAAAAAGGATTGTACGAATGTATTATAGATAGTATTCATCCAAAAGACGCAATTTTAGAAACTGAAACTCCAAATTTGTATTTATTACCAGCCAATGCAGATTTAACCGTGTTAGATTTAGAAATCGTTAATCTTCCTAACCGAGAGTATATGCTTAAAAAAGTGTTGGATAAAATAAAAGATAAATACGATTTTATAATTATTGATTGTTGCCCATCGCTTGGTTTAATTGTAATGAATGCACTTTGCGCAACAGATAGTGTAATTATTCCGGTTCAATGCGAATATTTTGCTTTAGAAGGAATGGGTAAATTATTGCAAAACATTAAAATTATTCAAACACATTTAAATACAAATTTAGATATTGAAGGTGTATTATTAACAATGTATGATGGGCGCTTACGCTTAGCTAATCAAGTTGTTGAAGAGGTTAAAACGCATTTTCAAGATATGGTTTTTGATACCATCATTCAACGAAATACTAAATTGGCTGAAGCTCCAAGTTTTGGAAAAACCATTATTATGCACGACGTAAGTGGCAAAGCCAGTAATAACCACTTAAACTTAGCACGCGAAATTTTACAAAGAAATGGTTTAACTAAAATAAGCGATAAACACCGTACCATTAAAATGGACGCTGAAGAATTAAGCGAAGATTTTTAAAATAACATAAGCTTAATAGGGAAAAGTATTGAAGATAATTAAAGTAGAAAAATGAGTAAAAAACCAGCATTAGGAAGAGGATTAAGCGCACTTTTAGAAAACGCTAAAACAGATATTACAACCAAACAAATGGGCGATGGAGCCCCTACGGTAAACTCTGTATCAATTTTAAAAATAAAAAATATAGAAGTTAATCCGTTTAACCCACGAAGCAATTTTGATGATAGCGCCCTACAAGAACTATGCGAAAGCATTAAACAACACGGGATAATACAGCCCCTAACCGTTAGAAAATTAGGTTACGATAAATATCAATTAATATCTGGCGAACGTAGATTTAGAGCTTCGCAAATGGCTGGCTTAGTTGAAGTGCCTGCATATATAAGAGTTGCTGATGACCAAGCTATGCTTGAAATGGCTTTGGTTGAAAATATTCAACGTGAAGATTTAGATCCTATTGAAGTATCTTTATCTTACAAACGTTTAATTGATGAGTGTAATTTAACTCAAGAACAATTAAGCGAAAAAGTAGGTAAACAACGTTCAACCGTTACAAATTTTTTACGTTTATTAAAATTACCTGCTCCTATACAAAAATCTTTACGCGATAAAGAAATGTCTATGGGGCACGCAAAAGCATTAATAAGTATTGATAATGAAGATAGGCAATTGGCTATTTTTGCATTGGCAATTGAGCAAGATTTAAGCGTAAGGCAAATTGAAGAATTAGCACGAGGCGAAAAATTAAAAATTACTCCAAAAATATCGAGAATTGAAAAGCCTTTAAGTATTGAAGATAAAAATATTACAAAATCGCTAGATAAAATTTTTAATAAATCCTACTCGTTTAAACGAAATGCTAAAGGTGGAGGTTCTTTAAATTTAGCATTCTCTAACGACCAAGAGTTACAACATATTTTAAGTTTTTTTGGCGTTGAATAACTAATTTTAATTTTTTTATACATGAGTTTATTAAAAAATAAATTAAAATTATTTTTACCTAAATATCAAAAATTAATATTAGAGTATAAGGTTAACATGAAGCCAAGGTATGGCTTTAATACCCCCCCCCATGTTCTACTTAACAACATAATTTCAGCTAATAAAGCAATTTATTTAAATTTATTAAATGAGATAAACTTAAACGAAAGTGTTTTTAAAGAAATAAAAGACTCTACAAATCAATCAAACGAAAATGAACCTACTTGGAATAATGGTTTTTTACCTGGTTTAGATATAGTTGCTCTTTATTCTTTAATTAAGTTTTATAAGCCAAATAATTACATTGAAATTGGCTCGGGTAATTCAACAAAAGTTGCTCGAAAGGCCATTAATAATAATAACTTAAAAACTAAAATTTGCTCAATAGACCCATTTCCAAGAGCAAACATTGATCATTTAGCTGATGAGGTGATAAGAAAACCTTTCGAGAATTTAGAAGAATATCAATCAATTATAAATAAATTAAATGAAAACGATATTTTATTTATTGACAATTCGCATCGATGTTTACCAAACTCAGATGTTACGGCTTGTTTTTTAGATGTATTGCCTTATTTAAAAAAAGGGGTTATTGTACACATACATGATATATATTTACCTTACGATTATCCGCAATTTATGTGTGATAGATTTTATTCGGAACAATATATACTTGCTGCATTTATTTTAGCAAATCCAGATAAATACAAAACAATTTTTCCTGCCATGTACATAAGTGAGAACAAAGAATTAGCTTCAGAAGTTGAAAACATTTGGAAACACCCAAACACAAAAAATGTTGAAAAACACGGAGGTTCTTATTGGATACAAATTAATTAATTATTGTTTATTGTCCAATCATTTTCAAACTGGCATTTGTACTCATCATCTAATTTAATATAAGTAATAGCCGATCTTCTTTTAATCCAATTTTTAACAGCGTTTTTATTTTGATGAGCAACAGCAATTGATGAAATTTTTTGATAATCATCTTTTAAATTGGCTTTATGTGGATCAATTCTGTTTTTTAATTTAACCAATCTATATGCTGGTTTGCCATCTGGCATTGTATATTGCATTGCGGGTGTAATATCTTCAACTTTCATTCCATTTAAAGCCGGAACTAAATTTTGATCCATAACAGATAAATCTTCGTTATCAAACTTTGTGCTTGCTGTACGTTGGTTAATCATAATGCCTGAATTTAATTTAGTGTCTTTATCATCACTAAATTTTTTTACTGCAATTTCAAAACTGTATTTACCTTGGTTTATTGAAGTTAAAATTGTGTCTAATTCTTTTTTACACTTAAAAAAATCGGCATTACTAATTTTTGGCATTAATAAAATGTGCCTTAAATCAACTACTTCGCCTTTTCGTTTTACTAATTGTATAAAATGATAGCCGTAAGCTGTTTCAAAAACTTTTGATACTTCACCTTCTTTAAGTTTAAACGCAACACCTTCAAACTCTGGTACCATTTGTCCTTTGCCAACATTTTCTATTAATCCGCCTTCTTTTGCCGAACCGGGGTCTTCGCTATAAAGCCTGGCTAATAATGCAATACTGCTTTCGCCAGAAATTACACGTTGCCTGTAACCTTCGAGTTTATCTTTTGTTGCATTTTTTTCTTCTAAACTGTATTGTGGTTTACGCACAATTTGAGATAGTTCAACTTCTGAGTTTATTAAAGGTAAACTATCTACAGGTATAGTTTTATAAAAAGCTCTAACTTCTGCGGGTGTAATTTTACCATCCCCTGTAATTTTACTCGACATTTTTTGAGCAACCAATTGTTCTTGAACATCGCTGCGCATTTCATCTTTTATAACATTGGTGCGTTTGCCATAAAATTGTTCTAATTTTTCTTCGCTACCAAATTGTTGTATAAAATAATTTAAACGCTTACTAAGTTCTTGGTCAACCTCTTGGTCGTTAACAACTACAGAATCTCTATCGGCTTGAGCCAATAATAATTTTTGATAAACTAAAGTTTCGTAAGCTTTGCATTTATCTATCCCTAAACCGCTTTTTTGTTGTTCAATCATTAGTGTTTGTAAATCGCTATAAAGGATAGAATATTTACCAACAACACCAATAACTTTATCAATAACTTGTGCATTAATTGTATTGATGAAAATTAGTGAAGCAACAAATAAAATGAGTTTTTTTAACATCTTGTAAAGATACTTTTTTTGAAAATAGGTTTAAAATTTGATGTTTAAAAAAGGTTAAATACACTAAAAAAAATTAAAAGAGTTAATTAGCAATTTTATTACTCAAACCTTAAATGTTTAACAGAAATACCTTTGTTTCTAAGTTCTAATATGGCGTCAATACCAATTTGTAAATGACTATTTACATAATCGCTCGAAACTTTTTTATCGCTTTCTTCTGTTTTAACGCCTTCGGGAATCATGGGTTGGTCGCTAACTAACAATAATGCACCAGTTGGTATTTCGTTATGAAAACCAACACTAAAAATTGTTGCAGTTTCCATATCAATGGCCATAGCTCTTAAGGTTCTTAAATAATCTTTAAATTTATCGTCATGTTCCCAAACTCTTCTGTTTGTTGTGTAAACAGTACCTGTCCAATAATCCAAACCTTTTAATCGTATTGTATAAGAAATGGCTTTTTGTAAGTTAAATGCAGGTAAAGCGGGCACTTCGGGCGGTAAATAATCGTTACTTGTTCCATCACCTCTAATGGCAGCAATGGGTAAAATTAAATCTCCAATTTCGTTCTTTTTCTTTAACCCGCCACATTTTCCTAAAAACAAAACAGCTTTTGGGTGTATGGCGGTTAATAAATCCATTATTGTTGCGGCCATTGCACTACCCATACTAAAGTTTATAATAGTTATGCCATTGGCTGTTGCACTTTGCATGGGTTTATCAATGCCATCAACTTGCACATTATTCCATTGGGCAAATAAATGAATATAATGCCCAAAATTGGTAAGGAGTATATATTGCCCAAACTCTTCTAGTTTTTTACCAGTGTAACGCGGTAACCAATTGTTAACTATATCTTCTTTGGTTTTCATATAAAAAATAGAGTTTAAATTTTAAAATTATTTTTGTTATTATATTTACGTAAATATAATTAATTCTAATAAAAGTGACAAGCCAACTAAAGTACCCAAAGTTTGATATTAAACTTAAAAAAGAAAATGGAGAAGTTTTAGTTTTTGATACTATTCGAAAGAATTGGTTTGTTTGCACGCCCGAAGAATGGGTTAGGCAACACGTTATTAATTTTTTAATTGTTGTAAAAAAATACCCTGTTTCTTTATTTGCAATTGAAAAAGAAATTGTGTTAAATGATTTAAAAAGAAGATTTGATGTAGTTGTATATTCAACTAATTTAAAACCATTAGTATTAATTGAGTGTAAAGCAATGTATATAGAAATTAATGAAGCTGTTGCCGAACAAGCAATGCGATATAATTTGGTTTTAAATGCCCCTTATTTTATGTTAACTAATGGTGTTGTAGATTTTGTTTTTCACGAAAATAAACTTTCTGATTTGCCTCAGTTTTGTTAAGTAAATATTTTTTGTAATTTTAAAATAAATTTAGTGTTTATGAATAAAGTAAAATTGTTATTTGTTTTAGTTTTTGTTTCTTTAATTGGAAGCGCCCAAAGTAGAAGGGAAGATGAAGAGGATATTAATGTTGATAAAGATTTTAAATCTGCTTATGATTTATTTGAACAAAAAAAATACAAAGAAGCATATGATGCCTACACAACATTTTTAAATAAAAAACCTAAAGATTATGCAGCATTGTATAATAGAGGACTTTGCAGCTATAATTTGTTGGATTATAAAACAGGTATTAGAGATTTTAATGAATCTATTTACTTAGGAAATAAAAAAGCAAGTACTTATTATATGCGAGGTTTATCTAGGTATTGTTTAGATGAATATGATAATGCAATTAAAGATTTTGATTCATCATTAACTTATGACAAATCTTTTTACAAAGCTATTTGTTATAAAGGCGCAAGTTTATATAAACAACTTAAATATAAAGATGCAATGGTTGCTTTAAATTTAGCAGCAACAATTAACCCAAGCTACGAGCCAACGTTTTATTACCGTGCACTTTGTAAATATTACATTAATGAATTTAACTCGGCCATAAGCGATATTGAAAAAGCAATTAGTTTAAAAAATGATATCGAATCACATTTTTGGAGAGGCACAATGTTGATAGAATTAGACAGAGATAAAGAAGCTATTAAAGTTTATGATAGCATTATAAGTGTACAACCAAATTATGCCAATGCTTATTATAATCGTGCTTTAGCTTATTACCATTTAGGGAATTACACAACGTCTATAAAAGATAATTCTAAATGTATTGAGCTAGATCCAAGCCATAGAAAAGCGCATTACAATAGAGGTTTAAGTAATTTTTATAATTTAAATTATAAACAAGCCGAAACAGATTTTTCTTCGGCAATAGCAATGGGTTTAAATGATTATAAAGCATATTGTTTTAGAGGAGCAACATATTATTATTTAAAAAATGACGATTTAGCAATGGCAGATTTAAACAAATCTATAGAATTAAATAATAAATACGAAACATCATTTTATTATAGAGCGAATTTAAAATACTCAATGGCTGATGATGCAGGCTGTATAGAAGATTGTGATAAAGCACTAGCGATTAAAAAGTATTATGATACTTATTATACAAGAGCAATTGCTAAATTACAAAGTAAACAATACGAAGCTGCAATAGTTGATTTTACTGAAGCATTAAATTTAAATTCAAAACATGGAAAATCTTTAATTGAAAGAGGAGTAGCTTATTATTTTTTAGAGAAAGATGATTTAGCTAAAAAAGATTTTGATGCTGGTTTACTCCTTAACCCTGAATACTCTAGAGGTTATTATTTTAGAGGTAAATTAAAAATGTATGCAAAAGATAAAATAGGGTGTTGCGAAGATTTAAAAAAGGCTAAACAATATGGGCACTCTAAAGCTGACGAAGAATTAGTTAAAAATGGCTGTAATTAATCGCCGTAAACTTTTAAATTTTTTAGAGCAGTTTCAATTGTAGTATTTGGTTTAATAAAAGAATTTATTTTATTAATTACCGCGTCTAGTATTGAATCGGGACAACTTGCTCCGCTGGTAATTATAATTTTTAGGTTATTTTTATTTGGTAAAAAATTAGTGCTTTGGAGCATTTTTTTGTTTGGATAATCAAAATGATTAATTATTCTTTCTGATAATATCTCGTTAGCGTTATTAATAAAAAATGTTTTGAATTTTTTTTCGCATAATTCAACTAAATGAGAAGTGTTACTACTGTTATAGCCACCAACAACAATTGCAATATCTGCATCTGTATCTAATAAACCATACGTTGCATCTTGATTTTCGTTAGTTGCATAACATAAAGTATCGTGTGTATCAGCAAAATGATTTTTTATGTTATCCGTTCCAAATTTAAGTTCTAATTGTTGTTTTAAATATTCTGTTATTTCAGCTGTTTCGGTAGCTAACATTGTAGTTTGGTTAATAACACCAATTTTGTTAAGATGCTTAATAATATCAAAACCAACTGAATATTTTCCCTTAAACTGAATTTCAAATTCTTGTTGATTTTTTTCACCAGAAATATATCCTGCTAATAGTTTTGCCTCAGCTAAATCTCTTATTACTAATACGGCATCACTATCTATTTCACTTCTCGAAAAAGTTGATTTTGTTTCTTCATGGTTGTGTTTGCCATGAATTATTATTGTGTGGTTAGATTTACCAATTTGTGTAGATTTTTTCCAAACCCTTTCAACAAAAGGACATGTTGTATTGTATTTTTCTGTTTGAATTCCTAATTTTTCTAACAATGCAATTAATTGTAATGGCGCACCAAATGCAGGAATCATTACTATATCATTTGTTGTTAATTTTTCAAATGGAATCAATTGCTCGCCATGTGTGTCTTGTAAAAATTTTACACCATACTCTGTTAAATCTCGGTTAACATCAGGGTTATGGATCATTTGGCTTAGTAAATAAATGTTTTTTCCGGGGTTTTCACTTATGGCTTTAAAAGCAATTTCAATTGCGTTTTCTACACCATAACAAAAACCAAAATGTCGCGCTACATAATATTGAACTTTTCCAAAATCAATAATTGTAGGTAAATTGCTTTTTTTTCTTGGGTCTTGTAATTTCCTGTATTGCTTAATTTTAGTAATTATATTACTTCTATAAAATTCAGGTACATTAAAAGTTTTCATTGTATATTATTCAAATTTAATGTTTTTTATTTCTCGGATGATAACTTAAAATGTTCTCCCTTAAAAAATGTGTATCTAAATGTGTATAAATTTCGGTAGTTGTAATACTTTCATGGCCTAACATTTCTTGTACAGCTCTCAAATCTGCTCCACCTTCAACTAAATGTGTAGCAAACGAATGGCGAAATGTATGTGGGCTTAACGGTTTTTTTATTTCTGATTTATCTGCCAAATCTTTAATAATGTAAAAAATCATCACTCTACTTAATGGTTTTCCTCTTCTGTTTAAATATAAAAAATCAGTATGTTGTTTTAGAATAGTTAATTTATTTCTATAGTTAGTTATGTAATTATTAATTAATTTAATTGCTGTTTGCCCTATTGGTACTAACCTTTGTTTGTTCCCTTTTCCTGTAACTTTAATATATTCTTCTTTTAAATTTAAATCAGAAATTTTTAACGATACAATTTCGCTAACTCGTAATCCACAACTGTATAAGGTTTCCAACATACTATGGTTACGTTCGCTTTCTGGTAAACTATGGTCTATTTGTTTTAATATTAAATCAATCTCTTCAACAGTTAAAAAGGCAGGCAATTTTCTTAAAATTTTTGGAGTTTCTAATAATTCTGCGGGCGAATCATTAATGTCGTTTTCTAAAACTAAAAATTTATAAAATGTTTTAATTCCACTTATTATTCGTGCTTGAGATGTTGAACTAAATCCAATATCGGCTATCCACTCACTAAATTGTTGTAAATTTTTAAACGAAAGTTGTTCAGCAGACTTATTATTTAAAAACAATTCAGAATAATTTTGTAACTTATTAATGTCGTTTACATATGCATCAATACTATGTTTAGAGAATGATCGTTCTAATTGTAAATACTGTTTAAATCTAATTTTAATTGTATTCCAGTTTGACATTTTTATTTATAAAACAACCATTTTCCTACTTCTTTCCAGCTTACTTTTTTACCATACATTAATATTCCGGTACGATAAATTTTTGCTGCAATATAGGCCATAAAAATAAATGAGGCATACAATAAGCCTAATGATAATAATAATTCCCAAACAGGAGTGTTTACATTTAATCTACTCATCATTACAATTGGTGAAGTAAAAGGAATAAAAGATGCCCAATATGCTATTGCAGAATCTGGGTTTGTCATGCTTTTAACCGCAATAAAATAACCAGCCATTAAAGGAATCATAACTGGTGTAATAAATTGCTGAGAGTCTGCCTCGGAATCTACCGCACTTCCAATTGCTGCCATTAATGAGCTGTAAAATAAATAGCCACCTATAAAGTATAAAATAAAACAAATAACAATTAGTTGAATTGGTAATGCATCTATTTTTTTTAATAAATCAAAAACTTCAATTTTATCTTGATAGTCTTCTAATTGATTAAAATTTACATTAGTACCCATTTTCTTAACTAATTCTTGCTGCGAATTAAATTTGCTAAATTCTTTATTAATATCTTTTAAAAATAAAGTAGAAAGTAATGTGGTTAATATTATAGATATTACTCCCATAATAATAAATTGAATTAAACCTAACAATGCAACACCAATAATTTTACCCATCATTAATTCAAAAGGTTTTACGCTAGAAACAATAACTTCAATTATTCTATTTGTTTTTTCTTCCATTACGCTCCTAAAAACCATCATACCATAAAGCATAATAAACATAAACATTAAAGCCCCCACTAAAAAACCTAAAAAGCCCAAGTTTGAATCGTCTTTTTTAAAACCATTTTCATCTACTTTTTGAGTTATTAGTTTAATACTTTCTCTTGTATTATTTATAATATTTGGGTCAATATTATTTGCTTTTAATTTTTCTTCTTGAAATATTTTCTCCAATTGATTTTTAATGTTTTCTTGAAAAAATAAACCTGGAGATTTTTTATAAAATAATTTAACAGCTCCAGCACCTCCACCAACAGTGTTTTCAAATATATTTAATACACAAGTGTAATCTTCTTTAACTAGTTTATCTATGGCTTCATCTAATTTTAAATTAGTGTTTACAAAAGTAATGTAATCATTACCTTGTAATAATTGTGTGGTATGTTTAGTGTCATCTACAACTAATACTTTTTGTTGTGTTTTATCATCCATGCTCATTTTAATAATAAAACCAAAAAAGCCAGTAATTAATATTGGCGCTAAAAAAGTCATTATTAAAAAAGTTTTATTTGATAATTTACTTTTTATTTCTCGTTTAATTATTAAACCTATTTTACTCATTTTTATTATTCAGTTAAGTTACTTTGAGTTCCTGTTTCGTTTGTTAAAGTTGTGCTAACTTTTGATATAAAAATATCATTCATATTCGGAATTATTTCGTTAAATGAAACTAATTCGCAATGAGGCAAAACAGCCTGCAACATTTGGCTTGATGTAATTGCTTTATTTAATTTAATTGTAAAATAATTTATATCATCTTCAGTAATTTTTTCTATTACTTCTCCTCCTGTCCATAATGCATTTGTAAACCCCATTACATTTCCTTTAAATGCTACTTTATAAGTGTTTGTACGGTGTTGCTTCCTAATGTCTTTAACTGTACCATCTAAAATTTTTTCCGATTTATTAATTAATGCTATATGATCACATAATTCTTCAACGCTTCCCATATTATGAGTAGAAAAAATTATTGTAGCTCCTTGCTTTCTTAGCTCTAAAATTTCATTTTTAATTAATTGTGCATTAACAGGGTCAAAGCCACTAAATGGTTCATCTAAAATAATTAATTCAGGTTCATGTAATACAGTTACAATAAATTGAACTTTTTGTTGCATACCTTTACTTAACTCATCAATTTTCTTTTTCCACCAAGTTTGCATTTCAAATTTTTCGAACCAATAGGTTAGCCGTTTTTTAGCTTCAGCTTTTTTTAAACCCTTTAATTGCGCTAGGTACATAGCCTGTTCACCTACTGGCATTTTTTTATAAAGGCCTCTCTCTTCGGGTAGGTAACCAATTTTACTTATATGTTTTTGACTTAATTTTTCACCTTTGAATAAAATTTCGCCAGTATCAGGACCAGTAATTTGGTTTATAATTCTAATTAAAGATGTTTTTCCTGCACCGTTAGGTCCAAGTAAACCAAAAACAGATTTTTCAGACACATTAATTGAAACATTATTTAATGCAACATGGTTACCATATTTTTTTGATACATTATTAATTTGAAGTAAACTCATTTTTTATAAATTACAATTATTGTGGCTTATAATATTTTTTAGCTTCTGGCATAAAAGCTTTTAAATCTTTAATTCGCGTTTCATCACTTGGGTGCGTACTTAATAACTCAGGTGGTTTTTGTCCACCGCTTTGGCTCATTCTTTCCCAAAATTTAATTGCTGCTTCGGGGTCATAGCCACCCATTGCTGCAAAAATTAAACCCATTTTATCGGCCTCTGTTTCATGGCTTCTACTATATTTAAGAGCGCCTAAACCTGTTGATACGCCATAGGCTTGAGCAAATAGTTGTTGCGTAAATGCTGGTTTTTGAGATAACGCAATAGAAAGTGCTTGGCCACCAAAATTTATTAATAAACCTTGGCTCATACGTTGATTACCATGCCTTGCTACTGCATGTGCAATTTCGTGCCCCATAACAACTGCTAAACTATTTTCATCTTGTGTAACAGGTAAAATCCCTGTATAAACAACTACTTTGCCACCAGGCATACACCAAGCATTTACCGTGTTATCATCAACTACATTAAATTGCCAAGCAAAACCATTTAAATCTTTTGATGCATTTTTTTGTTTATAATATTCCTCAACAGATTTTTGAATTCTCACGCCAATTCTTCTAACCATAACAACCCTTTCATCATTATCGGGTAAAGGAGGGTGTTCTTTTAAAAATTGGTCGTATTGTGTAAAACTCATTGTCATAAGTTCACTTTCAGGAACCAAGCTTAACGAACGTTTACCTGTAACTGCATTTTTATGGCAAGCACTTATTAAACTTATAAATAATGCAATAGTTAGAAATTTATTTTTCGTCATAATTTTTTAGAAAAATTTAGAAAATTTATTTTAATAAAGTTTTTTTAAGATTCAATTTTAGCGCTTAATCCTTTTTCCAGTAATACTTCGCAAATAGGTTTAAGTTTTTTTAAGGTGCCGTTTTTAACCACACATTTACCTGTGTAATGAACCAAATGAGCACATTGCTCGGCTTGAATAGAAGTATGGGAACAATATTTAATTAAACAATTAATTACATGATCAAAAGTGTTAAAATCATCGTTATACAATATAAGCGCTTTTGTTGCCTCTTCTTTTAGTATAACCTCTATAACTTCATCTTCTATTAACTCTAAACTCATTTTTAATTTATTTATTACAAAAATACTAATTTTTAAGGAATTTTGAATCAAAAATTGGTTGTTAAAAACATCCTAATCCATTACATTTTTTAGTTTATATATAACTTAACTTTAAGGAATGTTTAGAGTAATTTTAACTACTATATTAATATTTTTTGTGTTTGCGTTTAAAAATAAAGAGGCAATAGACCCTGAATTTTTAAAAGAAAGCAAGTGGGTTGATTCTGTATTTAACTCTTTAAATCAAGACGAACGAATTGCTCAATTATTTATGGTTGCTGCATACAGTAATAAAGATTTAAAACATGTTAAAGAAATTAAAGAATTAATTACTAATTATAAAATTGGAGGATTAATTTGGATGCAAGGTGGCCCGGTTAGACAGGGTAAGTTAGCAAACTATTATCAAAGCATTTCTAAAACACCAATGCTTTTTAGTATTGATGGAGAGTGGGGTTTATCTATGCGATTAGATAGTACAGTAAGATACCCAAAACAAATGACTTTAGGAGCAATTCAAAACGATAGTTTAATTTTTGAAATGGGTGTGCAAATAGCTAAAGAATGTAAACGTATAGGTTTACATATTAATTTTGCACCCGATGCAGATGTAAACAACAATCCATTAAATCCGGTTATTGGAATAAGAAGTTTTGGAGAAAATAAATATAAAGTTGCCCAAAAAGCATACATGTATATGGCCGGTATGCAATCTCAAAATGTTTTAGCAACGGGTAAACATTTTCCTGGGCATGGAGATACAGATAGTGATTCACACAAAACCTTACCACAAATTAATCATTCAGCAGAACGAATTGATTCACTTGAATTATATCCATTTAAATATTTAATTGAAAATGGCATAGGAAGCATGATGGTGGCTCATTTAAACATACCTGCACTTGATACAACTAAAAATTTACCTTCAACACTTTCACCTAAAATTGTTAAAGAATTATTAATTAATAAATTAAATTTTAAGGGTGTAATTTTTACCGATGCTTTAAATATGCAAGGTGTAGCAAAATATTATCAACCTGGCGTTGCTGATGTAATGGCTTTATTAGCAGGAAATGATATTTTACTTTTTAGTGGCGATGTTCCTAAAGCAATTATTGAAATTAAAAAAGCAATTGCTGAAGGAAAAATTACACAAAACGAAATTGATGATAAATGCAAAAAGATTTTAAAATTAAAATATTGGTGTGGATTAAACACTAAACCTGAAATTGTAACAAAAAATTTATATAAAGATTTAAATACAAAAGAAAGCGATGCTTTAAATGATAAATTATGTAATGCTGCAGTAACTTTATTAAAAAACGAAAATTATACTTTGCCCATAGAGGCTGATATTAATAGTAAAACGTTAGAATTATCATTAGGTTTAGAAGAAGAGAACACTTTTTATAAAACTTTAAAAAAACAAATTAATATAGATCATTTAGGGTTAAAACATAATGCAACACCAAAAGAAATAGAACAAGTATTTACGCAATTATTGCAATACAAAAATATTATTATTCAAATTAATAAAAGTACACTTAAAGCCGAAAATAATTACGGAGTTGGTGTTCAATCTTTAAAATTGATTGATAGTATTGCTTTAATAAAACCCACTATTGTAATAGCATACGCCAATCCTTATCTTTTAAACCAAAATTTAGGATTTAAAAATTGTAATTCGTTAATATGGGGTTACGAATATATACCAAGTATGCAAAGAGCAGCAGCTAATTTAATAATTGGCAATATAGGTACAAATGCTCGGTTACCAATAACTACAACTAATTACGCCTATAATAGTGGACTAGATATTAAACCTAAAATTAAAAGTTTACCTCAAAAAAAAAACGAGATAATTGAAAAAAGGTATAGAGCAATAGATAGTATTGCATTGTATGGTATTGCCGAAATGGCTTATCCTGGTTGTCAAATAGCTGTTTTAAAAGATGGTGAGCTGGTTTATCAAAAAAGTTTTGGTAAATATACTTACGATGTTGATGCACAAGAAGTAAATAATGCTACTATTTATGATTTAGCTAGTGTAACAAAAATTACCTCAAGCGCATTAGCACTTATGCGTTTGCAAAGCGAAAAAAAGTTTGATTACAATAATTCTTTAGGGTTTTATTTACCTAATTTACATGGTACAAATAAAGACAGTTTAATAATAAAAGATGTGTTGGCGCATCAAGCTGGGTTACAAGCATGGATACCTTTTTATTTAAAAACTATGAATAAAAAACATGAATTTAAACCAGGTTATTATAGTATAAAACCAAGTGAAGAATATTCTATAAGAGTTGCAAAAAAATTATATTCAAAAAAATCTTTTATAGATACAATGTATTTTAGAATAATTAATTCTAAAATCGAAAATCAAAAAAAGTACTTGTATAGCGATTTAGGTTATTATTTTTTAGAACAAATAATTGAAAAATTATCAAATAAAAAACAAAATGATTATGTAGCTGAAATTTATAGAAAATTAGGATTAAGTTTAACGTATTTACCACAAAAATATTTTTCAATAGAACAAATAGCTCCAACAGAAAATGATATAATTTTTAGAAAACAAGTTGTGCAAGGTTTTGTACATGACCCAGGTGCAGCACTAATGGGTGGTATTGCGGGCCATGCAGGTTTATTTGGAAATGCTTATGACGTTGCAAAATTAATGCAATTTTATGTAAATAAAGGAAACTACAAAGGCGAACAATTATTAGATAGCAATGTAGTTATTGAGTACACTCGTAAACAAGCATTTAATAATAATAGAAGAGGGTTGTGTTTTGATAAACCCGAACCTGATGAAAAAAAAGATAGTCCTGTTACATCTTTATGCAGTTTAGAAAGTTTTGGGCATAGCGGATTTACTGGAACTTTTGCTTGGGCCGACCCTAAAAATAATTTAGTGTTTGTTTTTTTAAGTAACCGTGTTTACCCTAATGTTGAGCCCAATAAACTTGCTAAATTAGGAATAAGGGGCAAGTTACATAGAGCACTATACGAAGCATTAAAGTAAAATTTTGTAGATTTAAATTTGTAAATTAATTGATATAATATTTTGAAATTCTTAATACTAACTCAATATTTTCCTCCTGAAGTAGGTGCTCCTCAAAACAGATTGTTTGAGCTTGCATTAAGATTAATTAAACTTAACGTTGAGGTTACTATATTAACAGCAATGCCTAATTACCCTCAAATGGAAATATATGAAGAGTACAAATCTAAAACTTATCTGTATGAAGAAAAAGAAGGTTTAAAAATTCATAGAAGTTCAATTTTTGTTTCAAAAAATAAATCTATTGTTAATCGGTTAAGAAATTATTTTTCTTTTGTGTTTAGCAGTATTCTAACTTCTAAAAAACTTGAAAACAATTATGATTTTTTAATGTGCGAATCCCCTCCATTGTTTTTGGGTTATAGTGCATTATACTTAGCTCGAAAAAAATCTGCAAAATTAATTTTTAATGTGAGTGATTTATGGCCCGAAAGTGCAGAAAAATTAGGTGTTGTTACCAATTCTTTTTTACTAAAATTAGCATATAATTTAGAAGCAAAATTGTATAAAAAATCGGTTTTAGTTACAGGTCAAACACAAGGAATTTGCAAAAATATAATTAATAGGTTTCCTAATGTAAAAACCTATTGGTTACCAAATGGGGTAGATTTAAATTATTATAACCCAGAAAAAATTAATAATGATAATTGGAGAGAAAAAAATAATTTTAAAAAATCTGATTTAATTTTTTTATACGCTGGCATAATAGGTATAGCACAAGGATTAGAGGTTATTTTAAACGCTGCAAAGAGTTTTATTTCACAACCAAACATAAAATTTATTTTGTTGGGTAATGGCCCTGAAAAAGAAAAACTAATTGATTTAAAAAACAAATTAAATTTAAAAAATGTGTATTTTTTAAATCCAGTTTCAAAAACAGAAATGCCTGTAATTTTAAAAAATTGCAATGCAACTATAATCCCACTTAAAAAATTAGACATTTTTAAAGGTGCAATACCATCTAAAATATTTGAAAGTTTAGCTATGGAGATACCAATTTTATTGGGTGTTGATGGAGAAGCCAAAAAACTATTTATTGATGATGCTAAAGCTGGTTTGTTTTTTGAACCAGAAAATGTAAATGAATTAGTAAATTGTTTAAGTGATTTTTGTAATAATATTAATGAGTTACAACACCTTGGTAAAAACGGAAGAAATTATGCTTTAACTAATTTTAATAGAGAAAAAATTGCAGAAAATTTACACCAACAATTATTAAAATTAAATTGAGTGTTGAACAAGAAATAATTAAAAATTATAACGATAGAGATATTGGAGAAATTTATAATTCTCAATATTCTAAATTTTGCGGAGATGAAGTTAAAAGCTGTTTTGTAAACAATGCTAAAAAATTTGTACAAAATATACAAAACGCAACTATACTAGAAATTGGCGCAGGGCAAGGCAATAATATTCCTTTTTTTATTGAAGCAGGGTTTAAAACAGAAAATATATATTTAAACGAATTACTACCAGAAAGGGTAGAAGCTTTATTGTTAAAAGTTAATGCAGAAAATGTTTTCCCTGGAAATGCTATAACTTTAAATTTTCAAAATAAATTTAATTGTATTTTTCAATCAACAGTTTTTACTTCTATTTTAAATAATGCTGATAGAATAAACTTGGCAGAAAAAATGTGGAGTTTATTAAATGAAAATGGTGTAATTTTTTGGTACGATTTTGCTTATAATAATCCTAAAAATAAAAATGTAAAAAAAGTAACTCGTAAAAACATAAAAGAACTTTTTCCAAATGCAAAAAAAATAACGTTTACTAAAATTACGTTAGCACCTCCAATTGGCCGTAAAGTTGGAAAATTATATAACTTATTAAATTGGCCAATTTTACGCACGCATTTATTTGCGGTAATTGAAAAATGAAAATTATTTTAATTTAGATTTAAATATTTTTTCAAATTTTTCTACCTTAGGTTGTATAACCATTCTACAATAACCTTCTTGCCCATTTAAATTGTAATAATTAGAATGGTAATCTTCTGCAGGGTAAAAATTTGTAAAAGCTGTAATTTCGGTTACTATTGGATTAATGTAAGCACCGCTTTTATTAATTTCTTCTTTATATTTTTGCGAAATATTTTTTTGATCTTCGTTATGATAAAAAACAGCCGAACGATATTGAGTACCTATATCGCCACCTTGTGCATTAAGGGTAGTTGGGTCGTGTGTTTTCCAAAACACTTCTAATAATTCATCAAAACTTATTTTTGTGTTATCAAAAACGATTTGACAAACTTCTGCATGACCAGTAGTTCCAGTGCAAACTTCTTTATAAGAAGGATTTTTAATGGTTCCTCCACTATAACCACTTTTAACACTAATTACACCGTTTAAGCGTTGAAAAACCGCTTCAACACACCAAAAACAACCTGCACCAAATGTTGCTGTATCTATAGTAGTTTTAGTTTCGGACATTACTTTACTTTTTTTAAGAGATTTAATTTCACTTTGTGTTTGATTGGTTTGTCCACAAGCATTTAACATTAATGTTGATGTTAAAATTAACGCTAAAAGTTTGTTAGTTATCAAAAGCATAATTTAGATTATTCTTTTTTTTCTTCAACCGCTTCTTCGTTTTTCTTTTTCTTGTCTTTTGGTGGTTTTCCACCTTTTTCTCTTCCAACAAAATCAAACGATTTTTTTAGTTTATCATTTTTAGTAATTTTTAAAGTCCCTTCAATGTCCCATTCAACTGTATTAAAAGCAATTACAACTGTTTGATTGTTTTCGTCTGTAATTGTAGCTTCAACTTCTAAATATCTAACTTCAGTGTCAGTAGAATCTGTATAAACAGAATCTTTATTAATTCTATATCTTAACCATTTTAACTGAAATTTTTCGTAAATAAAATCGCTCCATAATTTACCATCTTTAAACTCGATAGTACTAGCTATACCTTTTTTGTTAGATCCTCCTTCTTTATTTTCTCTATATGTAACGTTAAATTTTCTTTTGTGTAATGGGTCCTTTTCTTTATCTAATTTTTTAGCAAAAGACATTGTTAAAATGCTTATTACAGTAACAATAAGTACAAATTTTATTTTTTTAAAGTTTATTAGCATAAATAGTTGTTTTTATATGGTAAATTTAGCAAATTAAAATGGCATTACATAGTTAAAAATAATTAACTAAAATGGAACCTTTAGCAGAAAGATTAAGACCAATAACCTTAAATAATTATTTTGGGCAAAAACATTTAATTGCCAAAGGTAAAGTGTTGCGAAATGCTATCGAAAGTAATTTATTGCCTTCGTTAATCTTATGGGGCCCACCAGGTGTTGGTAAAACAAGTTTATCTTTAATTATTGCAAAACAATTAAAACGCCCATTTTACAGTTTAAGCGCTATAAATAGTGGTGTAAAAGATGTAAGAGAAGTTATAGAAAAGGCTGGAGAAAACACAATTTTTTCGCAAGAAAAACCAATTTTGTTTATCGATGAAATTCACAGATTTAGTAAATCTCAGCAAGATTCGTTACTTGGTGCTGTTGAAAAAGGAACAATTACCTTAATTGGTGCTACAACAGAAAATCCTTCTTTTGAAGTTATTCCTGCTTTACTTTCGCGATGCCAAGTGTACGTTCTAGAAAATTTTAGCGAACAAGATTTAATTTCGATTTTAGATTATGCCATTAAAAACGACATTGTTTTAAAAAATAAAAACATTACAATAAAAGAGTACGAAGCATTAATTAGGGTTAGTGGAGGCGATGCAAGAAAATTACTTAATGCGTTAGAAATGGTTGTTAATACTGCAAATTCATTCGAAGAAATTTGTATTACTAACGAAATGGTTTTAAATATTATTCAAAAAAATTTAGCATTATACGATAAATCAGGCGAACAGCATTATGATATTATTTCTGCATTTATTAAATCAATTAGAGGAAGCGACCCTAATGCTGCAGTTTATTATTTAGCGCGTATGTTAAAGGGAGGCGAAGACCCATTATTTATAGCACGAAGATTAATTATTTTAGCTAGCGAAGATATTGGCAATGCAAATCCAAACGCACTTTTATTAGCAAACAATTGTTTTAATTCTGTAAATGTAATTGGAATGCCAGAATCTCGAATAATTTTAAGTCAATGTGCAATTTACCTTGCATGTAGTGCTAAAAGTAACGCTTCTTACATGGCAATTGGCCAAGCTTATGATTTAGTTGATAAAACAGGAGATTTACCCGTACCACTTCATTTACGAAACGCACCAACAAAACTAATGAAAGAATTAAATTATGGAGCTAATTACCAATATGCTCATAATTTTGATAACAATTTTATTAATTTAGAATTTTTACCAGAAACAATTAGCAATACTACTTTGTATGAACCAAGTAATAACATTAGAGAAAACGAACTTAGAAATTATTTAAAAAAATTATGGAAAGAAAAATACAATTATTAATTAGCTGTTTTATAGCAACTACTTTAAGTTTAAATGCACAAATAAGCGATAAAAATTTAAAAACACACATTCAGTTTTTAGCATCAGACAAGTTAAAGGGTAGAGGTACAGCAAGTAAAGAAGAAATACTAGCTGCAAATTATATTGCAGATTATTATAAAAAAATTAAACTTACACCCTTAGGTAAAAATTATTTATTACCGTTTAACTTCAAAAAAAATCCTAATCCGCACGACACTTCAACAGCTGGTATCGAAACTAAAACGGCATACAACGTAGCTGGTTATTTAAACAATAATGCCCCTTTAACAATTATAATTGGCGCACATTACGACCATTTAGGTTTAGGGCATGATCATAACAGTTTAGATGCAAATCCTGAAGGCAAAATACACAACGGGGCTGATGATAATGCAAGTGGAACCGCTGGAATTTTAGAATTAGCAAACTATTACGCTACTAATAATATTAAAGAAAAATATAATTTTTTATTTATTGGGTTTAGTGGCGAAGAGTTAGGTTTATTAGGTTCAAAAAAGTTTTGTGAACAAAATCATATCGATTTAAAAACAATAAATTATATGATTAACCTTGATATGGTAGGGCGTTTAAACGATTCTACAAAAAAATTAATGGTGTATGGAATTGGTACATCTACTAAATGGAATTTATTATTAGACAATATTAAATCTGAAATGCATTTAGTAAAAGATAGTAGTGGAATTGGCCCAAGTGATCAAACTTCGTTTTATTTAAAAGATATTCCAGTAATACATTTCTTTACTGGCCAACACAGCGATTATCACAAACCTAGTGATGATGAAGAGAAAATTAATTATAAAGGAGAATTAATGGTGTTAAATTTTATTACTCAATTAATTGATGCAAGTTTAAATATTGAGAGATTTGATTTTTTAAAAACAAGAAATCCAGATATGGGTAAAAAAAGTTTTAAAGTTACACTTGGAGTAATGCCAGATTATTCTTTCGAAGAAACTGGAATGAGAATAGACGGTGTTACAAATAACAAACCTGCATTTAATGCTGGCTTAATAAAAGGAGATATTATTATTAAGTTAGGCGAACACGAAGTTAAAGATGTACAAGGTTACATGAAAGCTTTATCAGATTTTAAAAAAGGAGATAAAACCAAAATAGAAGTTTTAAGAAGCAAAGAGTTAAAAACATTTGATGTAGAGTTTTAAAAATAAGCTAAAAATTAAATAGTTTTAATTTAAATATTATGTCAATTCAAGTTAAAAACATAACTAAAGTATACGGCAAACAAAAAGCATTAAATGATGTTTCGTTTGAAATATTAGATAAAGGTATTGTTGGATTTTTAGGTCCTAACGGTGCGGGTAAAAGCACAATGATGAAAATATTAACCTGTTACATTCCTCAAACAAGTGGTTTGGCAACTGTTTGTGGGTTTGATGTTGCTAATGAAACATTAAATGTAAGAAACAATATTGGTTATTTGCCCGAGCATAACCCACTATATTTAGATATGTATGTTAAAGAATTTTTAAATTTTGTTGGCGGCATATATAAAGTTAAAAATATTGATAAACGTGTTAAAGAAATGATTGATTTAACAGGCTTACAAATTGAACAAAATAAAAAAATTGGAGCTTTAAGTAAAGGATATAGGCAACGTGTAGGTTTAGCACAAGCTATGATTCATAATCCTAAAGTTTTAATTATGGATGAGCCTACAACAGGTTTAGATCCCAACCAGTTGGAAGAAATAAGAACATTGATAAAGAACCTAGGAAAAGAAAAAACAGTTATGCTTAGTACGCATATTATGCAAGAGGTTGAAGCAATTTGCGATAGAGTAATTATTATTAATCAAGGTCAAATTGTGGCCAATGATAAAACCCAACACTTACAAAAATCAACAATTGTTCAAACTATTTCTGTTGAATTTGATTCGGATGTTGATGTTAATTTATTATTAAAAATATCTACTGTAACCGAAGCTAAATTAAACTCAAATAAAACGTGGCTCCTAACCTCAAATAGCGAAGAAGATATTAGAAAATTAATTTTTGATTTTGCTGTATCAAACAAACTAACTGTACTTGCTTTAAATAAAGTTGAACAAAAGATGGAAGATGTATTTAAAGACTTAACAAAAAAATAATTTAAAATATAATTAAACCTTTTAAATCAAAGTCGTCTAATATAATATGAAAAGAATTTACACCATATTATTTTTGATTTTTGTTTTACAAATTAACTCTCAAACTCTTTATTTTCCACCATTAACTGGTAACACTTGGGATACTTTAAGTCCTAATAGATTTAACTATTGCAACGAAAGAATAGATTCTCTTTATAATTATTTACAAGCTAAAAACTCAAAATCATTTATTTTGTTACGTAATGGCAAAATAGTTTTAGAAAAATACTTTGGCACTTTTACTATCGACTCAACTTGGTATTGGGCATCTGCAGGAAAAAGCTTAACCGGATTTATGGTTGGTATTGCTGCCGATAAAGGCTTAGTTAATGTAAATAATAAAGTTTCTGATTATTTATGGAGTAATTGGACAAGTGCCCCTTTAATTAAAGAAAATTTAATTAAAGTTTCTGATTTGTTACAAATGACTTCAGGTTTAGATCCTGCAATGCCTTTGCCTTGTACAAATGAAGATTCTTCAAAAGCTTGTTTAACTTATTCAATAAATGCAAACACAAATTGGTTTTACCATTCGGGGGCCTATAGGCAACTGCAAGCTGTAATTAGCAAAGTAAGTGGTTTAAGCTACAACCAAGTAACAGATTTGTGGGTTGAATCAAAAACAGGAATGAGTGGTTTTTGGTTTAATAGTATTTATTATAGTAAAGCACGAGATATGGCAAGATTTGGTTTGCTAAATTTAAATAAAGGTATTTGGGCTAACGATACAGTTTTAAAAAGCAGCTCTTACTTTAATGCAATGACAAATTCGTCTCAAACATTTAATTTAGCTTATGGTTATTTGTGGTGGCTTTGTGGAAAAAGTTCTTTTAAGGTTCCTGGAATAAATACAAATATACCTGGAAGTTTAGTTTCAAATGCACCAAACGATGCTTTTTGTGCTTTAGGTAAAAACGACCAAAAAATTTATGTTGTGCCAAGCCAAAGTTTAGTTTTAGTAAGGCAAGGAAATCATTCAGGTACAAGTAGTTTGGCAGTTTCTGATTTTGATAATGTGATGTGGGATTATGTAAATAAATTAACGCAATGTCCTACAACATCAATTAAAAATATTATCACTAATAATTCAATTGAAATTTACCCTAATCCCGCTAGTAATATTTTATTTATTAAGAACTTTAATTCTAATAGTTTTATCTCCAAAACAGAAATATACACCTTTACCGAAAAATTAATTTGCGAAAGTAATGATAATGAAATTAATGTTAGTGAGTTAAATAATGGGATGTATTTAATTAAGTGTTACTTAAATAACGGCAGTATATTTATTAAAAAAATTGCAATACAAAAAACTAATTAAAAAATTTAGTTTTAGTTAAAAATTTTTGTTTTAACATGGGGCTAATTCTATATCTATCCTCTTCGTAAAATTCTTTTAATGCATTAAGTTCTTTTATAACGTTTCCTATTCCAAACTCATCGGCCCATGCTAATAATCCTTTAGGGTAATTAACGCCTTTTGTCATTGCTAAATCTATATCTTTTGCATCGGCAACTTTTAAGTACAAGGCATCTGCGGCTTCATTCATTAACATCACTAATATTCTTGATACTATTAATTTTCCTAAATCAACATTTTTATTTGGTAATTCATTTAATGCATTTTCTGAATAATCGTAAAATCCTTTACCTGTTTTTCTTCCAAGCAATCCTCCTTCTAAAAGTCTTTTCTGGCTTAATGCCGGTTTAAATTTAGGGTCAAAATACATTTGTGTCCAAACAGTTTCAGTTACAACATAATTTACATCATGTCCAATTAAGTCCATTAATTCAAAAGGACCCATTTTAAAACCACCAATTTCTTTTACGGCCCAATCAATAGTTGGTATATCAGCAATGCCCTCTTCGTAAATTCTTAATGCTTCACTGTAAAAAGGCCGAGCAACACGGTTTACAATAAAGCCTGGTGTGTCTTTTGCAAGTACAGTTACTTTCCCCCAACTATCAATTAAGGCTCTGCAATTATTTACAATGTTTATGTTTGATGAAATACTTGGAATAATTTCTACCAATGGCATTAAAGTTGCGGGATTAAAAAAATGAATACCTAAAACTCTGGAAGGGTTTTTACATGCAGCAGCAATTGAAGCAATAGATAAAGAAGAAGTGTTACTGGCTAAAACACAATCATTACTGCATATATTTTCTAATTGAGTAAAAACATCTTTTTTAATTGTAATGTTTTCAATAATTGCTTCAATTACTAAATTACATTCTTTTAAATCATTTAATGATGAACAAAAATTAATGTTATTAATAATTTCATTTGCTTGGCTTGAAGTAATTTTAGTTTTTTCAACTAATTTTTGTAAACTGTTTTTTAAATTAGTTTCTGCTTTAATTAATGCGTTAGCATTACTATCAACTATTTTAACTAAATGCCCTGCTGTTGCTGCAACTTGAGCAATTCCACTTCCCATGGCGCCACTTCCAATAACGCCAATAATACTTTTTTTAGAGAACATAAATTTATTCTATTATTAATTCTTTTGTTGATACTAATTCGGTTTGATGATAAACTTTTACAAAGTATAATCCTTTACTTAAATCTAAATAAAAATTAGTTTTATTAGTAGGCTCAATTAAACTTTGGTGAACTAATTTTCCAGTGTTATTATAAACTTCTATTTTATTGAATTTAATTTCGTTGTTTATAATATTTATATTAGTACTACTTGGGTTAGGAAACAGCTTAGTTAAATTATTTTTTAAGCCATTATTTTTAATTGTTGTTGGTGTATTTAATAAATCAGATTTTAAATAAAAAGCACCGTTTTTCATGTCTAAACAAAAAACTGTTTTGCTAGGGTAAAAAGGATACGCACCCCAGTTACCATTATATGCGCCGCCAGAATAACTTCCGGTATTTGCACCAGCTTGTGGATAAGTATCAAAATAACCTGCTACAAATGGCGCACTTGGATTTGAAATATCGTATAATTGCATGCCATCCATATAACTACTCATTACAACATATTGGTTACTCAACATAAAAGGGTTATGTGGTGTTGTTAAAGAGTATTGATTAGCTGTTGCATTAATTGTAATATTAGATAAATTACTAACGTTTGCCGACTTTACAGGTAAACTTGCAGGAACTTCATCTGTAAAAATTAATGTTTGCCCGTTTGGTGTTAATGCGCTACTGTGATTATACCCACTTCCTGGATATGCGGTTAACGAACCTAATTGAGTTAACGTATTATTGCTATTTAATTTAAATACATATAAACCTTGATAACCACAAGATGCAAATATTGTATCTCTTCTAACAAACATATCATGAACATAAGTAATTGCTGGATAATCTTGTTTTAAAGAGCGAATTAAAACAGGGTTTGTTGGTGTAGCTAAACTATAAATATCCATAGAGCTTGTAGCATTATTACTGTATGTAATTCCACTTACATATAATTTATCTCCATCAACCCAACAGGCATGACCGCGAGCAAATAATGTTTTACTTTCATATACTTTATTTACAGATGAAGGTAAATTAGTCATGTCAAAAATTTGTAAACCTTGCGCTCCAGCATCATCTGTAATAACATAACAATAATTTTGATACGTTTTTAACTCTCGCCATGTTGCATTACTTGATGTGCCAGCTGCATATGTACATGTAACTGGTGCACTTGGAGTTGTTATATCAATAAACCAAGTGCCGCTTTGAGAACCCAATATCGCATATTCTTTATTTGTTACAGGTTGTGTCCAACCCCAGCATCCAGAATATCTATTGCCCGATGAGTTGGCAGTTACTTCAGGATTTGATTGCCCAACTAGTGTGAAATTTGAAGCTGAATAAACTTGAGCTAAACTTAAAAAAGGAATACTCAAAATTGCTGATAAAATTTTATAACGCATATTAGTTTTTTATAAATGAAGATTGGTAATGTTTAGTGCTTGTATTAATTTGTAGGAAGTAATAACCATTATTTAAATTTGAGATTTGAATACGTTGAAGTGTTTGATTATTATATAAATTTTCTGAACGTACTATGCTACCTAGTGTATTAATAATTTTAATTTCAATTATCTCATTTGGGTTAAGAGAAGAATTTAAATTAAACAGTATTTCGTTATTACTTGGATTAGGATAAACTTGTATTAAATTAGTTTTGTTATTGTTTTGTAAATTAGTTGGTGTGCTATTTAAACAAACTGAGGTAGAACTAATACAGTTATTTGCATCGGTAACATCAACAGTGTAACAACCTGGTAAAAGATTTGTTGCACTTGAGTTATTTCCTCCAGAGGGAATCCAAGTATAAGTATAAGGCATTAAACCACCGCTTACATTTGCATTTATGCTTCCATCATTACAAGTTCCACAACTTGAATTAGTATAACTTGTACTAATGTTAGCTCCTGAAATAAAAATTGTTTTAGTTTGGATTGCAGTTGTTGTTGTACTATTACCAGCTATTAAATTTATTGTATATGTGCCAGGTAAACTATAGCTAACGCTTGGTGTAGATAAAGTTGAAGTAGAAGGAGAGCCGCCAGGAAAATTCCATGTATATGTTGTTGAAGATGTACTACTGTTAACTGGAGTTATCGTCATACCTGTACAAGTACCTGTTGGAATGCTAAAGTTTGAGTTAGGATTTTGATAAAGGTGAGATTTTAACATAAATATTCCATTGCGTTGATCTAAAGCAAAAACATTTTTACTTGGAAAATAAGGGTAAGAACCCCATTGGCCATCATAATTATCGCCACTCCAATTATTATTATTTCCACCACCTTGGTAATACGTATCAAAATACCCAATTAATGATGGGCTTGCAGCACTAGAAATATCATACAATTGCAAACCATCTTGGTAACTACTCATAAAACATAATGTATTACTCACAACAAAAGGATTATGTGGTGTTGTGTTTGAATATTGTTTAGCAGTAGCCATTACAGCTAAATTAGTATTGTTACTTACACTAATTACTTTAAAGGCTAATTTAGCAGGAACTTCATCTGTCATTATTAAAGTTTTTTTATTTGGTGTAAGTTGTGTGCTGTGGTTAAATCCTGATGCTGGATAACTTGTTAGCGAATTTAAAAGTGTAAAACTTGGGGTTGGGGCACTAGAATTAAATTTAAAAATATATAAGCCTTGATTTCCACACGAAGCGTAAACCGTATCATCTACAGGCATCATATCATGCACATATGATATAAACGAATGATCTGTTTTTAATTGGCGCATTAATACTGGAACACTTGGCGTTGCTAAACTATAAACATTCATACTACTTGTTGTATTGTTGCTATAGGTAATGCCTGCTACATATAACTTATTGCCATCTACCCAAAGCGTATGACCTCTTTTAAAATAATTTACCCCATCGTAAACTTTACTTACACTATCAGGTAAATACTGCATATCAAAAATTTGAAAACTATTTGCGCCACCATCATCGCTTATTACATAACAATAATTTTGATACGTTTTAATTTCTCTCCAAACGGTTGTTGTTACTTTACCTGCTTTATAGGCACTAACAGTTGGCGTTAAAGGATTTGTAACATCTACCCAATATGTTCCGCTAGCACTACCTGCAATAGCATATTCTTTATTTTTGTTTGCTTGGTACCAACCCCAACAACCAGAATATTTATCTCCGTATGTATTAGTGTATGTTTCGGGACTAATAACACTTATTAAGGTAAAATTATTTGCCGCATAAGTTGGAGGTTGGGAGCATAAAGCATTACTTAATAAAAATGTAATTAGAATTAGTAATTGTTTAATATAAGTTAGTTTTGTATACATAGTTTTTTAGTTAAAGATCCATTTTTGTTTTTTACAGTTAAAAAATAATTTCCAGTTGTAAGGCTTGAAACATCAAGGTATTGAGAAATATTATTTTTAAATTCTGTATATAATATTTCTTTTCCTAACAGTGTGCTAATGCTTACTTGATTTAATTCGGAATTGCTAAATTGAATAGCTATCCGATTTGTAGCTGGATTTGGATAAAAATAAAATTGATTATTATTACTTTGTTGTTTAATACTTAATGTGTTATTTGGCAAAGTTACAGCAGTTGTATTGCTAAAAGCTGCTAATGCTTTTAAAATAAATACACCATTTTGCATATCGTTTGCAATAATTAATCCGCTTGGCAACCAAGGGTATGCACCCCAGTTACCTCTATAATCAGCTCCAAAATAATTCCCTACGTTTCCTCCTCCTTGTGGATGTGTATCAAAAAAACCAGTTAGGGTTGGAGTAGCAGGATTTGAGATGTTGTAAATCAATAAACCATCTTGATAACATGAAATTAACGCATAATCATTGCCTATTAAATAAGGGTTGTGTGGGGTTGTATTTTGATAAGCTTTGTTTACGGATTGTGATTGAATGTTTGTTAAGTTTTGCACATCAACAACATGAAAGGGTAAACCTGTCGGAACCTCATCGCAAAAAACTAAATTTTTACCATTTGCAGTTAAAAAACTACTATGATTATATCCTGCATTAGGGTACCCGGAATAAGACCCAAGTAATGTAAATGTATTATTACTTAAAAGTTTAAAAATGTATAAACCTTGGTTACCACAAGATGCAAATACGGTATCATTTCTTGCATACATATCATGAACATGATTAATGAATGGATAGTCTTGATTAAGTTGCCTTAACAATACAGGAGCTGTAGGTGTAGCCAAACTATAAACATTCATTGATGAAAAGCCAGTTGTGTATGTTGTGGAGCCTACATAAAGTTTATCTTTATCAATCCAAAGCGTATGACCTCTTTCAAAATATTCAGTTCCATAATGAACAATATGAACGCTATCGGGTAAATATTGCATATCTGCAATTAAAAAATTATTTGGCGTTGCATCATCGCTCGCCACATAAACATAATTTTGATATGTTTTAATTTCGCGCCAAGTACAACCGGCTTTACCCGAAATAAAAGCACTAACACTAGGTGTTATTGGTGATGAAATATCTATAAAAAATATACCATTACTTGCTCCGGAAATAGCATATTCTTTATTTTTAGATGATTGATACCAGCCCCAACAACCCGAATATTTTCTACCATCAACACCAACACCAATATTATTATGTGGATCTATAAAACTAACTAATGAAATATTTTGATTTGGATAGGTTTGAGAATTGATTTTTTTATTTAAACCAATTATAAGAGTTACTATCAAGATTAATTTTGATACTCGCATTGTTTCAAATGTACAAAAATTGTAAATAATTTGAGCATTTAATTAACCCAAAATTTAACCATTCCTCACAATAATGCAACTAAACCAATATGTATTTTTCCATTTCGGCCATCAAAACCATTGTTAAATTGTTGTCCTTGCGAGTATGATAATGTTAAAATACCTGCTTTAGTTTCAATGCTTATACCTGCTCCAAAACTATAAGGCAAATCTTTTATGTAAGTTAAACCTGCATTGTTTTCGTACCAAGCACCTTCTGAAAATAAAAATAAATTAGAGTTTTTTGAAAACAAATACCTGTACTCAACCGTTGGTATTACATAGCTTGAAGCATAAATACTTTCTTCATTAAATCCTCTTAAGGTTCTAAATCCACCAAACCTAAACAATTCGTTTTTAAACAAACTAGTGTTTCCAAATACACTTGCGGCTTGTACGCCAAGCTTTAAAATATTGTTTTTATAAATTGGCAAATAACTTGCAAAATCCAATTCAAGTTGGTATTGAGTTGAGTTTAGCTTTAAACCATTATAGGCAATTTCATTTACTTTATTGTTTTTAATAATTTTTTTTGTTCCCACTTGCGATGATGCACTTATTGATATGCCTTTTCTTGGATTAAACTTATAATCTAAAAATTCCATACCTGTTGCTAAACCGTAGCTAAAAGTTTGCACATCAGCATAATCGGGTAGGTTAGTTATTAAACTATAACCAGTTGTGCTTAATAAATTGGTGTTTTTAATTTTATAAAAAGCTTTAATGTAATTTAATCCACTAAAGTAATATTGCAAACCAAAATTGTTTTGAACTTCTAAAAATGTAGTATCTTTTTTAAACAACCTAATATTATAATCAATACCAAAAGGAAAACCAAATAAATAAGGATAAATAAATCTCCCTTTAAAATCACTTGTTTGATTTTGAATTCGTCGCCACTGAACATCTACGGTTTCTCCATTTTTTAAAATTCCATTTATTAATTTTAATTTTAAATCACCTGTTACAATTGTTTTTTTAGTATTAGCATCGGGTAAAAAGCCTATTATTCCATCAAACTGAGATGCGTTTTTTTTATCTAAAAATAAAAGTAATTTGTTTTGTTTGTCTGTTAACCTTACCATTTGTGGTTGTTTTTCGTTCACAAACGGTAATTGCCTTATTTTTTTTGAAACATCTTTAAGTAAAGCCTCATTATAAAAATCTTTTTCTTTTATTGAAATATAATTATGTAAAAACTTTTTATTTAGTTTAAGGTTGCCAATTACAACCACGCTATCTATAGTGTATAATTTGTTTTTGTTTACGTTTATTGATGCTTGAATTAAATTACTATCAATTTTTACACTATCTAATTTAACGCTAACAAAAGGGTAACCATGGTTTTCGTAATAAGTAATTACTTTATTAATTAATTTAACGGTTTGTTGGGGGTTAAAATTAATAGCGTTAAATTGTTTTTCGTTATAACCAACCAAATTTGCTACATTTAAGTTTAAATTACCAATTTTTAAATTAGCCCATTTAAAAATTTTGCCTTCAATTATATTAACTCTTAATACATTATTTAATGAATTTATACTATCGTAATTTGCTAGCAAAAACCCTTTAGTTTGTAGTTGTTGAATAACTTTGTTTAACTCAACTTTAGCATTTTCTAAAGTATTATGAGAGGTTTTGTATTTTATTTTAGTTTTTAAACCGATTATATCTAATGTAATATTTTGAGCTTCTAAATATGAAACGGAAAACAATAAACATATAAATAAAATTAAACGCATTTGGATAAACAACGAAATTTGGTAAAATTTCGTACATTTAATACAAATTTAAATTAAATATGAAAACAGCATTAACTTTTTCTTTAATGAGTTTTTTTGGTTTAACAATAGCGCAAAGTCCTATAACGCTAAACAATAGTAATATGCCTGGCAGCAACGATACTTTAAGATACAGTAATGCAAACATTAGTTCGGTAGGCAATTACACGCAAACGGGTACTAATTTTAATTGGAATTTTAGTGGCCTTGTTTCTACATCACAAGGAAGAAGAGATTATAAAGCTTCATTTTCTACCCCTTATGCATTTTTCTTTTTAGGAGTAAATGAATATGGCGAAAAAGTAGCTGATACATTAGGTGCAGGGCCCCTTACAATTACTAATTACTACAATTATTATAAAAAACAAACATCTCCTACAAATGCATATGTTGTTGATGGTGCAGGTATGACCTTTTCAAGTGTGCCTGTTCCTAGCTATTATACTGATAAAGATGAATTATACTTATTTCCATTAAGTTACCCAAAACACGATAGCACAACATTTAAATTTAGTACCCCAACAACAACTTTATTGCCAATAAAATATTCTAAAACCGGATACAGAATTACAGATTGCGATGGTTGGGGAAGCATTACCACACCTTACGGTACAACTAATTGCTTACGTATTGTAACAACACAATATTCTAAAGATACAATAAAAAATAGTTTTGTTCCTTTTCCTGTAGGTTTTAATAATTATACAAGAAGTTACCAATGGTTAACTACAAATAGTAAAATACCTTATTTAGAAATTACGGGTAACTTAGTAGGAAATAATTTTACAATTACCCAAGTTAGGTATAGAGATAATTACATAGCACCAATTCCTAACAGTATTGATAAAATAAAAGACATAAGTGCATTAGAAATGTATCCAAATCCGGTAATTGATAAGCTTTATATTAATTTTAAATATGTAAGTTCATATGAAATTTATGATATAGCTGGAAAACTTTTAAACTTTTCTAACTCGCTTGAAAACAACTTTATTGATTGTTCGCAGTACCAACAAGGCTTATATGTATTAAAAATAAATAGTAACGATAAGGCTTATTATTACAAGTTTATTAAAAATTAAATTTAAAAAATAGCATTTTTTTTTTGCAGATATAAAAAAAACAGTAAATTTGCACTCCCTTTTATAGGGAAAAGCGAAAGTAGCTCAGTTGGTAGAGCGTAACCTTGCCAAGGTTAAGGTCGCGGGTTCGAGACCCGTCTTTCGCTCAAAAAAGAGTTTTTAAATTCTTTTTTATTTGGATAAAACCAAATTTGCCTGGGTGGTGGAATTGGTAGACACGCAGGACTTAAAATCCTGTGTCTTCACGGACGTACGGGTTCAAGTCCCGTCCCGGGTACTGAGCGGGACTTTTCAATAAAAATTTGAGAAGTCCCGTTTTTATTTTCGCTCCAATCCTTTGATAAATCAGCGATTAGAGAGAAAATGCAATTTACTTCTGCGGTTCGATAATGCTCAATTTTTGCATCATAACCCAAACCGGCAGGAAACATGGTGTTTTGAAACATCTGTTTTTGGTAGAAGTCGCCACAATCCCACATTTTACTAAGGTTACAGGCCATTTTGCAGGTGTAATTGATGAGCTCTTTTGGGTTCGATAAATTTTGTTCCAATTTTGCTAGTTCTTCAGAAATAGCTTTTACCTTCTTTTCCATTTCCTCGCCAAACTCTGTATAAACATCCAAACTTACCTGCCCTAAAGCATGCCTTTTACGTAGGATTTTGAATTCTTCCTCTGCCGAATGTAATTGCAAGGAAAGCCCCTTTTTCTCGCTTGTGTTGGTTTCTGTCAGGTTTTCCCAAGTATAACCTAATTGCGCCTTTAAAGGCTCCAAATAGGCAGGGTTTATCTCATATTGGGATAATAACTCATGAAACTTGGAATGCATAATCTTGACGCTTCTATTGACGTGTATTCCAATCTTATTGACTTTATAGTAATAAAGCCCTTTCTTTTTTACAAGATAGCCAGTGAATGGAACGCCCGTTTCTGCATCCTTTACAAATACCCGAAGCGGCAAGTTGTCATTTACCTTGTTGCATTTAAACCCATCTGTTTTCTTAAGTTCATTCACCCTAAAAAACAATTCCTCGCTTATAAGTGGAGGATGTTTCCCTTTAGCTAACTCACCATTCAGAAGATTATGCGAAAGATAACCACAGTAAAAAGGATTTCTGAAAGTGTCTGTTAAGGTTTGCTTTGGCATTTTCATTCCGTAGTTCGCTAATTTCTCTACAATGTGATCGTAGGTCATTCCATTGGCACGCCACTCAAAAGCTTGCCGAACCAACTCTCCCTGCTCATTGATAATGATGGTTTGCTTTTCGGCTCCTTTTACATACCTATAACCTTTGGGTGCAACACCAATCCATTCTCCACGAAGTAATTTTTCACGCATGCCGTCAATGGTTTTTTGTCTTCGCAAATCATTATCGTATTTGCTGAAAATAAACTGGATGTTTTGTTGCAAAGCACCTGCGTGTGAATTGGTATCTATTGGCTGTGTAACAGCCATGATGTTAACACCAACTTTCTTTAGTTCACTGGCAATATAAATGGCGCTATCTCCTGTTCTGCTAAATCTATCCAAACTGTAAACAAGGATATAAGTTATCTCTTCTTTACTGGCTTTTACAAATTTTAGCATCCGGTTGAACTCCTTACGCTCATCACTTTTTGCACTTTCATAAGTTCCGCCAAAGTAACCCTTGATGTTGAGTTTATTTTTGATTGCATACTCTTCGCAATATTTTTTTTGCCATTCAAGACTTTGGTTTGTGTCCATTTGCTCTTTTGAGCTTACACGGGTGTAAATGACACAATTTAATACCTCTGTAACTATGGTATCCGATTGTTTGCCTTTTGCAAATTTATTAAGCAGCAAGGCGTTGTTGTTCTGTTTCATGATTTTCTTCTTGTTTTAAATGTTTTACATTTTCATTCTTTTCTTTCATGAACAGTTCGTAAAGAAGAATAGACAAGCTTTCTAATGTTTTAATAGCTTGCTCCGCTTCTTCTTCCGTAAAAATTTCAAAGCCCGGATAACTCTTTAGTTCTTCTATGCTCAGTCTTTTATGTTTTTTCATTTTCACCTCCCAGCATGTCAAAGAACTCTTGTAAAAACCCATAGAATTCAGGGTTAATGTCTAAGATAATCAAATCTTTCCACACACAAAAGTTCTTTTTTTAACAGCCCGAAAAGGCTGTAAATACTGCTAATTTATTGTTATTAAATTTGCTTATTCAAAATTTAGTTGACTGAATTTTTCTTTCCTGAAAAATTGGGCAAGTTCATAACGAACTACTATCAACTCTATCTTATCCTTTTCTTGCATCCTGAATTTTATCTGTTCATTTTTCTTGCATTTTAAACACAATGTTTTTAGTTTATAATTTAGGTTTTCTATTACGGTTTTATAAGGAAATATTTCATTCATACTTTGGTAGTGAATTGATTTACGTAGATAAGTAAAAGCATTGCATAATTCCATAAGGTCAGTTACGGGTGTAAGGTTTGCTTCTGAAAACAATAGCAAACATTCTATTAAGCAACGCAAGCGTTGTCCTATCCAATAATTATGAATGTCTTGGTGGGTTTTAAGGCATTTGTTTAAAGCTAATAGTTTGTCATTATCTACTGTTTCTAACCTAATTTTTTGCAAAAATCTACTATCGTGATTAATATACTTTTGCGCTGTTTTAATGAAAATTGGTGTTTCGGTCATACTTTTTTCAGGCTGAATTTTAGTGGTTATTTGATTACCACCACTTAAAATCTCATTTGAAGAAATTGTTTTTGCTGCTGCTGCTTTTCTGAGCATATAAGCCATTTGTCGGCAAGAGCGAGAACAATAAATCGCATCAATTCTTTGAATTTTGTATATTTTCTTACAATGCAAACACTCTTTTTCCATCTTATTCTTTCCAGTTTAATTCTTCGTTCTGTGAATACCTGTACTCGTTATATTCTTCCATTATAGATTGAATATTATCTAATACCTTTTCATGTTTTGACGTATCATTACTTAGGTATAAAGAAATTTCTACGATTCCCCTGTTTCCGTATACTTGTGATATTTCGTGACGTAAACGTTCTTTAACTATTACAGTTAATACATCCAGTAGTATGTCTGACGGTACTTTGATAATTTCTTCTTTCGTATTTCTTGGTTTCATAGTTATAGTCTTAAATGCGTGGGTCTGTTTGCCTTTGAATGTGAAACTGGTTTTCGTTTTATGCTAAACAACTCATTTTCATCATCGTCTTCATCTTCTTGAGTTGTTCGGGAAACTCTCTTTGTTTTTCGAGGGCTTTGCAATAGTTCTTCTAATTCCTCAATACGTTCTCCATATTCTTTTATTAATTGTGTTTGCAGTTCCATTTTTTCTTGCAAGGGTTTAATAAATAACATGTATTCTGCGCCCATAGTGCCAAGTCCCGTAAGCAAGTGCATTACCCATTCGGGGATATTGGCTGCTGAGTTATTGGGTGTTGTATTTTGATTAGTTTGTGTTGTCGCTTCCATTTGTGTTTTGATTTAGTGGGTTGCTTTCTGAATAGTTTTCGGCTGAATCTTTTTTTGCATACTTTTCTTGCAATTGTTTTAAAGCTGATTCTGCTTCTTCACCAAAGGCTTTTAAAAATTTGATTGCTATTGGCATGAATAAGGCAAGCACATCTTCAATGAAATTAATGAGGACTTGAATATCATTAACAAGAGGCTTTTGCTCATCTGTATAAGTTACTTGAAGAACGGTGTTTTCTTTCTGGTCTTTACCAAGCTCTTTGTAAGCTATTTTGTGTTCTGTTAAGATTTGTACTACCATGTCGTGTGATGCGCAGTTTGTACTAATCATTGTGGTGTTTGCTGTGTTTGTTTTTTCTGCTGTTTTTTCCATTTTCTGTCGTTTTTAATTGTTAATTGTCGTTTTGATTTTTTAGTTTAACAACACAAAGGTGGGGGCAGATTTTTGGCATGGGCTTAACCTATGGGTATACCCAATTGGATTAATTGCATGATAATCAGAGTGAAAATTTTAAGAATTTATTTTTTAAACATCAATACTCCATTTCGGGAGCATTATGGGAGGAATTGAAAACAGAAAATGAATTAGGCAGCAATTGACGGATAAGAAAATAAATTGACGCTTTATCTTTTTACAATTGACGACTAATTTGATTCATTGACGCTTTAAAATGAATTTATTGACGGATAAGTTAAACGAATTGACGATTAACTTTATGGAAATTGACGGATAGAATTACTTTTTGCTGGTTTTCTTATCAATTTCGGCTTCTTTTAAGTCTTTATTGATGAGTTCTACAATGTTTTTGAGGTCTAATTTCTCAAAATACGGGCGGATATGTTTTAAATCCTTAATTAATTGTGATGTGCTATCGAAATTAGGTAGCTTTTTATATTTTTTGTAGATACTTGAGTTCTGTAATGAGGTAAATTTTTTACCCAGTAGTAAATGTGCCAGTTGAGTTAGTTCACTTACAGAGTTACTACCTCTAGCCTCCATATTAAATCCTGCTTTTAAGAGATAATGTAAAGCGAGTAGTTGTTGCATCTCGGTACTTTCTTTTTCTACGTCTTCTTTTGATTCATTTTCGGTCGTAGGAAATTGAGGCTCTCGATCTAAATAAAGAAAATGTAATTCGCCGTTCAGAAAATTACGCATGGATGTTGTGAGTTCATAGATGTCTTGCTCTGTTAAATCGTCATTGCTTTCTAATTGATTATATTCTTCTGCTGTATAATAATCTTTTATGCTTAAAATGCGTTTAAAATCAAAATAATTATCAAAGCGTTTATTTGCAAAGGGTTTAAATAGTTTGCCATACTTTTTTAATAGTTCCTGTTGGCGTTCAGCGTAATTTTTATAAATGTTTTCACTATTAGTTTTGAAATATTCAGTCACTTCTTTAAACATTTGTTGTAAATGTTCAATCAACTCTATCTTTTGTTCAGTGTTATAATGTGATAACACTTCTGTAATTTCCTTTATTGCAATGTCAGACAAGTAAACTCCTTTTCGGGGCTTACGCTTGTTTAAATCTTTGTCTTTAGTCTTGGACATGGCATAAAATTAGAAAATATATATCAACCATAATAAATTTATGTAGATTTCAACATATTTCTACTTTCTGTTTTAATTTGAGTGGTGCTTTTTGGGGTATTTAATTGTTGTGACTGATAAAATACTTAGTTACATATTATCCAAAGGACTTTTCACATTTTGAATTTCCTTTTTTCCAACCTTTGCATATATCATGGTTGTTTTCATATCCTTGTGTCCAAGTAGCTTTTGAATAAAGACCATATCTGTTCCATATTCCAAAAGATGTGTAGCATAACTATGCCTTAAACTATGAATACCAACTGATTTATTTATTTTAGCAATTAGCATGGCATTTTTAAAAACGGATTGAACACTACGAATAGAGTACTGTCCGCCATATTGTCCTTCAAATAAATAATTTTTAGGCTTGTAAGTTTTATAATAAGTGCGGAGTAAAGCCAAAACAGATTCGGGTAAGTTAACATATCTATCAGATTTTCCTTTTGAGTTTTCAATTAGCACTTGCATACGTTTACTGTCAATATTAGTAATTTTAAGTTCCACCACTTCACTTACACGCAAACCCATTCCATAACACAATTGCAACATCAATTTATGTTTTATGTTAGTTGTTACTTCAAATAATTTTTGAATATCCTTTGTACTTAAGACCTTTGGTAAAGTGCTTTTGGATTTTGGACGAGGTATATCAAAAAAGAATTTTTCTTTATGGAGTACTTGCTCAAAATAAAATTTAATAGCATTCAGTCGGCTATTTAAATGGGTTTCTGATAGCTTTAATTCATTAACACAATAAAGTAAGTATGATTTTAATCTATCGGCAGTAAGTTCGTTTATAGGATGGTGTTTTAAAATTACCAATAACTGTACAAACTCTGTAAGGTAAACCTTTATTGTATTAGAACTATATGCTTTAAGTTGTAGTTGATTTTGTATATTTTGCAGTGCAACCTGATTGATTGGATGAACTTTATGAATTAAATTTTTTGTAGGTTCTGCTTGAGAAATATTAATTTTTTTTCTAATCTCTACGCTATCAGTTATATACCAGCACTTGTTTGTATTACTCCATCGACAAAAAGGAAATTGCTTTTTGAGAGCAGATAATACCAAATCATTTTTAGGAAATTTACACCATATGACATTTTTATTGTTGTGTTGCCCAGCCGTAAAGACTATTTCTTGCATTAAATTCATCACGCGTATTTCGTATATTTAAATAGTAAATACAAAAATAGGAATATTTAAAATACGATAGCGTATTTTAAATATTATTTGATTTTATAATCTGAAGAACAAGTAGTTATGTGAAAATCGATTATTTGAGATAATTTTGTATTTTTGCGTATAATAAAGAGTTACAGGTAAGCGTAAAAAGACACTGCAAACCGACAACGGTGACGATAAAATGGTTATTCTGAAGTCCATTCAAAACTGACGGTGCGGATGCCGAAAAGCAAATTAAGAGTAGGCGTAACTTCTAAACTGTTGTGATTTATGAAAAACAAATCATCTAATCATCAGGCAGACATTAAGAACCCAAACAAGGGAACTAATGGAAGCAACACGACCTTTGACAAAAATCAAGGTAATCGTGGAAAACAGCTTAATCCGAACCAGCAAAAAGGTAAAAGATAAGTTGTGCATTAAGCAAGCGGGCTTCGCCCGCTTGCTTTTATATTTTTAATCCGACTAAAAATGCACATTTTAAAAATAATACACGGCTATCCGCCCAATTACAATGCAGGTTCAGAAGTTTATAGTCAATCCATTTGCAACGAACTTTCTAAGCGACACAAAATTTCCGTTTTTACACGGGAAGAGAATCCCTATGCAGCTTGTTTCAGTATTCGGGAACAAAAAGTCAACGACAACCTAACACTTTACTTCGTAAACAATCCGCAGGGCAAGGACGGTTATCGCCACAAACAAATGGACGACAACTTTTCTGAGTTACTAATGCAAATTAAACCCGACATTGCACACATAGGTCACGTTAATCACCTATCAACAGGTTTGATTGACGAGCTAAATAAACTCAAAATTCCCATTGTTTACACGCTTCACGACTTTTGGTTAATGTGTCCACGTGGACAATTTTTGACACGAAGCATTGGAAACGAAAACAACTTTCAGTTGTGCGAAAAACAAGACGATAAAAAATGTGCGACTGATTGCTACAAAGTGTATTTCAGCGGACGAGAGGAAATCGAAACCACAGAAATTGAAAATTGGAGCATTTGGATTCATCAGCGAATGATTGAAACAAAAGCAATCATCAAAAAAGTTGATTTGTTTATCGCCCCTTCAAATTATTTACGTGATAGATTTATCAATGACTATGGTGTTCCCGAAAACAAAATCTTATACTTAGATTATGGCTTTCCCACTGAATATCTAACCCAAACCGAAAAATCGAAAGAGAAAACGAATTACACTTTTGGTTACATCGGAACTCACATTCCTGCAAAAGGAGTAAACCTATTGATTGAAGCATTTAAGCAAATTGAAGAACCTGCAACGCTTAAAATATTTGGCAGAGCAAACGGACAAAGCACAAATGCTTTAAAATCATTAGCCGAAAATTCAAAAAACAAGATTGATTTTTCGGGAGAATACATCAATCATAATTTGGCGAATGATGTTTTTTCAAATGTTGACTGCATTGTGGTTCCGAGTATTTGGGGCGAAAATTCGCCTCTTGTAATTCACGAAGCGCAATCGTGTAAGGTTCCTGTAATCACAGCCGATTTTGGCGGAATGAAAGAATATGTTGAGCACAATGTAAACGGACTTTTGTTTGAACATCGCAACGCAAATTCTTTAGCAGAACGAATGAAATTTGCTGTTTCAAATCCTGACAAAATGAAGACGTTAGGCGAAAAAGGTTATTTGTATTCCGCAGACGGAAGCGTTCCAAATATCCAAGACCATTGCAAAGAATTAGAAAACATTTATAGCAAATTCATTTACAAACTTTGGCGTGTTACGCTTGACACAAATCCTGAAGATTGTAATTTGAGTTGCACAATGTGCGAAGAACACAGTCCGTTTTCAACTTACATCAAAGAAAAACTAAACGGTAAACATCGCAGAATGCCGAAAGAATGGTTAGAACCAATTTTTGAGCAAGCAAAAAAAATCGGTGTTATGGAAATGATACCGTCCACAATGGGCGAGCCGCTAATCTACAAGCATTTTGCCCACTTTATTGAGTTGTGTTACAAATACAACATCAAGATGAATTTGACAACTAACGGAACATTTCCGAGAACAACAGAGAAAACCGTTACCGAATGGGCGAAACTAATTGTTCCAATTACAACGGACGTAAAAATAAGTTGGAACGGTGCAACTACCGAAACTTCGCAAGAAGTAATGAAAGGAATTGACTTTGAACAAGCAGTTGCAAACGTGAAAGAGTTTATCCGTATTCGTGATGAACACTTTGCAAACACAGGTTATTACTGCCGTGTAACGTTTCAACTTACGTTTATGCAAAACAATATGCACGAATTGGCAGACATCGTAAAATTGGCTTCACAACTTGGTGTGGACAGAGTAAAGGGACATCAACTTTGGGCGCATTTTGATGAAATCAAACATTTATCAATGAAAGCAACGCCCGAAAGTATTTTGCAATGGAATGAGTATGTAAAACAAGCGAACGAAGCACAAGAAAAATTCCGCAAGCCAAATGGCGAAAAAGTGATTTTGGAAAACATTATTCCATTACAGAAAAACGAAAACAAAGAAATTCCCGACAGCTACGAATGTCCGTTTTTAGAAAAGGAACTTTGGATTTCAGCGACAGGAAATATTTCGCCTTGTTGTGCACCTGACGAAATGCGAAAAACTCTTGGACACTTTGGAAACATTGAAAACACAAGCATTGAAGAAGTGTTGCAAAACGACAATTACCAAAACCTTGTAAAGAATTACAAGACAATTGATTTGTGTAAAACCTGCAATATGCGTAAACCAAACTAAATGAAGGAAAACGAAAAAATATCGCTTTTGCTTCGCCACGCTGACAGAGATGACATTCCGCAAGGTTCTTTCGGAAATGAAATTTTATTGAACGAAAAAGGAAAACAAAACGCACAAAGGTTTGGCGAAATATTATCTGAAAGAAAAATCAATAGAATTTTCACAAGTCCTGTTGGTCGTTGTGTTCAGACGGCTGAATACATAACCAAAGGTTATGGAAATTCAATAGAAATAATTGAAACAACTTCGTTGGGTGCGCCCGGACTTCATATTTCAGACGAAAAAATTGCAGGGAAATTTTTTCTTCAACACGGTTTTGACGAAATGTATAAACGATTTATGCAAGGCGAAAAAATTCCAGGCATTCCGAACATTGACGAGTTAAATTTTAGAATTACGAATTTCATAAACGAAAACTCAACACAAAACGGAATGACAATTTTCATCACTCACGATATGTTAATTGCGTTTTATCATTTCAGCATAAACAAGAAAGTTTACACAAAAGATAATTGGATAAACTATTTAACAGGACTGACATTTAGGAACAATGAATTGGCAAGAAATTAAAGTATCAGCAGACAACACGCATTTTTTATTTGACGGAAAACCAATTTTCGGAAAAACATTTATTGAAGTTTTAAAATTTCATTCGCCAGCACTTGCTCCTGTTTTAGATAATTCGGGTGCTTATCACATTGACGTAAACGGAAACGAACTTTACAGAAATCGCTACTCACGAACTTTTGGTTTTTATTGTAATCGTGCTTCTGTAATTGACGGCAATCGTTGGTTTCACATTAATGAAAAAGGCGAAAGAGTTTATCAAACTTCGTTTTCGTGGACAGGAAATTTTCAAGAAAACATTTGCACCGTTCGCAATACAGACAACCAATATTTTCACATTGACATAAACGGAAACCGTATTTACGCAGACAATTTTGTTTACGCAGGCGACTACAAAGACGGAATTGCTTGTGTAAAATCTAAAGACGGTTTT
Organism: Bacteroidota bacterium; assembly: GCA_020162035.1. Classification (GTDB taxonomy): domain Bacteria; phylum Bacteroidota; class Bacteroidia; order B-17B0; family Aurantibacillaceae; genus Aurantibacillus. The sequence goes on along the minus strand of JAIUNM010000002.1, from coordinate 59,653 downwards.
TACAGACACATTGACAACAAAGGGAAACTCATAAACGACAAATCATTTCTTGACTTGGGAGTTTTCCATAAAAACTTTGCAACAGCTAAAGACAATAACGGTTGGTTTCACATTGACAAAAAAGGGAAGGAAGTTTATAAAAATCGCTACCTGACAATTGAACCATTTTATAACGGGTTTGCCTTGGTAACAACATTTGACAACGAAAAAATAATTATAGACGAAAAAGGACAGAAAATATTGACGGTTTGACGAATAAACATAAAGAACGCCTACCTGTAACAGCAGTTTGGCGCAAGCGGGGGTTTCGTGCTTCGTATGACAATTTTTCGTATAATTGAAGTGCAGTTCTTCGGTTTAAGTGTAGTGCTAAAAAGCCCCGCCTGCGCCAAGCTGCAAAACGTTAGCGGCAAGCATAACAACCGACACTGACCATCGACAACAGAAATGACTGCAAAAGAAAAACAGACAGAGTTCATCAAGACTTATTTGAAGCCGACTTTAAAAAATCTCGGCTATCAGACAAGTGGACAAACTTGGTGGAAAGACAAGGGGGACTTTTTCATTTTAATCAACTTGCAGAACTTTTCTTGGAACAGTAAGGACAGCGTTGACTTTTGTTTCAACATTGGTGTTGCTTTAAAAGCGACAATGAAAGATACGGACAAAAAGAAGCCAACCGTTCACGACCTGACAGTTTATTTAAGAGAAAGCTCATACTTACCCGACAGTAGAAAGGAGTATAAATTTAGAAACAAAACAGGTTATGTTTTGACGGAGCAAGTGGACACCAATGATTTTATAACTGAACTTAAATCTGACTTTGGCAATCATATTTTGCCGACTTTAGACAAATTAAATTCACTTCAAAATTGTGTCGACAAGTTTGGCGACATAACATTTTGGGGCGACAACTTGAAAAGAGTAATTGCGGAAAATAAACTTTTAGCATAATGACGACAAGAATGCCAGCCGCTAACAAGGTATTGCCAAAAGCGGGGCTGAACGGCTTCGATTGGACGTTTGTGCAAGGTTCAACTTTCGTTCTTCGATTGAACATTTATGCTAAAAATCCCCGCCTTCGGCAATACCCAAAACGTTAGCACCAATTTTAAAAACAACGACAAATAGAAACATTATGAAAAAAATCACGACAACTTTACTAATGGTCTTAATGACAATGACCTTTGTTTTTGGACAAACTCAAAAAGCAACGACCGAAAACGGCAAAAAAGTAATTCTAAATTCCGATGGGACTTGGAAGTATGCCGACACAGTCAAGACCGCTCAAACAAATTTAGACCCTAATGACTGCTCAAATTGGATTAAGACCGAAGAAGATAAAGTAAGTGGAAAATCATATACCAGTATGAAAGACTATTTAGTTATTTCTCAAGACGGTGGCAAAAAAGGTTTTGGAATTAACTTAATGTTGAGCGGAAACAATTCAATTATTTTCAGCATTAAAGCCGCTGGTGCTGGTGGTTGCATAGACAAAGGAGCAAAAATAAATATACTTTTTACAGACGGAACAAGAATGGAGTTAGCCTCTGACGGTGATTTTAATTGTAAAGGCAATGCTACTGTTTATTTTGGCGGTGTGTTTGGAAAAAAGAGCCAACTAAATGAATTAAAAGGAAAGAAAATTGACACAATGCGGGTTTGGACAAGCGACAGTTATGTAGAACAAAAATTTGAGGACGACCAAGCGGAACAATTTAAAAACGCATTGAATTGTTTAACAAAATAGGTTTCTAAAAATGCAAGACGAAGAAATAATAATCAGACAAGAAGCTAAAGAGTTTTTTGAACATTCAATTGAAGGTTCCGGAAAATTTAATGCCATTGACGATTTTCACGAAATTAAAAGTCGCTTGTATGATTTTTATTCACCAGAAGCAAAGTCAATATTTTTAGATGAAATTGAAAAGCAAATAACAACTTCACTACAAAAGCACAGGGACAAAGCTCACGGAGGAAAGCCAGGAGAAAATTGTAGCCACGAAAAGAAACCAGTTAAATTACTCTACTACATTAAACAGGAATTAGATACACTGCCAATAGTTGCACATCAAAAAAATGTAACTAATCCAACGCAAGAGAGAAACAAGGTTTTTATTAGTTATAGCCACTTAGACAATGAATATTTAACTGACATACAAAGACACTTCAAACCTTTTCTTAGCCATATTGACTTTTGGGACGACACTAAAATACTTCCCGGACAAAAATGGAAGGAAGAAATTCGCAAAGCAATTAACGAGACCAAAGTTGCTATTTTATTGGTAAGCACCGACTTTTTAGGTTCCGACTTTATTTCAACTGACGAGTTACCACCATTGCTAAAAGCAGCAGAAGAAAATGGTGCAGTTATTTTAATTGTAGTTTTAAAACCTTGCCTTTTTGAAGAGTTTGAAACACTAAATCAGTATCAAGCAATGAATCCACCGAGCCGACCTGTTCTCAAAATGGACTACTCAGAAAAAGAAGAGTTGTATGTGAATTTAGTAAGACAGACAAAACGAATTCTGAATGGAGAACGATAGAAAAACTGGTGCTAACACGGGTTTTGCGTCAGGCGGGGTGACGTGCAAACTTGGAGCTTTGTGCTTCTATTCAAGTGCAGTGCAGGTTGACAGTTTAGTGCTCCGAAACCCGCCCAAACGCAAAGCCCGAAAACGTTATGCGGCATTTTAGACAAGCAAGATGACAAAAGAAAAACCAAACAAAGAGGAGAAGAATGCGGACTTGATTAAATACCGCGACTTAGTTGTTGCAACACTTGACTACCATTTGGACAATCCGTTAATGAAAATACAAAGCGCGACCTTCGACTCTGACGAATATTATAAATCACTAAAAATTCAAACTGAAGAGCATTTTAAAAAGGGTAGACTTACTATGCTTAAAAATTGGTTCCGCGACTTTACTGAAATGCAATTAGAAACAGGAGATTTAAAATTTAACAAATACTTACAGACAAAAACTGGTTACGACATCGATATTTTTAAAGCTTACTTTCAGCGCATAGACAAAATAATTATTAAAGGTAAAATCACAACAGACCGGCAGTACTATGACATCAATGAAATGGTTGGACAACTTTGCCAAGTTGAACCAGTAGACAACACTAAAATTGACGCATTAAATAAATTGCTTGTAGACTACGGAGCCCGTAAGAGTAGAAATAAAAAACGACCGCATAACACACGCTAAGGCAACAGTTTGGCAGACATCAAAGCTTTTGCAAAAGCGGTCGCTCCGCGAAAGACAGTTATTTTAGCTTTGCAAAAGTCCATTAAACATTTATCTTTGTTAATACCATTTCGGCAAGACACAGTTTCAAATCAAACCGTTGCTTAGCGCGAAAACGTTACAAGCAAGCCTAACAGACGACACAACAACGACCCAACGGACGACTATAAACATAAAATGAAACGCTAATTTTGACAGGTGACCAACATACAGACCATATTTCAACTGGACAGCAACTGAGCCAACACTCATTGCCGACCCTTCTGTATTTTTTATTTTCCCCACCGCACATTTTTTTAATTCAATTTTTAGCCAGCCGCACAAATGGCACATTTGGTTTTGCCCGACACACAAGCCGACCCTTCGCAAAACCAAAAGAGCCATTTTTTGCCCACGCACCTATAACGACAATACAACTATAAAACTTAACTTAGCAAACATTAAAAAATATAAAATATTGACACCTGAAAATGGCGAAACAGAAGAAAGAAGTAAAAGAAAAAGCAATTGAAGTTACCCTTTGGGAAGCTGCAAATAAATTAAGAGGAAGCGTAGAGCCAGCGGAGTACAAACACGTGGTATTGGGATTGATATTCTTAAAGTTTGCCAGCGATAAGTTTGAAGAACACCGTGCCAAGCTCATTGCCGAAGGCAAAGAGAAATACATTGAAATGCCCGAGTTCTACAATATGAACAATGTGTTCTTTTTGGAAGAAACCAGCCGTTGGAGCTACCTGATTAAAAGAGCCAAACAAAACGACATTGCCTTGCTCATTGACACTGCCCTGCACACCATTGAGAAAAACAACAAAGCCCTGAAAGGTGCATTGCCCGACAATTACTTTTCACGTTTGGGCTTGGATGTCACCAAACTGGCTTCCTTGCTCGATACCATCAACGACATTGATACCACCAAAGACCCCAAACAAGATGTGGTGGGCAAAGTGTATGAATACTTCCTTTCAAAATTTGCCTTGGCAGAAGGAAAAGGCAAAGGAGAATTTTATACGCCCAAAAGCATTGTAAACCTCATTGCCGAAATGATTGAACCATACAAAGGAATCATTTATGACCCTGCTTGTGGTTCGGGTGGTATGTTTGTTCAAAGTATCAAGTTTATTGAAGCACACCACGGCAACAAAAAAGAAATTTCTATTTACGGACAGGAATACACCAACACCACTTACAAACTGGCAAAGATGAACCTTGCCATACGTGGCATTAGCGGAAACTTAGGTGAAAAAGCTGCCGACACATTTATAGACGACCAACACAAAGACCTAAAAGCCGATTTTATAATGGCAAACCCACCTTTTAACCAAAAGGATTGGCGGGCAGAAAATGAATTGACAGACGACCCACGTTGGAGAGGTTATGATGTGCCACCCAAAAGCAACGCCAACTATGGTTGGATTTTGAATATGGTGAGCAAACTTTCCGAAAACGGAATTGCAGGATTTATATTGGCTAATGGTGCATTAAGTGGCGGTGGCGAAGAATACAAAATACGCAGAAAGCTCATTGAAAATAATTTGGTGGAAGCCATTTTGGTATTGCCACAAGATATGTTTTATACCACCAATATTAGTGTTACACTTTGGATTGTAAACAAAAACAAGAAAGCACAGAGTAAAAAAGTAGGTGACGAAACTCGCCAATACCGAGGTAGAGAAAAGGAAATTCTGTTTATGGACTTGCGACAAATGGGAGTCCCATTTGAGAAAAAATACATTCAGTTCTCCGAAGAAGATATTCTGAAAATTACAAGCACTTACCACCAATGGCAATGCAAAGAAATTGAGAATGTTCCTGAGTTCTGTTATTCTGCTTCGTTTGATGAAGTAGCAAAAAAAGATTTTTCACTCGTGCCAAGCAAATACATTGAATTTGTAAATAGGGATGAGAGCATTGACTTTGACGAGAAAATGCAAACCTTGAAAAGTGAATTTGCCGATTTATTGAAAGCGGAAGCACAAAGCAAAAATGATTTACTAAGCGTGTTTAAAGAGTTGGGTTATGAAATCGAATTATAAACCCATAGGAAATCATATCAGGCTGGTTGATGAACGCAACAAAGGTTTGCAAGTGCAACAACTTTTGGGATTGAGCATTTCAAAACAGTTTATTCCTTCTGTTGCCAATATTATTGGAACAGATATGGAGAACTATAAAATCATTCGTAAAAATCAATTTGCTTGTAGCACAATGCAGGTAAGGCGTGATAAAAAAATGCCTGTTGCTTTGTTGAAAGATTTAGATGAAGCGATAATTTCTCAAGCCTATCCAATATTTGAAGTAAAAGACGAAAAAGAACTTTTGCCCGAATACTTAATGATGTGGTTTGAAAGGTCAGAATTTGACCGTGAGGCTTGTTTTCACGCTGTAGGTGGTGTAAGAGGAAGTTTGGAATGGGAAGATTTTGAGAATATGCAACTCCCCATTCCCCACATAGACAAACAACGAGAAATCGTAAAAGATTATAACACCATACAAAACCGCATAGCCCTGAACCAACAACTCATCCAAAAATTGGAAGAAACCGCACAGGCGATTTATAGGGAGTGGTTTGTGGAGGGGATTGATTTCGAGAATCTGCCGGAAGGGTGGCGAGTTGGGCAGCTTGAAGATACTAAGCTTTCAACATTAGGTGGAGATTGGGGTAAGGATATCGCAATTGATAATTACAATAAAGAAGTTTTTTGCATAAGAGGAACTGATATTCCTACATCAAATATTGGGCAAATAGGAAATTTACCTACACGGTTTATTTTGTCTAAAAATCTAATAAATCGCAAGTTAGAACCATTCGATATAGTAACTGAAATTTCAGGAGGAAGTCCAACTCAATCAACTGGTAGGAGTGTTTTACTTACATCTGAATATCTTGAATATTTGAATAAGGATATTATCTGTTCGAACTTTTGTAGAGTAATAAAGGCAAAAGACAATTTTTCAATTTTTCTATTCTCAAGCATTGTGCATTTGTATAACTCGAATGTGTTATTTACATACGAGAATAGCTCAAATGGAGTAAAAAATTTGGCAATAGATGATCTATTTAAAGAACAATTGATACCAATACCTGATACAGAAACTTTAGAAAGGTATAACAATTCTTTTCTAAGAATTTATCGTCAAATTAGTATTCTCGGAAAAGAAAACGAAAAGCTAACGGAACTGAAAGAGTTGTTGCTTTCTAAGTTGGCGACAAAAAAATAATAATTAATGATATGGAAATATTCTTTTACAAAGGAAACGACAATACACTTGCCAATATAAAAGGACGGCCTGATGATGCTGGCGGTGAAAGTGAAGAAAGTACTGATTTAAAAGCAAAGACTAAGAAACTGCAAGAAGCATTTCTAAAGGTTCTCGATAATAAAAATTTGTCGTTTCTTCTTGGTAGCGGTTGTTCATCTTATAAAATAGAAAATGAAGACTTTAAGGAAGTTGGAATTCCTGTTATGGCTCCACTTGCAAAAGAATTTTATTCGCTGACAGAATTTAAAGAACCCAAAAAATGGCTTAAAACAGAATTATCAATAGACGTTGAACACGATAACTTTTCTAATAACCTTGAAACATTTTTATCAACTCTGCACAGCTTGTCATTTTATCATTCAAAGACCAGAGAAGATGTAAAAGAAGAAAAGCCATTTGCCGAATTAAGCAATGAAAACAAAGTAGAATTTATAATAAAACAAGCACGTAACTTCTTATTAGAAAAATGCTTGAACGCTGAGAATGCAAAGTCAGAAGAAGGAAAGGTAAGCATTGACAAGCCTTTAATAGAAACTTACAAACAGTTTTATAGAAAGCTCCTTTCAAGGAATCCAACTTTACCACGACTAAACATTTTTACGACCAATTACGACCTGTATTCTGAAAGAGCAATGGATTTACTTGGTATTCATTATGTCAATGGCTTTACAGGTGGTATTAGCAAGTTTTTTAATCCCGCAATTTTCAATTACGCTTTGGCTGAAAAAATGGATTTATCACAGTCAAAGTGGAGTGTAATTGATAATTTCTTTTACTTGTATAAAATTCACGGTTCAGTTAATTGGATTGAAGCAGATGGAGAAAACAAACTTTTCAAGGTAAAAGAAATTCAAGAACCAACATTAGAAGAATTAAGGGAAAAGGAAACGATAATGATTCATCCCACACCTTTAAAATACAATGCTAGTTTAGGCAGTCCTTACTCCGACTTGTTTAGGGAGTTTCAAAAAAGACTAATGCAAAACAACAACATCCTTGTTACCATTGGTTATAGTTTTAGCGATGAGCATATCAATAATTTGATTTTCCAAGCATTTACAATCCCCTCCTTTCGTTTAATAGTAATTGGAGAACCAACAGAAAAAAATGCAATTGGCAAGCTACTTGAATTGAACGATACTAGAATTTGGATAATCGGTGAAAAATGGCCTGCTGACAAATCGGATTATACACCGTTATATTTCTTTAAAAATTTTGTAGAGCAAATATTACCTGACTTGACTGCTGAAGATTTAGACCACAAAATGGAAGCAACAATCAATAACTTAAAGAATCTCTTAAAATGACAAAAGAAGATAAACAAAGAGTTATTGGTAAAGTAGTAGCAATTAATTCTGACCGCTTTTCTGTTGAACTTTTAAGCGGTTTAGATAACTTCAATGTTAGCGGATTTGACGATATTCATTATTTCGCACAATTGAACAGTTACGTTATTGTTCCTTATCAGAATTATTATATAGTTGCGGAAGTTTCGGGTGTTCGTGAAAAAGACTTAAATGTTCCATTCTCAAATCCAACTGACCAAATCCTAAGCAAAGTTCAAGCAGGTAAATTCTTAGAAGTGTTACCGATTGGAACTATCAAAAATGCAAAAGATGGTTCATTAAATTTTGAATTTGGGGTAAGTGTTTATCCAACTCTATATTCGGATGTTCTTTACATTAAAGAAAAGGAGCTTGATACCATTTTCAAAACTGAAAACATAAAAGTTCAAATCTGCAAAGATTCAGAAGACTGTAAAAAAGGCAAATGTGATTGTAAATTCAGATATACTTCATTGCCCATTGGTAAATCAACAATTTTCCCTGATTATGAAGTAAAACTTGATATTGATAAGTTCTTTGGAAGTCATTCTGCAATATTAGGAAATACAGGTAGTGGTAAATCTTGCACAATTGCTTCAATGCTACAAACACTTTATAGATTTGAAGAGAATAGTGCTACAGGAAGCACCTTTATTTTCTTTGATGTTAATGGTGAATATAAACAAGCATTTGAAAAGTTAACGGATAAAAATGCAAATATTGAAGTAAAGAATTTCTCCATTGATTCAAGTTCAGGAACTGAAAAATTCATACTTCCTCATTGGTTTTTGAATGTAGATGAATGGGCTTTATTACTTAAAGCTAGTGAAAAATCACAATTACCACTTTTACGAAATGCCCTTGGCTTTACTCAAAATTTAAATGAAGAAACAAGGTATCATATTTATGCTTGTAGCATAATGTATGTTTTTGACCATTGGGAAAGCCCAGTTGCTAAGCGACAAAAAATTGTTTCACTTATCCAAAATGCAAAGTTTCCAGAAGACAGGAAAGTAGATTTTTCTACATACAATGCTCAGTATGGTAGCTTTTCCGATAGACCAGGTGACCCAAGTGCAGGTGTAAAAGAAGAGCTATTTAAAAATTCAGTTAGACAATTTATAATTGAAGATTTATCGATTGACCCTAAATACAACTCTGAAAAGTTTGATTTTGCCGACCTTGGTTTAGCCATTGAAAGTGCTTTATTGTATGAAGAATATCACGGAAATAAACAAATACGTGACTATTGTTCTTCAATGATTACTAGATATAAAAGTCTAAAAGAACGTGAAGACTTTACATTTCTTACTAAAAATACAAACGACATTAAGCCAAATGATTACTTGAATGATTTCCTTGGTATAGATACCAATTCAAAGAAAAATCAAGTTATAGTAATTGACTTAAACTCTGCCAATGATGAAACAGTTGAAATAATTTCTTGTGTTTTGTCTCGAATGATATTTGAAAGGTTACGCAACTCTGCGGACAGAAACTTGTTTCCTGTAAACCTCGTTTTGGAAGAAGCTCATCGTTATATCTCATTGGAATCAGGAAAGGTATTTGGTGATGCTAATAAAATATTTGAACGAATCGCTAAAGAAGGAAGAAAATACGGTATGTTTTTGCTTGTTTCATCCCAACGACCAAGTGAACTTTCAAAAACTGTTTTATCACAATGCAGTAATTTCATTGTTCATAGAATACAAAACCCAGAAGATTTATCGCATATTAGACAAATAACACCGCATATTTCAGAAACCATTTTGCGGAGAATGCCTTCAATACCGACACAACACGCTTTAATTTTTGGTCACGCAGTTAACTTGCCGACAACATTCAAAGTGAATGAAGCAAACCCAAAACCCAAAAGTGACAATAATAAGATTAGTGAAAATTGGTTTAAAGAAAAGGGATTTGAGCCTAATATTTGATTAAATGAAATTCACCGAAGAAAAATTAGAAAAGGCGTTTACCGAGTTGTTGGGGCAAGAAGGATTTCCCCACCACTTAGGCATTACGATTACTCGTAAGCCCGAAGAAGTATTGATTGAAGAAGATTTGCAAAACTTCTTACTAAGTCAATACGCAGGACAAGGCATTACGGTAAACGAAATCAAATCTATCATTCTTCAACTCAAATCACTTTCATCTTCTGACCTTTACGAAAGCAACAAGACATTTTTAAAAATGCTTTCAGACGGTTTCATCCTCAAACGGGAAGACCGCAACCAAAAAGACATTTATATTCAGTTAATCAATTACGCTGGCTTAAATAAACACCGCCAACCAAGAGAAGATGAAGTAATTTCCATTGCAGCAGAACCCGAAGAACAATATCCGCCTGACAATAACATTTACAAATTTGTCAATCAATTGGAAATTGTGGGCTCAGAAAAACGCATACCAGACGGCATTGTTTACATCAATGGTTTGCCCTTGGTGGTTTTTGAATTCAAATCTGCCATTCGTGAAGAAGCTACCATTTATGATGCTTACAAGCAGTTAACGGTTCGCTACCACAGAGACATTCCCGAACTCTTCAAATACAATGCTTTTTGCGTAATCAGTGATGGCGTAAACAACAAAGCAGGTTCATTCTTTGCTCCCTATGAGTTTTTCTATGCCTGGAGACGTGTTGCTGGACTTGCCAAAGATGTTGATGGCATAGATTCAATGTTCACCTTGATTCAGGGAATGTTTCATAAAAACCGTTTGCGTGACATCATTCGCAACTTCATTTACATTCCTGACAGCTCAAAGAAAAACGAAAAAATTGTTTGCCGCTATCCGCAATACTATGCTGCAAGAGCCTTGTATGACAATATCAAGTTAGCCCAAAAGCCCGAAGGAAACGGAAAAGGAGGAACTTACTTTGGTGCTACTGGTTGCGGAAAGAGCTTTACAATGCTTTATCTCACAAGGTTGTTGATGAAAAGCGAATACTTTGAAAGCCCAACCATTGTATTGATTACAGATAGAACCGACTTAGACGATCAACTTTCAGGTCAATTTACCAATGCCAAAAATTTCATTGGTGACAATACGGTTGTAAGCGTTGAAAGCAGAGCACATTTAAGAGAATTAATTCAAGGCAGACAAAGCGGAGGCGTTTTCTTAACCACCATTCACAAGTTTACAGAAGATACCGAACTGCTTACGGAAAGAACCAATGTAATTTGTATTTCGGACGAAGCACACAGGAGCCAAGTAAATCTTGACCAAAAAGTAAAAGTGACGGAAAAAGGCGTTACCAAAACCTATGGTTTCGCAAAGTATTTACACGATTCGTTACCCAATGCCACATTTGTAGGTTTCACAGGAACGCCAATAGATGCAACGCTTGATGTGTTTGGAAAAGTTGTTGATGCCTACACAATGACGGAATCGGTGAAAGATGAAATCACTGTAAGAATTGTGTATGAAGGCAGAGCAGCAAAAGTGCTGTTGAATAATTCCAAACTTAAAGAGATTGAAGAATACTACGCTAAGTGTGCTGAAATTGGAAGCAACGAAAATCAGATTGAGCAAAGTAAAAAAGAAATGGCTCAGATGTATGCCATTATTGGCGACCCTGACCGCTTGAAAGAAGTTGCCAGCGATTTTGTAAATCATTACGAAAACAGAATTTCAGAAGGTGCAACCGTAAAAGGCAAAGCAATGTTTGTTTGCAGCACTCGTGAAATTGCGTATGAATTGTATAAAAACATTTTGGCGTTAAGACCTGAATGGAACGAAATACGAGCAGCCGAAGAAGGTGCAGTCCTAACCGACAAAGACAAACGAGAGCTGAAACCCATTGAACGAATCAAACTCATTGCCACAAGAGGACAAGACGACCCGAAAGAAATGTATGATTTGCTTGGCACGAAAGAACAACGCAAGGAACTTGACCGCCAATTCAAAAACGAAAAATCAAACTTCAAAATTGCTATTGTAGTGGATATGTGGCTGACTGGTTTTGATGTTCCGTTCTTGGATAGCATTTACATTGACAAACCAATACAACGACACAATTTAATTCAGACCATTTCAAGAGTAAACCGAAAGTTTGAAGGAAAAAATAAAGGTTTGGTAGTGGATTACATTGGTATCAAAAATCAAATGAATTTAGCCTTGAAGCAATACAGCGAAGGCGACAAAGACAATTTTGAAGACATTGCAGAATCCATCATCATTGTAAGAAATCATTTAGACCTATTGGCTAAACTGTTTCACACTTTTGACAGTTCCAAGTATTTCAAAGGCACAACCATTCAGCAATTAAACACCTTGAATTTAGCTGCGGAATATGTGCAACAAACCAAAGAACTTGAAACCCGATTTATGGGCTTGGTGAAGCGACTGAAAGCCGCTTATGATATTTGTGCCGGAAGCGAACAACTTACACAAGCAGAAAGAGATTACACCCATTTTTATTTAGCAGTTCGTTCCATTGTTTTCAAACTCACCAAAGGCAATGCACCCGACACCGCACAGATGAACGCCAAAGTTCGGGAAATGATAAAAGAAGCATTGCAAAGTGACGGAGTAGAAGAAATTTTTAAACTCGGAGACGAAGCAGAAACCGAACAAGACATTTTTGATGAAGACTATTTGGCGAAGATTGAAAAAATCAAATTGCCGAACACGAAAATCAAGTTGCTTCAACAGCTACTTGCTAAGGTAATTGGAGAAATAAGGAAAGTAAACAAGGTTAAAGGGATTGACTTTTCAAAGAAAATGCAAGCCTTGGTTGAACGCTACAACAACCGAGACGCAAACGACATTTTGAGAAGTGAGGTTTATGAAGAAATGGCAAACGCATTGACAGACTTGATTTGGGAAGTTCACAAAGAATTTTCGGCAGGTGATGAATTAGGTATTGACTTTCAAGAGAAAGCGTTTTACGACATTCTGAAAGAGCTTTGCATCAAATACGACTTCAAATATCCTGATGACAAAATGATTGAATTGGCAAAAGCCGTAAAAGACCTTGTTGACGGACAAGCCAAATTTCCTGACTGGAACAAACGTGATGACATAAAATCAGCCCTAAAAGTTGGACTTATTCTTTTGCTTGACGAGTATGGCTATCCACCAGTTGAGAGAGACGAAGTATATGTGGAGATATTTGAACAAGCAGAAAACTTTAAGAAAAATCAGAACTAATGAACCCACGCAGCAGTCACACACATTGCCAAGTCGCACCAGCCGATACACAAGCCAAAACTTGGCAAAGAGTGTGTCTGCCCCACCCTGAAAAAATTGAATTAAAAAAAATTTCCCTCCCTTCTGAAAATAAAAAATACGCAACCGCACAACCCAACGACAGACAAAAATCAGTTGCTATGCAGACACCAAAACCGTTGACAGTAAAGCGTTTCAACTACTCGGTGGACAGAAGGCCAGCTTGTAACAGCGGTTTTGCAAAAAAGCGGGTGAAGTGGTTAATTGAACATTCTACCTCGCATCAACCTTTGTGCTATGTTGACAGTTTTGTGCTCCGAAATCCGCTTCTTCGCAAAGCCGCAAACCGTTAGGCGTAATTATAAAGACACTATAAAAAAATGGACAAACCAAGGAATATTGAGGAATATAAGAAGTGGCTTAAAGACGAACTATCAATTACGATAAATTCAAGGACCGAGAATCATTATAATTCAATTGCAAACAAAATTAAAGCAGACTTTTTATCTTCAAAAGTTTGGAACGATATACTCAGTCAGCTGAATGACTACAATACCGAATATTTAGCTAAAACAAATTACCAACTTCTAGTAACTGACTTCAAACCTGAATTGGTTACAAAATCATTCAGTTCTTTTTTTGAGAAGACATTTAGAAAAAATATTGTTTTTAACAAGAATTTTCCTAAACCTCCATATAATGGTTGGGTAACACCTGACAATTGGATAGAAAACACAAACGACATTTTAAGAACCTTCTTTGTTGTAAAATATTTAGACGGTGTGGAGTTTTTGATGGAAAAAATTCAAAATTGCCTTAAGCAAAATAGTCTTGACTGTAAAAATCATTTTGAAGCCCGAGACGAAGGTTATTACGCTGTTCACTTATATACATTTAATGACTTTGATATTCCAAAAATTGACTGGGATACAGAAATCAAAAGCATTTCGATAGAACTTCAGATAACAACTCAATTACAGGAAGTTATTGGGAAATTAACACATCAATTTTATGAAGGAAGAAGAGTTAAACTAGATAAATCTGACAAAAAATGGCAATGGAATTATGAAAGCGAAGAGTTTACAGCCAACTATCTTGGACATATATTGCATTACGTTGAAGGCATGATAATGGAAGTAAGAAATAAACAATTAAAAAAATAATAAAATGGAAAAAGCATTCATAGAGTATCTTGAAACAATTGGAATCAAAGGAGATTTGCTCCCTAAAATCGAAAACATTTATACTTTTTTCGAAAAGTATTTAGAATATAAAATTGAAAATATTTTTGTCAGTGAATACATCAATAAGGAAGGCGGACGTGTTTATGAGAACTTATGGTTTTTCAATTCTGACTTCTGTTTTGAAGCGAAACAATTTAATACTCAAGAAGATTTTGACTCTTGTATTTTAAAACATAATATCGACTATTATTCAATAAAGAAAACAGATTTTGATATAATTTCAAACTCAACAACCGACAATTCTAGAATGAATTTAGAATTTCATTTTAAGAACTCAAGTATAGGCGGGGACATGAAAGCATCGAGAGAAAATTGTAAAAAACTATCAGAAATATTTAAGACCTATATTAAAATTAACCATGTGAAATAACTACGCCTAACACGGGTTTTGCGTTAGTGGGCGGACAGTGCGAATAGACACATTTGAGCAATTAATAAACGTTGGTGCTGGCAGATAGTTTACGGTTTCAAAAGGCCACCAACGCAAAGCCCTAGACCGTTGTGCGTAATTTTAAAAAGAGATTCCGTATTACTATGGAACCTCTTTCATTAATTAAAGCTCAAACCGTTTTTTGTAAAAATCATACAACAAATCTATATCATTTGAGCAGAGTAAAGGAATTGCTTCAGCAAGAATACTTTCATCCCAATTCCACCATTCTATTTCTAACAACATTTCTATATGCTTATCCTCAAATCTTTTTTTTATTAATTTGGCAGGATTTCCACCAACAATTGAGTATGGCTCTACATCTTTGGTTACTAATGCACGACTGCCAATTACAGCTCCATCACCAATTTTTACCCCAGGCATTATCATAACTTCACTACCAATCCAAACATCATTCCCCACAATTGTATTTCCTAATGATTTATATCCATCTTGACTTTGATTAAAACTTTCAATTTCTGACATATAATAAAATGGAAAACTTGAAATCCAATCATATCTGTGACCTTGATTTCCTGCCATAATAAAACTTGCTCCACTTCCAATAGAGCAATAAGAACCAATAATTAATTTATCAACATCATCTCTTTCAGGAAATAAATAACGAGCACAATCGTCAAAGGAATGTCCATGATAATAACCAGAATAATAAGAATATTTTCCAGCAATAATATTAGGATTTGTAATATGATCTTGAATAATTTTGCCTTTGAAAGGACTTTCGAAGAAATTTTTCATAATAACGTAAATTTAATTTTTAGACAACAAAAAAATGAACAAGGAAAGCCCTGTCCCTGTAAATGATTAAAACTTTTATAGGCTAATGTGTTAACTTCATGAGAACAAATATATAGAAAATAAAAACTACGCACAACATCGTGTTGGCAAAAGAGCGGGTTAAGTGATAAAATAAAAGTTTCTTCTTCTATTCCGCAAAACCATTTTTTTTATCTGCTAAAAAAATGTAAATTAGCAAATAAAAAAATGGTTTTGCTACGTTGGTGCAAAGCTGAAAGTTTTGGCTTTCTAATCCGCTCCTTCGCCAACACGCGACCCGTTATGTGCCATTTTTGAATGACAATGCGAATAGATACAGACAAACAAATGAATTTACTTAGTGATAAGAACGTTGCAATAATTGGTGGTGGACCCGTTGGACTGACTATGGCAAAATTATTACAGCAAAACGGCATAGACGTTTCAGTTTACGAAAGAGACAACGACCGAGAGGCAAGAATTTTTGGTGGAACCCTTGACCTACACAAAGGTTCAGGTCAGGAAGCAATGAAAAAAGCGGGATTGTTACAAACTTATTATGACTTAGCCTTACCAATGGGTGTAAATATTGCTGATGAAAAAGGCAATATTTTATCCACAAAAAATGTAAAGCCCGAAAATCGATTTGACAATCCTGAAATAAACAGAAATGACTTAAGGGCTATCTTGTTGAATAGTTTAGAAAACGACACGGTTATTTGGGATAGAAAACTTGTTATGCTTGAACCTGGTAAGAAGAAGTGGACACTAACTTTTGAGAATAAACCGAGTGAAACAGCAGATTTGGTTATTCTTGCCAATGGCGGGATGTCCAAGGTAAGAAAATTTGTTACCGACACGGAAGTTGAAGAAACAGGTACTTTCAATATACAAGCCGATATTCATCAACCAGAGATAAACTGTCCTGGATTTTTTCAGCTATGCAATGGAAACCGGCTAATGGCATCTCACCAAGGTAATTTATTATTTGCTAACCCCAATAATAATGGTGCATTGCATTTTGGAATAAGTTTTAAAACACCTGATGAATGGAAAAACCAAACGCAGGTAGATTTTCAAAACAGAAATAGTGTCGTTGATTTTCTTCTGAAAGAATTTTCCGATTGGGACGAACGCTACAAAGAATTGATTCATACGACGTTGTCATTTGTAGGATTGGCTACACGGATATTTCCTTTAGAAAAGCCTTGGAAAAGCAAGCGCCCATTACCCATAACAATGATTGGGGATGCCGCACATTTGATGCCGCCTTTTGCAGGGCAGGGAGTAAATAGTGGGTTGGTGGATGCCTTGATATTGTCTGATAATCTAGCCGATGGAAAATTTAATAGCATTGAAGAGGCTGTTAAAAATTATGAACAGCAAATGTTTATCTATGGCAAAGAAGCACAAGAAGAATCAACTCAAAACGAAATTGAAATGTTTAAACCCGACTTTACGTTTCAGCAATTGTTAAATGTATAAAATGGAATAAAACGGCACATAACAAACAAATTGGCAATAGAGCCGGTGAAGTACTTCTATTGAACTTTTGTGCAATGTTGAAGATTAGTAATTCTATTCAACATTTGTGCTAAAAGTCGGCTCCATCGCCAATTTGCCAAACGTTATCTGCAAGCATATCCAAACCCATTTCATAGAAGGAATTTCACAAAAAAACTATCTAAGAATTTAAATTATAGTAATTTTATCTTAACAAAAAGTAATAACAAACAATGAAATATTTATATTTAGCATTAGCGATTGTTCTTGAAGTTTTAGGTTCAAGTTTTATGAAAGCATCTGACGGATTTTCAAAACTTTTACCCACGACAATAACAATAATAGCATATATTGCTTGCTTTTTCTTCCTTTCTCAAGCATTAAAATCAATACCTTTAGGAATTGCTTATGCGATTTGGGGAGGTTTAGGAATTGTCTTAACTGCATTGATTTCAGTAATTATCTTTAAACAATCTTTGGATTTACCAGCAATTATTGGAATTATTTTGATTGTTGCAGGTGTTTTTGTTATGAACTTTTTCTCTAAATCTTCAACACACTAAAAAATGCCTGCAGATAACATGGGTTTTGCAAGATGCGGGGTTGAAGTAAATCTCAGAAAATTTGTAGAAAATACCCGCAAAAAACTTTTCCATTTTTTAGTTTTTTTGTAATTTTAAAAAATGGAAAAAGTTTTTGCTAGAGTTTCGTTATCCTCTCCACTTTCGGTTGCAGTAGCCCGCACCTCGCAAAGCCCTTTTCCGTTGTACGACATAGTAAAACCGAACCAAACAAAATGAAAGTCAGAGAAGAAAAGTTAAGAACAATTATAGAATGGTCGGAGAAAAACGAAGATGTAAGAGTTCTACTTCTGACAAGTTCACTTGTAAATCCTTTAGCACTTGTTGACGAATTTAGTGATTTAGACATTGAATTTGTTTTTGAGGATAATACAAATTACATTTCAGACAAAAGCTGGACGCTTAAATTCGGAAATCCAATTGCTATGATTGAAGAAGACGAAAGTTGTTTTAACCATAAACACGCAATGAAAATGCTACTTTATGAAGACGGTGTGAAAGTAGATTTTAAACTTTACAGCAAATCAAAATTTATAAAGGAAACGCAAGAGAAAGAATTACCAGAAGATTGGGATATTGGTTATAAAATTTTAATTGATAAAGATGGTATTACAAAGCAAATGCTGAAACCAACTTATCAAATTTCCATTATCAAAAAACCGTCTGAAAAAGAGTTTCAAAATCTAATAAACGATTTTTGGTGGGACACAACTTACGTGGCAAAGTGTCTTGTGAGAGATGAAATATTCTATGCGAAATTTATGTCGGAAACCGTTATTCGCACAGAATATTTAATTCCTTTAATTGAATGGCACATTGCAAGTGAACACAATTGGAACATAACGACCAATAAATATGGACGACTTTTCAAAAAGTATCTTAACCAGGAAATGTGGGCTAAAACAGAACAAACATTTTCAGGGAGCGATATAAAGGAAAATTGGACTGCTCTATTTTCAATGACTGATTTAGTTTCAGAAATAGGAACTGAATTGTCAAAAAAATTAGAGTACAAATACCCGGATAAATTAGAAAATGACATACGAAAATATTTAGCTGGACTAAAACCCAAAACATAACTACGTCGTACAACATCGTATTGGCAATAGGCGGGCTGAACGGCTTCGTATCAACGGAAGTGCAAAATTCAACTTCTGTTCTTCGATTAAAGTTCAGTGCTAAAAATCCCGCCCATCGCCAATACGCGGCACGTTAGCAGTTATTGTTCCATGCGGCAGCAGAAATAAGGTCTAAGGTTTCAAAAAATTAATTTAAGCAAGAGTTTGTCTAACTGAAAAGTCGTTTTCATCATAGCTTAACAAGTTGATTAAGTGGAAGGCATTTTTGGAACCTCAAAAGGAATAGGGAAATCTAAGTTTTAATGGTTGTATGAAGTCTCCTTTTCTGGATAAACAACAACTGCTAACATGGCACAGGCGAGCAAGCCGGGGTTTATCATTACTTCAAAATCTTTCCCCATGTTTCATTATATTAGCTTCAAAATAGCGTTCCTCAAACCCGGCCTGCGCCTGTGCCAGGGACGTTAATGCCAATACGAGTTTACAACCACCAAGAAACTAATTGGATTTTCAATAGTATTTCCGGAAATATTTGAATTTTAGGCTAAGTGGTTTTTATGTTTACCTAATACAAGGATAACTGATATTGTGTATTTAAAAATATGCACCAAAAAGGTTCTAAATATCTCTTTAGCTATTCTGGTTTAGGAAAACTATCAAACCAATGATGAAGTATTTTTCTCTAGCGCATCTTTTGGTTTTCAGGAAACTCTATACTGAAAAAATTGATTCAAAACTTTTCTATAACTCAGTCAGTTCGATGATATGGATGTCTTCATTGGTTAAGAGGTATTCAAAACATTTACTTTGGAACTTCTTTGTTGGAAGGCATAGCTTAGGTTAGTCATTTGCTGGAAAAACGTACTGGCATTAACATGGCACAGGCGAACAAGCCGGGGTTTATCATTACTTCAAAATCTTTCTCCATGTTTCTTTATATTAGCTTCAAAATCTCGTTCCTCAAGCCCGGCCTGCGCCTGTGCCAGGAACGTTATGCGGCAGCTTAAAAGACGACACCAAACCAGAAAAATCATCTTGACAACCACCCGACTTTGAACTACGAAGGATGAAATTTTTCAGGGACAACTTCCAGCATTTCCAAAAAACAGTTTACCCATTGACTTGGAGACAAACAAACAATTTGAGCATTAAGGTTTAAACCGAATTTTTCCGAAATTGACCTGACCTGACTTTTCCTGAAAATCGACTTTAAAGCTGTTTTTACAGATAAATCAGGTTTCTCTAACAGACAGGAAATAAATGCTAAGTATTTGGCTTTAAACTTAAAATCAAAAAATAACTGTTTTCTTTTAATGTTTAACAGGGCTGATTTGACAGTTGGCGGTGGAAAGAAACTTTCAGGACCTACCTCATAGACAAGTTTCAAATCAAAAAAAGTATGATAGAAAACGGTATATGGATTGTAAAGCTTCCTCGAAAATAACTTTTGTGTAGGTTCTAACTGAAGGACAATGGAACCTCCCAGAAAATTTCCAAGACTCTCAAACATCAGGATTTTGAAAATATCGGAAGTAATGCCATAAGGAATATTTGACACCACTTTGAAAGGAAATTTCGGAACTGCAAAATTCCTAAAATCACAACCGACAACTTGAACATTTCGGGCATCAGAAAATAATTTTCGTAAATGTTCAACCAAAGCTGTGTCGTTTTCAATAGCAACAACATTGTTGGCGATTTTTAATAAATGAACAGTAAGAAACCCCTTGCCTGCCCCAATATCTAAAACCGTATCCTGATTACTTATATTTGCTTGTCTTATTGCATCTTTTATTAGCACTTTATCAATAGTAAAGTGCTGACCCGTAAAACGAACGGGCAATTTCTTTTTTGTCATTAGTAACTTCTTACAGGTGAATACTTGAATTCAAATCGTGGAGAAGTGAATAGACAGTATTACCCGACAGAGCAACTATGACAACGTAACGCCTTTACAAAAAAGTCGGTACACGAAACCCATAGACTAATTGTCTTGACCTAAAAGAGATTGGAATTTTCAGGACTGCCTATCACTTAGATAGAAGTCCAAGGTCTGCTGAAATACATAATTCAAAAATTGAAATTGCTTGACTGCAAATTTAGTAACTTTGCTTGACAAATTAACGAGAAAGAAGAGAAAATGAAAACCGACCGCATAACATCACCTATACGCAAGCAGGGGTTTCGTGCTTCGTAGGACAGTTAAGTGGTAAATTTAAAGTTCAGTTCTTCGTAGGAAGTTCAGTGGTTAAAATCCCTGCCTGCGTATAGCTGAGAACCGTTATAGGTAAGGCCTTCCGCGGTTGCAGGAAAAATTTTTCAGGACTAAGAACATTAGGTTTTAAGCCTAATAAACTTGGATTTAGTGTTTAAGATTGAGCTGGCATATTGTATCTTTCAATTAGAACTTTTCTCAATAAAAATCAGTCGAAATAATCTGGGTATCTTTGTGTTTTAAGAACAAGGATTTAAACATAAATAGCTCAAATGAACGAGTTTGGTTTTGGCACTAAAAGTGGTTTTTAATCAGATGTAATTAAATGATTTACTTTCAAAACACTTTGAAGGCTTAACCTTAAAGTATAAAGAGAACTTCAAGCATTAATAGGTTACTTGAACCTTGTTTTGATGCTGCTAATTTTGCGTGGAATCCTGGTTGCTGTGAAGGCCCAACCTATAACATCGCACAGGCGAACAAGCCGGGGTTTAGTGGTTATAGAAAATTATTTGCCAATGTTTCTTTATCTTAGTTACGAAGTTCGTTCCTCAAGCCCGGCCTGCGCCTGTGCGAGGAACGTTAGCGGTCATTGTAAATGTACAAGCATTAAACGCCCGACAAAAAAACTAACACTTCGTTGGTCTTGTTAATTATTTTTCGCAACTCGACATTGACGTCTTAAACTTTGTTTATATTTGTGCCATTATGAGGCAAAAATATTTTCATAGCGTTCTACGCTTTTTTTCTTAACCAAATCTGGTTGATACTCTTCTTAATTGAATTTATTATTAACAAACTGCATTATACTTTTCAGAGTAATGCTATAATTTATCGCTTCATAAAAATGAAATCAAATCATAAATCAACACTCATATTTGTATTAATAGTTGTCGTAATTGACACCGCAGGTTTTGGACTAATTTTTCCAGTTCTACCACAACTACTAATTAATCTACTTCATTCAGACATCACCACAGCCGCCAAATACGGAGGCTGGCTCTCATTTGCTTATGCAATTATGCAATTTGTTTTTGCACCAGTTTTAGGGAATTTAAGCGACCAATATGGCAGGCGACCAGTACTTTTAAGCTCATTGTTTGGGTTTAGCATCGACTGCATTTTTCTTGCTTTTGCACCAAGTATTTTGTGGCTTTTTGTTGGGCGGACAATTGCAGGTATAACAGGAGCAAGCTATTCCGTTGCATCTGCTTGTGTTGCCGACATTAGCACAGACGATAATAGAACTAAAAATTTCGGACTTATAAACGCAGGCTTTGGTTTGGGGTTTATAATTGGACCCATAATTGGCGGAACATTGGGACAATTCGGAACTCATACACCCTTTATTGTTGCTGCTATTTTAAGTTTTATCAATTTTATTTTCGGCTATTACTTTTTCCCGGAATCGTTAAAAGCAAATAACCGCAGGAAATTTGACAGGAAAAGAGCTAATCCATTTGGTTCCCTCAAACACTTACAGAAATTCCCATTGATAAAAACTTTAGTGCTATCAATGATTTTTGTTTCCATCGCTAATCACAGTATGGAAAGTGTTTGGGCATTTTTCACCATTGAAAAATTTAAGTGGAGCACCTCTCTTGTTGGCTACTCATTAGCATTTATAGGCATTCTATCAATTATCGTTCAGTTATGGTTAGTCAGTATTTTGGCAAAAAAATTGGGCGACAAACGAATGGCAGTATTAGGATTTGTACTTATGATGACGGGCTTTTTTCTGTTTGCTTTTACACCGTGGCAATGGTTGCTCTTTACCGCTTTATTACTTTTCATAGTTGGTGGAATTCAAGGCACAGCCGTTCAAAGTATTATGTCTTCTGCAATGCCCGACAACGAACAAGGTGAACTTCAAGGTGCTTTAGGCAGTTTAATGGGCTTGACAACTCTGATTGCACCACCGTTAATGACAAGCAGTTTTTCTTACTTTACGGGAAAACAATCCGAGATTTATTTTCCAGGAATTCCTTTTTTAATTGCTTCAATATTGACATTAATTAGTTTAATTTTGTTTCTTAAAAGTTTTAAAAAATCAAATAGACTGATAAAATCGGTGGACAAGTAATGACCATATAGACAGAAAACAACGAACCGCTAACAGCACCTAAAAAAAATGGCGGGCGAAGTGCGAATATAAACAGTTGTGCAACTAATAAACATTGTGCGTTTAGACAGTTTAGTGTTCCAAAGCCGCCACTTCTTTTAGCCGCAACCCGTTACCTCCAATGCGCCCGGACAGAATTTCAATAGACAAATTTACGGCTGACAATTAACTTTTCGGTAGACTTTAGAACAGGCAACTAAGAAACATTTTAGGGAACTAGAAACAGTTTTTAGTTTTTTTCTTTCCTCCCCTTTTTGCGGGTTCTGAAAACCCGTTTTGGCTACCCCCAATTTAGCACATTTGCTTTTTGCCCTCCATAGACACCGACGCAATTACAAAAATCAAAAGAGCTAAATTCCTCCCCTACCAATTAAGCGTGCTTTGCACCTTTTTTGCGCGTGTGCTCGACGCACCATAATGCGCGCCACGGGCGTATGGTATATTAAGTTTACTTAGGAATTAAACTATAAGATTTACTTGGTGGAAATAATAAATCAAGCGCGTTAGGTTTAATTTTGAAAATAGGTCCTTTCTCGACAACACTTCCTGTTGATTTTCTTTTTATTAAATGGTCTAATGTGATTATTCCTTGTTCTAATAAAATATCAAACTGAGAAACAATTGGCTTTTTAGTATGCTCTACTTTTTTATACTGAAAATGCTCTTTTCCTCCAATTGTAACAGAGTCTGCTGCTATCCAAAAAGTTTCATTATGTTTTTCAAGTAATCGACTATGCAATGTTTCCAAACCCCAAACAACAAAATCACCAATGTTTGGCTTGTCAGAATTTTCAATTAATTGACTTATCTCTGTATCCATTTTAAGCTTTAATCCTTGAGAATTTCTAACAAGAGACGAAACTGTACAATACAATTTAAAATCATCTCCTCTATTATAGCCAAAAGCATTTAAAATTTCTGCCGAACTTTTAAACTTACTTAAATTCCAATCAGGAACCTGTGCAAATAAATTTTTCCTATTACCTCGCTTATCTCTAAATGATTTTAATTCAATTCCTTTATAATCTGGTTTTTTCGAAGAATTAATATCAATACCTAGTAAAGTCTCTAATGTTCTGCCAATTGCTGTATCTGCTTTAAGCATTGCGGGTACAGGTCCTCTTGCCGCAATTTTATTCAATAAACCTAAAAGTTCATCAGAAACTTCATTTGAAATTTGATTAATTTCATTAACTAATTCTTGAAGAGGATTAATAATTTTACTATCAATCAGCTTATGTAAATCAAGTCTTGTGATATTCAAAACATATAATTTATCTTCAAATGCTATTATTCCTAAAATATCATTTGCTTTTGAATAATTACCTAGTCCTTTAAACCAAATTCTTGGGTCTCCTTTTTTAGTATTTGGTCTGTATAAAGATGCAACTGAATCTAGTATGTCGTTAGCTTCAATTAAAAAAGATCGAATTTGAATTTTATTATCAGGCCCTTGTTTTTGCGCTTCAAAATCATGAATATTATTCGCTTTCAAATAGGTTCTTACTGAACCAGTAGCATCCATTATAGATTTTTCAAGCCCAGTACCTGTTGGTTCAATTAAACAAAGTTCAACAGACTTTTCAGTTAGAAGTTTTATTCTATTTATTTCAACGGTTGATAATTGTCTCATTAAATACTATTTAATATTTTTTAATATTTCTAACGCAACTGCCCTAGCCATGAGTGGCGGAACCGCATTACCAACTAAAGTAAATTGAGGCACTTCAAATTTACGTTTATTTCCACCAGTTGAACGTTTCCCCTGAAAAACAAACGAATCATCAAACGATTGTAATCTCGCCATTTCTCTAACAGTTAAAGCTCTGGGGCTAGCAAAATGAATATAATCATCTGGTATAGTCATTACAGTTGGACTTTGAGAATCAGGCTTTAAAACATTATAATTTCTTTTTTCTGAATCAAGTCCAATTTTTCTTAGTTCTTTTTTCGCTAAATCATAATCTCCTGTATTCAAAATAACATCTAGTCTTTTTATTACATCATCATTTTGTTTACTTGTCTTATGATTATGTAATGGAGCGACAATATGTGTTAATGTGTTTTCAAGTTCATCTGAATTTTTAACATAAAAAGGATTTTTCGCATTAACGAATCTTCCATTTAATCTTCCTTTTTTAGACCATTCCGCATAAGTCAATCCCTTTTTCTCGTCTGGCTTTCCATCAATAGTCCTCTTTTTAATTAAAGATTTCATCTTTTCTGTCGAACCATTATATTGAGCTTTTAAATCAATCTTCTCATAATCAAATTTCTCATCATCATTTCCAATAAAATTCAAATCAAATAACGCTTCAAATACTGTAACTTTTTCATTTTCAGAAACAGTAGCAGGAACTGTTTTAACGAGCTTTTGGTCTTTCCTACAACCAATAAAAAGTACTCTTTCTCTATTTTGAGGAACACCATAGTTTGATGCTAGGGCGACGAAAGGTTGGTCTATGTTATATAACCTTATATGAGATAAGATTTCTTGAAATTCATTATTAACTTTTGCTTTAATAACAAATGGTTTTAAACCTTCAATACACTCATCAAAAGAATAATTGTAAATTTCTAAAGCTGAAATTATTTCAGCTACCTCACCTTGATATTGTTTTGACGGTTTTAAATTTTTAAATGCCTCATTAACTTTATCTATAATAGAATTAGCCTCTATAGAAGTTAAAAAATCATCAAATTTTTCGGCAAAAAAATCATTATCTAAATCGCTATGTGCTTTTTCTAAAATCACTTTCTTTCTGACGTAAGCTAACTCTTTACTTCTCTTTAATAAGTTAAACCCATGACGAATAGTATTAATATTTATATCCGTTTTACTTGTTTTATAATCAGCAATTTTAGGAGTGAGTACTCTAAATTTATTTTCTATGATTTGAATATAAGTTTCTTTTAATTTTTCAAGTTCTTTCTCATTTGCACTTTCGAATTGCAGCCTTAAGTTATAGCAGTCCAAAGTAAATATCTTTTCTTTCTCGGCTTTCCTAAGCCTTGCAAGAAACATAAGTAGTTGGTTAAATTCTTTTAAATCTACTATTGACTTAATTTCTTGAAGAATCATATCCTTTATTTTCCCTCCTTCTTTTGTTAGAATACCTTTTACGTTTTCCATTACAAAATATTTAGGTCGTAATGTTCTAATTACAGTCAAATAGTGCGCAAATAAATCATCTTTTTTGTCAAATTTTTTTCGTTTACC
The DNA here is from genome assembly GCA_020162035.1 of Bacteroidota bacterium. GTDB lineage: Bacteria > Bacteroidota > Bacteroidia > B-17B0 > Aurantibacillaceae > Aurantibacillus. Next base: position 33,469 of record JAIUNM010000002.1, on the reverse strand, counting down.
AGCTAAACTAAAACTCTGACAAGGCGGTCCACCGCAAACTACATCAACCTGTTCTCCCTTAAGTTTTTTTAATAAATTATCTAAAAAGTCTGGTTCGGTTATATCTTGACATAAAAACTCTGCATCTAAACCTAATTGATAATTATATCTAGCTAAATGGGTTAATTCACAGTTTTCATTTATATCACTACCTAATAAAAAATCATAGTACTTATCCCCATATTCTGCCTGCAAAAACCCCTCACTAAAACCACCTGCACCTGCAAATAAGTCAAGAAATTTCACTTTTTCTTTGCCTATATATTCTGCTGCATCTTCACAAACAATTTTTACATCTGTATTCTCCTTTCTACTATTAACCAAGGCTAAAATTTTTTCTTTAACTTTTTTGTCAGTAAAGTTTGAATGTGGAACACTATCAAAATACTTCTCTACCTCTTGTTTTAAGAAAGATAAAAATTTATTAATTGATTTATGCCTGTATTCCGAATCCTTTACTACTTGGTTTTTTCCATCCCAATCTTTCTGGAAAATTTTTTCTCCAGTTGCAACTTTTACTTGCACATCTTTTTGCCTGATTACAAGATGTATTGGAAATCTTTTGCTTTTATCAGCTTTGTCAAGGTAAAATTTTACATTAATCATATTACGGACGTTTTTACGGATACGGACAAATTTACGGACAAATTCGAATTATGCAAGTGTTTTAATTAATTTGTTCAATCTTCTATAAACAATTTACTTACATTATAAAAAGAAAAACCTTGATTTATTTAAAAACTTCTTGCCTGCATTATCTATTCTAAGCAAAGTGATGCAAGCTAACGCAATCGAATCGCTTTAATGTCTTAATTAAAACCATGCTTGTAATTTAAAGGCGACAATTAATTATTAACCTTTAAAAACAAAGCAAAATGGAAATCGTAGTCCTATCTCAAGATGCTTATCAAAACTTAATTACTAGAATTGATAGCTTAGACAAACATGTAAAACAATTAGTTTCGCCAACAAGTGAAAAGTACGTTAATAACAATGACTTTTTGAAGAAACTACAAATCTCAAAGCGAACAGCACAAACTTGGCGCGATGAAGGAAAAATTTCTTTCTCTCAAGTTGGCAACAAAATTTACTATTTAGAATCTGATATTGAGCATTTATTAAAAGAGCATTACATAAAAGCTTTTCGTAATAGAATTAAATAAAACTTCTAAATTCTAACAACAAAAAATCCGACCTCAATTGAAGTCGGATTTTTAATTTAAGAGAAACTATAATCTTTCGATTATTTTCCTGCTTTAATCATGGTGAATTTTAAAGCACTTACTTGAGCAAACTCAGGACTTTTAGCACCAAACTTACCTTTAATATAAGCCTTTACTAATTTCGCCAATGTTACCAAAGCATCAGGGTTTTCATAAAGCACTTTGTTTCGGGCAATTCTGGCATTACTTACGCTCACTACTTTATTATACGCTAAAGTATTCGCAGCTTTTAAGTTCGCTAACATTGTGTTTAATGTTGTTACTTTTAAACTGTTTTCTGTTGGCGTATACGTCGGCACACTTGCCAATAGTTTAATCAACTTATCGTAATGATCTATCAAGTTATCATAACTTTGTTGCGAAGCCGAAATTGATTTTTTGCTAGGCATTGCCAATTTAGCCGTGCTGTCATCTGTTAATCCAGAATCAGCTTTAGTTAATTTAGAGCCATCAACTCTCGCACTTGAAGCTTCATCAGCTATTCCCGCATCTGCTTTTGTTAACTTAGAACCTTGCACTTTTGCATTAATTGTTTTGAAGTCCTTTATCGTTTGTTCATTAGCACCAATTGCAATTAAAGTATTTAATAATTGTGTTGCTAATCCTTTTAAAGGGTCAAAAGCAATCTCACGACCGTTAGTTGCATTTTTCCAACTGTTGAATTCATTCTTAACATTCGTTAAGGCAGTTTGTCCGTTGGTAGAAGCAATTTGTAAGTTTGCTAAAGTTATACTTGTGTTCGACGGTGAATAGTTTGCACCATATGATTGTATGAATGTTATTAAATGGTCAAAGTTAGCTACGTTTTTTGTATGACCAGTTTCTATATAAGTTCCCATTATTTCTATTTTTTAACTATTAATTTATTTGTTCGATATTTTGTTTTGCTTTAAGAAAACAAACAAGGAAAAAAAGAATTCGAATAATTATTTAAAACTTAGGTGGCATAATCTTTTTGTTATTTGAAAACTATAATGCAAAACTGTTGCTAAGTATTGGCATTTAACAGCCTTTAACAGGAGACACTTTACAACTGGTTAGTTTTGGCAAATAACTGGTTACACCTTTGTAAAAACTTTGTAGAAATTACCGCTTACATTTCATAGTAAGCCGCATACATTTTAGAACTCGTCGCTAACATTTCAAAACTTACCGCTAATATTTTAGAGGATGCCGCTAACTTTTCAGAACTCACCGCTTACAAATTAAAACTTGTCGCTAACTTTTTAGAGGACACCGCTAATATTTCAAAACTAGCCGCTGACATTTTAGAACTCTCCGCTTACTTTTCAGAACTAGCCGCTAACATTTCAAAACTCACCGCTGTAAAAACTGTAGACCTAACCGCAGAGACCAACCAAGCCGCTTAGACAACCAAACTGCATAAGCCGACCTGTGTGAAAGCCTCCCCACATTTTGCAAGCACATATTGCAACTTATTTTCAAAGGCAATAATTTTAGTTGTTGCACTATAAGCTTGCAAAATTTCCTCCCCCAACTCACTAAACGTAATAGAACAAGCGGTTTTCCAAACCGCATTCGCCAACGCACAGAAAAAAAACTAAAAACTATGTTCCAAACAAACATTACGGTAGACGCGTAACTGCCTAGACTTTAGAACAGGCAACTAACAAGCATCCGTTCTTTTGTTTCGGGCAGACCTGCTTCGTAGACAACATAGTTCAGGCTAAATGTGGCGCACTGGAAGGTAACACACGGTTTGCTCCAGCCTTGCAGACATCAAAGCAATTGCAAAATCGGTAGAAAGTTTTTTAATTTTTTGCTTTGCAATTGCATAGCAACATAGTATCTTTATTTAAACATTTCGGTAGTCAACGGTTTCAAAACGGCCGAAGCAAACCGCGAAAACGTTATGGGCAAGTTTAGAAAAATAACCGTAGACAATTCATCAATCAACTAAAACATAAAACTAATGGGACTATTCGACATCTTTAAATCCGACAAAAAAGAAACAAATCTAAGTAAATCAGGTTTTTATACAATAACAAATAAAAATCTAACACCATTAAATGAAGAGCCAGCAATCTCTGGTTCAATTAAGGAAATAGCAAGTAGTCTTGGACATCAGAATTATCACGGTATTAGAGCACCCAAATCTGACAAAATTGCTTTTATTGCATTCAAGAGACGTACTCAAGAGCCAATATTTGTTGAAGCAAAAAACACAACAGAACCATTACTGTATTCTGACATCATCAAAATTATACAAGAAATTGATTGGGCTTTTGAATGGCGACAAATTGACTTTGAAGATAATAACTCTTAATATTGATTGAATAGGTAATAACATATAAAACAAAATAGAATATGAAAAAAATAATTTATATATCAACGATAGGTTTAGTTTTAATCTTTGTATCGTGTAACTCAACTGAAAAAAAAGCACAAAAAATAATCAAAGATTATTTATCTAAAAACCTTAATGACGCATCAAGTTATGAATCCGTAGAGTTTAGTAATCTAGATAGTACATTTTCAAATTTTTATTTTTCTCCTGAAGGCCAAGAATTAACAAAAAAGCAAGACTTTGCTCATAATAGAGAATTTGAATTGAAGATGAAAGATATAATGGAAGAAAACCCAAAAATTCAAGATAGTATAAAAATCTGCAAAGAAATTGAAGAAGAAACTAAAAAATTATATGAAGAAAAAGAAAAGGAATATGTAGGTGAATTTAATGGTTGGAAAATGTCACATAAATATCGAGCAAAAAACAAGTTAGGTGCAATTGTTTTAGGAACAACGGATTTTACATTCGACAAAGAACTCACAAAAATTAAACACGCTACAAATAAAGATTAAAAAAACCAGCCCATAACAGCACCTTTGCCTAATGCGGGCAGACAACAAAGCTTTTGCAAACAAGGTCGCTTCGCGAAGGACATTTATTTTTCTTTGCAAAAGTCCATTAAGCATTTTTCTTTGTCAGTAATATTTCGGCAGACAATGTTTCAAACCGCACTAGGCAAAGCTCCAAAACGTTAGGTGTAACCAAAGCGACCGCTCCGTAGACAAATCATTTTAAACAAGTTGCTTTAATTTAGACAATAAAACCCTAGTAAATTCGTTATTGAAAATATGAGGAAAATAGTCGCGACTATTATTTTATTAAATTGCTTCTTGTTAATTGTTCATGGACAAGATAGTTTACGAAAGAATCAATTTATAATAAATTCATATCCATCAAACCTTTTAGCCGGAGACATTTCCCTTGGTATTGAACATATTTATAAAAAAAGGTTATCACATGAATTTATGTTTTTCTTTAAGGTATTTAGCCCTGATGCCACCTATTATAAGTACGACAAAGGGTTTCGATTAAATTACTTAATGAAATACAATTTCATTAACCGTAAATACTTTAGAATGTCGGGTAACATATCTGTTGTGTACAAAGACCTATATTTTAAAAATAAAGAAGACTATTGGTATGAACAACTTAGCACTGATTACGGACCAATCAAGGAAATTACCTTTCTTATGGACAGAGAAATCAAAGCCTATGGTATCGGTTTCGGTTTAACTCTAAATTTTAGAATTACCTCTAAAATTTCAGTTGGTAGTGACATTTTTGTTGAAACACTGAGGACTCAAAAATCATATGCAGTCAAAGAATCTATTAAAGGTGACATTTCAAATTATAGTGTTTTTAATTACAATACTTATTATTACTTATCTGTTCCTACAAACTATGTAAGTAAATATAGCACTCAATATAGTTTATTTCCTACTATAAAAGTCGGTTATCACTTATGACAGCGAAGTTGGAGCGATATTAATATAAATGTTTTTGGCTAACACCTAACACACGGTTTGCCTTATTTGGGCGGACATCAAAGCATTTGCAAAATCGGCAGACAATTTTTCAATTTTTTCTTTGCAAATGCCTAGCAACATAGTATCTTTAAACTAACATTTCGGTAGACATTGTTTCAAACTCCAAACAAGGCAAACCGCGAAAACGTTAGCAGCAAGCGTAACAGACGACCGTGCAACCTGACAGTAACGGACGGACAAACAAAAAAAGTAAACCATTTTGACAGACAGACAAACAAAGACAGACCATATTGAAACGGGACAACGGGTAATCCGACACTCTTTGCCGACACTTCTGTATTTTTTCTTTTTTCCCCACCGCACATTTTTTATTCATTTTTTTGCCACCGCACAATGGCACATTGGCTTTTGCCCCAACACGCAAAAGCCCACGCTTCGGCAAAAGCCAAAGAGCCATTTTTCCCAACGCTTTTTTAACTTTGCATTTATAAAACATCTATAAAGAGAATACTATGCTATCAACAGAGAAAACATTATCAGAAGTAATTGAAATATTAAGACAACGAGGTTACACAGAAGACTTTAACCTGTTAGAAGAAAACATCTCATACAAAAAAGGGGCGAAAAGGTTGATTTGAACGACATCGTTATTGATAAAATATATCGTTTTACCGGACAAAACGATTTGGAAGACGAAGCCATTTTATATGCAATGAGAAACCGAAAAGACGGAGCAAAAGGCGTATTTGTTAATGGATATGGAACTTACACGGACTCAGGGGCAAACGCTGTAATCAGCAAAATTAATGTTGAAGAAAATGACAACGATGATTGGACGATAGAAAAATGATTTTTATTAACTTTGCACCGTGAAATATTTATCTTTCATATTAGCCATTTATGTTTTGTTGCTGACAGCAGCACCAAGTTTATTGGAGGACAAATGTTTTCAGGAGCAAACAACTGAACAATCCCAAGACAACCAAGATAAAGATTGTGGCGATTGTTGTTCGCCTTTTATGAATTGCCATACCTGTTTAGGATTTACTTTCCCGATAGCAAACTTCTCTTTAAACTCTGTCCTTACCTATTCAGATAAAAAAGTTTCCATATACAAGGACAATACTACGTCTGACTTTTGCTCTTTCATTTGGCAACCGCCTAAGATTAGTTAATGTTTCCGTGCCTTCGGCACAATAACAAATTGCGGTGCTACGCACCGCCAATTCTTATTTTTCAAACATTAATAATCATTCAGACAATGAAGCTAAAAATCATTTTGCTGCTAATGACAGCATTTCATATAAATACCGTATTCGGACAGAATACATTTAAAGCAGTCATAAAAGACAGCGAAACGAAAGAGCCGTTAATCGGTGCGACAGCTATTTTATCAGGGACAGCAACAGGAGCAACCGCAGACATTGACGGACTGATAACCTTAACCAATATTCCAAACGGAAAGCAGATAATTGAATTTCGTTATATCGGTTATGAAACACGAAAAGACACGTTTGAATTTCCGTTGACAACATCAAACCTGATAGAGATTTTTCTCAAATCAAATGCAGACGAGTTGGACGAAATTGTGATTTCATCTACACGAAGTTCAAGAACAATCAAAGACATTCCAACAAGAATTGAATTTATTGCAGGAGAGGAATTAGAGGAAAAAGGAAATATGAAAGCGGGCGATATTCGTATGCTTTTGAGCGAAAGCACAGGCATACAAACGCAACAAACTTCGGCAACATCTGCCAACGCTTCTATTCGTATTCAGGGGCTTGACGGACGATACACCCAAATCCTTAAAGACGGTTTTCCCTTATTTGCAGGTGCAGCAAGCGGTTTGGGACTTTTACAAACGCCACCGCTTGACTTAAAGCAGGTAGAAATTATTAAAGGTTCTTCATCTACACTTTACGGAGGCGGAGCAATAGCAGGATTGGTAAACCTGATTTCCAAAACGCCAACTGATGAAAGAGAGTTACGTTTTCATTTAAACGGAAGTTCGGGCAGAGGTTTTGACCTCAATGGTTTTTACGGACAACGTTTCAATAAAATAGGAACAACAATATTTGCCTCACATAACCGCAATTGGACTTACGACCCTGCAAATATTGACCTTACAGCTATTCCAAAATTTGACAGGTATGTTTTCAATCCCAAGTTGTTTGTTTATTTCAGCGATAAAACAAAACTGAATGTTGGATTAAACACAGCCATTGAAAACCGTATCGGTGGCGACATACATTTTATACAAGGAAAGGGCGACACTATCCACAGTTATTTTGAAGAAAACAAAACACAACGCTATTCCACGCAATTGTCTTTTGACCATAAATTTAATGACAAAAGTTTTTTCAATTTTAAAAACAGCGTGAGTTACTTTAACAGGATAATCAACATTCCAAATTATAGTTTTGACGGCACACAAACAGCAACTTTCAGCGAAGCAAGCTATACCAATGTAAGGGAAAAAACAGAATGGGTTGCAGGGGTAAATCTTTGGACAGACAATTTTCAGGAAAAGCAGTTAGATACTTTTCCGTTAAGAAATTACGACCAAATTACTTTTGGTGCATTTGCTCAAAATTCGTGGAAAGCTACCAAGTGGCTTAATCTTGAAACAGGTTTCAGAGCCGATTATGTTATTGATTATGGCATTGCTTTACTACCAAGAGTTTCAGCATTATTCAAAATTACAGATAAATTTTCTTCACGTCTTGGCGGTGGCTTTGGCTATAAAACGCCAACTATTTTTACCGAAGAAAGCGAACGCATACAATATCAAAATGTAATGCCGATTGATAAAAGCATCAACAAATTAGAACGCAGCTACGGAGGAAATGTTGATTTTAATTACCGCACCGCATTTGGCGAAAAAGTAACGTTTAGCATTAACCAACTTTTCTTTTACACCTATTTGGATAATCCTTTATTGCTTCACTATCAAACAAACGGCTTATACCAATTTATCAATTCGGCAGGGCATATTGATACAAGAGGAACGGAAACCAATATCAAAATCGGCTATGAAGATTTTAAATTGTTTTTGGGCTATACGTTTACAGATACACGCTTGCATCAAAACGGAGTTTCGACAAATACGCCACTTACACCAAAGCACAGGATAAATTCAGTTTTAATGTATGAAATAGAGGATAAATGGAAAGTAGGTTTGGAAGCGTATTATTTCAGCCCTCAAAAATTAAGTGACGGAGCAACAGGAAAACAATATGTGCTTTGCGGATTTATGGTTGAAAAGCTATGGGAGAAATTTTCTGTTTACATCAACTTTGAAAATTTCCTTGACGCAAGACAAACCCGATTTGATACCATTTATACAGGAACAGTTACCAATCCTGTTTTCAGGGACATTTACGCACCGCTTGACGGGTTTTTAGTTAATGGCGGTATAAAACTAAAATTGTAAGAATTATGCAAAAGACAATCTTTAACATTACAAAAATGGATTGCCCAAGCGAGGAGCAATTGATACGAATGAAACTGCAAAAGTTTGATGAAATAAAATCATTGGAGTTTGACATTCAAAACCGAAAACTGACAGTTCATCATATTGCGGAAAGCCAACCTATACTTTCGGCTTTGGAAACTCTAAATCTTGATACAACTTTAATTTCAACGGAAGAAAATACAATAGAAATAGAAGCAGACACAAGCAGTATGCAACGAAAATTATTGTGGACGGTTCTTATTATCAATTTTCTGTTTTTCGGGTTAGAAATGCTGTTTGGCATTTTTTCCAATTCAATGGGATTGGTAGCGGACAGTTTGGATATGCTTGCTGACAGTATCGTTTACGCATTGGCATTATTTGCAGTTGGAGGAACGATTGCAAGAAAAAATAACATCGCCAAGTTTGCAGGATATTTTCAAATCCTTTTAGCTGTTATCGGTTTCGTTGAAGTTGTCAGACGTTTTATCGGAGTTGAAAAAATGCCCGATTTCCAAACAATGATTGTAGTTTCTGTTTTAGCCCTGATAGCAAATGTGATTTGTCTTTACTTATTACAAAAAGGAAAAAGTAAAGAAGCCCATATGCAAGCAAGTATGATTTTTACTTCCAATGACGTAATAATTAATTCGGGTGTAATCCTTGCAGGACTTTTGGTTAATTGGCTTAATTCAGGTTATCCCGACTTGATTATTGGAGCAATTGTTTTTGTAATTGTTGCAAGAGGAGCATACAGGATATTACAGTTAGCGAAATAAAAAGCCAACGCACACAAGCACACACATTTTGCAGCCGCTACAAGCCAACACGCAAACCAAAGCTGCAAAAAGAGTGTGCTTGTTCCCCCGAAAAAAAATGAATAAAAAATTTTCCTGCCCTTCTGAAAAAAGAAAAAATACCCGAACACACAAGCCGACAACGACACTTGAACGACATACAGACAATGGTTTACTAAGACGGTGGACAGAACGCCAGCTGCTAACAGCGGTTTGGCGTAATGGGGGCGGACGTGCTTCGTATGAAAATTTGTGCTAAATTTGAACTGTGTGCTTCGTATCAAGTTTTGTGCTGAAAAGCCCCCACTACGCCAAGCCGCAAACCGTTATGTGTCAGTGGTGGACTAAGAACCCAAAACTAACCGTAGACAACTAAGTTAAAACAAAAGCTAACCGTCCGACATCGCTAAACCTGGCCGACCTTGCCACAGACCTCAATAAACTTGCCGACATAAATGCAGAAATCGTAAAACGTTCGAAACAATGTAGTTATTGTTAGTTTGTCTCTGTATATGCGGAAACATAAGTAATGTTTAATTTAAATTTTTAAGCCAAGCCCTTGCATCTTCGACGTTGTTAAAAACCTGAACATTCAAAGCATCCTGATTGATTTTGAACACAATACTTTCAATAGCTACATTATTAAAATAATGGACTGGCCTCACTAATGCTATAGCTTTAAATCCTCCGGTAATTGCTTTGGGGAGAAATTGCTCGTGAAGCCATGCCTGGTCTTCGGAGCCTATCAATACCATGTCTTTAATATTGCCTAAAACTTTTGTCGCCTTATGAGTTAAAAGTTTTTCGAACATCTTCTCTGTACCCTCTCTGAATTGCTTACTGTTTGCGTATCCACTCCATTCCATTGTCACATAATCTTCTCCTTCCAAAAGAAAGACTTTATAAATTGGTGTTTCAGTTTCCATTGTATCGTTTTTCATTTTATTTTTTTCTATTACAAAGATAAATTAAAATTGACAATAAAGTTTAACTTAATTGTTAAATAATTAATTTTAACTAAAAAGTTAACATCTTTGCTTAAATTTGAAGAATGAAAGAAGAATCACCAGAGAACTTAATAAAGCAAAGTGCAAAAAGATTATTTTTCGCTAAAGGGCTGTTAAATGCTAAAATGCATGAAATAGCTCAGGATGCTGGAATTAATCGGGCATTGCTCCATTATTACTTCCGAAATAGAGACAATCTTTTTCAGATAGTTTTAAAAGAGGCAGTAGATGAAACTTTTATTCGAATGTTCTCTATACTTTCGGAAGATATTCCTTTTGAAAAAAAAATTGAGAGCGCAATTCATCATATAATCAATTGCCTCGCTGAATACCCTTTCATTGAGAGTTTTATTATCAGTGAACTAAATAAAGAACAAGATCAGAATTTAACTCAGCCTCTTATAAGTGAAGGCAAAAAATTCCTTAAAAAATTTCTGAAAGAAATAGACAATTATATTAAAGCAAATAAAATACCACACATCACCCCTGAGGACTTTATTGTAAACATGATGGCTCTTTGTGCTTATCCATACTCAACAATGCCTATAGTTCAAAATCTACTTGGACTTACAGAAAAAGAGTACAATATCTTTTGTGAAAAAAGAAAAACAATGATTACGAGATTGGTTCTTATGAAAAACAAATAGTTGTTCACCCAATAAATAAAGAGAACCACCGAACACATAACCGCACCTATGCCTAATGCAGGTGGAAGTACAAGCATTTGCAATAAATGTCGCTTCGCGAAAGACAATCATTTTTGCATTGCAAATGCATAGAAACAGTTATCTTTGTTATTAATATTGGGTTGAAAAATGCCTTGAACCGCACTAGGCATAGCTGCAATCCGTTAGCGGGCATTGTAAAGACCGACCAGTCCGAACAAATTAACTTTTGACAATGGAGAATAACGACAATAAATCAATTTCAACAAGCGGACAAGGAGCAACACCTTTCGCTCAGACATACTTTCACGGAACAAAGGCAGACCTAAAAGTTGGCGACTTAATTGAAGTTGGTTTCAACTCTAACTACGGACAACAGAAAAATGCCAAATACATCTTCTTGACAGGGACATTAGACGCTGCAATTTGGGGAGCTGAACTTGCATTTGGTGACGGACGAGATAGAATTTATTTAGTAGAACCAACAGGAGAAATTGAAAATGACCCGGACTTGACCGACAAGAAATTTCCCGGAAATCCAACACAATCGTACCGTTCAACTAAGCCATTCAGAGTTGTTGGAGAAGTAACCGTTTGGCAAGGACACCCAGCCGAACAAATAAAGACAATGAAAGAACACCTTAAAAAGCTAAAAGAACAAGGCATTAATTCACTCAATGACGAATAGAAAAGATTAATAGTATTCTGCAAATGAAAAGTAACAAAGAAATAGTTTCGGACTTTATCAATGCAACAAATGAAAAAGATTGGGATAAGGTTCTGACTTTAGTTCATAATGACTTCGTAAGACATAGTTCATCTGAACCAAAGGAGATAAAAACAAATATTGAATTAGTTAAATTTCATCAGGCAGAGTTAGAAACTTTCCCCGATTTACAAGAAACAATAATTTTTGTAATTGAAGAGGGCGACTTGGTTGCTGCCAGAATAAATTTTTCGGGAACACAATTAGGACAACTCATAAACTTTCCACCAACTGGTAAAAAACTAACAGCAGACTTCAATTGCTTCTTTCGTGTGACAGAAGGAAAAATTAAAGAAAGTTGGGTTGAGTATGATAACTTAAATGGACTAATTCAACTTGGACACTACAAGATAAATTGAAGAGAATAACGAGAAAAAAGAACAACGACCCGCTAACAGCGGCTTTGCGTAATGGCGGGTGCAGTGCTTCGTATGACAGTTTTGTGGTAGGTTCAAGTGCAGTTCTTCGATTGAACTTTTGTGCTAAAAATCCGCCACTACGCAAAGCCGCAAAACGTTAGCGGTCATTGTAAAGGACACCGACAAGGAAAAGTAAAACGAAAAATGAAGATTGAAACTCACAATATAAACGACATAAAAATAGCCGAAATAACTTCGGACGAGACAATCATTACCACATCTCAAGATGGGTTGGACTTATTAGGAAACTTATACTATCAAGGCTTTGACAGAATTGTTCTAAATGAAAAAAATATTACACCAAACTTTTTTGACCTAAAAACCGGAATTGCAGGAGAAATTCTTCAAAAATTCTCGACATATCGAGTTCGCTTGGCTATAGTTGGCGACTTCTCTAAATACACAAGCAAAAGTTTAACTGACTTCATATATGAAAGCAACAAAGGCAGACATATCAACTTTATTAATTCAACAACAGAAGCATTAAAAATACTTTCAGCCTAATGAATTTGAACAGCATAAAGATGACTTCAAATATTCTCGTCCAAATGGTTGAAATACCGAAAGGAAGGATTGAATTACGTGATGACAGAACAAAAGAAAAATGGGCTGTAGAAATTGAACCTTTTTTGCTTTACAAGTTTCCTATTACGCAAGACATATATTTTGAAATAACCAATGAAAATCCAAGCACTTTTAAAGGAGATTTACTTCCTGTAGAAACCATAACTTTTAAAGAAGCAGTAATTTTTTGCAATAAAATCTCTGCTCAATTTAACCTGACACCTTGCTATTTAATCCAAGATAAAAACGAAGAAATAATCTTTGAAAAAACAGCGAACGGTTTTCGTTTGCCTACAGAAGCAGAATGGGAATATGCTTGTAAAGCAGGCACAACAGGAATAAGATATGGAGAACTTAATGACATTGCTTGGTACAAAGACAATTCGGAAAATAAAACCCATAACGTTGGACAAAAGACACCAAATGCGTGGGGACTTTATGATATGTTGGGAAACGTGTGGGAATGGTGTTCTGACCTATACGACACAGAAGTTTATGGTTCTTACCGCATTTTTCGTGGTGGCGGATTTTGTGACATAGAAAGGAGTGTAATGGCAACGACACGCAGAAGAAGTCACCCATTAAAATTTAAAATTGACGACCTTGGATTTAGAATTGCGAAAAACAAATAAACTAGAACAACGACCCGCTAACAGCGGTTTTGCAAAAAAGCGGGTGAAGTGGTTAATTGAACATTCTACCTCGCATCAACTTTTGTGCTATGTTGAAAGTTTTGAGCTCCGAAATCCGCTTCTTCGCAAAGCCGCCAACCGTTACCGGCAAGTGTAACAGACTACAATGCTAACATTAAACGGACGACCAAAATTTGAACATTAACACAAAAGCAAACCATTTTGAAAAGCGACCAAAACATAGACCTTATTATTAACGGACAACGAGCAACCCGACACGCCGACCGACCCTATGTTTTTTATTTTTTTGCCTATGCACATTTTTTAAAAACAATTTTTAACCAACCGCACAAATGGCACATTTGGTTTTGCCCGACACACAAACCGACCCTTCGCGAAACCAAAAGAGCCATTTTTTGCCAACACACCCGAACGAAAAAATTAATACCTTTGCAGACAGAAAATATATGACAAGACAAATTTCCATAATGCTGATAGTGGTGCTTGGTTTCTTTTTGACACCAACGCTAACCTATGCTTGTGGAAAATCTCATACTAAAACTGAAAAATCTTGTTGCGACAAAAAAACTTCACAGACTGAGAAAAAAGACTGTTGCAAAAATCATACTGACAACAACCAAAACAATGACGGTTGCGGTGGAAAATGCAAAAACGCTTCTTGTCATTGCCCAACTGCTCCCCTTGCTTTTGCATTAACTCTTGATGCAGGAATGAAAAATCATTTCATCGTACTCGAAAAGTTAACTATTGGCTATACGCAAAGTTATATTTCTTCGGGATTTCATTCCATATGGCAACCGCCTAAAATAAGTTGATTTCTTGTCTTGACAGCCATAGCTATGTCTAATTGAAAGCAAATATTTGCTTTCAATATCAACTATTTTCAAAAATTAAAACTTTAAAAATGAAATCATTAAAATATGTAATGACAGCATTGGTAATGTTGTCATTCGGAGTGAGCAACGCTCAAATTAAAAACGCCAGAACCGAAACCGTAAAAATTTACGGTAATTGTGGAATGTGTGAAACCACTATAGAAAAAGCAGGAAATGTAAAGAAAACAGCCCAAGTAGATTGGAACAAAGACACAAAAACAGCTTCAATCACTTATGACAGCACAAAAACCAATCAGGACGAAATTCTGAAACGTATCGCTTTAGTAGGCTATGACAGCGATAAATTTCTTGCACCCGATGATGTGTATGCAAAACTGCCTGAATGTTGCCTGTATGAACGGGTGAACAAACCTGTTGCAAAAGCAGAACCGAAAACGGAAACACACGACCATTCAAGTCATACGGCATCTACAGAAATGCAGGAAGTAAACCAACTGACATCTGTTTTTGAAAACTATTTTTCGGTAAAAGATGCCTTGGTAAAATCTGACGGGAACACAACTTCCACTAAAGCAAAAGACTTGCTAACCGCTCTTGTCGCTGTTCAAATGAATAAACTTTCAAACGAGGAACATACGGTTTGGATGAAAGTAATGAAAGACCTTGCCTTTGATGCAGAACACATTGCTGAAACCAAAGATGTAGCACATCAGCGAGACCATTTTATGAGCTTATCAAAAAATATGTACGAACTGATAAAAGTATCAAAACAGGAAACACCTGTTTATTATCAGCATTGCCCAATGGCAAACAAAGGCAAGGGAGCAAATTGGTTGAGCAAAGAAAATGCTATTAAAAACCCTTATTACGGTTCGCAAATGCTTACTTGCGGTAGTACAGTTGAAACTATAAAATAACCAACAAAGCAATGAAGTGGTAAAATCCATCTTCATTGCTTTTCAAAGCAGAAAGAATATGAAAAAATATACTTGTCCGATGCACTTACAAGTGATAAAGGACGAACCGGGAAAATGTCCGCTTTGCGGAATGGATTTAGTTCCTATGGATGGCAGTAAAAAAGAAACACACAGCCATCACGGACACCACCAACATCACGACCATAAAAAACATTCACATCATAGCGAAGACCACAGTCATCATTCTCATAGTAGCTACGACAAACACGAAGGACATCATACCCACGATTTCCTCAAACGTTTTTGGGTAAGTTTGATCATTACCGTTCCCATTTTGCTCTTATCGGAAATGATACAGCATTGGTTCGGTTTTACTATTGCTTTTCCGGGAGATAAATATGTACTGCTGACATTAGGAACTATTATTTACATCTATGGTGGAATGCCTTTCCTGAAAGGAATGGTAGGCGAAATTAAAGCCAAAGCCATCGGTATGATGACTTTGGTAGCCATCGCTATTACTGTCGCTTATGTATATTCTGTAGCCGTGGCACTGGGATTGAAAGGTATGGATTTCTTTTGGGAGTTGGCAACCCTTATCGTGATTATGCTTTTGGGACATTGGTTAGAAATGCGTTCTACAATGGCAGCTTCAAGAGCTTTGCAGTCATTGGTGGCACTTTTGCCAAACGATGTTACTGTGGAACGAAATGGTGAAGCCATAAAAATAAAACTTGAAGACCTAAAAAACGGTGAAACCATTATCATCAAACCCGGTGAAAAAATTCCTGCCGATGGAACAATTGTCGATGGAGTTTCTTATGTAAACGAAAGTATGCTCACAGGCGAAAGTGTTCCGGTGAAGAAGGAAAAAGACGGAAAAGTAATTGCAGGTTCTATCAATGGCGAAGGTGCGTTAAGAGTTACAGCAACAGGTGTGGGTAAAGACAGTTACCTCAATAAGGTTATTAATTTAGTTCAGGATGCACAGGCAGCAAAATCGAATACGCAAAACCTTGCCGATAAAGTAGCCAAATGGCTCACTTATATAGCTATTGCGGTTGGAGTTGTCACCTTTATTTATTGGTTTGGCAGTAGCGGAGATATTGCTTTTGCATTGGAAAGAATGGTTACGGTAATGGTTACGGCTTGTCCACACGCTTTGGGTGTGGCTATTCCGTTGGTGGTTGCTATTTCCACCACGCTTTCGGCAACCAATGGTTTACTCATTCGCAACCGAACGGCATTTGAGACCACACGCAACTTATCCACCATTATTTTTGACAAAACAGGAACGCTTACCCAAGGTTCTCACGCTGTTGAAAAGGTTATTCCATTAACCGATAAATATGCAGCCGATGAAATAATACAATATGCAGCAGCCGTTCAACAATATTCCGAACACCACATTGCGAAAGGTATTTTGAAAACTCTAAAAGAAAGAAACCTTGAACTATGGAAGTCAGAGAATTTCAGCTATATGGCAGGTATAGGTGTAAAAGCAGTAGTGAACGGAAAGGAAATAGTAGCGGCAGGACCTAATTATTTCAAACAAAACAATCTTACAGAGCCTGAAACGCCAAAAGAAGTCAATCAAAATATTGAAACGGTCAATTATGTTTTTATTGATAATGAAGTTATCGGCATAATCACCTTGGCTGACAGTATTCGTGAGGGTTCACAAGAAGCCATTAACGAGTTAACAAAGATGAATATCAGATCCATTCTGCTTACAGGCGACAAT
This sequence comes from Bacteroidota bacterium, assembly GCA_020162035.1. GTDB lineage: Bacteria > Bacteroidota > Bacteroidia > B-17B0 > Aurantibacillaceae > Aurantibacillus. Next base: position 16,584 of record JAIUNM010000002.1, on the reverse strand, counting down.
GAAAAAATTGCGGCAGCCGTATCAAAGCAGTTGGGAATGGACGGTTATATCGCCAATGTATTGCCTCACGAAAAGCAGGAAAAAGCAAAGGAATATCAAGCCAAAGGTGAAGTGGTTGCGATGACTGGAGATGGTGTGAATGATGCACCGGCATTGGCACAGGCAGATGTAGGTATTGCAGTAGGTTCAGGTACGGATGTAGCAGCCGAAACAGCCGATATTATTCTGGTGAACAGCGACCCAAGAGATGTAGTAAAAATGATTGACTTCGGTAAACGGACTTATAAAAAGATGGTTCAAAATCTGCTTTGGGCGGTTGGCTACAACGTTATTGCCATTCCGCTTGCAGCAGGTGTGCTTTATCCGAATTTCGTTTTAAGTCCTGCAATGGGTGCGGTTTTGATGAGCGTAAGTACAATTGTGGTTGCCATAAATGCAAGCCTTTTAAAAATTAATAAATGAAAATTATAAAATGGATATACAAAATATTTTTCAAAAAAAGCTGTTGCCGATAACACTGATGCTTTTGGCAACAACTTCTCTTTTCGCACAAAAAGTAGTGCGATACGATTTATATGTAAAAGACACATTGGTAAACTATGCAGGAAAAGAAAAAAGAGCAATTGCAGTAAACGGTCAAATTCCAATGCCAACACTCACTTTTACAGAGGGCGATACTGCTGAAATTGTGGTACACAATCAGCTAAAAGAAAGTACATCACTACATTGGCACGGAGTATTTTTGCCCAATAAAGAAGATGGTGTGCCTTGGCTTACACAAAAACCTATTGAACCCGGTACAACTTACACATATCGTTTTCCCATAATCCAACACGGAACACATTGGTATCATTCCCACTCGGGTTTGCAAGAGCAAATTGGAATGTATGGCAGTTTTGTGATGCTAAAAAAGCAAAACGACCCAACTTTTAGAAAAGGCATCGATGATTTACCAACCGTTCCCCTGATGATAAGTGAATGGACAAATTATAATCCCAATAATATCAACCGAATGTTGCACAATGCCAACGATTGGGCAGCCATTAAAAAAAATGCAACACAGTCATACGCAGAAGCTATTCGAGAAGGGCATTTTAAAACAAAAATCAAGAACGAATGGAAACGGATGTTGGCGATGGACGTAAGTGATGTGTATTATGATAAAATTCTACTCAACGGAAATCACACAACCGATTTAAAAACGGTGGACGGAAAAACCTTGAAAGCAGGTGATAAAGTAAGATTAAGAGTTTCCAATGGTGGAGCTTCGTCCTATTTTTGGTTGCGGTATGCAGGCGGTAAAATTACTGTAGTTGCCAATGACGGTAACGATGTTGAGCCTGTTGAAGTGGACAGGTTGATTATTGCGGTTTCTGAAACTTATGATATTGTTGTTACCATTCCTGATGACGGTGTTTCTTACGAATTTTTGGCAACAACCGAAGACAGAACACAATCTGCAAGCTATTTTATTGGCAACGGCATCAAGCAATTAATTTCTCCGCTTCCAACATTAAAATATTTTGAGGGAATGAAAATGATGAATGATATGATGAAAATGGACGGCAATCTGGACGATATGGGAATGAAAATGAGTCTGAACCAAATGGATATGAACGTGGTAATGTATCCCGAAATAACAGGAGAAGCGAAGCAAAAACAAAAGCAAGACCATAGTCAGCACAATGTGGACAGCGACCCAAACCGCTACAATGCCAACGAATTAGGAGAAATAAAGACCCTGAATTATGCAATGTTGCAATCGCCCCATAATACAGAACTTCCTAAAGATGCTCCGGTGAAAGAATTAAAATTTACACTTACCGGAAATATGAACCGTTATGTGTGGAGTATGGATAACCGGATACTTTCGGAAGTGGATAAAATACCAGTGAAAAAAGGAGAAATACTGCGTATTACCATTTATAACAACTCTATGATGCGCCACCCGATGCACTTACACGGTTTTGATTTTAGGGTAATCAATGGTAAAGGCGAAAATGCTCCTCTCAAAAATGTGTTGGATATTATGCCGATGGAAACCGATACCATCGAGTTTTTGGCAAATGAAGAAGGCGATTGGTTTTTTCACTGCCATATCTTATACCATATGATGGGCGGAATGAATAGAGTTTTTGCAGTTGATGACTATCAAAATCCACACTTACCCAACAAGAAACAAGCCTACAATAAATTGCAAAGAGAAAGTAATATGCTGCACTTTATGATTGAAAATGATTTTGCAACCAATGGGAACGATGGTGAAGCAATGGTTCAAAATGCAAGATGGAGTTTGGGTACAGAATGGCGGTTGGGCTATAATGATATGCACGGCTACGAAGTAGAAACGCATTTGGGACGATACATCGGCAAAATGCAATGGTTTATGCCGTTTATTGGTTTTGATTACCGATACCGAAAAATGGGAATGGACGAACACGAAACAAACTTATTCGGACAAAAGAATGAAAAAGATACACGCAGAGCTGTTAGTTTAGGTTTTATGTACACCCTGCCAATGCTCGTTAACTTTCAGGCAGAAGTATATCACGATGGAATTGTCCGATTGTCTTTGATGCGTGAAGACATTCCGATTTCAAAAAGAATAAGAGCAGGTTTTATGGTCAATACCGATTTTGAATATATGGCTGAACTAAAATACATTATCAATAAAAATATGGGAATACGAACACATTATGACAGCGATATGGGATTTGGAGTTGGACTATCATTGAATTATTAAAACCCATCAATTACAAGCACATTGCCAAAGCCACACAAGCCAACGCTCAAACCAAAGCTTTGGCAAAGAGCTTGCAAAGCCGACTCAAGACAAAATTGTTTTAAAAAAATTCCCGACCCTTCAAAAAAAATTAAAAAACGTAACACACAACCGACCCGACAATGACACAAAAAACTCAATACTGACAATGGTTTGCAAAGACTGGCAGACAGAACACCAGCCGGTAACAAGGGTTTGGCGTAATGGCGGGCGAAGTGCTTCGTATGAAAGTTTTTGCTAAATTTGAACTTTGGTGCTTCGATTGAAGCGTAGTGCTAAAATGCCGCCACTACGCCAAGCCCAGAACCGTTAGGTGCAACCCTACGGACGACCGTGCAGACATCAACTGACTGACAAAAACGGACAGACCAAGCCCACCCACCACCCGACAAATTTTGAAACTTTTTGACTTTATTTTGCTGTTTCAAACATTTATCGTAATATTGCAATCTAAAAATAAGGCGACAATGGGAGCGACTAAAACAGACCATTTTACAGACAAACAAAACGCCATTGCGACACTTGCAAAAGCAATCGGACACCCTGCACGAGTGGCAATTATTGAGTATTTAATGAAAGTGGACACTTGCATTTGTGGCGACATCGTAAACGAATTGCCTCTTGCACAGCCGACAGTTTCGCAACATTTGAAAGAACTCAAAAACGCAGGACTGATAAAAGGAAACATTGAAGGCAACGCCATTTGTTACTGCATTGACGAAAAAGCGATTGAAAAACTGCAAAACTATTTCGGTAACATCTCAACCAAACTCACGAAAAAGAAAAACGATTGTTGTTAAACTAAAAAAGAAGAAAAATGAAACTTTCACAAGTAAAAGCACTTTTGCCGACATTAGAAAATGTTGCATTTAAATTAGAAAAAGGAACTTTTGTTCCCGAACATTTTCACGTTACCGAAGTTGGAATGGTAACAAAAAACTTTATTGATTGTGGCGGAAAAATCCGCAACGAAAAATCGGTAAACTTTCAGTTGTGGAACGCAGACGACTTTGAACATCGTTTGAAACCAACGAAATTGTTGAACATCATTGAACTTTCAGAAAAGCAATTAGGCATTGAAGATGCCGAAATTGAAGTAGAATATCAAAGCGACACAATTGGAAAATATGCGTTGGCTTTTGACGGAACAAACTTTATTCTGCAAAGCAAAACAACAAATTGTTTAGCCCAAGACAAATGTGGAATACCACAAGAAAAACAGAAAATAAAGTTGTCGGAATTGACAAACACGCAATCGGCTTGTTGCACCGTTTCATCTGAAAGCGTAAAAAGTAATTGCGGTTGCAATGCAAATGTTGATGAAACAGCAACGACTTCAGAGAAAAAAGTTTGCTGTTAATGAAATCGTTTTTCATAAAATATAAAAAGCCAATCATAATTACGACTTCGGTAATTGTGTTACAACTCTTTTTCGGCTTCGACCCGAAATTTTGTATCATAAACATCATTTGGTTATTCGTATGACAAATAAGAAAATTTTAGTGCTTTGCACAGGAAACAGTTGCAGAAGCCAAATAGCCGAAGGCTACTTACGACACTTTGCAGACAACAAAGCAGATGTTTACAGTGCAGGTGTGGAAACTCACGGAGTAAATCCCAAAGCTATTACAACAATGCAAGAAGACGGCATTGACATTTCAAATCACACTTCAAACAACATTGACGAATATTACGACATTGATTTTGACTTTGTAATTACAGTTTGCGACAACGCAAAAGAGCGTTGCCCATTCTTTCCGACCAAAGCAAAAAAGTTTCATCAAAATTTTCCCGACCCAGCAAAGGCGACAGGAACAGAAAACGAAATTAACGAACAGTTTAGACAAGTCAGACAACAAATCAAAGACTATTGCAGACAGTTCGTAGCGGACAATTTGTAACCCGACAAAAAGGGCAGCACCTAACAGCGGTTTTGCGTCAGGCGGGGGGACGTGCTTCGTAAGAAAGTTTTGTGCATATTTGAAGTGCGGTTCTTCGTATCAAGGTTAGTGCTAAAAAGCCCGCCCGAACGCAAAACCGCAAAACGTTACCTGCAACCCTACGAGCGAACTTACAAACAGCTAACAGACAGATAAAAATGATAGACATATTATCAAAATGGACAATTATACTTTTCGGAATATTTTTTATTTGCGTTGGACTTTTGATGCTTTTCAATCCTAAAAAAGCAAATGACATTTTGAGAAAAGCAGGAAGTACCAATTTTATTAACTATGCCGAAATCACTACCAGAATAATTCCTGCCGTTGGACTTATTTTGTCGGCAGACAATTCAAAATATCCAGACATTTTTAAAATATTTGGTTGGTTTATGTTGCTAACTTCTTTGGTTTTGTATTTTGTTCCAAGACAACTGCACCATAATTTTTCATTAAAAGCAGCAGATATTTTAAAGCCAATTTATTTTCAGTTAATTTCGCCATTCGCTTTTTTAATTGGAACTTGGTTAATTTATAGCGTTATATAACAAATGAAAGCAACTACATTATTTAAAGATTTTTTCAACAGCGAAAAAGCAGGAGGACTTGTGTTAATTGCTTGTACTATTTTATCGCTTTTACTTGCTAACTCAAATTATGGTACAAGTTATCACGACTTTTTTCAAACTCAATTTGCAGGGCATAGTTTTGAGCATTGGATAAATGACGGACTAATGACAATTTTCTTTTTGCTCATTGGTTTGGAATTAGAAAGAGAAATTTATCAAGGCGAACTTTCAAACATAAAAGATGCTTTATTGCCAATTTTTGGAGCATTGGGTGGAATGTTAATTCCAGCAGGAATTTTTTTGCTATTCAATTTTGGAACTGCAACACAATCAGGAGCAGGAATTCCAATGGCAACTGACATTGCTTTTGCATTGGGAATATTATCATTGTTAGGAAATCGGGTACCAACTTCACTTAAAATATTTTTGACCGCATTAGCCGTTATTGACGACTTGGGTGCAATAATTATCATTGCAATTTTTTATACAAAAACCTTACTTTGGACAAACTTATTTATTGCATTAGGTATTTGGCTTTTGTTATTTATCATTGGAAAACTAAAAGTAAGAAATTTATTTCCGTATTTAATAGGTGGAGTTGCAATGTGGTATTTTATGCTTCATTCAGGTGTTCACGCCACTATTACAGGCGTTCTGTTGGCTTTTGCAATTCCATTTGGAAATGGAGGCGAAAAATCAACTTCCTTTATCTTACAACATTTTTTACATAAACCAGTTGCGTTTATCATTTTGCCAATTTTTGCCTTGGCAAACACAGCAATCGTTTTTAGTGGCGACATATCACAAACATTGACAGAAAACAATAGTTTAGGCATTGCACTTGGACTAATCGTAGGCAAACCATTAGGTATATTTATTTTTACTTTTTTAGCCGTGACGTTTGGTCTTTGCAAATTACCAACAGATCTAAATTGGAAATCAATTTTTAGCGTTGGCCTTTTGGCAGGAATAGGATTTACAATGTCAATTTTTGTAACCTTGCTTGCATTTGACAACGAAACAATAATAAATAACTCAAAATTAATAATTTTAATTTCCTCATTAATTGCAGGGCTTTTAGGCTTTTTTGTTCTGAATGGAATTTTAAACAAAACATATATAGACGATGAGCAATAAAATTTTTGATTTTATTAGTCTTCATAAAGGCGAAGAAGAACAAAAAAAAGTTTTAGAAAATCTAAAATCTAATATCTCTTTTCGTGGTTCTAATTTATGGATTTTAGCTTGTGCTATTGTAATTGCATCGGTTGGTTTAAATGTAAATTCAACAGCAGTAATAATTGGCGCAATGCTTATTTCTCCATTAATGAGTCCTATCGTTGGAGCAGGTTTTGCCTTGGCAATTTATGATTTTGATCTACTAAAAAAGTCAGGGAAAAATTTATTAATAGCAACAATTGTAAGTTTAGCAGTTGCTTCAATCTATTTTTACATAAGTCCATTTAAAGAAGCTCAATCAGAACTATTAGCAAGAACATCTCCAAATATTTACGACGTTCTTATCGCTTTTTTTGGTGGTTTAGTAGGTGTTATTGCTCTAACAAGAGTAGAAAAAGGAAATCCAGTTCCAGGCGTGGCTATCGCCACGGCTTTAATGCCTCCTCTTTGTACAGCAGGTTATGGTTTAGCGATAGGAAATTTTTCTTATTTTTTTGGTGCTTTTTATTTATACACGATTAATTGTTTTTTTATATGTATTTCTACTTTTTTGATAATTAAATATCTAAAATATGAACCTGTAAGAAGTTTGAATCCTAAATTTGAAAAACAAATTAGATACGGCATCACTTCTTTAATTTTGATTATGATAATTCCAAGTTTTTATTTAGCATATAATCTACTCAATGAAAAAAAATACGCTCAAAAAGTAGAACAATTTATCTCAAACGAGTTTACAAATAAAGGTTACACAATTATTTATAAGAACACAAAATTTAATTCAAATCCTAAAAAAATTGAAGTCGCATTTTTGACCAAAAAATTTAATGCTGAAGAAATAAAAGTGTTAAATCAAAGGTTAATTCAATACGATATTAGCAATACAAAATTAGAAATAAAACAAGATGCAAAAGATTTAAAAAGTGAAATTTTAAATGAATTAAATAATCAAAATACAAATTTATCTGAAAAAGATGTTTTAATAAATAATCTTCAAAATGAACTTGGAGAATATAAATTTGATAATTCTGATATTCATAAAGAATTAAAAATATTATTTCCAGAACTTAAAAATGTATCGTTTGGAAGACATTCAATAAATCAAAATACTGATAGTACAAAAGTTCTAACAGTTGTTCTTTATCAAATTGACAATAAAAAGGAAAATGTAGATACAGAAAAAATCAGAAATTGGTTAAACCAAAAATTGAAAACAACAAATGTGAAATTAATTAAGCAAGAATAAGGGCAGCAGGTAACAGCAGTTTGGCAAAATGGCGGGTTTAGTGCTAAATTGAACATTCGTTTTTCAAATGAACTTTAGTGCTAAATTGAACGTAAGTGTTTCAAAATCCGCCACTTCGCCAAGCTGCGGAACGTTGTGCGTCACCCTATGACCAACCGTGTGCAACAATGAACCGACAAACAAAAAATGAAAAACCGAATATTAAATACTGACAATTCTAAAACGACAATCCTCATTCGACTAATGGTTGGTGCGGTATTTCTTTCCGAAGGAATTCAGAAATTTTTATTTGCTGACACACTTGGAGCAGGACGATTTGAAAAAATTGGCTTGCCTTCGCCTGAATTTCTAGGCAGTTTTGTTGGCGGTTTTGAAATTGTTTGTGGACTACTTATTCTTGTCGGACTTTTTACAAGACTGGCAAGTATTCCACTTATCATTATTATGTTAGTAGCCATTGTAACAACCAAATCGGAAGTTTTAGCCGAAAAAGGTTTTTGGGAAATGATGCACGGAAGTAGAACAGATTGGTCAATGCTTTTGGGAAGTATATTTTTACTAATTAAAGGCGGTGGTTTTTGGTCGGCTGACAAAATTTTGAAGAAGAATGGAGAGTAAAGCAGATTTAAAAGATATTGCCAAACTCTTTCTAAAACTGGGCATTATTGGTTTTGGTGGACCTGCTGCACATATTGCAATGATGCAAGACGAAGTGGTTACAAAAAGAAAGTGGTTAACAGAACAACATTTTCTTGACTTGATTGGTGCAACCAACTTAATACCTGGACCTAACAGCACCGAAATGGCAATTCATATCGGACACGAAAAAGGCGGTTGGAAAGGTTTAATAGTTGCAGGTCTTTGTTTCATTTTACCAGCCGTAATTATTACAGGATTTTTTGCTTATCTGTATAAACAATACGGGCAAGTTCCAGAAGTGCAACCCTTTATTTACGGAATAAAACCAGCCATTATTGCTATTATTTTAGGAGCAATTTTTCCATTGGCAAAAAAATCCCTAAAATCAACTGAACTAATAGTTATTGGGTTACTTGTTTTGCTTGGTTCACTATTCAGCATCAACGAAATTTATTTGATGTTTGGAGCAGGATTTATGGCTTTAATGTTGGCTTACGTGCGAAACAATAAGCAAAACAATATCAACAGTTTTCTACCATTAACTTTTTTACAAATAACAAACACTACAATCCTTTCTGCAACCAACGCCAATCTATTTTGGATTTTCCTAAAAATTGGTGCAATACTTTACGGAAGCGGTTATGTTTTATTTGCATTTCTCGACACGGAATTGGTTTCAACAGGACTTTTAACAAGACAACAATTAATTGATGCCATTGCGGTTGGACAATTCACACCCGGACCCGTTTTTTCTTCGGTTACTTTTATTGGTTATCAAATCAACGGATTGACAGGTGCAATCGTTTCGACAATCGCTATATTTTTGCCATCGTTTGTTTTTGTTGCATTGCTCAACCCAATCGTGAAGAAGATGCGAAATTCAAAACTATTTTCAGCATTTTTAGACGCTGTAAATGTTGCATCAGTCGCAATAATTGTAGCCGTTTGTTTTGAAATGGGCAAGGACACCATTACCGATTGGCGGACAATTTTAATTGCAGTTTTAAGTATTTCAATCGCATTTGGATACAAGAAATTAAATAGTGCTTTTGTGGTTTTAGGCGGTTCATTAATCGGTTATTTATTGACATTAATATGACAACAAACACGACAGGAAAAAAGGGCGAACGCATAACAGCGGTTTGGCGTAATGGCGGGTTCAGTGCTTCGTATGACAGTTTTGTGGTAGGTTCAAGTACAGTTCTTCGATTGAACTTTTGTGCTAAAAATCCGCCACTACGCCAAGCCGCAAACCGTCAGGTTGTGAAAAAACTCAAGATTTAAGTTAAGTCAGCAAATATTTCTCGTTAAATAAATTTAGATTGATTTGCGTGGCTTATAGGAATACCAAAAAAATTATGCAGCAAACTGCATTTCAGAAAACATGCCTCTCGTAAGGGCTCTGTTTTTGTTAGTTGAGTGTTGACAAAGCCATTCTTTTTGTATTGCGGCTTCCAGGCATGTATTTTTTGCATGAGTTTATCAAAACCAAGAATATTCATTGTTCGTTTCATGTTATAAACTGTCATAATTAAGCTCCATTCGCCATTTACTTTTTTCAGGCCTTTGAGATTTGTATAGTAGTATCCCCAAACACGTTTTATCGTTCCAAAGACATGCTCGTTAAGTTCTTGCCGTTTGCGATAAAGTGCGTATTGCTCTTTGTAGTTTTTGTTGTTTAGTTCTAATGCTTCCGCGAACTCCCCCCGTTCTATCTCCCTACCTTCCAAACGCACTGTGCAAAGGTGTTTCACCGGACAGGTTTTACATGCAGGAGTTCGGTATTTTTTAAATTTATGTGAGCTGTAGTTGCGATGTTTCGTATGTAGTGTTCCCGTGGAGCGTAGAGTCTGGTTTTCAGGGCAAGTGTATGTATCGTCCTCTTTATTATAAGTGAATTTGGTAACCAGGTAATCCGGGGTTGTTCCTTTAGCGTTACTATTTACAATTTCTTGTTGCGCTACAATGGTTGTTGCGCCAGCCTTTTGAGTGTCCTCTATTTCTTTTGCGTTGTTATATCCTTTATCTGCAAGCACTGTAAATTCTTTCTGATTGAGATTAGATTGAATTTCTCTAACAGCATTGTATAACGCATTCCTGTCGTTTCGATTAAGTGTTTGAGTTGCTACAACCAGTTTGTGTTTATCATCGACGGCCGCCTGGGTGTTGTAAGCGACTTCTACAACCTGGCCATGAATAAGAAGAGCCCTTGAATCAGGATCTGTAGTGCTTATCTGAGCTTCACCACTAGTAATTAACTGCTCCTGCAGTTGTTCATATTTAATTTTTTGAGTTTTAAGTTTCTCTAGCTTTTCAGAAACGTTTTTTACTTTTTCAGTCTGCTCGCTTTTATCTGCTTCATCAAGTTCTTTCAAATACTGATTTGTTTTTTCTTCAATGTAAGCGAAGTGCCTGTCAATTTTCTTCTGGTTATAATTGTTCTTCTTGCTATTGTGCGCCCGTGACTTGGTACCATCGATAGCTATGGTTTGTACCGAAATTAAATCAATATCTTTTAAAAACGCAACAAATAACTTAAAGGTATTACGCAAGGCCTGTGGATTGATTTTTCTGAAATCGGCAATGCTGTGATAGTTGGGAACAAGTCCATTGCAGAGCCACTGCATTTCAATATTTCGTGTGCATTCTTTTTCAAGCTTACGCGAGGAACGGATGCCGTTAAAGTACCCGTAAATATATACTTTTAGAAACAGCTGATTAGAAAAACAAGGCCGGCCTTCAGTCTTTACCGGTTTAGAAACAAAATACAGTTTGTCGAGTTCAAGTTTTTCAACAAAAGCATCGATAAAGCGAACCGGATTTTCTAGTTCTATAGAGTCTTCAAGACTCTTAAACTCAATCTGTGTGCGGTTTTTAGAAGTAATCAAAGGCATACACAAAGGTAAGGCACATTAGATTTTTATTGGTATATTTATTTCAGCAATAACAAACAGCTTGTGTTAACAGCAATAAGTTTTTTCACAGGCTGCCGTTAGGTGCAACCTTGACCGACCACCGCACTAACTTCCAACCGACCGACAATTTCAAGACATTCTAAAAAATCTACTCAAATTATTTGGATTATTGTTTAGAAACTATTTATCTTTGCGACTAAGATATTTAGATGATGAGTGATAGACAATCGAACAACTTAGTTAACAAGTTCAGAACTGCAAGTCGACAGTATTCTGACGCTTCTATTTTTATGCACGAAGCCATTGCACGAAAAGCAGGTTTGTCGGGTGCAGACCATAAGTATTTGGGACTTATACTTCAACACAAAGAACTAACAGCAGGCGACATTTCTAAACTTACAGGACTGACAACAGGTGCAGTTACGGGTTTAATAGACCGTTTGGAGAAGAAAAAGCTATTAAAAAGACAGTTTACCAAAGATGACAGACGGAAAGTGATAATCATTCCCAATCCTGAAAACAGTATGAAACTTCTACAACCTATTTTCAGCGAACTACAACAAAAAACGGCTGACCTCATTGCCTCGTTTACAGAAAAAGAAATTCAAATCATTGAACGATATTTTTTAGAAGCAACAACCATTATGAACGAAACGACAGACAATTTAAACAACAAATAAAATGAACAAAATGGAAAATATAACAGCAAGTTACCTGACAAGAGCCGAAATATGGCTTTGTATTACGACACTCATTTATTTTTTAATGAATGGTGCACAGATTTTTGAAACGCTTGTGTTTGTTCCTAAGTGGACAGCTTCACCGCCTGACAATTTCAAACTTTTATTAGACGGACAAGGAACAAGTTTGAAATTTTTTTGGATTATTTTTCATTCATTACACGAAATCACTTTCATACTTGCAATTATTTTCTGTTGGAAAATTGACCCCGTTAGAAATTGGCTTCTAATTTTATTTGCAATTCACTTTGCAGTTAGAGTTTGGACACTTTCCTACTTTGCACCGAACATTATAGACTTTCAAAAAGTAGCTGAAAATCCTTCTCTTGCAAAAGACCTGATTAACCGAACATCGCTTTGGCAGACACTCAACTATGTAAGAGTAGCAATTTTTATAGCGGTTTCTGTCGGACTGATTCCTTTGTGCATTAAGTTATTTAGCCTACGACACTAACAACAAAGGGGCAGAAAGGCAGCACATAACAAGGGTTTGGCGCAATGGCGGGCGAAGTGCTTCGTATGAACATTATTGCTAAATTTGAACTTGGGTGCTTCATATCAACGGTAGTACTGTAAAGCCGCCACTACGCCAAGCCCTAAACCGTTAGCCGCAATGCTTGGGGACACCGCTAACTTGAAACGAACAGAAAAACAAAACGAAAAATGCTTTTAAAATTTCCTCAAATAAATAGCAAGAACTCTGACAACTCTTTCATCTCGTTCGGAAACATCGCTTATGCAAAGCATAACAAGATTTCTAAAACCGATGGAAAGCAAATTGGCTTTTTAACTGAACACACTTTGATGTTCATCTTGCAAGGGAAAAAATATTTTCACTTCGGTAAAACAACAGTTACGATTAACTGCAATGAATTCATCCTTGTGAAACGAGGTATCTATACGATTTCGGAATTCATTCCTGACAATGGCTTTTTTGAGGCATTGGTAATTTTTATTCCTGATAAATTCTTAAAAGCAATCGCATTTGAAAATCGCAAAAGCACAAAAGAGAAAAATGAAACACAATTTGTGATTGCGAAATGTAATTCTTTTCTGAACAATTTTAGTTCTCAATATCTAAATTATTTCATATGTGATTTCAACAGGAAGGAAAAATTATTGCAACTGAAACTTCAAGAACTTTTTTTATTGCTTTCCAATTCATCTGCTAAAAATGATGTAGCTGATTTTCTTTCTTCAAGCATCAATGGAGCAAGTATAGATATTGAATATATTGTAAAAACAAACTTATTGCAACCATTGACTGTGGCTGACTTTGCCAAACTTTCCATGCGAAGTTTGTCTTCCTTTAAAAGAGATTTTGAAAAACAATTTCATTCGCCTCCAAAGTACTGGATAAATCAACAGCGAATAATTTATGCAAATGGCTTGCTGAATTCAACCAACAAAACAGTTTCAGAAATTGCATATGATTGTGGTTTTGAAAATGTATCGCACTTCATAAAAGTTTTCAAAAAAGAGTTCGGAATTACACCCAATGCTGCACGAGCCAAAAGTGTTATGGTTTGAACTTTTTGTACTACTGCCTTTTTTACAACACCATTATCTTTGCAATAAAAAACAAAATGGAAAATAAAGCTTTGACAACAGCGGTTGACTATTTCAACGCATGGAGCAGTAAAGATTTCGCAAAGGCATCTGCACTTCTTTCAGACAATATTTCATTAGAAATGCCAATTAATTCCTACAACAACAAAGCTGAGTTTATGAATGCCGTGCAATTTACAGGTTCGGCAGCGACAAACATAAATCTTCTTGCAAAGTTTGGCAACGACAACGAAGCAATTTTGCTTTATGATTTTACTTTGCCTATGGGAACAATAAGAATTGCAGAACATTTCAAAGTTGAAAAAAATAAAATTGTTTTCATTCGTCATGTTCACGATACTTACGAACTTCGCAGGGCTGGATTTGACAAAAGCAGTTCGTAATAAAATTTTCAAATGGCATACAACGAAAAATTAGCCGACAGAATTCGTGAGGCATTAGCAGACCTTCCAAAAGTGGAAGAGAAAAAAATGTTTCGTGGAGTTACATTTATGGTGAACGGAAAAATGTGTGTCTCCGTCAGTGGAGAAAACCTCATGGTTCGTTTTGACCCTGCCTTCCAAAATGAATTGGCAGAGAAAAATGGTTTTGAAGAAATGAAAATGAAAGACAGAATTTACAAGGGTTATGGCTACATACACCCTGAAGCAATAAAGACAAAAAAAGATTTTGACTATTGGATAAAACTTGCCCTTGATTTCAATAGCAAAGCCAAACCTTCTAAGAAGCGAACCAAGTAACCCGAAACTTTTTATCTTAGTGGCGTGAGTAGCACATGCGGCTAACACGGGTTTTGCGTCAGGCGGGGTAATGTGCAAATTTTGAGCTTTGTACTTCTAATCAACTTTAGTAATATATTGAAACTTTGTGCTCCGAAACCCGCCCGAACGCAAAGCCCGTAACCGTTAGCAGCAAGGCTAAACGACCGCACAGCTCGACATTGTAAAGTCATCGGTGGACTGTCCCCTGTCAGTTCACTATTCGGCTGACACAAGCGCATTCCAACAGACAAACATCTATTAACTTTATTTCGTGGGACAGTCCTTGCTGACTTTTATAAAATTTTCACGACAGACAATCATTCAGACTTACAGGTAACAACAAAAAAACGTAAAAATTTGCGTAATTCAAAAGTTACATATACTTTTGCGTAACCTATGGGTTACTTAATATGGAAAGAGAAATCAGACACCAATTTACATTTTCACAGCCGCCTGAAGTGGTTTGGGAATATTTAACCAATTCGGAACTTTTGGCTCAATGGCTAATGCCAAATGACTTTAAGCCAATAGTCGGGCATAAATTCCAGTTTGGGGCAAAGCCCAAATTTCCGTTGGGTTTTGATGGAAGAATTTATTGTGAAGTGTTGGAAATAATTCCAAATCAAAAACTTGTGTATTCGTGGAAAGGCGGTTTATCAAAAGAAAATCCTTCACTTAATTCTACAGTTATTTGGACACTTACGCATACAGATAACGGAACTATTTTGACTTTTGAGCATAAAGGATTTAAAGGAATTAAAAACTATTTGGCCTACATCATAATGAACAAAGGTTGGGCAAAAATCGGCAAACGTTTATTCAAACAATTAAACCTTGCGTAGTATGGCAACACAAGCTTTTGATGTATTTCAGGTAATTGCTGACCCAAGCAGACGACAGATTTTGCAACTGTTATCAAGGGACAGCCTAACTATAAATTCACTTGCAGAAAATTTTGAAATGAGCAGACCTGCCGTCTCTAAACACATTAAAATTCTGAATAATGCAGGGTTCATTTCCATTCAAAATATTGGTAGGGAACGCTATTGTATTTTAAACCAAGAAGGCTTTAACGAATTGCAAGAATGGATTGATTACTTTGACCAGTTTTGGCTTTCAAAACTTAAAAAATTAGAAACGCTATTAAATAATAAATCGTCAATAAATAAAAATCAAAAAAATGAAAACAATAGAAATCATTAGTATTCCGGTAGCCAACCAGGAAACAGCGAAAAATTTTTATGTAGATAAAGTAGGCTTCAAAATAGTATTTGAAGCGGCAACGCCACAAGGCAACTGGATACAGCTTGCATTACAGGATGACAATACGTCAATTTCATTGGTATCAGGCTACCCACATGCGCAAGCTGGAAGCATCAAGGGAAACATCATTTCAACAAATGATATTGACAAAGACGTGAAAGATTTAAGAGCGAAAGGTGTCATTCTTTCCGATATACAAAACTTTCCTCATGAGAAAATCTCCACCTTTAGCGACCCTGACGGCAACCAATGGGTTTTAAGAGAAACTCCAAAATACTAAGCTATGACGAGGACAATAAAGCTCAAAACTGTTTTGCCGTACACACAAGACAAAGTTTGGGATGCTCTCACAGACCCGAAATTATTGGGTAGTTGGTTTATGGAAAACAATATTGAGCCAACGCAAGGACATTATTTCACATTCAGAATGAAACCGCAAAAAGGTTGGGATGGAGTTACACACTGTGAAATTATTGACATTGAACCTAAAAAGCGTATTTCTTACACTTATCGTGGCGAAGCCACAGGCGAAAAGGCATTAGCTTGTGCAGGTATCCATTCAGACACCGCAGATAAATTGACAAAGGGAATTTTCACAAAGCTCGATACCGTATTGAGCTTCACGTTAGAGCCAACTTGTGGCGGAACAATACTGCATTTGGAACATTCGGGCTACAAAGGACTGAAGCTCGTTATCATTAGTTTAATAATGCAGTTTGGTTGGAAAAAGCAACTGACAAAGAAGCTTCCGAAAGTATTGGAGCGACTGACAAATGAATGAGCAAAAGCCCTGCTGCTAACAAGGTATTGCCGCAATGGGGGCTGACGTAATTCTATTGAAGATTAGTGCTATATTTGTAATTGCCTCGTGGACTTTCTTCTGAATATTAGTCGATTTATAATCACCTAAAAAGTTTAATATTTTCAGTTCCTAGGTAAATAGAATTTGGTTAATTTCTTAAAACCCGTCAATATTGACGG
>JAIUNM010000001.1 GCA_020162035.1 Bacteroidota bacterium | reverse complement strand
AGCTTAGGTAAAGATTTATTACCTAGTGGTACTTATTATTATATCCTCGATTTAAAAGTTGATGATATTAAACCTATGAAAGGTTATGTTCAATTACAGTATTAATTTAATTTAAAGAATTAAAGATGAAAAATAAAACAAAAATAGTAACAATTATAAGCTGCATAATGCTTGTAATTAATACTGGTAAGGCACAACAAGAAATCCAAAATTCATTTTATATGTTTAATGGATCAGTTTTAAATCCTGCTTATGCGGGAAGCAGAGATGCGTTAAGTGCAGTTGCTAATTACAGAAATCAGTGGAGTGGTTGGAAAGGAGCTCCTGTTTCAACCATGTTTACAATTCACACACCTTTGGTAAATGAATCAATTGGTGTAGGGTTAAATGCTGTAAACGATCAAATTGGACCCACAAACAAAAGCGCAATTTTTGGAGATTTTGCTTATCGCTTAAAATTAAATAGCAAAAACGATAGATTATGCTTTGGTATTAGAGCAGGTGCTGATTTAATTCGTAATAATTTTACAAATGTAAAAATTAACGACGCTACTGACCCTTTAGTTACTAATAATACAAATTTTAGCACAAATGCATTTAACGTAGGAGCTGGTGTATATTACTATGGTAAAAAACATTTTGTTGGTGTAACAGTACCTAAGATGTTAGCAAACAAATTAACAACAGATCCAAATTTTGCAAACTCAACTCAGGCAGTTCATGCATATTTAATTACTGGTTTTGTTGTTAAATTAAATAGTCTATGGGATTTAAAACCTGGAGCTGCAATTAAATTTACTCCAAATGCACCATTATCAGTAGATGGTAATCTATCTGTTTTATACAATAAAATGATTTGGTTTGGTTTATTATACCGTTATGGATCAGCCGTTGGAGCAAATGTTGTGTATAATATTACACCTCAATTTCATATTGGATATGCTTACGATTTTGCTTTAACTAATATGAAACAATATAACCCAAGTTCTCACGAAATTATGCTTGGTTTTGATTTCTTGAAAAAAAGTAAAGCTTTAAAATCACCACGTTATTTTTAATACCTTATAATTTAAGCAATGAAAAAAATTATTATAATACTATCAATTTTCAGTGTAATTTTTACAAAAGCACAATCTGTTAAAGAAAAAATTGCCGATAAACGCTTTGATAATTTAGAATTCGCCTCAGCAGGAGAAATGTATGAAGAATTATCTCGCAGTAAACACGCTAAAATTAAATATCATGTAAGAGCAGGAGAAAGCAACTTAATGATTGGTGATTACCGCAAAGCCCAAGTTTATTACGATAAAGCTTATGCTTCAACTGGCATGTCAGATAAAGATTTATACAACTATTATCAAGTTTTAAAATACAACTCTAATTATACTAAAGCAAACGAAGTATTTTCAAAAATTAATAACAACGAGTATAAGTTAATTAGAGATAACATTAACGCTAAAAAGTTAAACCTAGAAGAATTGAAAAAAGATTCAAGTAATTACACACTAAACAGATTAGATATAAACTCTGAAGAAAATGATTTTAGTCCGTTTGTGCTAAAAAATGAACTTTATTTTATTTCATCGAGAAGAAACACATCGTTTTCAGGTAGAAGATATGGTTGGGATAATTCTTATTTTTTAGATGTTTACAAAGGTTTTATAGAAGGCAATGCTGTTAAAAACGAACTAGGAGCTAGCGATGGAATGAAAACTAAATACCACGAAGGGCCTTTATGTTTTTCTAAAGATGGAAACACACAATTCATTTCAAGAAACAATTACACTGATAAAAAGCTCAAAAAAGATAAAGACAACAAAGTAAACATCAAAATTTATTCACGCAAAAAAGAAGGTGAAAAATGGACAGATTGGGCTGAATTTCCATTTAATAGCGATGATTACTCATGCGAACACCCAACTTTAAGTAGCGATGGTAAAACATTATACTTTTCAAGCGATATGCCAGGTACTTATGGCTCTTTAGATATTTGGGAAACAACTTTAGAAAATGGAAATTGGACAAAGCCAAAAAATTTAGGGCAAACAGTTAATAGCGAAGGAAGAGAAGCTTTTCCTATGTTGTTTGAAGATGAAATATTGTTTTTTGCCAGTGATGGAAAAATTGGTTTAGGAGGTTTAGATGTATATTATACAGTTACAGGTTCTGATGATTTTTTTGAAGCTCAAAACTTAGGTTATCCTATTAATTCTCCTTACGATGATTTTGGGTTTTTTGCAACCACTTCATCAACTGGATATTTTTCTACAAATCGTAATAAAGATACTAAAGATGATATTTATGGCTTTGTATGTAAACGTCCAATTATTTCTGCTTCTATAGATTTATTAGTGCTTGATAAAGAAAGCAAAGAAGTTTTAGCAAATGCTAATGTTGCTTTAATTGATGAAACAGGTAAACCTGCATACCAAGGCACAACAAACGAAAAAGGCGAAATTAAATTTAATGTAATTCCTGGTAAAGGCTATAAAATTAAATCTACAAAAGATGGCTTTAAAGAAAATGTAGGAGTTTTAAAAGAAGAAGATATCGCTTCTATGGCGGGCAAGAAAAAAGAAGTATTACTTGAGAAAAAAATTATTGGTTTACTTGGTTTAATTGCAGATGCAGATGATTTATCGCCAATTGAAGGAGTAAAAGTAACTATAACAGATGCCTTTACTAAACAAGTTTTTATGAGTTTTACAACCAATAAAGAAGGAGATTTTAGACATATTTATAAAGATAAAAAAGTTGGCGACGACTTATCTTATATTATAAAAATGGAAAAAGAAGGATACATAACTAAAATTCAACCAGTTGATATTACTATAAAAAAAGAAGGTTATGTACTTTTACATGATTATTTAAATACAAAAATGTATAAAATTAAATTGGGTGCAGATTTAGGAAAAATGATTGACCTAAGACCTATCTATTTTGATTTAGGTAAATTTGCAATTAGACCAGATGCTGCAATTGAATTAAATAAAATTGTTGATTTAATGAAACAAAATCCAAATATTAATATTGAGTTAGGTTCACACACGGATTGTAGAGGTAGCGCAGCAAGTAACTTATCATTATCGGATAAACGTGCTAAATCTAGCGCAGCTTATATCGTTTCAAAAGGAATACCTAAAACACGTATTGCCGGTAAAGGTTATGGCGAAACAAAATTGGTAAATGATTGTAAGTGCGAAGGGCCGGTTAAACCTACTTGCGGCGAAGATGTTCATGCACAAAATAGAAGAACAGAATTTAAAATCACAAAAATTAAACCTTAAGTTTAAAAGCCCCGATAAAATCGGGGCTTTTTTATTTGTAACCATTTTGTAAAATCAAATTATAATAAACAACCAACTGTGCAAAACCAATTATGTAATTAAAATTTACCTGCAATTTTTAAAATAATTTCGTAAAACAAATCATTGTATGTTAAATTTTATATTACAAATAAGTACAGCTGTTACAACAAGTGTTGATTCATTAGCTAATTCGCCCGCTGTTACAGGTATTCAAACTGCGCCAGCAGTAAATGAAGTAACCGAAACTAAAATTAATTTAATGAGCATGGTGCTAAAAGGCGGTCCAATTATGATTCCGCTTGCTTTAATGTTGCTAGTTACAATTTATATTTTAGTTGAAAGACTAATAGTTGTAAGTAAAGCCTCTCGCAAAACCCCAAACTTAGTTAATGGCTTAAAAGAAATGATACACTCAGGTAACATTGCAAACGCAAGAGCAATGTGTAAAAACAACAATACACCAGAAAGCACAATGCTTGAACAAGGTATTTCAAGAATTGGACAATCTATAAATGAAATTAGAGAGTCGTTAAATAAAAGCGGAGCAAACGAAATTGCTAAACTCGAAAAAAATGTAAATGTCTTAAACATAATTGGGCGTATTGCGCCTATGTTTGGGTTTGTAGGAACAATTATTGGTGTAATTAAAATATTTTACGATATAGCCTTAGCTAAAACTGTTGAAATTGAAGTAATCTCAACAGGTTTATATCAAAAAATGATTACAAGTGCTGGAGGTTTAGTAGTTGGTGTTATTGCATTTATTGGTTACCATTGGATAAATGCTAAGTTAGATAAACTTGCTCACAGAATGGAAGATACTCAAATTGAGTTTTTAGACATGTTAAACGAACCAACTAAATAATTAATTTTTTTAATTCTTAGTGTTTTTTTTATTAATAACAATTGTAATAATAATTAAGAACTAAAAACTAACTACTAAAAGATGGCTTTACGCAAAAAACATAGAGAAGCAGAAGTAAGTACAGATTCATTAAATGACATCATGTTTTTTTTACTTTTGTTTTTTTTAATCTTATCTACAATGGTTAGTCCAAATTCAATAAAAATAAATTTGGCTAAAAGCACAACTAAAAATACTATTGAGAGTAAAGACAATAAACCTATTCATTTAGCCGTAACTAAAGATAAAAAGTTTTACATTAACAATAAAGAAATAACCGAAGCAAATTTAGAAACAGAAATAAGCAATTATTCTTCAAAACAAATTGAACCAATATTATTTATGCATTTAGATAGAGATTTGCCAATTCAAGTAATTGCAGATGTAATGACGCTTAGCATGAAATTAAAAGTTAAACCAGTTTTAGCAACCGCACCAAACAAATAGTATGCAATTAACAAGAGCAGAAGATAATAAAAACAAAGCCCTAGCTGGCACAATATCAATTAGCATATTTGTTTTGTTACTGCTATTCTTAATTTTTTATAATTTAATTACACCCAATCCTCCTTTTCCCGATAACGGAGGCGGTAGTGGAACCGAAATGGCATTAGGTATGATAGATGCAGGTAGTGGAGATATTGAATACGGTGCAATTGGAAAAGTTACAGATGTAGTTGCACAAGAAACACCAGTTAAAACAGAAGAAATAATTGAAGACCCAAACAGTGATGTTGAAGTTAAAACTGAAAAAAATAACGAAACAAAACCTGATAAAAAAAACGATGTAGTAATCATTAAACCAATAAAAGAACAACCAAAACCATTAACCGAAGCCGAAAAACTTGCCGAAAAATTTAAGAAATTAAATGGCAAAAATGGTACAGGAATTGGTGAAAACAATACTGCAGGGCAAAATGGAGCTCCTGATGGAAACCCTTTTGCAAATGGCAATGGAGGCACAGGTGGTGGTAAAGATAAAGGAAATGGAACAGGAGAAGGTGATGGTACAGGACCTGGAAAAGGACCTGGTTTTGGTGGTGGCAAATTCGGGATTGATTTAAAAGGCAGAGCTGTTATAAACCCACCTAAACTACCAAGCGATATTAATGAAGAAGGTAAAGTTGTTGTTGAAATATTAGTTGATAGTGAAGGAAAAGTTATTGAAGCAAACCCTAATGGAAGAGGTACAACTACAAGTAGTGCATTGTTAAAGAGTAAAGCTAAACAAGCCGCATTAGCTGTTAAATTTAATGTTGACGGCAAATTTGAAGAACAAAAAGGAACTATTACTTTTATTTTCTCATTCGAGTAAAATTTAATCAAAACACCATTTAATTGTTAAAAAAGCTAAACTTAAAGGTTAAAAGTAGGGCTTTTGGTATATTTGTTGTTAAGCTAAAATTATGCTAAAACAAACACTAATAACAATTTTATCTGGCATTACTGTAATTGGTTTTGCTCAAAACAAAAAAAACGCAGGCTTTAATTTTAAAGTTGATGGCGAAATAAAAAATTACACAAAACCATACATTTATATTCATCATAAATGGGATGAAGTAAACATTACAGATTCAATTAAAGTTGTAAACGGTAAATTTTCAAAATCTTTTAAAAGTATTGATCCAAATATGTATTGGTTTACTACAAGTACCGATATTAATTCTCAACCAAATATGCCTTTTTTTGTTGATGCAGGTTCGGTTAAAGCTACTTTAAAAGCAGATTCATTACCTTTTTCATCTATTACAGCTGGGCAAACTCAAAAAGATTATATCGAATATCGCTCATTAGTTAACACTTTTGTATTAAAGCAACAACAAATGCAAACAGATTTTAATAATGCTCAACAAGCTGGCGATTTTAAAACAGCTCAAGGCATACAGCAATCTTATGGCGAATTAAATAATCAGTTTATAGGTAAATTAAAAGAGTTTATTAAAACCCACAATAAAAGTGCTGTTAGTGGATTTATAATTTACAACGATTTTAATAACCCAAACATTCCGTTTGAAGTTGTAAACGAAAGTTTAAGTTATATTGATAAAAGTATTGCAGATACTAAATTTATTAAATTAGCCACTAAAAGAGTTGATGCTGTAAAAGGCACAATGGTTGGATTTCCTGCAACAGACTTTACACAAAATACTGCCGAAGGAAAACCCGTTAAATTGAGCGATTACAAAGGAAAGGTTGTTTTAGTTGATTTTTGGGCAAGTTGGTGCCGCCCTTGTCGTATGGAAAACCCTAATGTTGTTGCAGCTTTTAATAAATATAAAGATAAAGGTTTTACAGTTTTAGGTGTTTCTTTTGATTCAGATAAAAACGCATGGATAAATGCAGTGCAACAAGATAATTTAACGTGGCAACATGTTAGCGATTTAAAAGGTTGGGGAAATGAAGTTGGTAAAATGTACAGTATTCAAGGAATTCCTGCAAGTATTTTAGTAGATAAAAACGGTGTAATTGTAGGTAAAAACTTACGTGGACAAGAATTAGACAATAAATTAGATGAACTTTTTAAAAAATAATAAAATAAATAATTATTAAAAATAAAATAATTTAAATTCGCAGACTTAATTTTTTTAATCAAATGAACAAAATTTCAATTTCGTTAGCTTTAGCAGTTAGTTTTTTTACTGCAAACGCACAAGATCCAGTAGTAATGGAAATAAATGGCAAACCAGTTTTGAAATCAGAATTTGAAGCCGTTTACAAAAAAAATAGTGGTAAAGATGTACAAAACAACACAAAATCAGTAAAAGAATATGTTGATTTGTTTTCTCTTTTTAAAAGCAAAGTATTTGAAGCAGAAAGTTTAGGTTTAGATACATTAACTTCTTTTAAAAACGAATTAAGTGGGTACAGAAGACAATTAGCAGCACCATATTTAACAGATAAAAGCACAAACGATAATCTTTTACACGAAGCTTATGATCGTTTAAAAACTGAAGTAAGAGCAAGTCATATTTTAGTTAGGTTGCCAGAAACAGCTTTACCTAAAGATACAATGGAAGCTTATACTCGTATTTTATTAGTACGAAAAGCTATTTTAGGAACAATGCCTACATCAGCCGAAATTGCTAACTACGATAAACTATTAAAAAATTCTACCGAAGTTTTTTATGCATTAAAAAGAAAAGACAGCACAATTTACAAGCAAAAACTTAATAGTATTAAAAATTTAGCCGATAACTATAAAGCTGCAGGTACCGATAAGTTTCAAGATATTGCTTTAAAAACTAGCGATGATCCTAGTGTTGTTGATAACAAAGGCGATTTAAATTATTTTTCAGCTTTAGATATGGTTTACCCATTTGAAAATGCAGCTTATAACACTAAAATTGGAGATGTAAGCGATGTTATTAAATCTAAATTTGGTTACCATATTTTAAAAGTTTACGATAAACGCGCAGCTCGAGGCGAAATTACAGCTGAACACATTATGGCTAAATTTTCTAAAGAAAGTACACCCGATGAAAAAAATAACGCGCGTAAAAAAATTGATGAACTTTATACAAAATTAAAAGCAGGTTCTAATTTTGAAGATTTAGCTCGCCAGTTTAGTGATGATAATCAAACAAAAGATAGAGGCGGATTATTACAACCTTTTAAAAGCGGACGTTTACCTAAAGAGTTTGAAGATGCAGCTTTTGCTATTGCTAAAGATGGTGATTATTCACAAGTTGTCGAGTCTCCATACGGTTACCACATCATTAAACGTGTAAGTTTAAAAACTGTTCCGCCGTTTGATGAAATTAAAAATGAATTAAAAACACGTGTAAATCGTGATTCTCGTAACCAAATGGGACGTTCAGCACTAATTGCAAAAGTTAAAAAAGAAAACAACTTTAAAGAAAATTTAAAAAACAGAGATGAATTAGCAAAAGTTGTTGATTCAACATACCTTAAATCTACTTGGAAAGCCGATAACGCAAAAAAATTAGGAAATAAAGAAATATTTAATCTTGCCGGCAAATCTTATACTCAAATGGATTTTGCAAAATACTTAGAGTCTCAAATGACTTTTAGAAGTCCAACTGATGTTGTAGAGTTAATGAAAAGTATGTATCCTAATTGGGTAAATGAAGAAGTAATAAAATATGAAGATAGCCAACTAGATAAAAAATATGTTGACTATAAAAATTTATTGCGCGAATACAGAGATGGGATTTTACTGTTTGATTTAACAGACCAAAAAGTTTGGAGCAAAGCTGTACGCGATTCGTTAGGTTTAAATGAATATTACAATAAAAATAAAAATAATTATTTGTGGGATGAGCGAGCAGATGTAACTACTTACAAATGTTTAAACGAAAAAATTGCAAATGATGTAAGAAAACAACTTAAAGCAAACAAAACAGAAAAAGAAATTGTAGAGTTAATTAACAAATCATCTCAATTAAATTTAAGTGTTGAAAATGTTACATATTTAAAAGGCGAAAATAAAAATGTAGATGCAAATTGGAAACAAGGTGTTGCTGAAAAAAATAGTATTAATGATGCTGATAAAAAAGTAATGGTTATTGTGGTAAACAAAATATCGCCTAAAACTCCTAAAACATTAGGTGAGTGTAGAGGATTAGTTACTGCAGATTATCAAAATTATTTAGAAACAGAATGGATTAACTACCTTAAAAATAAATACAAGGTAAAAGTAAACGAAGATGTTTTAAATTCAATAAAATAAATAATTAAGCCGGAAATAAAAAGCCGGCTTTTTTTATGAAACTATTTTAACCTCATTAATTAACTATTATTCTGTTTATTTTTTATGATTTTGCCTTTTAAATTAATAAATTTAAGTTCTAATATTTAGCACTTAATTATGTCTATTTACAAAACAGATACAGAAGCAATAGAAGCTTTAGTAAAAAAATATAATCAACTTACCAACGAAATTGGCAAAGTAATTGTTGGGCAAGACGAAACAGTTAAAAATGTATTAATTTCTATTTTTAGTAAAGGTCATTGTTTATTAGTTGGTGTACCAGGTTTAGCTAAAACTCTATTAGTAAATACAAT
Source organism: Bacteroidota bacterium (assembly GCA_020162035.1). GTDB lineage: Bacteria > Bacteroidota > Bacteroidia > B-17B0 > Aurantibacillaceae > Aurantibacillus. The sequence continues at coordinate 283,845 of JAIUNM010000001.1, read as the reverse complement.
TGCAGATGCTCTTGGCTTAAGTTTTAACCGCATTCAGTTTACACCAGATTTAATGCCAAGTGATATTATTGGTAGCGAAATTTTAGACGAACAACGTAATTTTAAATTTATAAAAGGCCCATTATTTAGCAGTATTATTTTAGCCGATGAAATTAACCGTACTCCGCCTAAAACACAAGCAGCCCTTTTAGAGGCAATGCAAGAAAAACAAGTTACAGCAGCGGGTAAAAGATATCAGTTAGATAACCCATTTTTTGTTTTAGCAACTCAAAACCCAATTGAACAAGAAGGAACATACCCATTACCAGAAGCTCAATTGGATCGTTTTATGTTTAATATTTGGTTAGATTATCCAAGTTTTAAAGAAGAACTTCAAGTTGTAAAATTAACTACAGTTGCTAGTACTGCAAAAGCTAACAAAGTTTTAAGTGCCGAAGAAATTATATTTTTTCAAGATTTAATTCGTAAAGTACCAGTTGCAGATAATATTATTGAATATGCTGTAAAGTTGGTAAATAAAACAAGGTTAAATGGCGAATTTTGCTCAGATGTAACTAAAAAATATTTGCAATGGGGTGCAGGGCCTCGAGCCTCACAATATTTAATTATTGGAGCAAAATGTCATGCTGCAATTAATGGAAAATTTAGTCCAGATATTGAAGATGTTAAAGCAATTGCAATTCCAATTTTAAGACATAGGTTAATAAGAAACTATAAAGCAGAAGCAGAGGGTGTAAACATCGAAGCTATCATTCAACAATTGCTATAAACTAATAGATAATGAATAACGAAAAAAATAACGATGATAATTTTTTAGAACCAGAACCAATAGATCCTAAAAAATTATTTAATGAAGAAGAATATTCAACTCTTATTGTAAATAGAGAAGGGTTTGATAAAAAACAAAATCAAACCGCTGATTTAATAGAATCTCTATTCGAAAAAAAATTAACAAGACTTGAGCAAGAAGCTATTTTTGACGCTTTAAAAATAGCAAATGCTCAAAAAATGATTGTTGATACAATACAATCAACAAATAATACCTACGAACAAACAATTCTTTGTCAAGCCGCATGGGAGTGTGGTTTAGATTTTTCAAATTATTTTTTAGTTTTTGTTACACTTGCGTGTAAAGAAGATGATATGTTGTGTATTGAAGCCTTTACGGTAATAGATTCTACAGAAACTATAATAAGCACAGAAATTATTACACAAGCAATTGCAATAGTTACAAATGCAAAAAAAGTAAACCCTATAATTCAAAATGACTTGCTAGAACATTTAAATTCAAGGTTAAGCGAATGAAAAAAATTGTCATAATAGGTGCAGGCTTTGCTGGGCTTAGGTTGGCAAAAAAATTGGCAAAATTAAATTTATTTGAAATTTGGATTATAGATAAAAATAACTACCATCAATTTCAACCTTTGTTTTATCAAGTTGCCACATCAGGTTTAGAGCCAAGTTCAATTTCATTTCCCTTACGTAAAGTATTTCAAAATAAAAAAAATGTATTTATAAGATGCGCAACTGTAACCAAAATAAATTCAGAAAAACAATTTATTGAAACAACAGTAGGAGAAATTAATTATGATTATTTGGTTATAGCAAATGGCGCTACAACCAATTTTTTTAATAACAATCAAATATCACAAAATGCATTTCCAATGAAATCGGTTAGCGAGGCATTGTTTTTAAGAAATCAAATTTTACAAAATATTGAAAATGCATTAATTCAACCAAAAGAAAAACAAACCGAATTTTTAAGCGTTGCTATTGTGGGAGCAGGACCTACAGGCGTAGAATTAAGCGGCGCGTTAGCCGAATTACGAAAAAGAGTTTTACCTAAAGATTATCCTGAGTTAGATTTTTCGCAAATGACAATTACACTTATTGAAGCATCTCCTAAAGTACTTTCGGTTATGAGCGATGTGTCTTCAAAAAAATCAAAAGAGTATTTAGAAAAATTAGGTGTAAATGTTTTAACATCAACCTCAGTTACTTCATATGACGGGATAGAAATTTCGCTATCTAATGGAACAAAAATTAAAACTAAAAATTTAATATGGGCTGCGGGTGTTGTTGCAAACACAATTGATGGAATTGATGGAGATAAAAGAGGAAGAGGGAATAGAATTAAAGTAAACAGATTTAACCAAGTTGAGGGCTTTGAAAATATTTTTGCTATCGGAGATGTAGCTTTAATGAATACCGAAAAATATCCAAATGGGCATCCGCAAGTTGCAACTGTAGCTAACGAACAAGCAGATTGTTTAGTGCAAAACTTAAAAAATTGTATTAATAAAACTAAATTAATTCAATATGAATATAGCGATAAAGGAAGCATGGCAACAATTGGAAGACATTTAGCCGTAGTTGATTTACCAAGCTTTAAATTTCAAGGTTTTTTTGCATGGCTGTTTTGGATGTTTTTGCACTTAATGTTAATTTTAGGAGTAAAAAATAAAATTTTAGTATTTGTAAATTGGTTGTGGAAATATTTTACATTCGACCAATCTTTACGTTTAATAATTAAACCAATTAGTAATTTAAAAAACAATAACAATGAACTTAAATCCAACACTTAAAACTAAATTAAACATATCTGACGATTCAGATTTTTCAATACACAATATACCTTTTGGAATTTATAGTGATTCTAATGTTAAGCACCATGTGTGTTCTGCTATTGGTGAGTACATTATCGATTTGTTTGAATTAGAAAGTGCAGATGTTTTTGATTTAAACAGAGAAGTTTTTACAAAAGAGTTTTTAAACGAATTTATTGAATTGGGCAAACCAATTACAAATAAAGTAAGAGCTAAAATTCAAGAATTATTATCTGCCGATAACAGCGTTTTAATTAAAGATGAAAAATTGTTTCATTCTGTTTTTAAAAAACAAAATGCAGTTAAAATGCTAATGCCAGTAAAAGTGGGCGATTATACCGATTTTTATAGTAGTATTGATCATGCCACAAATATTGGCACAATGATTCGCGACCCTAAAAATGCCTTAATGCCAAATTGGAAACATTTACCGGTGGGGTATCATGGTAGAGCATCATCTATTACCGTATCTGGTACTAATTTTCATCGCCCTAAAGGACAACAAAAACCAGCAGATGTAGAATTGCCAGTTTATGGGCCAAGCAAATTATTAGATATTGAATTAGAAACAGCGTTTATTATTGGAAAATCTACTCAAATGGGCGAAAGTATAACTACTGAAAATGCTGATGATTACATTTTTGGAATGGTTTTGTTTAATGATTGGAGTGCGCGAGATATACAAACTTGGGAATATATCCCATTAGGCCCATTTTTAGCTAAAAACTTTGCAAGTACCGTTTCACCTTGGGTTGTAACACTTGAAGCTTTAGAACCTTTTCGCACTGAAGGATATGTGCAAGAACCTAAAGTATTACCATATTTAGAATATAAAGGCATTAAAAATTTAGATATTAAATTAGATGTGTTTTTAAAACCTCAAAATGGACAAGATAATAAAATATGCTCGTCAAACTACAAATATATGTATTGGACAATGGAACAGCAATTGGCGCACCATACAGTTAACGGATGTAATGTAAATGTTGGAGATATGATGGCGAGCGGCACCATAAGCGGGCCAGACCCAAGCGAATTTGGTAGTATGATGGAATTAACATGGAGAGGAACTAAACCAATTAAATTAAACGATGGTACAGAACGTAAATTTGTAAACGATTTTGATACCATTACAATTAAAGGTTATTGTTTAAAAGATAATATTAGAGTAGGGTTTGGCGAATGTGTAGCAACATTATTGCCTGCTAAGTAAAATTTATATTTATTTAAATTGTTAGTTAAAATTCAAAAACTAATGTTTTTTAACTATGTTTTGTACAATTTTTTAACGAAATTAGAGTTTCTTAAAATAGCAATTAATAAATAAATATATATATCATGGAAGTAGTAGGAACACTTAAAGTTAAGTTCGATACACAAAAAGTAAGCGAACGTTTTACAAAAAGAGAATTTGTAGTTACAACAGAAGCTAACACGCCTTATCCGCAACACGTTAGTTTTCAAATTACACAAGATAAATGCTCAACGTTAGACCAGTTTAATGAAGGAGATGAATTAAGAATTCAATTTAATTTAAGAGGAAGAGAATGGAATGGCCCACAAGGAATTAAGTATTTTAATACCCTTGAGGCGTGGAGAGTTGATAAATTTCAAGGAAATAACTCAAATCAAACGCAAAATCAATCTTCTAATCAACAATCATCGTCATCTATTCCTACAGCTAACAATCCTGTGTTTGCTAGTAATATTGTTGATAACGACGATTTACCTTTTTAATTTAAAGTTTAAAATTTAAAGCGGAGTTTATCTCCGCTTTTTTATTATAATATGGCACCTCAGCAAAAAAGTAAAGTTTTAATAATTTACACAGGTGGTACAATTGGGATGATTCAAGATCCTCATTCGCATTCATTAAAACCATTTGATTTTAATGCATTAACCGCACAAATTCCTGAACTTAAAAAGTTTGATATTGAATTATCCTCAATTTCATTTAAAAAACCAATAGATAGTAGTAACATGCACCCAACGGTTTGGGTAGAAATTGCAAATACTATAAAAACAAATTACAATAAAGTTGATGGTTTTGTTGTATTACATGGAAGTGATACCATGAGTTTTACAGCTAGCTCACTTAGTTTTATGTTACAAGGTTTAAATAAACCTATTATTTTAACAGGCTCGCAATTACCCATAGGTATTATCAGAACAGATGGTAAAGAAAATATAATTACTGCAATTGAAATTGCAGGTGCAAAACATAAAGGGCAACCAATTGTAAAAGAAGTTTGTATTTATTTTGAATATAAATTATACAGAGGTAATAGAACAATAAAATACAACTCGCAACACTTCGACGCTTTTAAATCTCCTAATTATCCTGTATTAGCAGAAGCTGGAATAGAAATTAATTACAATAAACATGCTTTATTAAAACCAAAAAATAAAAAACTTAATGTTTATACTGAGTTAAATAATGATATTGCAGTTTTAAAATTATTTCCAGGAATAAGTAAAAAAATTACACAAAGTATATTACAAACAAAAGGAATTAGAGCTGTAGTAATGGAAACTTTTGGCGCAGGAAATGCCACCACACAAGATTGGTTTATTGATGAGTTAAAACAAACTATAAAAAAAGGAATTGTTGTATTAAATGTTACCCAATGCCAAGAGGGTGAAGTTATGCAAGGTAAATACGAAACCAGTGCTCAACTCAAAAAAATTGGTGTAATTGGGGGGTATGATTTAACTTTTGAAGCTGCTGTTACCAAATTAATGTTTTTATTAGGTCAATCAAAATCTACTAAAGAAGTTATAAAGCAGTTACAAAAAAATATTTCTGGCGAATTAACTATGGTTTAAAACCATTTCGTAAAAATGTTTGTAATTTTTTTCGGTAGAAAAATTTAATTCAATAGTTTGATAGGCTTCTTTTTTTAATAAATTAAATTCTGTAATCGGTAAACTAATTAATTCTTCAATGGTTTTTGCAATAGCTATTGCATCCAAAGTTACATCAATTAATCTCCCATTTTTATTTGATACCAGTTCGGCAGTTCCTCCAACATTAGTAGCAATTGCTGGTATTCCAAAGGAGTAAGCTTCCATTATAGATACAGGTATGCCTTCACTTGTACTTAAATTAATAAATAAATCCACTTGTGTTGATTTATAAAAATTAATTATTTCGGTATTAGCAACAAAGCCGTGTAAGTTTATTTTTAAATTAGCAGAAGAGTTATTTTTTATTTTTTGATTTAAATCCTCAAATCCTTTGCCAGCACCAAAATGATGCCAATTAATTTTTGATTTTATGTGTTGTAAGCTTTCAAAAATTAAGTTTACTCGTTTTAAAGGAATAATGTTTGAAACGCTTACAATTGTAATAACATCTGTTTTATTGTAATTTGCAATTGCATTTATTTGAGATAATACACCAAGCCTACTTAAATAAATTTTAGACTCATGTTTTGGATATTTAGAGCAAAGATAGGTTTTACCCGCCTCAGAAATTGTAACTAATAAATCAGCATTAGTGAAAATTAAATTTCTTAAAGGCGAATAATTAGATTTAAAATTTTCGTATAAATCCGATCCATGAAAACGTATTATGATTTTTAAATTTTGTTTAGTTGCTTTTTCTAATAAATAAGGTATTGCATTTACCATGCCATCGCCCCAATAAAAATAAAGTACACATTTTTGTGTTTTACTTTTTTGAATTATTAAATTAAATATTGGGTGTTTTTGAAAAGCTCTTGCTATAAAGCATCCGCTTATGTTCCAGTATAATTTTTTAGGTTTAAATAGTAAATTTTGATTAAGCACTTCTTTTAAATGATATTTAACGCTACTTAAATTAAATAATCCTTCAAAAATTAATTGAGTAGTTTTAAATGCTTTAAATATTGGTTTATGAATTACAGCATTATCAATTTTTTCATTTTCTAAAACACCATAAAGAGGTAAAATATTAATAGAACTGAAATATTGTTTTGTGTATTCAAATTCATTTACTAAAAATGGTTCGCTCCGTTTTAATGGAAAAAAGTTAGTAAATAAAAATAATTGCATTACAACTTACTTATAAAATTTTCTGTACCTCTTTGTAGTGTGCTTTTTAAAGTATAATTGTCGTGAGTCATGTTTGTTTTAAGTACTATACTCGTAAAATCGCCTTCTTCATAATACAACGAATAGTTGTTCATAGAGCTTAATTTAAATCCATGTGGGTAGGTATTATTTAATAAATCTTGTATGCTTAAAGATTGGTCTATTATCTGCAATTTTTCGGGCATAGTTTTTCTAATCCAATTTAAACAATTAGGTTCAGGTATGTTTATTAATACCGTAGTATTAGGTTTACAAACTTTTGCTACATTTTTAAATAAATTATTATGTTGCTCAACGGGTATATGTTCTAAAACATCAGGAAAAACAACAAAATCAAATTTTAAACTATGCGAAAAATCACTCATATCATTCGCTATAAATTCTGCGTTTTTATAGACATTGTTAAATTTTTTAGCTAAATCTATACTTTCAGGACTAATATCAACCCCAACAAACTTGCCGTTAGAAATGTGTTTAAGTATTAAACTGCTTACGGTTCCTATTCCACAGCCAATTTCTAAAACATTTGAGTCTGTTTTTAAATTTAACTTTCTTAAATTTTTTACAATGGTTCTATGTCTAATATTTACACCAATTTTTTTTTGACTTTTTGTATAACTGTTATAAAAAGTTTCAACTTCGGTTTTATTGGCGTCTGGTTTGTAATCAATCATATTAACTATTAAATTGTTGTAAATTAACTACTTTTTTAATTAAAGTAGCCAATTATTTAGCAAATTTATACAATAATTAGTTAAGTTTTGATTAGTAAATCTTTTTTTAAGTCGAGCATAATTTTTACAATTGGAGGTTCTTTACCTATGATTGGTAGTTTGTTAATGCTGCCTTTTTTTACAAATTATTTAAATGAACTAAACTATACTCAAATTTCGTTTTACATTAGTTTTTCGTATTTAATGCAAATTATATTTTCATTATCTATCGAATCTTATTTTGGAGTAAAATACACTCAGCTTCACGAAAGTGAAACCGAACAAAAATTATTTACCGGAAAGGTTGCTTTGTTATTAGTTAGTTTTGGTTTATTACTTTTGTTAATTATTTCGTTATTTGGAAACAAATTATTTGGAATAATATTTGCTGATCAAGTGCAAATGAGTTTTTGGCCCTATGGTTTTTACTCATTGTTAACAGCCTTTTTTAATTCGTTTTTTAAAACCGCAAGTATGGTTTTAATATACAAAAAACAAGCCAACCAATTTTTAGTTTATAATATTATTAATTTTATACTTACTGTTTTAATTACAGTGCTTGGCTTAAAAATGTACCCAAATTCATTATTAGGACCAATTTATGGGAGGTTATATTCTGGAATTATAATATTTTTATTAGGTTTTTATATATTTTATAAAAATGGAACTTTTAAGCTAAATAATACTTATATAAAAGATATACTTTATTTTTCAATCCCGTATTGTGGCTTTGTTTTGTTTACATGGTTAATAACACAAGTGGATAGATATGTTTTACAAAACAAAATTACATTGCAAGATTTAAACACATACGATTTAGCAATTAAATGTTTTTTTGGAATAATGTTTATCCAAAATTCTTTAATGGCAGTTGTGTTTCCAAAGGTTTTTGAATTTTGGGCAAAAAATAAAGAGCTTAAAACTACTACCGAAACAAATAGATATTTTAATGTGTTTAATATTTTAAACATATTAATGATTTGTAGTTTTTACATTGTATTGCCACTAGTTTACCCATTAATTATTAAAAATAAAAAGTTTTATGAGAGTGATGTTTATATAGGATTATTAGGTACAACCTATGTTACACAGGGTATAATAAGTTTGTATATGGCAACCATAATGTTTACAAAACGTTTAAACGTTTTACTTAAAATATATGGTTTAAGTGCATTAATTCAATTAATATTATTGTTTGTTTTAACTAATTATTTTGGATTAATTGGTGCAATTTATTCTGGCATTGCAATTAAATTAATTCAAATTATACTAAGTAAATTATTTACAAAATCTATTTTTAAATACGAGTATAATTTTTATAAAATAGAATTATTACCTTATTCATTTATAATTATAAATATCATACAATTTAATATAGCTAAAACTTACAATTTGTATTTTTATGTAACACAGCTATTTTTTTATTTAATTATAACGTATTTCTTATTTAAAAATGAGATTATTAAAACCTTAGTTAATTTTAAAATTATTAAACCTAAAACATTTACCCCATGAGAAAAATTTTAAGTTATTTTTTACAAGGCTTAATTTTATTTATACCGTTAATAATAACCTTGTTTTTATTATTTAAAATGTTTGATATTATTTCATCTTGGTTTTCGGTATTTGGGTTAAGCGAAAGTTTAATGTTAAATACATTATTTGGTATTGTTTTAACTTTTGGATTTATTGCACTACTTGGGGCATTAGCATCTAGTTTTATTTTAAAAAATTTATTTAATGCCATTGAAGATAAATTAGAACATGCACCTTTTATTCGCCATATTTATTCCCCAGTTAAAGATTTTACAAATGCATTTGTAGGAAATAAAAAGAAATTTAATAAACCTGTATTAGTATTAACTAATCCACAAGCAAATATTGAGGAAATTGGATTTATTACTCAAGAAAACTTATCTGATTTAGGGATACAAAATAAAGTTGCTGTTTATATGCCTTTAAGTTACAGCTTATCGGGTAAAATAATTATAGTGCCTATTAGCCAAATTAAAACAATAGATAAAGAAGCTTCAGAGGTAATGAAATTTGTTGTAAGTGGCGGAGTTACTGATGTTGATTAAAGTCTTGTTTTTATTTTAAAAATACATTATTTTTAGATTGTTAAATTAAACACATATGTCTGATATTCCTTTTGACGAAAATGCACAAAACACAGGTACAATTAAATGTAAAAATTGTGGTGCGAATTTAAAATTTAAACCTGGTACACAAAGTTTATCGTGCGATTATTGCCAAACTCTTAATGAAATTGTAGCCGAAAAAGTTGAAGTAATTGAAAACGATTTTAATTCTTTTATTGATAACGCTGAATCTAAAACAGAACAACAAACAATTAGCACAGTTAAATGTGGTGGCTGTGGAGCAAATACAACACTGCAACCAAATGTAACAAGTACCAATTGCCCTTATTGTGATACACCTTTAGTTATAAAAGATGCAAGTACATGCAACATAATTAAACCAAGTTACGTTTTACCTTTTAAAACTGATAGAAATAAAGCTAAAGATGGTTTTATAAGCTGGGTAAATGGTTTGTGGTTTGCACCAAGTAAATTAAAACTTTATGCACGTAATAGTACAGAAAGACTAAAAGGTGTTTATATGCCTTATTGGACATATGATAGTAATACTGAATCAAATTATACAGGTATGAGGGGCGATCATTATTATGTTTCAGAGTCTTATACAGATAGTAATGGAAATCGTCAAACTCGTAATGTTCAAAAAACAAGATGGTCTGCCGCATCAGGACATGTAAGTAATACGTTTGATGATGTATTAGTTTGCGCAAGTAAATCTTTACCCGAAAAATTAGTGAACGATTTAGAGCCTTGGGATTTACCAGAATTAGTAAGTTACAATGATAATTTTTTAGCTGGTTTTGTAACAGAAAGCTACCAAACAAATTTAAAAGATGGGTTTGGAAAAGCAAAAATTAGAATGGACGAGAAAATAAGATCGTCTGTTAATAGCGATATTGGAGGTGATGCACAACAAATCACAACGTTAAGTACAGAGTATAACGACATAAAATTTAAACATATTTTGTTGCCATTATGGATAAGTGCATATAAATACAACGATAAAGTTTATCGATTTACTGTAAATGCAAGAACGGGCGAGGTGCAAGGAGAAAGACCATATAGTGCAATTAAAATTGCATTGTTTGTTATTTCAATAATTGCTGTAATTGTTGGCGCAATTTATTTATTTAGAAATAAAGGCTAATAAATTAACCAATAGCTTTAAAACTTAAATCTAAACTTTTAATTTGGTGAGTAAGTGCACCAATACTAATAAAATCAACGCCACATTTGGCGTATGAAGCAATTGTTGTTTCATTAATGCCACCTGAAGATTCAACTTCAAACTTTTGTTTTATTAATGCAACTGCTTTTTTAGTATCGGTAGTAGAATAATTATCCAACATAATTCTATTTACCTTTCCATGGGCTAAAACTTTTTTTACATCATTAATAGAGCGTGTTTCAACCTCAATAGGAATTTTAAGTTTGTTTTTTTTAATATAATTATTTGCAGCATCAATAGCTTGTGTTATTCCTCCGGCAAAATCAATATGGTTATCTTTAATTAAAATCATATCATATAAGCCGTAGCGATGGTTTGCACCACCCCCAATAATTACAGCCCACTTTTCAAAAAATCTAAATCCAGGTGTGGTTTTTCGTGTATCAATAACTTTAGCATTTGTGCCTTTACATAAACTTTGTAAAAAGTTTGTTTTTGTAGCAATGCCGCTCATGCGTTGCATTATGTTTAATAATAAACGTTCTGCAACTAATAATTTTTGTAAATTTCCTTCGGCTATAAAAACAATATCTCCTTTTTTTACAAAAGCACCATCATTAATAAATTTAGTTAGTTTAATGTTTTTATCAGCTACTTTTAATATAAGGTAAGCTGCTTCAACGCCAGCAATAATTCCGTTTTCTTTAACTAATAATTTCATTTTACCAGTTTTGTTTTTTGGAATTGTAGAAAGAGAAGTGAAATCACCTTTACCTACATCTTCAATAAATGCATTTTTTATAAATGTATTTATATTAAAATGGTTACTGTGTTTTTTTATAAAATTATTCATTAAGCTGTTCAATACGCATTTGCGCAATTAAATTACGTCTAACCAAAAGGGTTAATCTAAACTTTTCATTTTCACCTTCTAGGTTAGTATTTAGGTAATAAGAGGTTGAATTTATTGAAGTTGTTTTTTGTTTAGAGTAAGATTTTATTGGATGTTTTTCGAAAAAAAATTTTAAGTTAGCTTCTGCTTGTGCTTTGCTTAAAACATCTTCTTGCGTGATAATTTTTAAAGATATTTTTTCGTCAAAATGTTTAGCAACTTCTGCACTTTTATTTTGCTTAAAGCCATTAAGAATATCATCATTAATATCAATAACATTAAAAGTGTTTAAAAAAAGCGTTATTAGTATAGTGGTGATAAATTTCATTTTATATAACAAAGATACATGATTTTTTTGCAATTTTAACAAATGAAATATGTGCTATTGCAAGTAGATAAAACGCAAGATAAGTATTTAGATGAGGGAATTTCAATTTATTTAAAACGTTTAAAAAATTACACTTCGTTTGAAATAATTACAATTAATGTACCAAAAAACATTCGTTTAAGAACTTTTAACGAACAAAAGTTATATGAGACCAAACAAATTTCTGATTTTTTATTAAAAGACGATTTTGTTATTTTGCTTGATGAAAACGGAAAAAATTGTACTTCAATAGAATTTGCAAATTACCTTCAACACAAACAAAATGCATCTTTAAAGCGTGTGGTGTTTATTATTGGTGGGCCTTTTGGTTTTGATAATGAAATTTATTTACGCGCTAATGATAAAATTTCTTTTTCTAAAATGACCTTTTCACATCAAATGATACGATTATTTTTTGTAGAACAACTTTACCGATCATTTACTATTTTAAAGGGCGAAAAGTACCATCATCCCTAGTATTTTAAAGGTATTAGTTAATTAAAAACAAAATTGTTTGTTTAATTCGGAAATATACGTAACTTTGCACCCTCAATTTAACAAATTGATTACCCTTAAGCAAAATTAAATAAAGATATTGCGGGATAGAGCAGGGGTAGCTCGTTGGGCTCATAACCCAAAGGTCGTTGGTTCGAATCCATCTCCCGCTACTAAATAAAGCCTCAAGAAATTGAGGCTTTTTGCTTTCTTATACAAATCTAAAAAGGCTTAGACCGATTTATAATATGTTTTATTAACTATTTTATGATCAAATTAATGTGCTTAAATGTTACTTTTAATGGTTGAATAGTTATAATTGAATAAATTTTTTGAGTATTTTTTTGTAAATTGCATTAACTTAAAACTATTATTGTGGTGAAATTAACTTTAAACTTTATTGTTATTTTAATAATAACTTCTTCTTGTTCATCAAAATTTTCTATTCAAAAAAGAAAATATAATAACGGGATTTACTTTGCGCACACTAAAACACATAAAAATTCTTTAACTAAATTAAAAACCACTAAACCAATTGCAAGTGAATTAAATTCTGATAAAATTTATTTAAAACCAGTTAGTTTGCTTAGTAAAGAAGAAGAATTAGTTGATAATAAATTAGCCAATGATTTAAATTTTGAAAATAAAAGTACCTTAATAGAAAATAAGAATTTTAAATCTGAAGAAAAACTTCAAAAAAATAAAAATGTTGTTGCCAGTTTAAAAAATAGTTTACCGTTAATAAATTATAAATTTAAAACTATAAATCAAAAAAAACTTATTGGTAAAAAAAATGATTTTTTAAATTTTATTGGTAACTTATATATTGGTTATTTAATTGTAAGTTTAATAATTGCAGTTGCTTTTTTAATCTATTTTTACCTTCAAATTTACCCACTTATAAAGGTAATAGCTATTGTTGCAGTAGTTGTTTTAATTATAGTTGCTTTGGCCGGACTTGGGTCATTAGTTCGCAGAGGCGGATAGGGTATTTGTAAAATACTTTTTAATAGGTGTTGTTTTCTTAAATTAATCGAAAAAATTTTAACTCATTAAATAATACGTCATTTGTCGTATTGTTATTTTATTATCTCTTACTGATATTTATAAATATTTAGTGTTTCTAAATAATAAAGTGTTTTAGTTAAATACTAAGCTAAAATAAAAGTATTATGATAAAATTATATATATGTTTATTCTACTCGTTAATAATTTAAATCCTTAATAACTTCTTAATGCTTCAATTGGGTGTATTTTAGCGGCTTTTAGAGCGGGAATTAAACCAGCAATTGCGCCTGCAATAATAATTAATAATGTTGCAGATAAAGCAACACTTAAATTTACTTGAGGTTGTTTAAAAAAATCGCTATCAATTCCAATTTTATTTACAAGGTATAAAATTCCTGTACCTACTAGCAACCCTGTAAAACCAGCTAATGCAGTAATAAAAATACTTTCTTGCAATATAATTCCAATAATAGACGAGGGACTTGCCCCAATTGCTTTTCTTATTCCAATTTCACGTGTACGTTCTTTTACTACAATTATCATAATATTGCTTACCCCTACAATACCCGCTATTAATGTCATAATACCAATAATCCAAACAAATAGTTTTATACCAGTTAATAAGCTCATTATTTTTTTGTATTCGGCGTAAAGGTTATTTACAAATAATGCATTTCTATCGTTTGTGCTAAAATTATATTTTGTTGCAATAGTTTTTCTTATTTCTGCTGCTAACTGTTCACTTTCTTCTAGGTTTAAATTATTTAAACCTAACCACATTAAATTAATTTTATTTTGATAATTATAAACTCTTTGAGCTGTAGTTAAAGGCAAATACGCTCTTAACATTTCATTTCTATTTGCATCTTTAAATGTGCCTACAACTAAAAAAAATGTACCATCTATATTTAAAAATTTACCAATAGGATTTTCTTTTTTAAACAACGCTTCTGCCATTGCAATACCAACTACACAAACTTTTCTATATTCATTAATATCAGCTTGGTTTAAAAAACGCCCTGTAACTAATGATGCATTTTCTAAAAAATAGTTATCGGGTAGGCAAGGTCTGCATAGATAATTTCCTTTTTCTTTTTTATAAATTACATTATGCATTTGGCCTTGTGTATGGTTTGCAGTTTTATAACCTAATTGCGGGAATTTTTTTACAATTAGTTCAAAATCTTGATTGGTTAATTTTATTTCTCTTCCAACTTTGTATCCATTTTGGGCAATTGTAGTTTTGCCAGGTTCAACAAAAATAGAATTTACAGCATCTCCTGCAAATTGAGATTTAGCGCCATTTGTTAAGCCATTGCCTGCGCCGAGTAATATTATTAAAATAAAAATTCCCCAACCAACGCTAAAGGCAGTTAAAAAAGTTCGTAATTTATTTTGTTTTATGGCCGCAAGTATTTCGAGCCACGAGTCTTTTTCAAACATTATTAAAATACATGTTTTTCTGCATGGTATGATGATCTAACTAAAGGTCCGCTTTCTACATATTTAAAACCTTTTGTTAAGGCGTATTCTCTGTATTTATTAAAATCAGCAGGTGGCACAAAACGCATAACTGGTAAATGTTTAGTGGTTGGTTGTAAATATTGCCCCATAGTTAATACATTGCAATTTACGTTTGATAAGTCGTTAATTGTTTCGTAAATTTCATCTTCTGTTTCGCCTAAACCAAGCATTAAACCACATTTGGTTTTTACATTTTGCTCATTTAGTCTTTTTAAAACTTCTAAGCTTCTGTCGTATTTGGCTTGTATTCTTACTTGTGCAGTTAATCTTCTAACGGTTTCAATGTTATGCGAAACTATATCTGGTTTTACATCAATTATTCGTTGTAAGTTTTCCCATTTACCTGCAAAATCTGGTATTAAGCATTCAAATTTAGTTTCAGGACTAATTTCACGTATTGCTTTAATGGTTTCTGCCCAAATTATAGAACCTCCATCTTTTAAATCATCTCTATCAACACTTGTTATAACACAATGTTTTACATTCATTAATTTAACTGAGTTTGCAACTCGCTTAGGCTCATCCCAATCTGCAGGCTTAGGTTTACCTGTTGCAACAGCACAAAATCCGCAACTGCGCGTACAAATATTACCCAAAATCATAAATGTAGCAGTGCCTGCGCCCCAACATTCGCCCATGTTTGGGCAATTACCACTTTCGCAAATTGTATGTAATTTATGTTTGCTTACAATGTTTCGTACGTTTAAGTATTCTTGCCCTGTTGGTAATTTAACTCTTAACCAATCTGGCTTCTTAATTTTTTTTTCGTCGCTTAGTTCCATGTTTTAAAACCATTTGTTACCAATCACAAATCCTAAATGAATGGTTAAAATAAAATTTTCGCTAGGGTTACGTGCCATTATTGGCAATGCTTTTGGAAAAACATCTAACGTAACGCCTGTTTCAATTGCTCGAATTAAATTAGTGTAATTAGCATACTCAAAACTTAAATTAAATTTAGTTGTTATTGCAGGATAAATTTTTGTTTTTTCTAAACCAGATACAAATGCACCTCTCCCTGCAATTGAATCTATAGTAAAATTTTGAGCATTAAATTGAACTTCTTCGGTTTGATTAATTTCGGAACGTTTAGGGTTGTAAACTTGGTAATAATATGGTTTTGCAAATGCTAAAGTTGGTCCAACTGTAAATAAATATCTAACTTCTACAGCTTTATTATCTCCTTTTCCTGCTATAATATTTTGATAGCCAAACGCCCCTCTAAACATATAAACCGAATTTATTTTCCCATAAACAAAACGCTTTCTATCTTGTGCTTGACCAACAGAATAAATTTGTTTAGGATGGCGCATCGATTGAATTTCGCCTTCGTAAAAATATCTACTTTTTGCTGTAATATGTTTACCGCGCCTAACAGAAAACCCAACACCTCTAGAATCTAAAGTTAATTTTGCTGAAATATCATTACGGTACAAAACATTTAAATCTTTGCCGTTTCCTTCACCAAAATCGTAAATAGACTGAGTTTTAATATTTAATGAAATAAATAATAAAACTATAAATATTACAAACTTATTCGGCATTAATAACAAAATTACTTAATTTTATCTTAAAATTTACAAATACATTAAAATATGGCTACAAGCATTGTTAAATACCTTGGAAATCTTAGAACTGAAGCAACTCATTTACAAAGTAAATCTTCTATAATTACTGATGCTCCGGTTGATAATCATGGTAAAGGAGAGGCTTTTTCTCCTACAGATACTTTAGCAACAAGTTTGGCTACTTGTATGATTACTGTAATGGGAATTAAAGCACAAAGCGAAGGTATGACGAGTATTGATGGTACAACTGCTGAGGTTACAAAAGTTATGGCAACTGAACCAAGACGAGTTTCAGAAATACACGTTAATTTAACTTTCCCTAAAAGTAATTTTACTGATAAGGAAAAAATAATTTACGAAAATACAGCTCGCACTTGCCCTGTTGGAAAAAGTTTACACCCTGATTTAAAGCAGGTTATAACATTTATTTGGTAAAAAATTAAACTTGGTTTTCGAGTTGTTTTAGTTCGGTAACTTTATCTGAATAACCTAATTTTTCGTACGAAAAAATTAAGTTATTTATACAACGTTTTAATATTTCTGCATTACTGCAAGGCAGATAATATTTGTTTTCTGGCTCTAGGTTTAATTGTTTTAAAAAATTATCAATGTCTTTTTGATTAAAAATTAAACCCTTGCTAAACGGGTTAATGTAAAACAAAATATTATCAGAAAATGTTTTATGATTAGCATCAAATAAGTTAGTAAAATCATTTACATATGCTAATACAAAGTGTTGTGGTAAGTTAATGCCATATACAGGAATGTTTAGTTCTTTACAAATTAAAGAATAAACTACACTTAACATTAATGGGTTTCCTTTTTTGGTTTCTAAAACATTATTTAAAAAAGAGTTTTGTGGGGCGTGGTAATTGGTAATGTTTCCACTAAAATTATGCACCTCAAATAAAATATGATTTATAATTTTTACTTTTTCTAATGCGGTTAAATCATCGTGTAACTCTAACCATACATCTTGTTTTATTTGACCTAATTGTTTTTTAATTTTTTGTTCATCAAAACCTGGGTATTGATAGTGCGATAAGATAAGAATACCTTTTAATAAATCATCTTGATCGTTTTTTGACCATTCTTTTAATCCTTTTTTAATAGCTTCAAAATTAATATCATGAATAATGGTTTCAATTCGCTTTTGCATAATTGCATCAAAGCTATTTTCCCAAGCTGTTTCTAAATGTGGTATTGCAGGCGGACCTAAAATCATAAAACGATCTTTAACTTGAGTAAAGATTAAATCATCTGGGTCATCTAAAAGTGTAATTAAAGCAATTACTTCTTTTAAACTCATGTCGTTTTTTCGTTTTGAAGCCATATCTGCACAAATGTATACAGGGTTAGAATGATTTTTGTTTCAATTTTATATAATTTTTAACAAAAATGTTGTTTAAACATTTTAACATTATTTTTTTAATAACCTGCTTTAAGTGATTTTTTGTAAATTATTGAAAATAAATAATTTACGATTTTTATAATAACAAATTTTATATTATGTTATTTGGTTTTGAAAGTTAGTTCTTTTTTTAAGAAAGGTGCTGTATAACTTTTTTTAATATTTACCATATTTTCTGGTGTGCCTTCAAATAAAATTTCTCCGCCTTTTTTACCACCTTCTGGGCCTATGTCTATTATCCAATCTGCTACTTTTATAACATCTAAATTATGTTCAATTACTAAAACTGTGTTTCCGCTATCAACTAATTTATTTAAAACGTCAAGTAAAACTCTTATGTCTTCAAAATGAAGCCCAGTAGTTGGTTCATCTAAAATATAAAAGGTATTACCAGTATTTTTTTTACTTAATTCGGTTGCAAGTTTTACACGTTGTGCTTCGCCTCCGCTTAATGTTGTAGCTTGTTGACCTAAAGTAATATAGCCTAAGCCAACATCTTGTAGTGTTTTAATTTGTCGAAAAATATTTGGGTTGTTTTCAAAAAAGTTACAAGCTGTATCTATGGTCATATTTAAAACATCACTAATAGATTTTCCTTTAAATCTAATTTCTAATGTTTCTCTATTGTATCTTTTCCCGTTACAAGTATCGCAATGCACATAAACATCAGGTAAAAAATTCATTTCAATTGTTTTAACCCCAGCTCCACCACAGGTTTCGCAACGTCCGCCTTTTACATTAAATGAAAATCTACCTGGCTTATATCCTCTAATTTTAGCTTCAGGAATTACAGAAAATAAATTTCTTATTTCATCAAAAACTTTGGTGTATGTAGCGGGGTTACTGCGCGGTGTTCTTCCAATAGGGCTTTGGTCAATGTCAATTACTTTATCAATGTTTTCAATTCCAACAATGTTTTTATAAGGCAAAGGTTTTTTTTCGCTTTTATAAAAGTGTGCTGATAGAATAGGGTATAACGTTTCGTTTATTAAACTGCTTTTTCCACTACCACTTACACCAGTAACGCAAATAAATTTACCTAATGGGAATTGTACACTTATGTTTTTTAAATTGTGGCCAGAGCAATTATTTAGTTGTAATAATTTACCATTCCCTTTTCGTCTTGTTTTTGGAATTTGAATGTTTAGTTTGCCTGTTATATATTTTGCAGTTACTGTATTAAACTTAAGCATGTTTTTTGGAGTATCTGCAGCTACAATATTACCCCCATGAACACCAGCTCCTGGCCCAATATCAATTACATAATCGCTTTCAACAATCATATCTTTATCGTGTTCAACAACTAATATACTATTGCCTACATCTCTTAAATTTTTTAAAGCTTCAATTAATTTTACATTATCTCTTTGATGTAAACCAATACTTGGTTCGTCTAAAATATATAAAACGCCAACTAATTGCGAGCCTATTTGTGTTGCTAACCTTATGCGTTGAGCTTCGCCGCCACTTAAAGTTTTACTGCTTCTGTTTAATGTTACATAATCTAACCCAACTTCCATTAAAAACTGAATTCTACTTCTTATTTCTTTTAATATTTCGGTAGCAATTAAATTTTGTTTTTTGTCTAATTTTTTTTCAATTTCATTAAACCAGTTTTGTAATACAGAAATATCCATTTCAGATAATTCAGAAATGTTTTTATCAGCAATTTTAAAGAATAAACTTTCTTTTTTTAAGCGAGTTCCATTACATTTTGAGCAAATTATTTTATTTGTAAAATTTTGAACCCATCGTTGAATGCCTGGATTACTATCGTCTTCGGCGTGTTTAGCAATAAAAGGAACAATGCCTTCAAATGTAGTATTATGAGTCCCTGATTCTGAAACAACTTTAAATAATTCTTCGCTTCCATTTAATAAAATGTTTACTGCATCATCATCAATTTCTTCAAAAGGTGTATCAATCGTAAAATTATAAACTTTTCCTATTGCCTCTATTTGTTTAAACAACCACGAACCTTTGTTAACATTAGTTGCAGTAATAGCACCTTTTGCTATAGATAGCTTTTTATTAGGGATTATTTTATTAATATCTATTTCTGAAACCAAACCCAAACCATTACATTTGGTACAGGCGCCATAAGGAGAGTTAAAAGAAAATAAGTTAGGTGCTGGTTCATCATAACTAATGCCAGTTGTGGGGCACATTAATAAACGGCTATAAAATTGAACTTTACCAAAACCAAAACTTTGATTTTTCTTTTTATTTTCAGTTTCAATTTCAGTATGAGGTAAAACCATTATTGTTCCACTACCATGTTTCATGGCAGTTTGAAGGCTTTGCGTGAGACGTGTTTTACTGTCTTTATTAATTTCAATTCTATCAATTACTATTTCAATATCATGTACTTTGTATCTGTCAACTTGCATTTTTGGAGTTAAATCCATAATCTCACCATCAATGCGCACTTTAGTAAATCCTTTTTTTCTGGTATCTTCAAACAATTCGCGGTAATGTCCTTTTCTGCCTTTTATAATAGGGGCAAGTAAATTTATTTTTTGATTTTGATATTTTTCTATAATCAGTTCAATAATTTGTTCATCGCTATAACGTACCATTTTTTCGTTGGTATTATAGCTGTATGCGTGTCCTGCACGGGCAAATAACAAACGTAAAAAATCATAAATTTCGGTAATTGTACCAACTGTTGAACGAGGATTTTTATTAACTGTTTTTTGTTCGATAGAAATAACAGGACTTAATCCTGAAATTTTATCTACATCAGGTCTTTCTAAATTTCCTAAAAATTGACGGGCATAGCTACTAAAACTTTCTATATATCTTCTTTGTCCTTCGGCGTAAATTGTGTCAAACGCTAAACTAGATTTGCCTGAACCAGATAAACCTGTAATTACAACTAATTTATTACGAGGAATAGTTACATCAATATTTTTTAAATTGTGTGAACGGGCACCTATTACTTCAATATTTTCTTCTTCGTTAAAAGCCATTTTATAATTTGAGAATTTGAAGTTAATAGTAAAAAAATAAGATTTAATTAAAAAACTATCAATAGTTATAAATAAAAAAAACCATCATTTTGTGATGGTTTTTTATTTTATGTTTAAAAGTACTAATTAACAATTAATTTTCTTGTTGAGCTTGAGTTTCCTAATTGTGTTTTCACAAAATAAATACCTTTTGGTAAATCATTAATCGAAATTTCTTTTTTAATAATAGATTCATTTCCTAAATCGATTGTTTTAATTATTGAACCTAAATTATTAATTAAATAAATTGAGCCATTTGTATTATTAACATTAGTTAAGTTTACAGTTATATTGTTTGTTGCAGGGTTAGGAAAAATTTGAAAAGTAGCATCAAAATTTTTATCATTAATGCCTGTAATTGCAACTGTATTTATTTTTGCCGAAGCAGTATTTGTTACCGTTGGGCCGCCAACTGAGGTTAAAGTTTGCTTTTCATATTTTACTTCAACTAACGCAAATTTATTACTACTATGGTAATAATTATAAGTTGTATTTTGGGCATTTAAAGTAAATTGAAATGGAGCAGTACCCACAACCGCATTTAATGTTAGAGTTGTTTTAGTTTGTAAAATATTATTTAAAGTGTTACTACCTGGTAAATTAATAGTACCTGTTCCTGTAGCAGAGTTATTTAGAGTTCCTGAGATGTTACCTGCTCCAAAACTTGAACTTACAGTTCCGCTAAAATTATCTGTATTATTATATCCAAAACTTACTGGCCAAATTGCTGCAATAGCTGAATTTGTAAAATTAAAACTAGTAACAGTACCATTTTGCATACCTAATAATTCTACTTGGGTTGTAGGGGTTGATGTAGTTTTTTCAAATAAATAATTATTACTTCCTTGGTCTTCTACTAAATTACAGCCCGCATAATTACTAGCAGTTGCTACAGATGAAGCTGAGGTAAATGTCCCAGAAGATGTTACAGTATTTTGTGTAAATGCACTAAAGTTCCATATTTGATTGGCACCTACATTTTTTGGTACTGTATTAACTGTATCAAACCCTTTATTAACATAAGCATCGCCAATTATAGGTTCGTTAAAAGCTTTTGTTAATGTTAATTGAGCATTTACTGTAACGGATATAAATATGCTTGCAATAATTGTTGTATAAATTCTTTTCATGGTTTTGTTTTAAAATTATATAAGTAAATATATTAAAAAATTGGAAATCTCCAAAAATAAAGGTCGAAATGGTAGTTACAAATTGTTATGAAAAACTAAATTTAATTGTTAAATTTAAACCATAATTTATAAGTCAAAATAATTAATGAAAACTGTAGAATTTAGAGAAGCATTACGTGAGGCAATGAGTGAAGAAATGCGTAGAGATCCTAACATTTTTTTAATGGGAGAAGAAGTTGCCGAATATAACGGTGCCTACAAAGTAAGTAAAGGAATGTTAGCTGAGTTTGGGGCAAAACGCATTATTGATACACCAATTGCTGAACTTGGTTTTGCTGGTATAGGAGTAGGTGCTGCATGTAATGGTTTGCGCCCTATTGTTGAATTTATGACTTTTAATTTTAGTTTAGTAGCAATAGACCAAGTAATTAATAGTGCAGCAAAAATATACAGTATGAGTGGTGGCCAATATAATTGTCCAATTGTATTTAGAGGACCAACAGCTAGCGCAGGTATGTTAAGTTCGCAACACTCACAAGCTTTTGAAAATTGGTATGCAAATTGCCCAGGATTAAAAGTAGTTGTACCTAGTAATCCTTATGACGCAAAAGGACTTTTAAAATCTGCAATTAGAGATAACGACCCTGTTATTTTTATGGAAAGCGAACAAATGTATGGAGATAAAGGAGAAATACCAGAAGAAGAATACACTATTCCATTAGGTGTTGCTGATATTAAAAAACAAGGAACAGATGTTACAATTGTAAGTTTTGGGAAAATTTTAAAAGTTGCCAAAGCTGCATGCGATGAATTAGAAAAAGAAGGAATTAACGCAGAACTTATTGACTTAAGAACTGTAAGACCAATAGATTATGACACAGTAATTAATTCTGTTAAAAAAACAAATAGATTAGTTGTTGTTGAAGAAGCTTGGCCTTTAGCGAGTATAAGTAGTGAAATAGCGTTTATGGTTCAAAAAAAGGCGTTTGATTATTTAGATGCTCCAGTAACTAGAATAACAACTGCAGATACTCCTTTACCTTATGCTCCAACTCTTATTGAAGCAAGTTTACCTAGTGTAGCAAAAGTTGTAAAAGCAGTTAAAGAAGTAATGTACGTTTCAAAATAATTTATTTTTTGAAAATTGCTCTCATAACAGATGGAATTTGGCCTTATGTAATGGGAGGAATGCAAAAACATTCGTTTTATTTATGTAAATACTTTGCTCAAAATAAAGTATATATTGATTTAATACACTTTAATCAAAGCCAATTAAACATTAGTAAATTAGATGTTTTTACTGATGAAGAAAAAAAGTACATTAATTCAATTATAGTTGATTTTCCTAAATTAAATAAGTTACCTGGTCATTATCTTAAAGCCTCTTATTTACACTCAAAATTAATTTTTGAGGAAATTAAAAACAACTTACCTTCTTACGATTTTATTTACACTAAAGGTTTTACTGGTTGGTATTTAATTGAACAAAAAAAACTTGGAAAAATAAAATGTTGCAAAATTGGAGTTAAATTTCATGGTTACGAAATGTTTCAAAAACCACCAAATTTTAAAATTAAACTTCAGCAAATATTTTTACTACGCAAACCTGTAAAAAAACTAAGTTTAAACGCAGATGTTGTTTTTAGTTATGGAGGGAAAATTACAACTATTATTAAACAATTAGGTGTAACTGAAAATAAAATTATTGAACTTCCAAGTGGTGTAGAAGACGAAAGCACTGAATTTGCAATACATGTTACCAAAAAACCAATTCAATTTTTATATTTAGGAAGATATGAACGCAGAAAAGGAATTGAAGAAATTAATAAGGCAATTAATCTTTTAGATAAAGAGTTAACATCATATGCCCATTTTAATTTTATTGGAAATATACCTGATGATAAAAAGTTAAAATTAAAGCACGTTAATTATTTTGGCGAAATAAGAGATAAAGTAATATTAAAAAATTTAATTAAACAAAACGACGTTTTGCTTTGCCCAAGTTATAGCGAAGGAATGCCAAACGTAATATTAGAAGCAATGGCAAATGGCTTAACTGTTGTTGCAACAGATGTAGGTGCAACTAATGTTTTAGTTAATAATGAAAACGGATTTTTATTAAATGATAGTTCTGAGCAAACACTAATTAAGGTTATACAACAAATTTTTAGAACAAATACTTTAGAATTAGATATTAAGAAGCAAAGTAGCTTAAACTTAATAAAAAATAATTTTACATGGAATAAATTAGCAAAAGATTTAATTGTTAAAATACAACATCAAATTAATACTTAAGCATTGTATTGTTTAATTGCTATAAGAATTGGAATTACTATTAGTGCAATATAAATTAAAAGCGAAAGTATTTTAAAAATTCCATTTATGTTATAAATAACTTTTGTTTGTAAAACACTAATTACATGTTTTGTAAGAACAGGCTCAATTACGCTGTATTCGTATATTCCAGGCTCTGCAATTGCATATTTTTTTCTAAATTGAAACAAAATGCAATCTCTTATAAGCCAATAATCTTTATCATTTAAGTCGTTGTATTCAACTTTGAAATCAATATTTTCTGTTTTTAAATATTGCCTAACTTTTTCATTTTTACTTTCATTATATAGCTCTATACCTATTAAAACTGGTATAATTAAAAGAAAAAAACTTTGAGTTAGTATTCCAATTCCAACTAAACAAATTATAGAAATAATTGTAAATACCATTCTAATAATAAAATTGTCTTTCGAAAATAAGGTGTCAATTATTCTTCCACCATCTAATGGATAAAAAGGTAATAAATTAAAAAAGTTTATGGCAATAAACGTTGTACTAACCATTTGTAATGTATCATTTGGTTGTTTTAAGTTTAAAAAATATAAAATACCGCCAATTATTAAGCCTGGTAAAGGACCTGCAATTAAAATTAATAGCAATTGTAATTGAGTAACAACTTGTTTTTTTCCACTAGTATATGCACCTAATAATGGAATAAAAAATATTTTTAAATTTTGATAGTTAAATATTTTCATCATTATAAAATGACCCATTTCATGAATAATAATGATTAAAAGTAAAGCCGCTATATAAACCAAGTCTTTTGAAAACAAAAAGTAAAAAAGCAAACCATATAATAAAATGCTAGTAATAGATTTACTTATTTGATTTTGTTGTTCGTTATATAAAACGGGTTTTGGTAAGAAACCATTTGTTGCTGTTTCAGAAGGCTGAGGGTTATCAAAAAAATCGTTCAAATTAGTTTACTTTATTTGGTTTAAAAATATGAAAAATTAAATAAATGGTTGATGCAAATAAGAAAAAAGCACCAGATTGATGTAAAACACCTAAAATAACAGGAACTTGATAAATTAAGGTAAATACACCTAAAATAAATTGTATTGTAACACCATAAATTAAAAGCGTAATTCCTAAATTTTGTTTTGCGTTAAGTTTTAGTTTGTTAGATTTATACCAAATTATACAAATAATTGAAACTACAATTAATGCTAAAACTCGGTGCATAAATTGTATTCCGCTTGGGTTAATTAAAATATTTTCCATAAAGCTTTCTTTCATTGTAACCTGCTCTGCAATCCAACTATCGCCCATTTTTGGCCAAGTATTAAAAATATGACCTGGTCTTACCTTAGTAGCATCACCTTCTACAAATCCTGCGGTAAATGCTCCATAAATTATTTGAATAATTAGTACAATAAAAAAAATAATTGTAATCCATTTTAACTTATAGCCTTCATTAACTGTATTTGTTCTATCTTCAATATTTTTTAATTTTAATGCGTACCAAAAAGTAAATGCAAAAAGCGTAAACGCACTCATTAAATGTGTAGCTAATCTGTAATGACTTACTGCGGGTTGTTTTTGTAAGCCGCTATAAACCATCCACCAACCAATAACAGCTTGCATTGCACCCATAAAAAACAATACAATTAATGGCACTATCATATCTTTTTTAAATTTCTTTTTAATTAAAAAATATAAAAAGCCAAATAAAAATATATAACCTATTGCTCTTCCAATTAAACGATGAATGTATTCCCATAAAAATATGGGTTTAAATTCTGCCAATGTCATGTTATAATTTATTTTTTGAAATTCAGGACTTTGTTGGTATTTCATAAATCTTTCAAGCCACATATCTTCATTTAATGGAGGTACACTACCCATAAAACTCCAATCGGTAATTGATAAGCCTGAGTGGGTTAATCGAGTTAAACAACCTACTACAACCATTATATAAATTAAAAAACATCCTGTTAATAACCAGTTTATAATAGGTTTATTGGAATTATAATTTACTAAGCTCATTAGTGTTCAAAGTTAAGGTGTATAAGGTAATTAAGCAACTTAATTATAGTTAATTATAAAGTTATAAATGGATATTTTGACTGAAGCATACGTTTTGTTTCAATAATTTTTTCATCATGTTGTTTTTCTAATTTTTTATTTAAAATTTTATGCGAACATAATTTCGAAAAATTATTTATTTCATTACTTATTTTTATGGTTTCTTCGTTAAAATAACAATATTTAAATTTCGAATAAATATATTCAATTGCCATTTGATTAGGATGCGCTAAATCTTCTTTATAAAATCTGTAATCACGCAAATCTGCATTAACTAATTCATAGGCCGGAAAGTAAAAACACTGATTAAATTCTGAGCAAATTTGCTCAATTAATAATCGCAATGTGCTTTTTGATAAATAATTTTCTTCAATGCCATCTTTAATATGTATAACAGGAGAAACAGTAAATATTAGTTTAATTTTAGGATTAACTTTAACTAAAGCTTGAATTACATTATTAATAAATTCAGAATCAGATAATTTAAAAATATATTTTTCAAAGTTTGTATTTGGTTGTTTATGGCAATTTGCAACTACTTTATTGTTTAGTGTATAGTAATATGCACTACCTAGAGTTATAAATAAATAATCTGTTTGATGTAATTTTTCTATAAAAGTTGATTTTAAATTGTTTAGTGTTTCAATTAATTTTTCTTCACTTTTTTCATAAATACAAGAGTGTGAAAAATAACTATAAAACATACCATTATTTTCTATAAAAAAATCTCTAGTAAAGAGCTGTGTTTCATTTAATAAATTTAGTTGTTCAAAAATACTAATTGGATTATATGTAATTCCAAACGGATTTGAGTAAATATTAAATCCGTCATTTTTTAATAAATTACTTATGTTTTCACTAAAACATGAGCCAATAAAAGTCAAATTACTTTTATGTGAAATATCAAATTTTGCTTTATTGGGTTGATAGTTCAAATGGAATTTCATTTCATAAAATTAAAATAAAAAAGCGCAGTGTGTTTATACTGCGCTTTTTTAATGAGTTAAAAATTAATTATTCTTTTACAATTTTACCTTCTTTAATTACAGTATTTGTATTAGATATAATTTTGTAAGTATATAAACCGTTAGCAAAATCTTTTAAATCAATAGTTGCTTCAGTTTGATTAACGCGAACAGATTTAACCTTACGTCCTGTTACATCGTAAATAGAAATCTCACAATTATTAATGCCTTGTAATAAACTTACATGCACTAAACCATTTGTTGGGTTAGGGTAAATTAATGTGTTATCGGCAATAGTTTTTTCATTTACACCAGCACAATTACGTACAGTAATAGTTGTAGAAACAGTTGTTTGACAACCTTGTGGGTGTGTTGCAGTTACACTATAAACTGTTGTAACTGTTGGATTAGGAATAACTATTGTTGTGTTGTTAGAGTTACCTGGGTTCCATGTAAATGTATTACCAGCACTACTTGTTGTTAAAGTTATAACACCTACAACTCCTGCACAAATTGATTGAGAAGGACTAATAGATACTGCAGGACTAGGATTTACTGTTAAAGCTTGTACAGCAGAGCCGGTACATGTTCCTGAACCTCCTAATACTGTATAAGTAGTAGCAACTGACGGACTAACCACAACAACTGAACCTGTTAAATTTCCAGGATTCCATGTATATGAAGATGCGCCATTTGCAGTTAATGTAGATGAGTTACCTAAACATACAGCAGTATTTGATGCCATAGCAGTTACCGATGCACTTGGAGTTACTGTAAAAATAACTGGAGTTACTGGAGATGAACATCCTTGAGTACTTACTTGCCAATTGTAACAGAAATAGTAAAATGTATTTCCCGCTGCACTATTTGTAATTGTAATCACACCAGGTAATGTTAAAGGGTAGATATTAGATGAGGCAGAAGTACGATATAAAGAAACACTTCCTGCACCTTGACCTAAACGATATCCGAAACCTGTTGGTACAGAAAAGTTAACTGGTAAAATTGTAGAACTAACTGCTCCTACTGAAAATGTTGCAGTGTTCAATATTGTACCTGCATTATCTGCTAAATCAATTACAACATTTCCTGCGGCTCCTGGGTAAACCTCAACGTTTTGAATTGTGCATGGTGTCATTACATCAAAAATATTATAATTAGTTGAAGTTTGTTGTCCACCACCAGCTACAACTGCTGTGTTTGTTAACCCAACAAAACCAACTGATTGTGAAGTTGCTTGAGCATAAACAGTTGTTGTACTTGCTGAACTAATTGTAAATGTATTTCCAGTTCCTATTGCACCTGTAGGTGTAGGAGTTGAATACCAGCTAACTGTAGAACTTGCAAATGCACTTGCAGTTAATGTTCCATTTGCCGGAGCACCACAACCTGTAGCGCCAATTGCATTAATTGTAGGGTTACTTACTGATACAGTAAAAAATGAAGTAGCAGAACAACTTAATGAATTACTCCCTACAACTGAATATGTAGTTGCGACTGTAGGGCTAACAGAAATTGAATTTGTTGTTGCTCCTGTGCTCCAAGTGTAGCTTGTTGCCGTACCACTTGTGTTTAAAGTTAAACTACTACCTATACAAGCTACTGTGCCTCCAGTAATACTAACAACTGGGTTTGCAGTAGTAAAAGTTGAAGTGTTATTATTATTTAAGTTATTACCATCTCCACTTAAGTTAGTAGATGAATTTATTGTATAAGTACCACCAGCGCTAAAGTTGCCATTACCAACAGTGTAATTTACTGATGAGCCAACTGGTATTGTGCCCGTATAGGTTGAAGTAATTGTTTGAGCTGCTGGACCAGATAAAATAACAGTTACAGGAACATTTGAAATTGGGCCTAAACCATAATTAGTAATTGAAACTACAACTGGTTGACTTGATGATGTACAAGTACTAGTTCCAGGAGTTACTAAAGCAGAAACACCACCATCAATTGCGGATAAATTAAATAAATTAATGTTATCAACATCAACATAATAATCCGCACTAGATGTAGATGTTTTTGTAGCTACAAACTTTAATATAACATTACTTCCTGCATAAGCGCCTAATGAGTATGTTTTATTAGCATGTGTAGTTGATGCAATATGATTTGCACCGCTTATTGAGGCTAAAGTATTGTATGATAATCCACAATTTGTAGAAATACGAACAGCTAAAGTGTCATAAATTAAAGATGCAGTTGGTGTTGCAGGCGATGAAGGAAATCCAGACCAATCCTGATAACGGTAATCAAAACTTAAAGCTGTACTAGCAGTAACAACACCAATTGGCATTAATGTTGTTTCAGCTTTATTTGCAAAAGAACCATATAAATTTCTATACATCCCTTCACTTCCAGCAGTACCATGATTCATAGTTACATACCAAGGGTTAGATGGGTTTGTGTTCCAAGCTACTGGAGGTGCAGTTAAACCTGCAAAAGATTCACTATATGGTATTGTACCTGTTGGTACAACTGTTCTTGTAATTACTGGTAATAAAGTGTCATTTGCTTGAGTAGGATCACCTAAAATTTTTGTAAATGCTTTAAAGCTATATGTCCCTACAGCACTCATGTTTGCTGTACCAACAGTAAATGATGTTGTTCCACTTGGAGGTATTGAACCGCTGTATGTACCACTAACAGTAGTAGTTAATGCACCATTAACAAATACATCTACAGGTACACTTGTTAATGCACTTGTGCCAAAATTACTTATTGTAACAACTACAGGTTGTGTTGATCCATAACATGGTTGACCTGCCGCTGGTTGAGAAATTGCTGTAATTCCACCATCTAATGGTACAGCATTATAAATATTAATATTATCAATATCAACATAATAGTCTCCAAATGATGAAATATCATAAGTAGCTTTAAATCTAATTATTGCACTACTTCCTGCATATGCAGATAAATTAAATGATTTAGAAGTAAAAGAGGTTGTAGGGGTATGATTTGATGCATTGATAGAACCTAATAGAGAAAACGTAGATCCGCAATCTGTAGAAATATAAATATTTAATGAATCGTTAGTGTAATCTAGAGTAGAAGTTGCTGTAGCTGGATAACCTGAATAATCAACAATTCTGTAATCAAATTTTAAAGAAGTTGATGCGGTTATAACACCTGTATTTGGCGTTTGTGCAATTGCTGAACTTGGTGCAATAAATAAATTTCTCGACATACCATTTGATGCCGCAGTGCCATGATTAGTAAAAACATAAAACGGATTTGTAGCATTAACTATCCATGAACTTGGGAATATAGTTGATGCATTAAAATCTTCTATTAAAGGAACTGTTGTACTTTGAATAACAGTTAAAAGTGCTGCAGTTGAACTAACAGCAGAAACACTATTTGTGGCAACTAATTGATAATAAGTTGCATTTAATGTGTTGCTTGTAGGGTTAATAGTTAGTGTTTGCGTATTAACACCTGAAAAAGGAGGTGTATTTGTTAAATTTGTCCATGGTCCGCTTGCTGATGTTGCACTTTGCCATTGTAAAGTAGATGCGCCAGTTGCAGAAGCTGTAAATACAGCAGGTAAACCAGAGCAAACCATTGTATTTACAGGGCTAGTTACTAATGTTGGAGAACCTGGTAATGCAGTATTGCTATAACTAGTTGTTTGACATACAGAGTTAACACCACAAGTGTTGCCTACTGCAATGTGCAAATAATAAGTGCCAGGAGTTAATGTTGCTGTTATTGGTGCATTACCTGCAATAATTGATCCTGATGAAATGCCTGTGGCTAAAGTTAAATAATCGGCTGGTGTAGAAACTGAGAAAGTATATATGCCACCAACAGAAACATTTATTGTTGCATACTCACCTGCAAAATTACAAGTGGAAATGTTTACCATAGAACTGTTGTAAGTATTAATATTAGCAGTACCATATGCTGAAGAAAAGTAGCATGGCTGGGCAATAGTTTTGCCAAATGTTAAAACTAGTGTAAAAACACTTAATTTTAAAAGTTTGTAAAATTTTGTCATAATTGTAGATTTTTTTACAAAGCTACAACTTTAACCTTTTAGGTTATTAACAGAAAATTAACATTTACATAAAAAGTTAATTTTTTTAACTTTTTATGTAGATTATGTCTTTAATATAGGCAGATTTTTTAACATTTATATTTTTACTAAAGTTTAAAATGTTAGAAACGCTTAAAATATTAGGTTCAAAAAATGATGGTAATTCATTTTCTGTTGTTAAATTTTTGTTTTTAGAATTTAATTTTTGGGTAGATGTTTTTATCATAGGCTAAATTAGTTATATCATTAATAACGTATCATTAATAATATTATTGTGTTACCATTTATTTTCTGTTTTAAACACTGTGCCTTTAAATAAAGCAATTATTTCTTTTTTACAAGTTAATTTTGCTTCGTAGTATCCAAATTTGCTGTTTTCATTAAGTAATTTAGCCTCAACAATTACTAAGTCATTTTCTTTGATTTTTTTAACATGTGATATTGAAGTTTCAACACTTAAACTTTTAATGCCATTTGAATTTGAAGCAAAGGCTAAAGCACTATCTGCTATTGAATAAGTAAAACCGCCATGGGCAATACCAAAGCCATTTAATGTATCTTTTTTTACTTTACATTTTAATTTACAATAACCAGCAGTAACCTTAATTACCTTAATTCCTAGCCATTTACTAAAAAAATCGTTTTGTAACATTTGAGCTACAATTTTGTTTGGACTCATATTATTTTAAAATAATTTATTTTGTGTTGTGAAAATTACAAAAAATCAATTAAATTTGCGTTCCATTAAAAAAATGGTGAGGTGCCTGAGAGGCCGAAAGGAACAGTTTGCTAAACTGTCGTACGGGTAACCGTACCGCGGGTTCGAATCCCGCCCTCACCGCAGAAAGGGACTGACCTAATAAAAAAGGGTTCAGTCCTTTTTCATTTAAAAGCAAATCGCCCGACAGACGGGCGATTTTAGCGATTACAGAATTTATTTTTGGAGTTCGAAATGCCCCGTTTTTTCGATCATAAACAATCCCTTCAGGAAAGACCAATTTTTGTAATTTTTCCTTGAGATTTATGCTTCCTTTTAGCCACAATTTCGT
The DNA here is from genome assembly GCA_020162035.1 of Bacteroidota bacterium. Taxonomy (GTDB): domain Bacteria; phylum Bacteroidota; class Bacteroidia; order B-17B0; family Aurantibacillaceae; genus Aurantibacillus. Next base: position 251,355 of record JAIUNM010000001.1, on the reverse strand, counting down.
GATTTTCAGGCACAATTGGGCTACCTCATGAAGGCTTTCGCATAGGTTCGAAATCTGAATGGCTGAAGCAGTCAATAATCGAACGTTTTCCTGCTTATCTCCGAGGAGTTTATTCATCAAACGATCAAAAACTTCACGGGTCATTTCGGAGTTAACGTAATATTTCTCCTCCAAATTTTGAATTCCGGCATTCACTTCCTCAAGCCTTTTATTCAGGCTTAATTCACGTTCTGAGGCCTCTTTGGTTGATTCATGGTAATCATGTTCCAGTTGCCAAACCAAAGGCTCTATAAGGGCTTCTTTTATCTGATATTGTCCTAATACGTCAAGGAAAAGTTTGTGCATTTCCTTTGCACTTTTGTTGCACTTGCATCCAACCCTTCGGCATTTATAATAATAGAGTTGTTTCGCCTTTACAATGTATCCTGTGAATGGATTACCGCAATCCCCACATTCAATAAAGACCTTTAAAGGGACTCCTTCGTTTTGTGTTTTATGTGAAACTCCATATTTCGTGGAAGCCAAGCGAATTTCATTGATCTTAAAGAAGTCCTCCTTACTTACCATCGGTTCATGTTTTCCCTGAACGACCTTGCCGTCAAGAATTCCATGCGAAATCAACCCGCAATAAAATGGGTTCTTGAAAATTTTGAAAATGCGTTGCTTATACGTTTTGATTCCAATTTTTGCGAGCATCTCAATTATCTGCTCGTTGGAATAACCTTGCAATTTCCACTCCCAAGCTTTCCTGAATTTTTTTCCGTAATCATTCAGGACAATTTTAGACTCTCCATTTATTTTAATTTTATCGTAACCGATTGGCGCAGCGATACACCATTCGCCTTGCTCGTACTTTGATTTCAGTCCCGCATGAGTTACTTGTTGCCTTTGCACGTTATCCCATTTAGCAAAAATTAATTGCATCTCCTGAAAGAGAACGCCGTTGCTGTTGGAAGTATCAATCGGTTCGGTAACCGCAATAATATGAATGCCGTATTTGGTTCGCAATTCATCTGCGATTGAAATTGCTTTTCCTCCGGTTCTGCTGAAACGAGTCATTTTGTAAACAAGGATGGTACTTATCCTTCCTCTGCTTCTTTTGCAGAATTCAATCATGCGCTTAAATTCTTTTCGCTCATCGGTTTTTGCGCTTTCATACGTGTCACCAAACGAAGCAACAATTTCTAAGTTGTAACGATTGGCAAATTCGTTGATTGTTTTATTTTGGTTATCGATCGACTCGTTGGTGTCAAATTGTTTTTTACCTGAAACCCGAGTGTACTTGATAACCATTTTGGAATCAACTTTTTTGATTTTGGTTTTACTCGTTCGACCAAATTTGTGGTTTAATTCTGCTTGTAGTTGCGTGTTCATGCTGCCTGTTTTATTTCGTTTGACTTTGATTCCTGATTCTCTTTCAGGAATTCAATTAGCAAAGTGGAAAGTGTTTTTATTCCGAGTAAAGTCTCTTCAGCTTCCGCATCACTCAAACACTCCAGTCCTTTAAATTTTTTCAGCCTTTCAATAGTCAGAGGCTCTTTCTTTGGATTAATAAACGCTTTCATTTTCCTAACTGCAATGGAAGTACCGTACTTCATTTGGAATAAAGAAGCAATACCTGCCTTAGTTTTTCACTTGGGTAATTATTATAAAATAGACTTGCACATTTCAAAAAGAAATGGCATACAGATAGCAAGGGCTGCTAAGAGTCATCAATAGCCCTGTGAACCGCCACCACAGCGGAGTATTTAAAATTAGTTACTTTTTCCCTCATCATCGAAGCAAAGGTAGACGAGAGGCTTAGGAAGGAAGTGGATTTTGGTTAGAGGATGTCCACCAAGTGATTCGTTATGAACTCAAATGCAGTTTTTGACTTAAAAATAACTGCTCACACCAAACTGAATAGCTCCGGTTCTTGCAGCAGGATTTCCTAAAAGATCTTTTTGCCATTCGTAGCGATAGTTTAATCGCAGAACTGTTTGTGGTGATGTTCTAAAGCTAATTGCAGGAACAATAGCAAAAATCTCATCTGCTATATTGCCTCCTGTTTCCTTAAATGTTCCTACATTCCAATCAACGTATTCGGCACGAACTGCTGCATTAAAGCTTGCCTTTTCAAACCCAAACATTTTCTTTTTTATAATCGGTTGCACAATGTCTATAAAACCTCCGTGCTGCTTTTTACCGAATTGTTGGGTATAGGTATCCGGCACGTCAACAAAAGTCCAGGCAAATTCAGTGGTGATAACTGTATTCGCTTTGGGAATGGTAGTATTGAAATCAACAGCTACAACATCCGCTCTTCTTTTCTTATCTAATATTAATCCATCCTCCTGAAATTTATTGTAAACGCCTCCCATATAGGATAAACCAAGTTCTCCAATTTTTCTCACTCTCAATGAAGTTTTAGCACTTGTAAGCGGTTCACCATTAAAACTCTCTTCAAATCTATCAGGGTTTAATTTGGTTGCAGGAAGGAAGGTTTTATTTTCTGCATTACCAATGATATTATCGTTTAATCCATTGGTTAAGTATAATTCGTATGCCCATACATAATTTGGTTTATACACCTTTCCATAAAATCCAAATCCAACATTACTGAAGGTTGATGGCAATAATTGTGTTGCTGAGATTGGTCTGTCGATAAACTCCCAACGTGGGCCGTCATGGTTTTGGTTGAACGCACCAATAGGATTCATAATAATTCCTCCTCTGAAATTTAGTAAATGGTGGAATTGAAAATCCAAAGCAGCAAACTCAATGTTGATCTCTTTTGTTCCATCTTCAAATTCAATCTCCGTCAGAAACTTAATTTTTCTATGGATGGATGAAGATAAAAACAAAGTCATTCTTCGCATTTGAAATGAAAATCCTTCTGTTACACCATCCGTTACCGCATATTGTGTATTGGCTTCTGCATAACCACCAATTGCAACAGGTATTTTTCCGTATTGCAAAAACGGACGATTATAAACTGCATCTAAATTCAATTGCATTTTCGATGTATCAGTCGGAGTCCTCTTAACCTTACTGGTGTCAATCTGAGAAAAAGAAATGTGCGCTGAAAGGATAAAAAAAGTAACTGTAATTAAATGCTTCATATGATTAAAGTTGGATATAAATGTTTTCATTGTCTGTTGAGGTCAAAAAAGATTTTAAATTGGTTTCAGCAGGGCCATTTGTTACTTCTCCTTTAGGATTGAATTCTGCTCCGTGACAAGGACAAACCATCATTGTTTCATGAGGAGAAAGTTCGCAGCCTTGGTGTGTACATTGCAAATAGCATGCTTTGTATTCATTTCCGTTTATCTTATAAAGTGCTATTGGAAATGATAAACTTTCAGGTTTTATAATGAGGAATTTTTGTTCTATCCTTTTCTCCTTCTTTAATAAAATAAATTCAGAGCGTTTAACTACTAATTTGTTGTCCTTAACAACAACATTAGTGAGATACTTATGGTTACTACAACTTTGAAGCAACCATGCAGCACCTATACTGCCTGCACACGTTAAACATGCCGATTTTATAAAATCTCGTCTATCCATTAAAGGCTTTCTAAGAACGTAATTAATTTTTGTTTATCGCTTTCACTTAAATTCTGAAAATTTGTATTGCTTTGTTGGCCTTCTCCACCATGCATTTGAATCGCAGCTTCAATTGATTGCGCTCTACCGTCATGCATTAAAAAATAACTTCCTCCTTGTGAATTCTTTGATAAACCCAATCCCCACAGAGCAGGTGTTTTCCATTCATAAGTCTTGGCTGATCCTTCGGTATAATTATCATCCAAACCTGCACCCATATTATGCAAAAGCAAATCGGTATAAGGTGAAAATGTTTTGTTTGAAAGTGCAGAAATACTTGATGCGCCAGTCTTTAATTCTGATTTATGACATTTCTCACAGCCAATAGACATGAAAACTTGTTTGCCTGATTGAACCTCGCCATCATTTTGATTGCGTTGTATTGGTGCTTTTAGGGTTTTTAAATAGAAAACAACATTGTGAACTGTGGCGTTGCTTACTTCGGGATCAACTTCAAGTTTTGAATGGGTGTCGTAAGGTTCAAAAGCGGTGTTAATGCCCATATCCTGATTGTAGGCATTTGCTGTTTGTTGAAGTAAATCATATGCTGCACCTTTTTTTCCAAATCTTCCGATATATTTTCCGCCTTGCGGCATTGCGTTTGGTCTTAACTGGCAATAAGACGGAACATTCACCCAATTTGGAACACCTGAAATACCATCAGCATCAGAATCAAACGGATCGGACATCGCAATAATGTCTGCATCACCTACAGCGTCCAAGAAACCTAATCCGGTGTTTGCGGGAGGTAGTATTTTTGAAAAGCCAACACCACTTGGTAGTGTTTCAGGGGTATAACCCGGAATTGCTCTGTTTTGTAATTGAGGTGCGCCAAAAGAAAGCCATTGATTTCCGGTGCTGTCAATTTGGCCGAAGCGAGTCAATGTAGTAAAAGGATGTCCTTTACCGTCTCCGGCATGACAAGACCCGCAGGAATTAGCTACAAAGATTGGCCCGAGTCCGTTTTGTGGAGTGAAAATATCATCATTGAAGGCAACATCTCCCTTTAAGAATTGTTGTGTTTCTGCCGTTGTTAAACCTTCCACAGGCCCATCCAATAGCTCATCATCCGTTGGGCTTGGCGGCATTATTTTCTTACACCCGATTATCACCAATAGCAAAATTGCTATTGTAAAAAGCGTCTTTTTCATCTTTAAATGTTTTCGCAAAGCTGAGTATAATTTAGAATATTAAAATCATTATTTTTGGTATACCAAAAAGATAATTTATGAGACAAGAAACTATTGAGAATTACTTAAAGACGATATATAACCTTTCCTCCAACAATACCGCTGTTGTGAACAATCAAAAAATTGCGGACAGGCTTAGTTTAAACCCTGCAACGGTCACTGAAGGATTAAGAAAATTGCATGAACTAAAATATATCGTTTATGAGAAATCTTACGGCTCAAGGCTAACAACATCAGGCTCTAAACTGGCTTTGGATATTATAAGGAGACACCGGATTTGGGAAACTTATCTTGCTAAAGAATTAGGGTTTGGTTGGGACGAAGTACATGCTATTGCTGAAGAATTGGAGCATGTAAACAATGTGAAACTCATTAACAAACTCGCCTCAATACTCGGTAATCCAATATACGATCCGCATGGTGATCCCATTCCTGATGAGAAAGGGAAAATTCAAAAAAGTAACTTTATCAAGTTGTCTGAAACAAAGTTAAAATTGAATTACAAAGTGATGGGCGTAACTGACCATTCTACCACCTTTCTTAAGTATTTGGAAAAACACAATCTCATCATTGGTGCAAACATAAACGTAAAAACGATTGAGGATTTTGATAACTCAATCGTTCTTATTTGTCAAAAAAAGGAAGTTAACATTAGCCCCAAAGCAGCCGACTGTATTATAGTTCAGTCTATTTAGTTTTGTAGGCTGAAAGTATCTCTTGCAAATCAGAAGGTATTTCCATTGGCTTTAGTGGTGGTACATTCGCACCACCTGAATTGCCAAGAGGAATTTCGCCAACAAATGATTTTACTCCGCCCACAACTAACCGAGGTATCTGTCCGAGAATCTCCTTCGTATTCTTTACTCGGAATGCAAATAGCAACATGTGCCAATGCGCCAGCGAATGTTCAATTGGATAAGCTTGTCCAAGGATATGCGCTCGTTCAAGATGTCGCCAAGATGTTTGTAATTCACCCTTACTGAAGGCTTCCTTGGATTTTGCCAACTCATCATTTACATGTTTCTTTAAACCCAGTGGTATTTTAAAGTGAAATTTCATTCTAACTAAATTTTTTCGTTTGTATTCGGACAGCATTTAAAATGGCTAATAATGCAACTCCTACATCTGCAAATACAGCTTCCCACAGGGTGGCTATTCCTCCTGCTCCTAATGCAAGCACTATTATCTTTACTCCCATTGCCATAATTATGTTCTGCCAAACAATTTTTCGGGTTACCTTTCCTATTTTAATTGATGTAACAATTTTAGATGGCATGTCGTTTTGAATCACAACATCTGCGGTTTCAATTGTGGCATCACTACCTAATCCACCCATTGCAATTCCGGCATCAGCCAAAGCAATTACAGGCGCATCGTTTACGCCATCACCCACAAAAGCAATTGTTCTGTTTTCATTTTTCAGAGATTGAACTTTATTGACCTTGTCTTCAGGCAATAGATTACCATATGCATTTACAATATTGAGTTCCTTGGCAACTTTGTCCACGACACTTTGTTTGTCGCCTGAAAGCATCACTATTTTTTGTTTAAGAAGATGCAGATCAGCTATTGCTTGTTTTGCATCATCCTTTATTTCATCTGCAATGGTAATATGCCCTGCATACTTTCCGTTGACAGCAACTACCACAATTGTTTCGATGATGCCTTCAACTGCTGTATCATAAGTGATATTGAATTTTTTAAGCAGTTTTAAATTTCCTGCTAACACTTCTTTTCCTTCAATAGTACCTTTCAATCCATGACCGGATATTTCTTCTACGTTCTGAACTTCAACTCCCTTAAGCAATTCTCCCGCTTGTTTCACAATAGCTAATGCAATTGGGTGTGTTGATTTACTTTCAATGGCTGCGGTGAGTTTCAACAATTCTTTTTCATTAATACCAACCGGTACAATCTGCTGAACTTTAAAAACACCTTTGGTAAGTGTTCCTGTTTTATCCATCACAACGGTATCAATCTTTGTCATTACATCCAAATAGTTTGATCCTTTAAAGAGAATTCCGTTACGTGATGCCAATCCAATACCTCCGAAATAACCCAATGGAATTGAAATTACCAAAGCACACGGGCAAGAGATAACAAGGAAAACCAAAGCCCGGTAAAGCCAATCATTGAAAACATAATTGCTGACAAAAAGTGCAGGGAGCAAACAAATCCCTACTGCTAAAAAAACAACTATTGGGGTATAAATTTTTGCGAATTTTGAAATGAATAATTGTGTAGGTGCTTTTCGTGCGGTTGCTTCTTGCACCAATTCTAATATTCTTGAGAGTTTACTGTCCTTAAATAATGCAGTCACTTTTATTTCGGAAACAGTATTAAGATTAATCATTCCTGCTAAAACTTGCTCTCCTTTTCGTTTTGTATAAGGCTTGCTTTCTCCGGTTAAAGCAGCAGTATTAAATGACGATACTTCAGAAATAAGTTCTCCATCCAATGCCACTTTTTCACCGGGCTTAACTTGTATTGCTTCCCCAATTTTCACTTCGCTTGGTGATATTGTTGCTGTAATTCCATTTCTAATTACAGAAACTGTATCAGGACGAACATCCAAAAGAGATTTTATACTTCTCTTGGCACGCTTAACTGCTGCTGATTGAAACAGCTCACCAACTGCGTAAAACAACATTACTGCTACACCTTCAGAATACTCTCCAATAAAGAATGCACCAATTGTGGCAATACTCATTAAAAAGAATTCGGAAAAGAAAGCCCCCTTTGCAATGGACGTTCCAGCATCTTTAATAACAGGAACCCCAACAGGAACATAGGCTACGATATACCAAATGAGGCGAACATAGTTTTTAAAGAACTCCGGCTTAATAAAATTATCAAGCACAATACCTGCCATTAAAACAATAAAACTGATAATGGCGGGCAGATATTCTTTCCATGCAGATTCTTCTTCATGGTCATGATTATGTCCTTCATGCGAATGATCTCCTTCCACATGCAAATGTGGTGTGCCGGTTTTTGCATCTATTTTTTCCTCAAGAGTACAACAGGTCATATTGCCTTGTGCATCGTAGGTATGTTTGTGATTTGGATCGGTGTTAATCATTATTTCGTCTTTTTAATTTGGCGGGCAAGAGAACCTGGCTATGAAAAAATTTTTATCAAACTTAAAAGGTACCAAGTCTCTGCCATAATATTAATGTTCGTGTTCACCCGAATTAGTCATTTTTGCAAGAATAAAAAAAGATCCTTTAGTTGCAATTTTTGCGTCAGGGTGAATATCTCTTAAAATGGTCACCTCGCTATAACCTACATCGGTGGTTCCCTTTCTAACTGGAATACGTTCAAAGGTTAATTCACCTTCAGGAACCTTAACAGATTCATTATGGGAATGTCCATTTTCATCGTGATGGTCTCCGTCCTTTTCGTCATGATGTTCACTTTCATTATGCGGATCAGTCACTACAAAAATGTAATCTTGTCCTTGATAATTTACAATTGCTTCCGTTGGAACAGCATCCACCGTTGCATTTTCCAAGCTTACAATAGCTGTAATACTCATTCCGTTTATCAATCCTGTCTTGTCGCCTTCAACCATAGCGTGTACAGCAACGGCTTTAGTATTTTGCTCAAACGTATTGCTGATGGCATAAACCTTAGCATCGTATTCTTTTCCTGGATTATTTGTTAAGGTAAAGTGAATGGTTTGACCTTCCTTTAATTTTCCTAAATCTCTTTCATAAATAAATAGATCAAGGTGAATTTGGCTATTATCAATTACCTCTGCAATAGCATTATTTGCGTCTACATAAGTACCGATATTAACTGATAATGTACTTACAGCACCTGAAATGGGACTTGTTATATTAATTACCGTTTGAATATTTTCGCTTGTTAAAGCAGCAGGATTAATACCAACTAATTCTAATTGCTTCTGTAAACTTGCTTTTCTTGCTTTAAGGGATTTTACTTCGGCTTCAGTAATTTGTAATGTTTTGAGTGCCGTGGCGTTACCTGCCTGTAATTCCTGCTGACGTTTATATTCAATTTCGGCAAGCGCAAGTTTAGACGAAGTACTTAAAAACTCTTCCTGCATGGTGATAAATGAGGTATTGGCAATAGTAGCAATAACTTGTCCTTTATTTACATTATTTCCTGATTGAACAAGAATGGATTTTACAACACCTCCCATCAGTGCGGTTATAGTTGCTTTATTTTGATTGGGTACATTTAAGATACCATTTGCCTTTAATGAAGCTGTAAGTTGTTTCTTTTCAATTTTTCCAAATTCTAACTTTATTGACTTTACTTGCTCCGCCGTTAAGGAAGTAGTGTTGCTGTTTTCATGCTCTTCATGATTACCTTCTTCTGTATGTTCTTCTTTGGAAGCACTTTTATTTCCACAAGAAGGTGTGAAAAATAATATTGCAAAAAGTGCTATGATGATTAATATGTTTTTCATTGTATGTAGTTTTATTTATTGATTAAATAATTGATATTAATAACTTCCTGATTAACCTGATTAACCGTTTGCTGAAAACCTAATTGGATCTCAGTGAACGTTTGCAGAGCTTGCAAATATTCAATGTAACCAATTGCTCCACTGTTAAATGAAGTTTTTGCTGTGCCTATGATAGTATTTGCATTAGGCAAGGCAACTGTCTTAAAATAATTGAATTGTACAACTGCTTGATTGTACTGCTGAAATGCATTCTGCAATTGAGATTGTAAAATCATCTTTTCATTCTCCGCTTCTTTTTCAATTGCCAATTTTTGATAGTTTAAAGATTTAACTTTCGCAGTGCTACTAAAGAAAGTTAACGGAATACTAATGCCTGCATTAATTCCCGTAAATCTTTTACTTCTGTCAAAATATACATCTTGGCCGTTTATGGTTTGTACTCCGGTTAATGACTGATTAAAATAGCCAATTGACAAATCAGGCAACAATTGTGCAGCCTCAAGTTTTTTGTTTTTTTCAGCAATTACCGCTTGTTGATAAAGAACCTTAAGTGTTGGATTATTAGATACAAGAGACGTATCTATTGTGCCTGAAATTACAAGGGGATCGGTTGGTGTTTTATTGACCACAAAATCCTCCTTGGTATTCATAAGGGCTTTTAAAGTGGAGTAGGCACTTTTTAACTCGGTTTCATTTTGCTGAAGTTGTAAGCGCACCTGACCTTGCTTGGTTTCCGCAGTGGTTTTCTCAAGCAAATTTGTTTCTCCTGTTTTATATCTTAAGTCTGAAACTTTTACAAAATCCGAATAAGCACTATCCAGTTCTTGTAACTGTAATTTATTTTGCTCCAAGTATTGCAGATGATAATACAACATTAATACTTGCGCTTTAACTTCATTTATTGATGCCTGTTGTTGAAATTGAGAGCCTTTTAATTGAGCATTATATAAATTTGCTTTTGCAGAGTAATATGTTGGAAAAGGAATACTTTGTGAAACGTTGAAGCCCAAATCCTGATTAATACTGTTATACTGACCGTACTGAATATTAGCAGAAGTTTTAGGGAGCTCAAAAACTGATTTCTTTAAACTTTGCGAAGATTCAACATTGAATTGTTGCGATTGAATTTTTAAATTGCTTTTTAAGGCTGTTGCAACTGCATCATCCGCACTTAATGATTTAGTTTGTGCGGTTGCATTCTGAGCTGCGAACAAGCTAATTGCCAGTATCACAATAGTTGAGTTTATTTTCATTTTGCTTTTAGTTGAAAAGAAGTAGTACAATAATGGAAGTACAAACAGAGTTAAAAAAGTAGCTGTTGCTAATCCTCCGATAACCACAGTAGCCAATGGTTTTTGGACTTCTGCGCCTGCACCATGTGATAATGCCATCGGGAAGAAACCGAGTGAAGCAACCGTTGCAGTCATTAGAACCGGACGTAAACGATCTTTTGTTCCTTGCTTAATTCTTTCAATGATATCAGTTACACCATCTTTCTCGAGTTGATTGAATGTTCCTATCAAAACAATTCCATTTAGTACCGCTACACCAAATAAAGCAATAAAGCCTATACCTGCTGAAATACTGAATGGCATATCTCTTAATATAAGAGCAAAAACTCCTCCAATCGCACTCATTGGTATAGCTGTAAAAATTAAGGTAGCTTGTTTTATAGATTTAAATGTAAAATAGAGTAACATAAAGATTAATGCCAATGCAACAGGTACAGCAATCATTAATCGGTTCGATGCCGCCTGCAAATTTTCAAATGTACCTCCATAAGTATAGTAATATCCTTCAGGTAGCTTAACGTCAACCAATTTTGCCTGAATATCCTTTACAACACTTGCTACATCCCTTCCTTTTACGTTGAAGCCAACAACAATTCTTCGTTTACCTCCTTCACGACTGATTTGAGCTGGACCAAGTTCCATTTTAATGTCTGCAACTTGCGAAAGCGGAATCTGTGCTCCATTGCTTGCCGGTATGTATAAACGACTTACATCGTCAATATTTCCTCTGTGAGCGCTATCTAAACGCACGACCAAATCAAACCTGCGTTCATTTTCAAATACAACACCGGCATTACCTCCTGCAAAGGCTGTACTTACTAAATGGTTTATATCTTCAATATTCAATCCATAGTTTGCAATTTGCGCTCTGTTGTAGCGGATCACAACTTGCGGTAAACCCTCAACTCTTTCTACCATTGGTTCAGTTGCGCCTTCAACACTTTGTATAACAGAACTAACTTTGTTAGCATAGTTCAATAGTGAATCTAAATCTTCCCCAAATATTTTTACAGCTACATCTTGTCGGATACCTGTCATCAATTCATTAAAGCGCATTTGAATAGGTTGATTTTTTTCAAAAAAAACACCCGGTATTGCTTCCAGTTTTTCAGTTATTTCATCAGCGAGTTCATCATAGGAAATATCTCTTTTCCATTCTTTCTGTGGCTTTAAAATAATCATCATATCTGTGGCTTCAGGAGGCATTGGATCTGTTGGTACTTCAGCGGCTCCCGTTTTTCCTACCACCATTTTAACTTCTTCAAACTCCTTTATCAATCGCATAGCTTGCATACTGGTTTCAATACTTTGCGACAACGAAGTCCCTTGAGGTAAAATGCAATGAAAGGCAAAGTCGCCTTCAGTTAGAGTTGGAATAAACTCACCACCCATTCTTGAAAAGATAACTGCCGCTATTACAAATAAACCAACGGTAATTCCAACAAATGCCTTTTTATATTTCAAAGCCTTATTAAGCATTGGTGAATAAAAGCGGTGAAAGAAATTCATCATCTTATCACTAAAGTTTTCTTTATGAGAAAGTTTTTTAGGCAAGAACAAAGCACACATCATTGGAATATAGGTTAATGAAAGTATCAATGCGCCGAAAATCGCAAAGCCTACTGTCTGCGCCATCGGCCTAAACATTTTTCCTTCAATACCAATAAGAGTAAGAATTGGAATATAAACGATGAGGATAATGATTTCTCCAAATGCTGCGCTACTTCTTATTTTAGAGGCAGATTGAAAAACTTCATCGTCCATTTCAGTTTGAGTTAATTTGCTGATTGTTTTTCTGATCGCTAAATGGTGCATGGTCGCTTCAACAATAATAACCGCACCATCTACAATTAATCCAAAGTCAATTGCACCTAAACTCATCAGGTTAGCACTTACGCCAAAAACATTCATTAACGCTAATGCAAACAGCATGGCTAATGGAATGGCGGAAGCAACTATTAATCCCGCTCTGAAATTCCCTAAAAAAAGAACCAAAACAAAGATTACGATCAACGCTCCTTCAATTAGATTTTTTTCAACGGTTGATATGGCACGTTCTACTAAATCTCTTCTATCTAAGTAGGGTTCTATAATAACATCTTTAGGTAATGATTTTTGAATGGTTGGTAATTTCTCTTTAATTCGATTAACCACTTCGGCACTATTAGCACCTTTTAACATCATAATAACGCCACCAACAACATCCTTTTCTCCGTTGTATGTCATTGCACCATATCTTACGGCACTTCCTAATCGCACTTCAGCAACGTCCTTAATTAAAATCGGTATGCCGTTAGGATTATTCTTGACAACAATATTTTTTATGTCATCAAATGAGCTAACCAATCCAATTCCACGAATAAAATAGGCATTTGGTTTTTTGTCGATGTAAGCACCTCCTGTATTTTCATTATTCTTCTCTAAGGCGGTGAAAATATCAGTGATAGTCACACTCATTGCCAATAATTTGTCAGGATTAATGGCTACCTCATATTGTTTTAGTTGCCCCCCGAAACTATTTACTTCGGCAATACCGGGTGTTCCATAGAGTTGGCGTGCTACTATCCAGTCTTGCATGGTTCTCAGATCCATCGCCGTGTATTTATTCTCACTTCCTTTTGTCGGGTGAATAATGTATTGGTATACTTCGCCTAAACCTGTACTTACAGGAGCTAATTCAGGTGTACCAACACCTTTTGGGATTTTGGATTCAGCTTCCTTTAAGCGTTCGTTAATGATTTGACGAGCAAAGTAAACATCCACTTTATCGTCAAAAACAACGGTAATTACCGAAAGCCCAAAGCGTGAGATACTTCGCAATTCTACCAAATCGGGTAAATTGGAAATTGTTCTTTCGATTGGATAAGTTACTAACTGTTCTACTTCTTGCCCCGCTAAAGTTGGGCAGACTGTAATAATCTGTACCTGATTGTTGGTGATGTCAGGTACTGCATCAATCGGAAGTTTTGATGCGCTCCACGTTCCCCAAATTATAAGGGCGAGAGTCATCAAGCCAATGATGAATTTATTTTTTATGCTGAATGCAATTATTTTATCTAACATTTCTATCAGTTTAATGAATGAATAAAAAGGAATTTCAGCATGCAGATTTGCATACCGAAACAGGTGAAGTTTCGGAATACCGAAAATTCATTAATTCATTAACTGAGTTTAGGAGGCTGCCAAATAGGAATAACGGCAGAAGCAGTTTCAGATTCAGGATGAACGGTGTAAACTGTATTGATGACTGCTATTTGAGTTTGAATGGATTGAAAAGGTTTAACCACAAAATGGGTAGCGCAACAAGAACATACACAAAATGGTGTACAAACTTCATCCTGATGATCTCCGGAATTTTGAGAAGTTTGTTCGTGTTTCAATTCATTGCAATCATCCTTGTCTCCGCATGGCATAACTGCAAGTGAAATAAAGTAAAAACAAAATAATATGTAAAATGCTCTTTTCAACTGTACAAATGTACAAAAATATTAATTATTGTTTTTTAAGGGTTTCATTTGTTTCTTCATAATGAAAATTGGGAGAACAACCTTTGACAATAACTCAATCTCTCTAAAACATTGATTCTTAATACTCAACTAATAAAAGAGCTAAAAACCTGACAATCATTCGGTTAAATTGCGTATATTTCCCGACTAAAACTGAGAAAATTTTGTATGCTGAAATTCATAGATTTGTTTGCAGGGATTGGCGGCTTTCATAAAGCGCTGCATGAGTTGGGGCATGAATGTGTTTTCGCAAGTGAACTCGATCCAAACTTAGGAAAAATATATAAGGACAACTGGGGAATTAGACCTGAAGGCGATATCAGAATGATTACAAACAAGGTCATTCATGTAATCCCTAAACACGATATTTTATGTGCGGGATTTCCGTGCCAGCCATTCTCAAAAGCCGGAAAACAACTTGGCCGTGAAGATAAGGAACGTGGTACACTCTTCGATGACATTGTAAAAATTCTTGAATACAGAAAGCCTAAGTATTTCATACTTGAAAACGTACCTTTCATTGCAAAGCATGATAACGAGGAGACCTGGAATTACATGAAGAAGCAACTTGAAAAGTTGGGATACGAAGTGGATCACAGGAATTATTCTCCACATGACTTTGGAGTTCCACAGCATAGATTAAGAATTTTTATTGTCGGGTCACTTAAAGGTCTCAAGCATTTTAATTTTGATAATATTGACAAATTAAAAACAGGTTTGGGTGAAAATGATGTTTACAATTTCATCGATCAGCATCCTGCACACGCTAAAAAATTACCAAAGAAAAACATTGAGTGCTTAAAACTGTGGCAGGAGTTCATTGACGCTTTACCAAAAGAAGTTAAGATTCCGGGTTTCCCTATATGGAGCATGGAATTTGGAGCGACCTACCCTTACGAGGAGACGTATCCGTTTAAAATGTCTGCTAATAAACTTTCTGAATACAGAGGCAATTTTGGTGTTTCACTCAGTGGTTTATCTAAGGAAGACCAGTTTCAACTACTGCCAAGCTACGCAAGAGTTGAAGATGAGTTTCCTGATTGGAAAAGAAGGTATATCGCAAATAACCGAAAGTTCTATCAGGAGAATAAGAAATATGTAAAGGAAGTGGTTAAACAAATTTCTAATTACGATTCGCAGAGTTGGCAAAAGTTAGAGTGGAATGTTGGAGATGGAGAAAGAAAATTGAAAAATTATATCCTTCAGTTCAGGGCTTCCGGTATAAGAGTTAAGAAAGTTGACTTTTTCCCATCCTTAGTTTGTACCAACACTCAAATCCCAATAATCGGATGGGAAAAGCGATACATTACAAGAGAAGAAGGATTAAGGCTGCAATCAATGGAGGGGATCACACTTCCCGAATTTGATAATGCTGCTTTTAAAGCACTTGGAAATGCAGTGAATTCAAAAATTGTGAAGATGATTGCTCAAGAGTTAATCATTGATAAACCAAAGCAAACCACTAACGGAAAGAAACATCCAAAGGCAAAATCCAAATTAAAAAGAGTATATGAAACAGCCTGAAAAAGTTAGTATCCGTCCTAAAGTGACCATGCTTTCTATTCTTAAGCATGTAGAATATGAAATGTGGTTCGCATTGGCTGAGTTCATCGATAATGCTATTGCAAGTTATTTGAAATATGAAAAAGAACTAAAGGCCGCAGAGGGTAAAGATTACAAGCTATGCATACAAATCGAAATTAATGAAGCAGAAAATAAAATTGTAATTAGGGACAATGCTGCCGGAATTCATGAAGCAGATTTCGGAAGGGCGTTTCGTGCCGCTGAAATACCACCTGATAACACAGGCTTGTCTGAATTCGGAATGGGAATGAAATCGGCTGCTTGTTGGTACTCCGATAACTGGACTGTAAGAACAAAAGCGTTAGGAGAAGAACAGGAAAAAGTTGTTCATTTTGATATGAAGAAGATTTTTTCTGACAACATGGAAGAGTTGGAAGTTGAGAAGAAGGCAGCGAATAAGAAGCATCATTATACTATCATAGAATTAATTGACGTAAATAAAATACCAAGAAGAAAGGGCATCGGAAAAGTAAAGGATCACTTGAGAAGCATATACAGAGATTTCCTTCGCAACGGTATTATTGAAATCAAACTTGGAACGGATGTATTGAGTTACGAAGAACCAAAAATCCTGAATGTTGCAAGATATGATGACCTTAAAGGAACTCCTGTTTTATGGAGAAAGGAAATTGACTTCGACTTGGGCAATGGAATGAGTGTAAAAGGCTTTGCTGCAATTAGAGAGAAAGGTTCTACACAAGAAGCGGGCTTTGCTTTATTCAGAAGAGGTCGTGTGATTGAAGGAAGTTTTGATAACGGATTCAGGCCGGAATATATTTTTGGAAACCCCAATAGTTTCAGGTATCAAAGGGTTTTCGGCGAATTACACTTAGATGGTTTTGAAGTTAGTTTCACTAAAAAGGGTATTCAGTGGGATGAAAATTTGGAAATCTTCCTACAATTGTTGCGACATGATTTAAGCACAAAGGAATTTCCTTTATTACAACAAGCGGAAGAGTATCGTGTTCGTGCAACCGAAAAAGAATATAAAG
Organism: Bacteroidota bacterium; assembly: GCA_020162035.1. Classification (GTDB taxonomy): domain Bacteria; phylum Bacteroidota; class Bacteroidia; order B-17B0; family Aurantibacillaceae; genus Aurantibacillus. The sequence continues at coordinate 234,768 of JAIUNM010000001.1, read as the reverse complement.
CTGCACAGAAAGCCCTCGATGAAACTGTCGATGACTTAAAAGAAAAAGCACCGCAAGCCATCAAGGAAGTTCAGGAATCTCAGGTTGTTGCAGCGGAAGCGGAGGAACTGGTTAAAACAGACAAAACCATACAACGAGAATTTGAAGTTAGATTCAATAAAATAACTTGGAAAATTTCAATAGAACTTTCATTTGACCCATCCCTGAATGAGTTGATTGAAGTTGGTGACCATCTTGTCAACCAAAACTCAACAGATGCTTCTGTTAGAAACATTGGCATTCGCTTATCCTTAACGCATCCTTTCATGGTTCAATTTGCGGGGACAGATACCAATAAAATTGAACCGATATTACGTTTCGCTGCGGCCTTTGGTTTATCTGAGGTAATCGCTAAAAGTTCAGGTGCAAAAACTCAAGGTGAAGTAAGGAGAAACTTCAACCAACTCATTAGTCATTTAAGTAAAATGCAATAATTATGGCAGAAATTATTGAAGTACAAACCAATAATCCATCCAGTCAGTGGAATCCCAATGTAGGAGATGAAACATTAGAGTTACTTCGCAGTAAAGGTTTTGCGAATTCAGAAGGTGTGCTTAATACAACCGGAGAGCGTGTACTCGATGAAACATATAGAATTATGCAGGTCTGCGGAAATCCCGCTACTGTTCAATACAACGAAACAGGAATTGTTATTGGATATGTGCAAAGTGGTAAAACACTTTCATTTACTACCTTAACAGCATTGGCTCGTGATAACAATTATCAAATAGTAATTGTTATTGCAGGAACTTCTACTCCTCTTGTAAATCAATCAACCGAGCGATTAAGAAGAGATTTAAGAATCGATACAAGATTCGATAGAAAATGGACTGTGCTAAGAAATCCCAACAGCGTTGAGGATTTTGAAAACATACAAACTATACTAAGCCAGTGGGCTGATGCCACATTTCCGAAGGATCGTTGCAGAACATTACTGATTACAGTAATGAAACAGAAAGATCACCTAAGAAACTTAACCGAACTTTTACAGGATATTTCGTTGGCAGGAGTACCAACTCTTATTATTGATGATGAGGGCGATCAGGCCAGTTTGAATACTGCTGCAAGAAGAGCAGCAAGAGAGGGCATCGACCTGGAGGATTTAACAGAGAATGAGGTATCAACGATTTACCGCAGAATAAGAAATCTAAGGGCAATCTTTCCGCATCACACATTCTTGCAATACACTGCAACTCCACAGGCAAATCTGTTCATCAACATTATGGACAGATTATCTCCGAACTTCATTAAACTTTTAACACCGGGTGGTGATTATACAGGAGGCATTTCATTCTTTGTACAACGACCTGAACTGATAAGAGAAATTCCTTTGCAGGATATCTCGACACCGAATCAACCTTTACTTGAGCCGCCTGAAAGTATGCTTTCAGCGTTACGTTTGTTTTACATGGGAGTTGTGGCAGGAATCATTCTTGGGCATGATAAATTATCCAATCAAAGGAATCGTTCCATGTTGATTCACCCATCACGTTTGCAAGGAGATCACAACACTTATTACAGTTGGTTAAACAATATTCGTGATAGTTGGATTCGTTTAATAAGAAGCAATGACGCATCTGACAAGGAAGAGCGAGATTATTTAATTAGTGAGTTTAAAATCGCTTATGATGATTTGCGGTCAACTGCGGGAACTGAACTCCCTGCTTTTGATGCGATGATTGGTCACGATTTAATTCATGCAATCAACTATACTCCGATTGTGGAAGTAAATTCAAGACGAGGCTCAACACCTCAAATCAATTGGCAGGATTCTTACTCTTGGATTTTAGTGGGTGGGCAATCGATGGATAGAGGCTTTACAGTGGAAGGATTAACAGTAACCTATATGCCCCGAAATGTTGGTGTTGGTAACGTTGACACTATTCAACAGCGGGCTCGTTTCTATGGTTACAAGAGAGCCTACTTGAATTATTGCAGAGTGTTTTTGGACCAGGTTACAATCGATGCTTATACATCTATCGTGGAGCATGAAGAAGATGTAAGAGAAAGATTAGTTGAGTTCGACATAAACAACAAACACTTGAACGATTGGGAGCGTGATATTGTATTAGATGGTATGCTTAATCTTACGAGAACAAATGTTCTTTATGATGATCTTGACCGGGATTTTTTCGGTAATGAATGGTTTACTATCAGAGCTCCTCACGACACTGAAAATTATATCACATCAAATCTTAACAGCATCGTTTCCTTCCTTCATACAAGAATGCAGTCTTTTCAGGTTGACGAAGGACATCAGAACAGAACGCAGGAACAAAAACATCTTGTTTCAAGAATGACTGTAAAAGATTGTCTCGAACATTTATTGAATAAACTAAAATATACTCGTGAAAGCGACTCTGCGAGTTATTCTTCAATAAGAGGGATTTTAAAACGCTATATTGAGGATCATCCGGACGAAGAGTGTCTTGTTTATTTAATGAGTGCAAGGAGTTCAGATGACTGGACAAGAAGAACTCGTAGGCTAAACAACAATAACGAAATACAACAGTTATTTCAAGGTAAGCAGCCTACTAAGAAAACGGCTCAATATGAAGTGGGAGAAGTTTATCCGGGCGATAGAGAAATAAAGAATGATAATCTACTGTCTATTCAAATTCATTTATTAGACATCAGAAATACCTCTTTTGTCAGTGTGCCAACGCTTGCAATATGGATTCCTGATCAAATGAGTAAAGACATTGTTCGACAACCAAGTAATTCTATATGAGATTAACCGAATTATTTGAAACACTTGAATTGCCTGACGATAATGATGGAGGCATTTTTAGTGCAATGCCTATTCCTGATTATCCAACATTCAGAATTGCGGTAGATAGTTTCGGTTTTCCAATTCTGCTTTTGACCATTGCTAACAGAGGGAAAGTAGGAATTTTAAAAAATTTCAAACTAAAATATTTGCAGTTAATTCAAAATGTCGATTGCAAAATCATTGAAGCAGGAAATACCGCACAGCAGCAGTTTACGGTCATTAAATTTACTTGCGATGATAAATTATTGCAAAATTATTTCCTTCAAATAGCAGAACCCTTTTTGAAATCTTTGAATTCAAAACCTACACAGGAGCAAGTAACTCATTCTTTTAACAGGTTTATTGAGGTCTTCAGGGCTTTAAGCGATGTTCCAACAAAAACAATTCAGGGCTTATGGTCTGAACTGTTCTTTATTGATAACTGTAATTCTCCAGAATTAATACTAAACTATTGGCATCAAATCCCGGAGGAGAAATTTGATTTTAATTCAGGTATAGAAAAGATTGAAGTTAAAAGCAATGGAAATTTTGAGCGTGTACATATTTTCTCTTCTGAACAATTACACCCACCCGCAGAAGATCAGGTTATCATTGTATCTTTATTTGTAAGACAGAGCAGTTCAGGGAAAACAGTGCAAGATCTAATCGAAAATATTACCAATAAAATTAGCGATTCTGAGCTAATAGAAAAAATGAATTCGATAGTATGTAAAACTCTTGGATCATCATTGGAACAATCGCTTAAAATCAAATTTGATTATACGATTGCACAGGACTCATTGAGATTATACAAGCACCAAGACATTGTAAAAATTGAAGAGATACATATTCCTAATGAAGTTTCTGAGGTAAAGTACAAATCGGATTTAACCAACATCAAACCGATTGAGTTGGCTAAATTTTCCCCTAAGAATGCACTGTATAATGCTATCTGATTAGTTCAACTTTTGCCCACACCAAGCAACAACTGCGGCTCTTAATCCGGCATCGATTACGGTAGAAGGCTTGTATAGGAATCTGTACAATCTCGCCCTGTCAAATACCACTCCATAAGATTCAACTGCATCCTTGCCCCATTTCTTTGTTGGAACAATCTCAGTTATGGACATTGAAGGAACAGTAGTTTCGTAGAACCAGTTAATGTATTGACTCCAAACGCTTAACTGTATTTGCTTTTTCAAATTCCAATTTCTCCCGGCAGCACATTGCATAAGAACTATGATTTGCCCTCTTCGTTCGTCTCCAAATGGTATCCAACCAATTACGTCAACACCTCTGTCTTTTGCTTGTGCGGGTGGGTCTTTTGCTGCGCGATCTTCAAACATTTTCGCTGCAATTTGGTCGATCTGTTGGGGAAGGTTTCCATTATTCGGAAAACCTAATATTACAGTTTCTCCATTGAGATAACTTTTTAAAGCAACGTCTGAAATCCTTTCAAACAGACTTGTTCCTCCATTGGCATTTGCTGCTCCCCAGTATGAAAAAATCAGACATAATAAATACTCCGGATAATTATTCCAGTCTATCTCAGGACTAATTACTCCGCCATTAACTGTAAAGGGAGGATTGGCTCCGTAAAGTCGTTGGCGTTTTTCTAATTCCTGTATAACACTATCAAATAGAGCATCACTGTCTGCTGCTCCATTATCCTCAAGCAATGAAGTCAACTTTGCTTTTGACATTGGTGCATTACCATAAACAACATTCAGTTCAGCCCAATCAGAAATTAAAGAGATATCCTCAACGTTAGTAAGTTCAATCATTGCTGTTAATCATTTTTTGAAGTTCCTCAATTGCGCTAAAACACTCAGCAATAGCTTCCTTTATTTCAGCATCTTTTTTATACTTCCACGCAAAGCCTAAAGCGTATTTTATCGAACTGCTTGCTGTATTAATCTTTCTTACAATGTAATCACGTTCTCCCTCGCTTCTTTCATATGCCTCTTCCAAATTGTGGTTCTTTATTAGAAAGTCGGTAGCTTCCTTACTTGCCAATACAGGTGCTAATTCTGATGTAATTCTACGTGAGTCACTAAGCACCGGCTCTTTCTTTCCATCACCGTATATCCAAGTGAGTAAATTTTTGAGTTGCTCAGTTTTATTTATTGGTACAATCCTATCTTGAAAATTAGCGTCTTTGTATGTTGGAGCTCCAATGTAGGCTCTAATCGAAGGCGAGTTAAGAGCAACGGTTAAAAGGGAAAATTTATCTTTAATTTTTTTAGTCTCAAATGATAAATCATCCTCCGCTTCTTTCATTACTTTAAAACATAAATACTGCTTCTTAATAACATCGCTTCGATCTGCAATTTGTTGTTGAATGTTTTTGATACTTGTTTTAATGTCTTCGCCACTTTTCACACTTTCATCTATGTTCTGAGCAATGTAAGCAGCTTTAGCGAATGCATCCCACTTCAGTAACCCGGTGATGTGACGTACTCCCAAATATGGAGCAACCTGTTTCCTGTCAAAATAAACAATTGAAGGAAGGATACTCAGGTCTTCTCGAACAGCATTATTTTTTGGAGAAGGGAAACTGCCTTCCCTGATTTTCAATTTGGTTCTTAGTTCACTATCGGTAAGAATTTTCGCAGTCGCAGTCCTTCTATTTCCTTCAACAACGATGAATTCAATTTTTTTTGCTTTTACCAGTTCAGCAAGTTGTTTTTGAACTGTATCTGTGTCGGCATTTACATCAATTCCAGCAGGAATTGTTTTTGGAACGAGAATAATTGGTTCTTCATCAAAATATCCGTTTTCAGACATGGACATAGCCAACTCTTCTAAATCGTACTCGTCATACAAAGTTTTTATGATATCGAAATCCGATATTGAATCCCTTTGCTTTGCGAGCCTTGGATTCTCGGTATCCGGAAAAATAAGGTCAATAGGCACATCCAATTGTGGCCTTCTTTTACCTTTTCCTGCAAAATCGTCACTCATATATCTTAAATTTTAATTATCAAAATAGAACGGTGTTAAAAATACGCTTAATTTTTCTATCAATTATTTTTCAGAGTAATAATATCTACTAAATCTCATCACTAAGTAAAGTGATTATAGTTCGATTTGTATTTATCCTTCAGTTCTCCTTCCTTATCCACCCACTCCGGCATCGCAAATAACTTTTCCCTGAATCCCGGAATTTTCACAGCTTTGATCCTTCCTGTTTTTACAACCGATCTCAAATAAACCGACAGAGTTGTTTTAGGATCATTGTAAAAAGAATACTGTTTATCCAGTTTCAAAAGGTGGTTGTGAATTTCCTTACTCGTAAGCGGTCTGTTTTCAACTGAAAGCAGGAACACGAACTTGGTTGAGTAAGGCCAGTCGGCCTTAAAACCTTCAAAATTCAGCCCTTTTTCTGCCTTTTCAGGGCTTTTCTCCTCCGCTGTCGGGGTATTTGCCTTATCCAGTTTTTCCTGAAGCATGTCGAGCTCTTCCCGCAATTCCAAAATGTGGTCAATCAGTTCATTTTCTGACCATCCTCCGAATTCCTGACGGTCTTCCTGCCGTTTTAAATGGCGGTATTTATGTTTCCAAGCTGATTTTTTTGGTGTATCCTCACTCATCTATATTTTATCTATAACAGTTTGATATAAGTTCTTCTATTAATCTAAATACAATTAATAGTATTTCTAAAACAAATCTATACATTTTTAATAGACCTTTTACATAGATGAAGTAAAACTCGAAGTCAAAAAAGTTTTGCATCTCATTATCAATACAATACACTTTTTTAATAACTATTTTACGCACATTATTTTTGAAATATGCAGAATAATTATACTTTTGATTTCGGAAATTGATTTTAGAAAAAGATGGTAACTGAACAAAAAATAAATCCAAAAATGCTGATGCTTGCACGTGAAGCTCGTGGTTTAACACAACTTGAACTGGCTGATCTTGCAGGAATTAACCGTTCCAACATTAGTAGGTTTGAGCAGGATGAGATGGGCTTTAGTGATGATGTGCTGATAAAGCTGATCGAAGCATTAAAGTTTCCTGAACACTTTTTCATGCAAAACGAAGAGGTACTTCCACCCGCATTATATCGCAGACGTGATAAAGTACCCGCAAAGGTTTTATCATACATAGATGCGAACCTTAACATATATCGCCTGAACATGCAACGCTTGTTTGAGGCCATGAAACTGGAAGCAAAAGAAATTCCGTTGTTACCCGTTTCGGAAAACGGAACCCCTGCAAAAATTGCACAAAGACTTCGTAAAGTATGGAACATGCCAAAAGGCGAAGTAGCAAACGTGATTGACCTTTTAGAAGCAAACGGCATCATGACACTTGCGGTTGATTTTAAAACGGATCGTGTGGATAGTCGAAGCATTTTGATTTCAAATAAATATCCGGTAATCTTTTACAACAAGGCTTTATTAGGTGATCGCCTGCGCTTCACACTCGCCCACGAATTAGGACATATTGTAATGCATACACGACAAGCAATACTCTCAACAGAAGAAGTTGGACACGAAGCGAACTTGTTTGCTGCTGAGTTTCTTATGCCTGAAAAGGAAATACAAGCGGACTTTACTGAAAACATTAACCTGGACTTGCTTGCACGGTTAAAAAAGAAATGGAAAGTATCCATGCAAGCCATTCTTTACCGGGCAAATGATTTAAATATGCTAACCGATAATCAAAAGCGTTACATCATTGGTCAATTCAATGCATTAAAGATTAGAAGAAGGGAACCTGTTGAATTGGATATTGCGATTGAAAGAGGAAGTGCTGTACGTGATTTGATTACACGTTACAGAACCAAACAAAAGATGAGTGTAAAAGAAATGGCCGATTTCTTTTTCCTTGAACAAGAGGAGTTTTTAAGTCGGTATAATTAATTAGTAACTAAAATAATAGAGATATGAGTAGAGCAGAAATCAAACCGTTTACAAAAAAAGAGTTGGCTAATCTTTATGAAATAACCCCGCATTGTTTCACCACGATGTTAGCTCCGTTTGCAGATAACGTTGGTAAAAAAAATGGAAGGTACTATACCGTAAAGCAAGTAGAAAAAATATTTTCGCACTTGGGTTATCCGAATAGTTATCTGAAGGATGAATTAGTTTAATACATTATGGTTCAAAAAGAATTTTGCATAATCGGAGGACAGGGCGACCAAAGGCACACGCTTCAAAAACTTTCAGCAGATGATGTTGACGCAATTCAAAAAAGTTGTGCTGCCCTTTACAAATTTGGATATTATGATAAGCGTGATATTGAAATTCAGGAAAATTTGAAGGAATTTCTAAACGTTTATCACTTATCTGAAAGTGACGTCACCTCTAAATCTGATGAAGAACTCAGGAATGGAATCTTCAATTCGATTTTTATCAATGTAAACCGCACTTTTACTAATTACTTATCATCTTATAAAATTCAAGTTGATCACTTTGATTTTCATTTAAAGCATAAATACGGTAAGGATTCAACCAAATACTTGAAATTTGAAGGACACAAGCGAGCAACTTATGATGCCAATCTTACACATCGACTATTCTATAATTTAAGAAATTACTCACAACACATTTATTTTCCTTTGAATAATATTACCAAAGACAGTATTAAAGAAGGTGAAGGGTTTAAGCATGTAATGTTGGTGTCGTTCGATAAGAATGAACTATTAAAGGAAGATTCGATTGTCAAGAAACTTAAAACAGATCTCGAAAAGTGTGGCGATTATATTCCAGTAATGCCTCATGTAAATAATTCAAAAAAGATTTTGGCAGATATTTTCAAAATGTATATGATAATTGAAAAGGAAACTCTATTGTCTCATGTGGGGCTATTAAATAAGTATATTTCAGTTGTTCCTTCTAATATGGAACCTCTTTATGGTTATTGGGAACGACCAACACCAACCACAGGCGTTTGTAGAACAAATATTTTTCCAAGCGATATAATTGAGCGATTAACATTTAGATTAAAAGAGATGAATCTCTGATAGTAAATTAAATTTTCACTAAAAGCCGGACATTCTCCGGCTTTTTTGTTTCCCATCCAAAGCACTTGATGGACATCGCTTCCAGATGTTTAACAATAAATCAAATTACATCAAGTTACGTGCGATTTTTTAAAAAATTCACGACTTACATCAAACAATTTTCAATAGCATTTAATTGAATTCAGTTAAGGGTAATAACCGGAAAGTGCCCCTTTGAGTTGTCGCAACTTTGTTCTCGTAATCACTAAACGAGTAACAAATAAAAACAATTCATATGAGCGCAGTTAGAAAAATCCAAAAGAAAAAAGAAGCAAAAGTAATCCAGTTAAAATTAATTAAAGGAGGCCGCACTCCTGATCTTGACAAACTGGTTCACGGATTATGGACTTTAGCTTACAGTTCATTATGGAATAACAGAGAATTTTCCATAAACGAAACAGAACAATTAAAAGATTTGCTTTCGGAGCATTTTGAAAACAACAAAAATTGCAAACGCAATTTCAAAGACCTTGTTGAACGCATCTGTTTAGCCAAGCGTTTTGTTTCACGCAGAAGAGGAAGATACATTTCCAAGCCGATTGATTGGTTAAACATCAACTACAAAAACGGTTTATCCGGTACAGCGTCTTGGTTAGAAGAAGTAAAGGAACAACGCAAGGCAGTTCCACATTACAACGAGGGCATTACCACGCTTGCAAACGGCATCCTGAAATACATGGAGTCGCCAAACATTATGGTATTCCTGCGCTACCGCAGAATGCTTTTAGAGCAAAAGCAATTTGACCTTTTGCAAATTTTCCAGATCACCATTATTAACCTTCAATACATCCTTTAATAATGAGCGAGCAAACTAAAGAAATAAAAGAAAGAACATTCATTCTGAAAACCTACACACGCAAAGAACTGCGGGAGATATACGGTGTGCCTCCAAAAACATTCCAACGATGGTTAGAACCATTCAATGAAGCATGGGGAATGAAAAACAAACGCTACTTAACCATTGAGCAAGTGCGAAAAATTGTAGAACAGTTCGGAATCCCCGGAGAATTGAAAGCCAAATAAATCCATTTGAAAGCATAAGAATGCAGATGTTGGACAACGGCTTACTAAAGCGGAAAGTGAGTCAGACCACCGCTGCAACTTTGTATCCACAAACAGTAAGAACCAAAAAGAAAGGAGACAAAATGAAAGAAACTCAAACAAGCAGCGACAGCACAAGCAACATGTTTCTCACCGGAACCATTTTGCTTGCCAACCTGGACTATTCAGGGCTTGCCGATTACGCCTTAAAAGCACTTGTGGGCGGAGTGATTTGGATGGCATTTAAAGTAACAGGCGATTATATCAGCGAACGATTAAAAAAGAAGTAATGGAGACTTGGAAAAAATTAGCAGTAGGAACAGTTGTAGGCGGAGTATTGATTGGCGGAACGGTGTATGTGGTGCGTCTGAACAAAATGAATGCTGAGTTGGAAACTGTACCGATGGCAAAAATACACAAGCTTGATCTTTCAGGATTAACCATACGGGTTGACGTGCAGTTGAAAAATCCGACACGCACTCCTTTTAAAATCAAGTTTCCTTTTGTCAAGCTCGTGTACAAAGGCACAACAGTCGGTTCTTCTCAGGTAGTTGACAAAGACATTAGCATTCCTGCTTTCGGTGAAGCAGTGGTTGAGCAGATGATGATACGAGTTCCGCTCATGAATATTTTTTCTCTGTCGGGAAGCCTCTTGAGAGCTATACAAAACAAAGAGCCGGTGAAGATTGATGTCAAAACTTTAACGACAATCGATTTGGGATGGAAAAAAGTTCCTTACACAAAAACAGATACACTAACACTTAGTCAGCCAAAAGCATAATGGAACGCAGAGAAGAAGTAAAAATAAAAAGCGGTGCAGAGTTCGATCATCTTTTCCCAAAGGCAATGCTGATGACCATTACCAAAAAGGAGGGTGCTACGGTTGCGGACACAATTCGCTTCATTCCGCAGGTGGTAAGAGAGACGCTTTTTCATACTGATAAAATTGCAAAGCAGTTAAAGCGAAATACAGTGTATGAAACCTGCAAAGCAATATGGCAATTTGTTTACGACCACATCGCTTACCGCAAAGATGAAGATGGAAAGGAACAAATCAGAAGCCCGGCAAGAGCATGGCACGACAGGAAATACGGTGTGGACTGTGACTGTTACACGGTGTTTATCAGCAGCATCCTGAGCAATTTAAAAATCAGGCACATCCTGCGAATCACCAAATACAAAGAGGATCACTTTCAGCACATCTACCCGATTGTTCCTTTAAGCGATGGCAGTTACATCACCATCGATTGTGTAGTGAGACATTTTGATTACGAAGAAACCTACAGCGAAAAAAAAGACACAAAAATGGACTTAGAATATTTAAACGGAGTCAATGACTCTTCAAACAAAAACATCGATGCTGTTGAACTAATCGGGATATATGATGACCGTGAAGCAATGGCAGAACTCGGCAGGCTCTTCAAAAGAAAAGGCGGAGAACCAAAACAAAAAAGCGGAGGCTTTAAACAAATCTTCAAAAAAGGTGCAATTAAAGAAGCCTACAAAAAAGGTGGTATCAAAGCCATCGCAAAAATGGGCTTTCACATCACCAACCGATTAAACCCTGCAACGGTACTTATCCGTAACGGAATTTTAATCGCTCTGAAAACAAACATGTTTAAGATTGCTCAACGTCTGCGCTATGCATACCTCTCAAACGAAGAAGCACAAAAGCGAGGAATAGACATGGGAAAGTTTGAGCGATTGAAAAAAGTAAAAGACAAACTACAAGGTATTTTCTACGGTGCAGGTGGAATCCCTGAAAATTTCCAAAAGGCAATCCTTACAGGAAGAGGAAACCGAGACAAACAAGTAAGCGGTCTTGGTTACATAGCCGATGACATGAGTGGTCTTGACAAATATTCTTCAACAGAAGAATTATTGGGAAGCGATATCTACCAAAGCGAAGAGTTGAGTCAGCTCAATGGATTAGGAGAACCTTATTCGGCAGCTGCATCCGTAACCGCAGCAACCACTATCCTCACAGCAATTGCAGGACTATTAAAAGGAATTGGAAACATCCTTCCTAAAAAAGACAAAGGAGCAAAAGACTTTGAAGAAAGCGGTGGCGAAGGTGGAGCAAGCGAATCAGGTGGCGGTGGCGGAGAAAACGGTGGAGATACTTCTTCCTCTTCAGGTGAAAGTGGCGGATCTGCGGATATGAATTTCGATAGTGGAAGTTCTAACAGTAACAGTAAACCGATGGTGCTTAAAAAGAGTAACACTCCCTCACAAAATGAAGATGCAGGAAGCGGAGGAGATGATTCAGGTGGAGGTGACAGTTCGGGAAGCGCAAACAAGTCTGCAAACAGAGAAACATCATCGGGTGGTGACGATCCAAAACCCGAAGGATTTTGGGACAAGAATAAAAAGTGGATCAAGCCTGTAGGAATCGGAGTTGGCGCATTAGGGCTACTGTACGCAGGATACCGAATGGTCACCGGAGGAAAAAAACAAACAGCAAAACCTGCTTTGTCCGGAATTCCAAAAAGCAAAAAGAAAAAGCGGAAAGGAGGTAAACGGACAGCAGTAAAGAGTAAAAAACAAAAGAAGCAAGCAGTTGAATTGCTTTAATAAAACAACAAAGAAAAAATTAAAAACATGAAGAAGAAAAATTCATATCAAAAAAAGGCGCAAAAAAAAGAGCTCCTTGATGGATTAACCTCGGAGCATGCCAAAAGTAATATCAAAAAGACCGCAATTGAAACAGGTCGTGATATTTTGATCGGTGCGGTTGGTGGTGGCTTAGCAGGTGCGGTTCTCGGACGTTCTTCTTTCTTGGTCGGAATTGCAGTAACAGGAGTTGGTCATTACATAGGCAGTAATGGCGCAGCAGCTTTTGGTGTCGGCATGATGGCTTCGGGCGGTTATCAAGCAGTTGCCGGAGCAATGAACGGAACAAGAAAAGAAGGTTTTGAAGGCGTGAAACAACGAATGGCGGCTTTCAAAGAAGAGTTTAAACGAAAATTGTTCCTCGACAAAATCATTAAAAGTAAAAAGAATGAGGAATCTGACGATGGCACAAATGGCATGGGAGAGGTTCAGTATTTTACTTATCCCAGTGGAAATGAACTTCAAGGCAATAAGTATTTGAGCGAATTAGATCGTATCGAACGACAAGTAGAAGAGTCCGCCAAAAAATTTGAAGCCAAACAATCTGTTTCAGGCGGATTGCAAGGAGAAATGGGAATGCTGGACGTAAGCGAAAAGAATTTCTAAAAGATACCTGAACTGAATTTAGCAGAATCTAAACCCCTCTCCGGGTCGGAGCATCATCATCATCAAAAAGTAAAATAAGTAATAACCATAAAAACGAAACAATATGTTAGGCGTATTAGACGGAGTAGAAGAATACAACAATGCAGGAGCCTTATTAGGCTTGGATGCAGTTGACAATGAGGAATTGCTTGGCGCATTAAGACGCATGAATCCAATTCAGCGCATGCGCACCATCAACAAACTGGCAAGCGGTGTTCCTGCGAGCAAAGGATCACGTGCCGAAATGGAAAAACATTTTAATGAGTTGCCACAACACATTAAAGATGGTTTAATGAAAGGTGAATTGCGTTTGGCTGATACTGTAATTTACAGCATCAAAGCAGTGAACTCCAAAACCATCAAGATGTTTGAAACACAGGACGACAAAGAGGTTGGCTTGCGTAACATCAGCAATGCAAAATTGCCAAAGAACCAAGCCTTGCTTGTAAGCGGAATCTTTTTGCTTGCCGGAATTCCTGCCGAAGTAAACAAGGATAAAATTATCGGAGCGAAATACGATGGCATTGAAGATTTCGCTGCTTTATCAAACGGTGAATTCTCTTTGAAAAGCAACAAAAAAATCATCATGCCGGAAACCGTGAACACCATTTTTAAAACCAAAACAATGAACACCGTTCCTGTAGGGTATTACAAACTGGCTAATCCACGTATGATCCACGATGATATCCTGATTGAAGCAACCATCGACTTGGGTTCAATGGAGGGCTTAGACCCGAAAACCCATGTGTATGTTGGATTGCATGGCACTATCACTACTCCATAACCGGGGTACTGAGTCCGAAGTTACGCAGCCACATGTGCTGCGTAACTCGGAGGACTCAGGTGTCAGGGACACGACCAATTATTAATTCATTAAAGAAAAAACAAGATGTTAAAACCAGTAAAGAAACGCTTTGACCTTCAGGTGACCGATGCAAACAAGACCGTAAGTAAAACTTACGAACTTGATAAAAACATCAAGGCGGTAAAAGGTGTGCTGATTACATCGGATAAGGATGACCTGCTTTATTTCAGGGGAACACAAAAGATTGAGATCAACAAAGAAGAGTTCTTCCCTGATAATTACGAAAGCAAACTGCTTATGTCCGGAATCAATGTAGCTCCAAAACAACGCTACTATGATTTGGGAAATGTAGCACCGGGAAATGGTTTGGTAAAACTCACCTTCACCGATACCGATGATTTGAGAACTCCCTTTGCTCCTTACCGTGTGTCTTTATACCTGGACTGTGAAATGGAGGATGAATTATCATGAAAGAGCAGGTCTTAATAACGCAGTTACGCATTACCAAAGCCGGACAGGTGAAGCACTTTCAGGTAAAGCTTCCGAAAAATGCCAAGCGCATCATCGGAATTGAAGTTGGTGGCCGCTTAATCAAAATCCCAAAAACAGACGGAACAGGAATCGAAGTAACACCCAAAGAAGCAGAAGCAATAAAACAACCATAATCATGCGAGCAGAAATTTTAAAATCCCTGATACCCTTTAAGCGAAACAAACTCATCGGTGAATTAAAGTTGCAAAGTTGCGAACAGGCAAATATCTTCTATGCTACACACATCCAATCGGATGAAAATATAGGTGCAGGAGATTTTTCACAGAACCGTAACTGGCGAGCAAGCTTATTCTCTCATCAAACTAAAACCGAAGAGGACATTGTGATCGTTGACGGAGACAGTACCATCATTCAGGGAATTTATAAAGACCGATTAGGTGAACAAAGCAAAGCAGATTATGAGTATGTGGTGAATGTTTACGTGTGGGTGGAAATTGAAGAAGAAGGAGGTAAATCATGAACATAGCATTAGCATTGGAATACATCCCACGCAGAATGGATGAACTTGGATACGGAAAAAATTATTACATCCGCTTTCGCCACTTGGTATTACAACCAAACGAGCATGTGGATATTGAAGCCTACAACCAGTTCTACATTATGGTGGATGAGCCGGTGAACATCAACATCACTTCTGAATTCGGACTCTTTGATTTGAGTGTGGACAGAACCAATGAGCAGTTGTATGAGCATCAGGGATACATCAGCATTCAGAACTACTCGGCATCCGTCAATCACGTTCGCTTTATTCAGGTAATACCAAAACACATCGCATTAAAACAACCAGAAAAATGGCAAAGATAATTGAAGCATATAACCCGCAAAAAATAGAGATCATCAAGCGTATGCTTGAGAAACAATCATCCAAAGGAAGTCCCTTGGCTTACGAAATATTCGTGGACAATTTTAAAGTGGTGATGAAAACAACCGATATGTCGGAATTCGACAGCTACGAAGATGTGATGACCAATGAAACAAAGTTTATCCGCATCAATGTTTACAATTCACCATCAGAAACGATCAGCCATACAAAGTATGTGTTTGAAGTTGAAGAGAAAAAACCGGAAGTAAACAGAAGCTTGGGAGAAGTAACCGATATCAATACCAAAATAAAAGAATCGATTGCCGTGGAGCGTGAACGTTGGGACAGAGATCAGTTGATAAAAGAGTTGGATCGCACAAAACTGGAGTTACAAGAAGCTGAAGAATACATTGATGAATTATCCGGTCAATTGGAAAAAGCAAAACTTAAACCGAATCATTTTGGCAAACTGGATTTAGGTTCTTTAGCAGGTTCGGCAATTGAAGGTGTAATGCGAAGGAATCCGCAATGGCTAACAAAAGTTCCCGGATTGGAGGGTTTGGCGGGTGTTATTGTAGATGAAAATACCAATGGTAAACGCATCGATAGTCCGATTGAAGAAACTGAAGTAACGCTCTCTAAAAAAACAGATGCGCCAAGTTTGACCGATGAAGAAAAAAGTTATTTGGAGTTTGGAAAACAAGTGGCTGAGAATTTTGAAGATGAAGAGATCACACTTCTTGCAAAAATAATCAACCAACTCGGCAAAGACACTTCACAACTTAAAACTGTTGCCGAACTGTTGAACGCTCAGATGTAACAATCATTAATTAATTCTGACAATTTTCAAATGGCTACCCGCACAAAGTGGTTGGCTAAGAGAAAAACTGTCTCAAAACAAAAGCAAATGTCAAAATTCTCATACACAATCACCATCGAGGCTCCTACAGAACAGGAAGCCGATAAGAAAATGAAAGCATTAACTGTGCTTGCTTCCAAACTAAAAACAAATGAAGTGGAGAAGCTCGCACACATTGTAAAAAACGATCCGGTAAAAACAGCAATGGCAAAAGCTTACTTAGGGCTGTAACATGGAAACCGCAGTAACTACATATCAACCCAAACCATTACCTGTTCAGGCTGTGCAGCCCACACAGCAGGATAAGGAAACATGGACGCTCAAGGAAAAAATACTTTTTAGTTTGCTTGGTGTGGTAGTAGTTGGAGGAACGATCTATATCGGCAGAAAAATCATTCTCAATAAAATAGCCAACAAAGAAGAGAACAAGAGTTTCGAAGACGGCACATCTGCCACTTCAGCTAAACAAATAAAAATGGCATTTGAGAATGATGGATGGCCGGGAACAGACACAGAGGCATTGCGTGATACCCTTCGTGAAATACCAAGCAAGGAGGAGTTCGCTAAAGTTGTAAAGTCTTATCAGAAGCTTTATAACGGCAACCTGATTAAAGATATGAGCGATGAACTGCAAACCACCGAATACAACGAGATGCTTCAAATCCTCGCTGCCAAGCCTGAAAAGAAAGGTCAAGCACCAAGTCCTGTTGCATACATGGCATGGGCAAAGCGAATGAAAGCAGCCTTTGATAAAGAGTATGGATTCTTTGGAGGCACAGATGCAGAAGCCATCATAGCGGTGTTTAATGAAATACCAACGCAGACAGCCTTTGTGAAAGTGGCTGTGGAATACAAACGATTGTACGGAACGAATATGCTTGAGGATATGAAAAGTGAGAGTGAATTCGGACAATACGATGAATGGATGAAAATCATTACAGCAAAACGAAAATAAAATGGAGCAGACAATAACACAACAAGAACAAACATCAAGAAAGGGGAAGAAGATTTTGCTGATTAGTTTGGGTATAGCAGCTACAGGCACATTGGGATACTTTGGTTACCAATGGTGGCAGAAACGTAAGGAGAAAACATCGGATGAAAATGCGAGTGAAGTGCCTGACCTGGACTTAAACCCTCCGGCTAAATCAAACTTCTCCCTTCCCTCTGCTCCTAAACGAAACGATGATTTTCCATTAAAGAAAGGGAGTAAAGGAGCGAGAGTAAAACAGGTGCAGGAAGTATTGCTTATCAAGTTAGGAAAAGATGCACTCGGTAAAGCCGGAGCGGATGGAGATTTTGGAAGTAAAACAGAAGCGGCTCTTATCAAAGCAGGATATCCAAGTACGATTGATAAAAGCACTTTCAATGTCATGACACAGGGTGAAACCTTGGATGCTTCCGCAAGTGCAAAAGAACTCTACTCTGCTGCGATCATCAAAAACTTCACAGGCGCAATTAAAGCCCTGCAAAAATTAAAATCAAAAGACGATTACACCACAGTCTCTGATGATTTTAAAACCAACTACCGTATCGGTGGAGTTCGCCAAACGCTTGTCAACGGAATGCTTAACAGCTTTACCGATGAGAAACAAAAGCAAGCAATCCGTTTACAGTTCACCCGCATGGGATTGAATTACGATGGGAAGAAATGGTCGCTGTCCGGAATTGAAAGCTCCAGTATCATCACCAAACATGCAACACTTGTTTGGGTGCATCCAAAGAAAGCAATTAAAGTTCCTGCCAATATGGTGCTTGGGAAAGAGATCGCACAAAAAGGAAATCACACACTATTTGAAAACAACGGAAAACACTTTTTAGTGGAAACCAAAACAATCAACTACTTATGAATTTAAGAAACATAAAATACATCGTGGTGCATTGCACAGCAACGCCCACAACAACCACCCTTGAGTCTATCAAACGTTACTGGAAAGAACAGCGAGGATGGGGTGACACACCCGGCTACCATTACTTTATCAAACGTGATGGAACGATAGTTCAGTTGCTTGATGAAAAGAAGAACAGCTACGGAGTTTACAAACATAATTCCGAATGCATCAGCATCGCTTATGTTGGCGGTATTGATAAAGACGGAAAGCCTGTGGACAACCGCAGCGATGCACAAAAGCACGCCATGTTCGATATCATCGTTCGCTTAACGGAAAAATATCCAAAAGCAGAAGTGCTTGGACACAGAGATTTTCCGGGTGTGAAAAAAGCCTGTCCATGCTTTGATGTGAAAGACTGGTTAAAGAATTACGAACCTGATTTTAATTCCGCAGCATAATGGTACTACAGAAGTTAAGAGCGATACTAAGGCACAAAGGATATAAACTCTATACACGCCCGTATGAGTTGAATATTGTAGGCTTGCGATCCGCCAGTACAATCCCGAATCGCTTTGATGACGAGATTCATGTGTTCTATAAGGTTAGCCCAATCAAATGGAACTATCACGTTTACAAAGCTACCACAGATCCGGGAACGTTTTGGCTTCGCAATCCGATGCAGCCACAGGGAACAGCAATACTTGGACAAGGACAATACGAGCATGCTTACGAGATGGGCTTGCACCGTGGACAATACCTGGCTTTAGTGCAGCGAAAACCTGTAACCATTATTAGGGATTATGACCGTGATGCCTCGCTTGATTTTTACAACGGAAAGAAAACAAAGGGCTTGTATGGAATAAATATCCACAGAGCCAACAGAATCGGAACAACAAAAACCGTTGATAAAAATTCGGCAGGCTGTCAGGTCTTTGAAAATGCAACAGCCTTTCAGGAATTCCTGCGCTTTTGCGAACGCC
This sequence comes from Bacteroidota bacterium, assembly GCA_020162035.1. Classification (GTDB taxonomy): domain Bacteria; phylum Bacteroidota; class Bacteroidia; order B-17B0; family Aurantibacillaceae; genus Aurantibacillus. Next base: position 215,829 of record JAIUNM010000001.1, on the reverse strand, counting down.
ACCGCAGTATGTACGGCAATAAATTCACTTACACTTTGATTGATTTCAGAGCTGTAAAAAGAGAAACCTACAGGCGAATCGCAGTCGGAGCAGGAATTATAGGTCTGCTTGCAGTAGGGTTCATCGCTTTCAGTGGAGGCGATAAACTCAAGAACATCGCTGAACAGATCAGCGAAGCGTTTAATCATCTATTTAAAAAACAAGAACAGCAACTATGAAGATTAAAGACATCCTACATCAGCTTTTAAAAGACAAAGACGGCAATTTTTCATTAAGAGAAGTAATTACACTGATCTACGTGCTTATGTCCATTATCAGTTGGGTATCGCAGCAGTTCTTTGGAATGGAGGTTCCTGAATATATGTTCTACGCATTCATCAGTATGATCGGTGCAGGAACATTCGGTTACTCCCTTGAGAAAAAGTCAAAAACAATCAATTAAAAACCATTATTAAAACGAAAGATTATGAAAAGAGTTCCATTAGTTATTTTATTTACAGCATTGATAACAGGTTTGTTCCTGTCCCTGAGTACCTGCAATACTGGGGAGAAAGTGAAGCAGGATAAAACGGAAATAATAAAGGCTTCAGAAAAAGCGGAGCGCATTGATACCGATTACAAAGCTGCTTTTGAATCCCTGAAAACACACAGCGACAGTTTGCAGAAGGAATTGTCTGTAACACAAAGCAAGTTGAAGGTAACCAAGTTTAAACTGAACCAGTCACAAGTTGCACTTGTAGCATTAGCCGAAAAGAAAAGTGACACGTTGAGCTTTGAACAATTGCTGAACGATTGCGATTCATTAAAGCAGCAAACGCTTGCTTATGTTGCTTGGGTAGATAGCACGCAAACCATTTATGAAAGTAATATCTCGCAACTGGAAAACATGGTAGCTATCAAAGATTCACAAGTGGTTATTTGCAGTGCTTCGTATTTACAGATCAAAGGGCTGCTTGATGAGAATTTGGAAAGAGAACGAAAACTCTCCGATGATCTAAACACCGCTTACAAATCACAACGCAGGAAAGTGTTGCAAAATAAACTGCTTGCCGGAGGCATGCTCATACTATCAGGAATCGCAACCACACTTTACATCAACGCCAATAAATAATGAGAGAAAAAACAATCGTATCAACCGTTACGCTCGCTGCATCACTTATCAGTTACTTCTACGCCAAAGAAACGCAAAAGGACACCATTCCCTTTGTTATGATTGGCGGGTTCATGGGGGCTGTAATCGGTGAAGTGATTGTAGGAGCAATAAAAAGTAGTAAAAACAACCAAGACAAAAAGGAGGATTAAATGGCAACAGAAATCATCAACAATGGCGCAAGCCTTAAAATCGTCACAGACGGTTCACCACGTTTCATTTTGAAACATCAAATCAAAGAAGTGGAAGTGGTAAGAGACACCATAATCAAAATCGACATTGGTCAGGGAGCATTGTACAATGTGTTCGTAGATCAAACAGAAGTAACTGTTCCTGCTTCAACCGATGTAAATGATTTGAGGGATAAGATCATGGAGATGCTGCAAAGCCCAGCAGCTGTTGGTTTGGCTACAGAAGCAAAACAAACAGAAGGTAATGCGGAGATCGTGAATTTGAAAAACTCGGTAGCGCAATTATCTGAAAAGGTAACAAGCATGAACGATAAAATCTTCTACGAGCCCAAACTTGTGGATGAAACAAACTCAAATGCCGTTTACAAAGGATTTGCAAATCCGGGAGCAAAACCAGATGAACCCGTGTGGGCAATCTTAAAGGTAACCAACAACAAAGGAGTTCTTTCTTATCACTGGGCGGGTGGTAACAAAAACTTCGATAAGATTTGGGATAACCGTAAAGCACTTGTTTACAGCTAACAATTAATTACCGGGCATATTGATTTATGCCCGGTTTTTCAAACTATGAAAACACCAATCACATACTACGGAGGAAAACAGAACATGCTAAAGCATTTATTAAATCTAATACCTGCACATCGGATTTATTGTGAACCATTCTTTGGCGGAGGAGCATTGTTTTTTGCAAAACCTAAATCAGAAGTGGAAGTTATCAATGATAAAAATGGTGAAGTCATTAATTTTTTCAAAGTCATTAAATCTAAATTCCCGGAATTGCAAAAGGAAATACAATCTACACTTCACAGCAGAGAGCTTTACAAAAAAGCAATGGTTGTGTATGAGCACCCGGATTTATTTCCGGATGTAAAACGTGCGTGGGCATTGTGGACACTCACCAATCAAGGCTTTGCCGGAATGATAGGTTCTTGGGGCTTCGGAAAAACAAACTCAAAAGAAAAATCGCTTGCCAACAAAAGAGAAGATTTTACAAATGCTTATGCACAGCGTTTGAAAATGGTGCAGATCGAAAATAATGATGCGGTAAAAGTGATTGCACGATGTGATGCCAAGGATGCTTTCATTTATGCCGATCCTCCTTACATCGGTTCTGATATGGGACACTATAAAGGCTATTCCGAAAATGACTATAAAGACCTTTTAAATGCTTTGTCGAAAGTTAAGGGAAAATTTTTGTTGAGTAGTTATCCTTCTACCATACTGAGCCAGTACATAAAAAAGTTCAAGTGGCGAACAAAAAGGGTGGAAAAATCGGTTACCGTAACAAAACACACCGATAAAAAGAAAACTGAAATGCTTGTTTTTAATTACGATCCTGAAAAAATAAAACCAATAAAAGCTGATCCCAAAGTTAAAACCATATCCATAAAAGAAATTGAATCCAAACTCAAACGACTAAAATTCGCAGCATAATGAAAGCAATAAAAATAACCACCGACAATTACTTTAACACCATAGATGAAATAGGATTTGAAAACCTACCGCAAGCCTTAAAAGAATCTCACACGGCCATTATTGCTAAAACGAACGAAGGAGAGGACTGGAGCGGAGGTTCTGATTTCAAAAGCATGGTGAATTTGTCTTTCAAAAAGCTTGAAGAGTTTATTAAGTCGAGTTCTATTTCATTATCCGGTATTTCAGATGAACATCCCGAAACAAAACGAGCAAAGGCAGATATTAAGGGATATAAAAAGTTTACAACCGAAAGATTAAAAATGATTTATCGCCTTGAGTTGGATGCTGAACTTGAGGATGGAGAACAGGAGTGGATTGCAATTCGTAAAAGTGCAATTGAAAAAATATTGAAAGAAAGAGGTGAATCTTTGGATGGTAAGCAGGAATCAGGACGTAAAAGGAAGAATCCTTACGGAGAGATTTCAACCGAAGTGAAATTCATTAACCGTTTTTTGGATTTCAATGATAAAGTTCTTTATAAAAAGACATTTGAAATATTTATTGATGAATTGCAAAAAGCAATCGAGGAAAAGAAAATCACAAAAAAATCTCCGGTAGCAAAAGACATAATGTCTATCCAACAAGCGGTGCTTAAAGCTTTCAATACAATGGGTAATGCCAAACACTTTGTTCTTACCCCCGCTACAGTTAAGCGATTGAAATCGATCATCGAAAAATATGAGAACGCTTATGATGATATTGATGAATCATACACTAAAGTAAAAAAGAAGAAGATGGATTTGAGTGGAATAAATAATTCCTCTCAACAAGTTAACGTGATGCCGAGTACGGATTTTACCAACTTGCAATTTAATGCTGTTGGATTCACAGGAAAGTGGCTTGATTTCATTGGTGATCCTGCTCCCGGATTTACAGCGATGGTTTTTGGAATGCCGAAGATGGGTAAAAGTTATTTATGTGTTGATTTTGCGGGATACTTGGCAAGAAATCATGGCAAGGTACTTTATGTTGCTAAAGAAGAGAAGTTGGATGCAACCCTTCAGAAAAAATTGAAGGATAAGGATGTTGCTCATGAAAATCTATTTGTGGCAGATGCATTGCCAAAGGATTTATCTCCTTATGAATTTATCTTCCTGGACTCGGTTAATAAACTTGGTTTAACTCCAAAAGATTTGGATGCACTTAAAGTTTCCAATAAAGGAAAATCTTTCATTTATGTTTTTCAGGCCACCAAAGGCGGTAAGTTCAAAGGCAACAATGAATTTCAGCACGACGTGGATGTTGTAATTGAAGTACCAGAGCAAGGTAAAGCCGTGCAGTTTGGAAGATTTAATCAAGGAGGAGAACTTGATATTTTTGGCGATAATAGCATCAGTGATGCAGAAGAGTTAAATGGAGTCAGAAAAAGCGGAAAGAACTTGGACGTTCCGAATAAAGTATCGAACGTAGACACCATGAAAAAGAAAACCACAAAAACAGAAGACTGGACTGAGCCTGAATACTTGGATAAACAAGATCACGCAGTCCTAAAAGAAATTAATCGTTTGTATAAAGCAAAGAAGTACAAAGAGGCTATGAGTCGAGCTATGGATGCCGATACCGTAATTAGAGAAGAAATCCCGCCTGAAATTTGGAAACAAATGGGAGGCGAATTAACCAAAACTGGCGAAGAAAAATTACGTCAAAGACAAGGTAAAACTCAAGCAAAAGTTAATCAACCTACAAAACAAAAACCAACCATTGTGTTTAACGGAACAATACGTCTTTTAAAAGGAGTGATTGAAAGGGAGTGGGATTTGGAACTTACCGATGCCGACTACATTGAAATTTTGGATATTGCCCAAGAACGCAGCGTTAATTTTCACGATGTCGTGAATGAAATTCACCCGAATTTGAATGCGTTTTTGACGCAGATGGCTGAAGCTTTAAAGATATGGGATCAATCCACCGGCAAATCGGAACAGAAATCCCGTTCAAAATTTGACCCTCGCTTTTATGAGAATAGAAAAGATGACGATAACCCTTCATATATTTTCAGCCTAACAAGCAACCGACTTCTTTCAGAAGCTATCAAAGGAGACTTTGACCTGATTTACTTGGTGCGGAGGGAACTGGCAAATCGGGGACTTGACAGCAATGGGAAATGGGTCGGGTTTGATGAAGCCAAAAAGATCCACCGGATATAAAATCGGTAATTAAAATGAGAAGGCGGGAAATCCCGCCTTTTTTGTTATCTATATTTAAGCATTTGCTTAAATAATTAAAAATAAATAGATTTGTATCATGGAAAAGAATTCATGTATAAGAGTTTTTGCTGATAAGCATCAGATTGACCAATGTAAAAAGATAATAAAGGAAAACGCAGATACCTTTGAATCCCTCGGAAAAGTGTTAGAATTAGCAGGGAACGAAGTAAGGCTTAAAATTCTTTTTCTTTTGGAGAATGAGCAAGAATTATGTCCTTGCGATTTAAGCGACATAATTGGTATTAGTATTCCTGCAATTTCTCAGCACCTGAGAAAAATGAAGGATGGAAACATTGTGCAAACGAGACGTTCCGGACAAACCATTTATTACTCTTTAAAGAAGGAACATCATAAGATTCTAAATCCTTTCTTCAAACATATCAAACAGAACTCCATTGCATGAAAATTACAAATAACATAGATAAAATTGGGACTCTTGGTTTATTAATCACCGCCATCTTTTCACCCTGCTGCTTTCCCCTTTTTGCCTTTGCAGCTTCTGCTCTTGGACTGGGCAGTTTTGAACTGTTTGGAGGTTGGACAATGTGGATATTTCAATTGATGGTTTTGATTTCTATTATTGGATTTATTATTTCTTATAGAAAGCATCGTTGTACTTATCCGCTTCTTATTGCCATCCCAAGCGGCCTACTAATTTTTTATGGCTATCATTTCAATAACAGTGATTATTGGACATATTTTCTGTACGGGGGAATGTTAGGATTACTTGTAGCAACCGGAGTAAATTATTACAGGAATAAACTTCACGGTTCTTGCGAAACCTGTGGAACTTATAATGGCAAAAAGGTAGAGCTGAAATCCACCTTAACCTGCCCGGAATGTGGCCATAAAAAGGATGAAATAATGCCAACGGACGCATGTGCCTATTTTTATGAGTGCGAAAACTGCAAAGCAAGGTTAAAGCCATTAGAAGGCGATTGTTGTGTTTATTGCAGTTACGGATCAGTTAAATGCCCCCCAATTCAGGCGGGGGACAATTGTTGCTAAAAGGCTCCCACCTTGAATTTGGAGGGCAGTAAGGGGCTATTTTTCGGAAATTTCGGGTTCTTTACCAATGGCGTCTATTTCAGGACGGAAACGGTCAATGAAATCAAGTATTTCACCCAAATCCTTGGCGAAATCGTTTGAAATTTGTACCTTTTTTCCCGCAAGAAGCTATCTAATAGATAGCTTTTTTTATTATGTACACAGTTTACGCAATATCCAGCAAAAGCAGAAAATACATTTATGTTGGTTTAACTAGCGATTTGGAAAGGCGATTAAAACAACATAATAATGGTTATGAAAAAACAACAAAACCTTATGCGCCATTTGTTTTGCTTTATCAAGAAAAAGTTAACACAAGAGTAGAAGCAAGAAAAAGAGAAAAGTATTGGAAAAGCGGAGTTGGAAAAGAAAAACTTAAGGCAATGATTGATGGAAACGCGGGCCTGTCTGCCGACAGGTAGATTCGAATCCCGCCCTCACCGCAAAAAGCTATCTAATTGATAGCTTTTTTTATTATGCACACGGTTTACGCAATATCTAGTAAAAGCAGAAAATACATTTATGTTGGTTTAACTAGCGATTTGGAAAGACGACTAAAACAACACAATAATGGATATGAAAAAACAACAAAACCTTATGCACCATTTGATTTGCTTTATCAAGAAAAAGTTAACACAAGAGTAGAAGCAAGAATTAGAGAAAAGTATTGGAAAAGCGGAGTTGGAAAAGAAAAACTTAAGGCAATGAAAGATGGAAGCGCGGGCCTGTCTACCGACAGGTAGATTCGAATCCCGCCCTCACCGCAAAAAGCTATCTAATTGATAGCTTTTTTTATTATGTACACGGTTTACGCAATATTAATATAGTTGTAAAAATTTTTAAGGGGAATTAGGATAACCTTAATACTTTTACTTTATAAAGTTTGTTTTTATGAACAACATTTTCTCTTTGCAACGTAGGTGGTAAAGAAGTTGAAACAGGAATACCGTTGTTAAGCATATTGGTTAAAATTTTGTTTAATTATATAAAATAATAGGACTAAAATTCCTTGTAAAAACATTGTACCATCTAAAAAGCCATAATAATAAAGAGTTAGGTTTTGTATTTTTTTACTTATTAAAAAAAATAATGTTGTTAAAAACGAAATTACATATGCGATAATTAAAAAAGATTGTGAAGCAATTGTATAATGAATTATAGTTAATATTAAAAATAACGTCATTAAAACAATAGATAGTTTTAAGGATTTATTTTTACCTATTTTTAATGGAATAGTTTTTAATTCAGTTTTAGAATCATCTTCCACGTCTCTAATATCAAAAGGTATAGTAATAGCTAATACAAATAAAAATCGTTCAATTATCATTGTCGTTACTCGCCAATCTTCAATTTTATTTTCCGAATGAATTACTGGTAATAAAATTGTAATTGTTGACCATACAAATGCAATTAAAAATATTTTTAAATATGGAATTTGCCTAAGTCTAAAAATGCCATTTGCAGTTTTTGTTATTGGAGTTGAGTAAAATAAAGTTAAACCAGCAATAGGAGCTAAGGTTAATAATACAGAAACTTTGGCTTGAAAAACAGAAATCAAAAAACCAATAATTGAACAAATTACTAAAACATAAAACCAAATACTATTTTTTTTTACCCAACTGTGTTTTTCAGAATTTATGGCTTCTGAATGAGTTAAAATAGTTATTAACCTGTGTAAATTATATTCAAATAAAGTCGCAAAAAATATTAAAAATAAATAGGGATGCCATTGTGGTTTAAGGCCAAGTTGTATTTGTGTAGAAACAGTTAGAGCAACCGCCGCTAATGAAATGTAGATGTTAGAATTAATTAAAAGTTTTATCAATTTCAATTTACAAAAGCATTTAGATTGGTTTTGTTTGGATAATTATTTACAGTAATAATAAAAAAAATTTTATGCGAAGTTAGAGGTTTAGATTTTGCATGCTAATTCAACTTTACAAATTAATTTATTTTTATGTTAACTTTTGTGAATTAAAAGTGATTGATGTTTTATTTTAAGAAGAATTAAACCTTCATTCTTTTAGCTTATATTCCTGGCAATCTAGCCTTAACTCGGTGTTTTTTAATTCTTTATTTAATAATTTACAAATGTGTTTTTTATTATTGGTTTGAAAATGAGAACAAGTATAACACATTCTTTGAACTGAAATTAACCCGTTTTTGTTTGAATGAGAAATTATATTGAGCATATTTAATAATAAATTTTCTTTATCATTTAAATTAAGTTTACTTAATGGTTCATGTAATTGCTGGGTAAAAACTGATGTTTTATTTGCAATATTTTTACCTTTAGTTGTAAGTTGAATTATGTAACTTCTTATATCGTTATCGATATAATTTTTTGTGATTAATTCTTTTTGTTCTAACGATTTAATAGCATCGCTTATAGTAGCTTTGGTCATATTAAATTCGTTTGCCAAATAAGTAACTTTTCTTTTATCTTCGGTGTGTGTAGATAAAAAAATTAAAATTTGAATTTGAATTGGACTAAGTGAGTATTTTTTACTTTCTTGCCAAAGTAAAACTCTAAATATTTGAGCAATTCTTTCAAACGAAGCAATAATTTTACTTTCTATGTGTTGATTTTGAATTATTAAATTAAAATCTGACTGGTTCATGCTTTTTGAATGTTGTATAACATTAAACGCGCAATATTTTCAGCTCTAGTTTTAGCATCTTCGGCTTTTTCGCCTTCAAATAATTCGTTTGTAGTTTCATTAAATAATTTTAACCACTCTAAAAACTCATGTTCGCTCATTTTTGTTAGTTTGCTAATTTGTATATGCTTTTGCATAGGATTACCCGAAAAACTATGTTCACCTAATAACACACTTGCCCAAAACGAATACATTTTTGGTAAATGATGTTTCCAATCAACATTAATTATTTCATTAAAAATTGGACCAATTATACTGCTAGTTTTAACCTTATCATAAAATGTATTTACTAAAAGTTCAACGTCAGTTTTGGTTTCAATGTCTTTTTTCATTTACAGTTTTCCATTTCATAAATATAATAACCTTTTTGTTTTATATCTAATTCCCATTGTGGTTTAATATTTTCAATATGACAAAATCTACATTCGTTTGCTGTTATAGCTTGTTTTTCTTGATTTTTTGATTTTAAATATTCTTTGCCAAAATTATGTATTATACTTGCATCTCTAATTTCAATAGGCGCAATAATATCAAAATGCATAATTGACCCATCTTTTTTTGTAACATAGGTGTCCCAAACTGCTACTCTCATAAATTATTTTTTAATTTGATTTTTTAAAAAAATTCTCACAGATTAAATTTAACCTGTGAGAATTTATTTTTAACCTTTTACATCGGCCATAGATGCCCCAAAATTTATATGTAGAACATTTCCATTTGGAGTAACAAGCGCAGGAACAGACTTTACACCAGCTTTTTCTGCTTCAGCAATTCTTGATTTGTCGTTACCAAAATGAACTACTTCTACATTATTTGCACCCATTAAATTTACGATGTCTTGTTCTGCGCTTACGCATACCGAACATCCTGCATGATAAAAAATTGATTTTTTCATTTTATTTTAATTTAAATAGTTTTATGGCAATGTTGCCAATACAAATATAGTTAGGAATCCTAACAAAACAAATTATAATTTTTAATTTCTCTTTAAATTATGTTAAAATAATAGTTTTATAATTTTTGGTATTCCCATTTAGGGCTGCCTTTTACGCCAGATTGGTTATAGAAATCAATAAAATGTAATTTAAAATAATAATCGTTACTGTTTTTTATTACAAAATTATTTTGAGGTTTTGTTATATAATTAGAACCTGTATAATTTTTCCAAGTAAAGCCAATTGCGTTTATATCTGTAGATAGTTTGGATAGGTTTAGGTTGTCAAATTTAATATCCGAAAAATTAGTTGTTGAATCGGAATAGGCTGTTGTTTTGTATCTGTTAGATAAACATCCAGTAACTAAATAAGGTTGAACGGGGTTAAAAAAAGTATGTGTGTATTGCGTGAAAACAATATCCCATTTTGTTTTTTCGGGTTCAACAATAACTGTGTTTGAAGTTGCAAAAGATAAATGTGTTAAATTGTAATTTGTTGTTTTGTTTATAGTTAAAGTTACATCGCCACTGCCATTTAATAATGCAAAACGTATATTATATGAAGTAGGGTTTACAGATAAAATTTGTAATTTTCTAAAACCTTGGTGTATGCCTGTTTCACTGTACCCTCTATCTATTATATAAACATTATTTGAGTTTTGCCAATTACCAATAGCTGTTGAATCTAGATTTCCTGATGGATGATCCCATTTCTTATTAATTTCAAATCCAAGAGTATCTGTTACTAGTGAAAAATTTGTAACGCCAGTATTTCTTGCGAACATAAATTTAGAAGAGTTTAAAACAATTTTTGAACCATTTTCACCATTTTCAAAACCTAAATCCCAAATTGTTTTTATGTTTTGACTTACAATGCTATTTGATTCTAAGTTAAAATAAATTTGCCATTTATAGGTATCGCCTAAATCAACTGATGAAGTAATTACATTTCCAGCATCGTGTTTAGTTACGGGCAATTCTTCTTTTTTGCACGAAACAATAATTAAAATAAAAAATAAAAAAATATATAATAGATTTTTCAAATTAGTTTTTAGTGTTTAGGTTAATATCAAGTTTTACAAAATAAGTTCTTCCCATGCCAACCGAAACTGAGTTTCCTCCAGATGAGTGTGCTGCACCTGTAGTTATGCCATTTACATTTATTACATTCATTAAATTTTTTGCACCTAAAGTTACATTAAGCATTTTTTTGTAAAAAGATTTTGAGATAGAACAATCTGCTGTATGATAATCTTGAATAATATTTTTTGTAACATCATTTGATGTTGTTAAAGCATAACTTGGCAATTTGCCAGTGTATTTATAAAACAAACCAAAAGTAATATTTTGTTTATGCCATTCGTAAAATAAATTACATCTACCTTCTGGCGAAAATAAAAATGTTTCAGAAAGTTGCGCTGAGGTTATTTGATTGTATCTTCCAACATAAGCACCACCAATAGTTATTTTAAAATGTTTAATTCCATATTCGTTTTGCAATTGCGCACCAACGGTTTGATATTTATCTACATTAAAATAACTAAATTGTGTTGTTGAAGATTGCGCTAAAGAAATCATGTTATCAATAGTGTTGTAAAATGTACTTAACTCAAGTTTATATGCTTTTTCGTTTTGAGTTTGAATAAAACTCGCACTTAAATTAAAGTTATGCGATTGCTCTGCTTTTAAGTTTGCATTTCCAGTTATGTTATGGTTAACATCAACAAAGTAAAAATAAAGTTCTTTTAACGAAGGCGCTCTAAAACCTCTTGCGTAAGAAAAACGAACAGCAACAGATTGGTTGTTTTTTAATTGAATTGAATATTTTATATTTAATGATGGAACTAATGGAGCTTTATATCCTGTATTGTATATTGCTCTTAGGCCTGGACGGATTATTAATTGTGAAATAGGTTTATACTCTGCGGTAGTAAAAATTGCATAATCTCCAATGGTTTGTTTTGTGTTTTTAATTTTATTTCCTAAAGCTGTTTCATGATTAATATCGTATCCGAATTCATAATTAAGTTTAGAAGAGTCTTTAGTGCTGCTAATAGAGCCTCTTGTTATAATATTATTGAAAATACTGGTGTCTTGATCGCCACTATTTTTAGTAAGTATTTTATCTAAAGTGGTTAAATCATTATAATATGTGTTTTTGTTTCTTTGAAAATGGTTGTATGCAGCTATAAGATTTAAATGATAGTTTTTATTTAATTGCCCATTTAAATTTAAAGAGTTGCTAATTCTGTTGGTTACATAATAATCATCAAATGCTGTTTCGTTATATGGAGCTCTGGGCATTCCTTTATTTGTTACTTGCTCATAAAAATAATCGCCTGTATAACCTAATTTTAATTTTTTAAAGTAATGTCCGTAATATAATGTTCCAAATAATTGTTCTTTTGGTTTCCAGTTTTTATAGCGTAAACTATCGGCAATTCTTACTTGCTCTATATAAAAGGGTTGATCGTTTGTGCGCCATCCATCAAAATAATTTCTGCCTCCAGCTAATGTAATTAAATTTTTATTTTTTCTATAACCAATTTTTCCTGTTGTGTTATATTGCCCTATACTTTCGTAATAATTGTTTGATGAAATAGAAAACGTTTCTTTTTGTGATTTTTTAGAGATAATGTTAATTGTGCCTCCAAGCGCGTCAGTTCCATAAGTTACAGATAATGGCCCTTCAATAATTTCAATTCTTTCAACGTTATTCATATTAATTTGTGATAAATCAATATTCCCATTTAATCTTCCAGTTATAGGAACACCATCTAATAAAATTTTCACATTTTGACCTGATATGCCTTGCAGGCTCATACTGCTTCCTAAAATATTATCTTGAGATAATCTAATGTTAAGTTCGTTTGTTAAAACATCTCTTAAATTAACAGCACCCATTGCTTCAATTTTTTTACTGTCAATTATTTTAATTTTGTGTACTGCTTTTTCGGGACTGTTAGGCGCATATTGACCAGTTACTACAACTTCATTTAAAACTGCTTTTTCGGGAAATAAATAATATGTTTTATTTTGATTTTTATAAACAGTATCGCTTATTTTTTTGTAACCAATAAAAGATATTGTAATAAAATAATTTGAGTTAGGAAACTTAACTTCATCTAAAGTTGCAATTCCAACATTATTTGTTACTGTAAATGTTTCATTGCCTTTTTTTAAATCTTTTATTACAATATGAGAAGATGGAATTGGGATACTATCATCTTTAGATAAAACACGAATAGTTTGACTTTGCAAATTGCTAAGAAAAATTAAAACAAATATTACTATTAAATTTTTAATCATTTATGAGTTCAAAAAATATCTTTATTTAAATTATTTTATTCATTCTTTCGATTTTCAAGTTGCAAATTTACTAATACTTTTCATTTGTTTTTTATTATAAAAGCGCTTGTATTATAATGGCAACAATTGGTGGTATTGTTCCTGCTGCAATTAGCCATTTCCCTCGCCCTGTTATTCCATGTTTGCCTTTTAAAATAAATAAACCAGTAATATTAATTACAATTAATAAAAAAGCAAAAATATCAGATGCCCATTTCCAACCTTTTAAACTGTTTCTATGCAAAACATTACTTTGGTAAAAAACATGGCGTTTAGCAACTTGTTCATATACTGCTTCTTTTTTATCTAAATAAACGTGTAATGAAGAGTTGTTGTAATAAATCTTAACTTGATTAGAAGTTGGAAAATCAAACACTTTAAATTGTTCTTCTTTAACCAATTTACTAAATTCATTTATTTGTTTTTCGTTTATCTCATCTTTAGTATAGGTTTTATCTAACTTAACTACAGTTTTTGTTAAAATAAAATCAGGATTCCAATCATCAACATGGTTAAGTGCAATACCAGATATACAATAAATTAAAATTAAAGACGAAAAAAAGTAGCCTAAATCTCTATGCGTAGCAACATTTAGTTTTCTTATTTTTTTAATGTTCCAATTAAACATTTTAGGGTAAAGTTTCTGTACTTGTAATTTTGTTTAAGTATTCTTTAGTTATGTCTATAACCCATTGTTCAACATTAGGGTCTGGTAAAATAGCATCGGGTGTATAATAAACTTTTTCTTTACTGTTTTTTACTTTTTCTACACCACCACCTATAATTTTTATTTGAAAATTTTCATCATGCGCAACTAAAACAGGAATAACAACAGCTTTATCTTTCTTTTTTAATACAGTATTAATTGCATCTGTAGTTTTTTGTGAATCATAATGAGCTATGTGTCCACACCAACCGTATGAATGTTCAGTAATTCCAATCTCTTTTTTTACATGCTCTGCTACTGTATTAAACAAATCTCCCCATTCTTTATCATAAGTTTCGTCTCCATAACCAATTAAAACTAAACCTTCATTTGTAGCATCTTTAGATAATTCTTTTACTCTACGTGTTACATTTTTCTTTAAAATGTCAGTAAAGTCTAAGTTAGGCGTAATGTAAGTTTTAGCTTTTGGCGTGTATGTTTCAATCTTTTCAATTTTAAGCATTTCTTTAGATTGAGGATCTTCCTTTTGCCCAATAATTGTTGGAATGTCATCAAATGTATGTGGACTAACCGTTAAAAAAATAGGAACAATAATTAAGTCGGTATAACCTTCAGCATCAAATTCTTTTAATCTACTTGCAATAGATGGCTCAGTATATTCCATATGAGCAGTTTTAGTGCCGCTTATTTTCCCATCTGCTAATATTTTAGATTGCACACTTTTTTCTAAATCCATTAAAGCCTTACGCCAAGTTTCTGATCGTGAACCATGGTTTACTAACAATACACCAATTTTTTTAGTTGAAGTTGTAACATCGGTATTTACCTTGCCATTGGCTGTATTACAAGCGTTTAATAATGTTAATATAGTTACAACTATAGTTGTGTATAAAATGTACTTTATTGCATTATTTAAAGAATTTATTGCCATTATTTTTTAAATTTAATAAATTAATTAACGATTAGTTTTTGTTGAATAGTTGTGTTGTTAAGTTTAATTGAAACAACGTATACACCTGCTTTTAAATTTTGTGTATTAATTGTATGAGAATAAAAACCAATAGTATTATTTAAGTTTTCTTGTGTAATTAATTTTCCTGTTATATCAAAAATATTTAATTGAGCGTTAGAATAATTTTTTTCTAAATCATATAACACAGTTACATTGCTACTATTAGAAGGATTTGGATAAATTGAAACTGAAGCTTTAACTTCATTATTTTCGTTTATTCCAACTGTACTTAATTTTTCTTTAGAAAAAATGTAATTTCCATTCGAGCTTCCTCCAAATCCTGTAAATCGCATTTTCCAAATATCACCAGTTTTACTTTTCACAAAATAAACTGTGTCTTGTGCAATTAACCATGAAGTTGTAAATGCTTTCCAATCGTAACCAATTTCGTTAATAGCTGTTTTGTAAGGTTGGCCAAACCAATTATTAAAAGTTACAGGATTACTAACATTATCTGCCTGAGCAACCCTAACACCTTTGTTTGAAAGAACGCCACCAACAGTATAAGGAGTTGGAACAAAAGCTGTGTATTGTGTAAACAATAAATCCCAATTTGCAGTAGTTACAGGTTCTCTATCTAATGCTGTGTTTGTTTGCAATGAGTAATATCCAAAAATTTTATTTGCGTAAGCAGATTTAGAAATAAATTTTGTTTGAAGGTTACTTCCATTTAAATCGGCATATTTAAAGTTATAACCAGTTCCAGTAGAGTTAATTATCCACAATTTTTTATATGAGCCATTTGATAATTTAATTACAAATAAAGAGTCGCCGGTTATTATGTGAGTTATTGAATTATAAATACCCCAACCCACATCGTTAGCATTAGATGTAACTGCACCTTTATCAAAAGCACCAATTACCCATGAAGTATCACTATTGTATTTTGGTACCCATGAATTAATACCAGTTGTATCTATAGTAGCCCAACCTGTAGTGTCTGCGCTTGGGTAAGTCCATAACATTGTACCAATAACCGAGTTAATATGAATTGAAGTGCCGAAACCACTTGGGTCAAAAGCTATATCCCAGTTATTTTTAGGTGCAGAGCCTTGTTCATCGTTTTGTAAACTGTACCATTTTTGATTTGCATAACCAGCTCCAATAGAAACTGTGTCAATTATAGTTTGTGCATTTGTAAAACTAATTGCTATTAAGCATAAAGTTGTAAGTAATATTTTTTTCATTTTATTTATAATTTTATGCTACAAAGTAATTATTTATAATAATTCTAAACAATACCTTAAAGTTGGTATATTTAAAAATCATATTTTTTCTAACACTTAAAGTAATTAATAATCAAACAGTTATACATAAAACGGGTTTTCGTTTATGATTTAAATCATGCCTTTAATTTTAAACTAAGAGAATTTAATTTTTGATTTTATCTACTTATTAGTTCAAATTATAAAATAAAATTAAAACTTGTTTAATTAGCAAACAACCCTTAAGTTTGCAGCCTATTTGCCTCGATGGCGGAATTGGTAGACGCGATGGTCTCAAACACCATTGTCTTCACTGACATGCCGGTTCGAGTCCGGCTCGGGGTACGATGCCGGAAAGGGAGCAATTTTTGCTCCCTTTCTGCTTTTTATCCCCTCTGTGTTGCCCGTCTGCGTAGGCGATTAGCGATAGCAAAGAATTTAACTTAGCGGTTCGAACTTTACCTTCCAAAAACACTGCATTTTCCTTCAAGGTCGAACCAACAATCTCAATTTTTCCGTTAATGTTCGCATTATCAAAGAGATGTCCCAAATTCTTAATTGCCATCAATCCTTTCTTCAAATAACCCCTGTATTCGACTTCGATTTGGTTGAAGCTTAATTGTTGAGTTAATAACGCTTCAATTTTCGGCTCAATATTTCGCTTTATTTCCTTGTAATCTGCCATCTCCATTTCGCCATCCAACATCATCTGTTGGGCTTTATTTAACCTTTCTTTGTTCTTATCAATCTCCGCCTGCAAAGCCTGTTTATTAGCCCCATTCTCCCCACTCTTGCTCTTAAAAAGGGAATGAAGCACATAGTCGTACAATTCCTGAACCCCGGCTTTAAATTGAAATTTGGCAATAAAATCCGAAAAGCTATTATTTACTTCAATAGCCTTCACTCGCTCTTTACAAGGGTATTTGCAATGGTAGTAATAATGCTTTAATTTATTACGACCTGTTGATCCACTACCACATAATTTCCTGCCACATTGAGGGCAATTCAAAAAGCCTCGTAATGGCAATTCATCCTTTACACAAATTTTATAAATGGTCTTAAATCTTCGACCTGCGAGTACCGCTTGAACTTGATCATAAAGTGCCTCTGAAATTAAAGGCTCGTAATTTCCTTTTATTATTTGTTCTTCTTCGTTCTTATAGGCAGGAATAACAATCCGACCACAGTAGGCTGGATTTCTAAACCAATCATAAAATTGCGTTTTCTTGAAATCGTATCCTTTCTCAATACACATTTTACGAACTTCCTCAACTCCGTACCTTCCTGTTGCCAAAGTTTCAAATGCCCATCGCAATATGGGCGCATACTTATTAGGTACAATTGTTTTCTTTCCGTTCTCGTCAGTTTTATTATCATAACCTTTCGGTGCGGTTGAAATCCAACGCCCTTCTTTTCTCGCTCTTCTCATCCCTACCAAAGTATTTAACGCCCTTCTGTCGTTTTCAACTTCAGGAGCAGATAAATAAAAGGCAAGCATAATTTTATTTTCAGGTATGCTCAAGTCTAATGGTTGCTCCACTGCTTGAGGTTCTGTTCCAATTTTCTTTAAGGTGCTTATCATTGCATAAGCATCCGGTGCGTTTCTTGAAAATCGATCCCACTTTGTAAAAATTAAATACTCGGCTCTAAGCTTTCGAGTTTTTAATCTCATCAATAGATCATTAAATGCAGGACGCATAAATGTCTTTGCTGAGTAATCTTCTTTAATTACTTCGACAAGTTGAATCGAATTCATCTCACAATACTTTCTTAAGTATTCTTCTTGGTGTCTTAAAGAGTAACCTTTGTCTGCTTGTTCATCTGTTGACACCCTAATGTAAACAATTGCTCTTTTCATATTTTATGCTGCTTGTTTGTATTCTTCTTGTTGTTCTTTTTCAAACTCCTTTTCTCGAATTCTTTTTCTCAAGTACACTTCGTGTTCAATTTCTGCAAGCATGTATAAATAATCTCTTATTTGTAACACTTCTTCATCAGTATACTTCGAGCCATCAGATTCAAGAACGGATTTGCATTTACTTAAACTTATTTTTTCAACTGGCTTCTCCATTTCACTTCCATCTTAATTGTTCAACTTCTTCCAAACCACAATCACCGCTAGTTGAGGGTACTAACGACAAGTTCGATACACTTTTTCAAACGTGGTAGTGATTCCGGCTTTCTTTTTTTGAGGGGAAAAAATCAAGGGAATAAACTTGCACGTTTAAAAACTAAATGCCATACTCAATGGCAAATACCACTAAGAATCGTCTATTTTCGGGTGATGTGGGGTATAACAAAACACAAGGCAAAGCTATGCCTGTGTTATTTGAAGGACTGACCGTTTAAGAGGCAACTTTAGATTCCTTTTTTTAGTTCCTTAAAGCTTCTTTATGCTTTCGTCAATTTTCTTTAAATTAGGTTGAAGATTAATAAGTGGTGGTTACCAAAATTAAAATGCATCCATAGCAATGTTAAACTAAAGCTCAGTTTAACATCCTGCGAAATTCAAATTGCATTCGACAATTTTTACGTACTTAAATCGTTTTTAGTTTTAGAAGCTTGTCATCATCTCGAAGTCTTTCAAACACATACTCTTCATATGTGGTTGGGAATTTTTCATAACCTGAAGATAAAATCAACTGATGCTTTTTATTTAAGAATCCATCAATAACTTTTGTGTACTGTGCAATAGAATTTTTCAAGTTTTCGGAATCAACTCCAGCTGTTTCAGGAGTATCTACAAGCAAAAAGCGAGGAAACTTAATCTCATCATCCGTTAATGATAATCTTAGTAAAGTAAAATAATACATCAACCTCTTAGGCACGGTTGCGCTCGCTTCACGATACGCACCATTATCAATTATTGGCATATAATCATCCTCTGCTATTCTTGCACTCCGGCAATCATGAAGCGCAGACTTCATCAAATCATCATAAATTGTATTAAATTCAGAAATCTTTTTTCTAATGTCCGCCTGAGCACCAGCCTGCAAGATCTGAATTTGTGTTTTTAAGTCTTCCCATTTTTCAATTGCTAAATTATGTTTCCTTTCAAGTTGATCTCGTTTTTCCTCAACTTTTATTGCTTGATCAATTGAGCCTAATTCTTCCTTGAGCGATACAATTTTATTATCAATTTCATTTAATTTATTAATGTCAATACTACCTGATACATCTGTAATGGTTGATTTAATTTTATCTTTCAATAGTTGACTTCTTTCTTTTAAAGCTTTGTTACCATCTATTAAAGATTCATATTCCTTTCGACAGGAATGGATTGCAATTTCAATAGTTTCTACAGTTTTCTGTTTCGATTTTAAAATCTCTATGTATTCCTCACCGCTATAAAAGAATTTTTCATACTGATCTTCACCAATTTCATTTCCACAAACGCAATGACCTTCCTTTCTTTCAACCAACTTCAAACAATAAGGACATGAATCGGCAGAAAATAAATTTAGCTTTTCATGGGTATGAATAATCTTCTTTATTTGAGTAGCTTCCAGAATTACATTTTCTTTTAATCTATCTAGTTTATTGAGTTCATTTAATAATTCAATTTCTTTAGAAGAATTTCCGCTTTGAAGTAATTCCAATTCAATCAGTTCAGCTTTAACCGAAGTAATTTCATTTAATGACGCTAGATCAGATGTTTTGTTTTCTTTGAAGTTATTCCTTGCCAAATAAAGCTTCAATAACATGCTTTCTACCTCAAGTCTCCTTTCCCTCAGGTATACGATATTGTAATCTTGCTTATTCTGAGAAAGTTGCTTTGAAATTACCACATATTCATCTAATAAACCTTTAGCTACTGATTTTTCCTTTTCGGATTCTTTAAACCTAGAAAGTGTTTCGTAATATTTGGAATACGTTTTACCTAACAAAAGTTCAAAGATTATTTTACGAACCATTTCAGAATCAGCAATCATATTGTCTGAATCGGAAGGCTTGAAAATCTTTTGCGGATTAAGTTCTTGATTATGGTAAACGAGCCGCAGAAGATCGCGGAAATTTAGTTTAAAATTGGTTGCGCCTTGATAAATTTCAACAATGTGTATGTTGAGCTTTTCTAATATCCAGTCGGAGAATATTGTAGGCTCATTCTTAGATCTAAAAATTGGATAAACTTTTACTTCTTCTTTACCACCAATAATGGTAATTTGATTACTGCGGAAGTACCTTCTAAAAATATATTTTTCAGATGAATTTAGTAAGACTTCAAGTTCAATGTAATTATTTGTGTCATTTAAAACTTGCGAATGCGATTCTCTATTACCGGGGGTAAATTCATTTACTGTGCCACTTAAACAGTAATATATAAAATTCATGAAAGTAGACTTGCCACTTCCATTTGTTCCAACAATAATATTAATCCCTTCCTTAAGTGGAGGAGACTCATAAAAATATTTGTCGCCAATGTAACGAACTCGCTCTATTAAAATGCTATCCATCTTTTTATTCCGTAATTATCGTATAGTCGATTTAACATCGTTTCTAAGTTCAAAGAGGACAATCTAGAAACATTTGATTTCAGCAACGTCATGTTCTGATATTCTGTCACAAATAATGACTTATCGAAAACGTCCTTTTTATCCTCCTTCAAAGCTACATCAATAAGACCATTTCGGTTCTTCTCCAAATTAACAATACCCCTGCTTTCAAGTATAAAGAGTAATCGAATAATTTGATTTTGTCTAAGAAGACCAGTTGAATATGATCTAGTTAATAGTTCGCGATCTAACATACTTAAATTCGCATGATCGCGATTTCTTTTCACAATAGAAATTAAGTGATGATCAGAAACAAAATCCACTAAAAATGCAAGCTTGCGATAATCTTTGAATTTCTTCTCATCAACACAACCAAGAATTGTTAATGCAGCAATTATGTTATAAGTAAGAAAATAAAAATCATCTCCTTTAACAAACATTAACCGCTTTTTAATATTTTGACTAGTATTATTCATATTTTATCAAATGCCAAAAAACAACTATCAAACAGTTCTAAAATAATTCCCTGTATTACCTTCTCGTCTTTATAACTATAAGACCATGAATTTGACAAGCTATTAATCCTTTCGACACACTGTTTTGTGAGTCTATCAATTAATAATTCAATATCTCCTTCAGTCAATGTTGCACCACTTGAAATCACTTTTACCAACTCGTCTTTGCATTCCTCGAATACTCTATATCGAATTGAAAGAAAGCTGTTATTTGCAGCGGCTTCCCTTTCAATTAAACTTCGACTTACTTTCCGTGCAATAATTTCAATCTTATCATTCGAAAAAGTGTTACATACATTTTGAATTTTATCTTTAATATTCCTTGTATCCGAAGGTGTTAACCCATTCCAAAGCTCCCACACTGGATCTTCAGGTTTAATTTCTTTTATTCCTGACTCAGCTTCGTTAAATATTAAATAAATTTCAGAATAATGAATGAATTTATCAGCTTTATCGGTATTACCTTGTTTTTCTTCAATTAATTCGATGATGGTGGCAAAGATCATTTCTTCCTTCCCTTTCATCCTATCATTAAATAATCTTGAAGCTTGAATTTGCGAAATAACATGCTGTTTTAATGTAACTTCATCAATTTCATTAAAAGCCCAATCTATTAGTTCAAAGAACTCCTTGTATTGACTTTCATTAAGTTCATTTACAGTAGATAAATTTCCCTTAATACTTTTCTTTGCATATTGATCCTCATATTCTGCTTTTAAAAGTGCAATAGAAGCAGAAATAAAATTAGGATAATTAAAATCCCTTTTTGTAAATAATTCAAGAATCGGTTTATCTGGCAACGTAATGCCACCTTTAGTAATCCGACTAGTTGTCGCCTCTTTTGAAATATCCGCTGTAGTGTAAAAAGCGAATTTAATATTTTTACTGTAGCCACCATTTATCCATATATCCAAAAGTGAAACTAGAGTATTGATGACTTCATGAGAATTAAATGTAAAAGAACTATTGGAATAATTTTTATCCTCTTCGAACTTTAATTTTGGATCTTTCTCTGATCGATCTTTAAAGAAAACGTCTTGTCCATATTCAATTGCTCCAAAAACTTGAGTTTTTGGATTAGCATCAATAGATTCCAAAAGGAGCTTTGCCAATCGAATCTTTTGCAGACGTTGCCCCTTCCAACTTGTTTCTCTATTAATTGTCTCGCTCATGTACTGATTGTAAGTAATATACTTCCAGATCGAATAAACCTAAAATCAAGAAAGATTGCCTTGATATTTTAGTATCTAAATCTACAAATAATAATGTTAAATATTTCTACTTTATTTTAGTTATTATTATCATCTAACTTTTACCCCTGAACAATCCGATTTAAACTCTCAACATTCTTTTTAAAGTGTCTTGCATTGCGATTCTAAACGCATCATCTTTTGCAAGCAATCGATATAGTTCCAATTCGTTTTTCCGTTCTGACGAAACAACATCATCAAATATTTTCATAAAGGCTATTCCTTTATTTTGCTCGTCCATATTTTCTTCAAACTTTGTTTTATAGTCAGGATGCGCCTTTATTTTGCTGGCTAGATTTACAAATTTTACACGTTGCTCCTCAGGAGTTACACTCCATCCTTGAAACCATCGTTCATTAAAACTTTTTATTATTAAATCCAAAGGGTCTTCATCCTCACCACCACCATACGCTCCTCGTGGATTTGGGTTTTGAGGGTCTAACTCGGTTTCAGATGAATCTAACCCAATACTCGTGTTTAGTTTTACTCTTTCTAGACCGTAGGTTGACAAATCCACGGAATTAAGTAATTCATCTAAAGCGTCCGAATTAGGATCTTTCACTATCAGCTTGGGTATTAAAAATTTCAAGAACCAAAACAGCTTTTCCCATTTAAGAACCTCATAAGGCAAAATAGCAGCCATCTGCCCATATATTTTAACGAATTGCTTTGCCTTAATTTTATAATCAGCTTTCGCTTTATCTTCAAGTTCAAGTTGATTATTGAATCTATCCGCAGCAACATCAATGATTGGGCTTAGTTGTTCAGCATTAATACCTTTAAAATATTTTGTCACAAAGTCTTCGACTTCATCCCACTCGTAAACGCCAACTTCATCCAAACTATTTTTTAGTTCATGTAATACATTAACGTCCGTTGCTTTGCTTAATGTTGTTGATGTGTAGAATGGGTCAAATGCAGCTTTAATATCTTCTGTTGAGTTAAAGAAATCTAACACAAATAAATCTTCTGTTTTCTTTCCTAGTTTGTCAGCGGCTCTGTTTAAACGAGACAATGCCTGAACAGCCAAAACGCCTTGTAGTTTTTTATCTACATACATGGCTGTTAATTTAGGTTGATCAAATCCGGTTAAGTATTTATTAGCAACAACCAATATCTTGTAGTCATCTTCATCAAATTTATCTCTTGTATCTTTTTCCGGGAAACCATTTAAAGAGTCCTCTGTATATTCAATTCCACCAACAGTTTTAGAACCTGAAAATGCAATTACAACTTTAAATGGATTTCCTTTTTCATTTAATATGTTTTTTATAGACTGATAATAGTTGATAGCCGATTCTATACTTTGAGTAATCACCATCCCTTTTGCTTTGCCTTTCAGTTTTTTAGTGTTTACTATTTTGGAAATAAAATGCTCCATCATTATTTCAGCTTTAGTAGCAATAGTGTCCTTGTTTCTTTCAACAAACGCTCTAAGCTTTTTTTGCGCTTTTCCCGTATCAAATAATGGATTGTCTGCAATGGATTTTTCAATTTCGTAGTAGCTTCTATAAGTCGTATAATTAGCTAGTACGTCCAAAATAAAACCTTCTTCAATCGCTTGTTTCATTGAGTATAGGTGAAAAGGTTTAAACTTTCCATCCTCTTGTTTAACTCCAAATTTTTCAAGTGTAATATTTTTAGGTGTTGCCGTAAACGCAAAGTATGAGGCATTGGTGCTCATTTTACGTTTACTCATTGCCTCTATAATTTTATCTTGAGGATCTGTTTCATCTTCATCAGAACCCGAACTTGATATTGCCTGATTCATTTTGTCAGAAGCTGAACCACTTTGCGAACTATGCGCTTCATCAATGATTACTCCAAAACGTTTGTCGCTAAGATCGGCTATGCCATCAACAATAAATGGGAATTTTTGAATGGTTGTAATAATTATGCGTTTTCCACTTTCTAAACTCTCTTTTAATTCTTTTGATGAGTAAGCGGGAGCAACAATATTTTTTACTTCAGAAAACTCCTTGATGTTTTCTCTTAGTTGTTTATCTAATAAGCGTCTATCTGTCACAACAATTACTGAGTCAAATAATGGATTCGAAACTCCTTTGCTTCCAATTACTGAATCATTTATAGGATAAGTTTCTATTAACTGATATGCTGCCCAAGTAATAGAGTTTGATTTACCTGAACCTGCGGAGTGCTGTATTAAATAAGTTTGTCCTAAGCCATGTTCGCTTGAGTGTTTTATTAATTTTCTTACCACATCCATCTGGTGGTAACGAGGAAAGTACAAACTCTTTTTATTTAGAGGATCTGTTTCTTTTCCGTCAAAGCGAACGAAGTGTTGTATAATATTTGCAACACTTGGACGAGTTAACACTTCATCCCATAAATAACTTGTTTTGTGACCGAATGGGTTTGGTGGATTTCCCTTACCAAAATTGTGACCTAAATTAAACGGTAGGAAAAAAGTATTAGCACCATCTAATTTGGTTGTCATATAAGCTTCATCCGTATCTACAGCAAAATGAACTATACAACGACCAAATTGCAATAATGGCTGTGTAATATCTCTCTTAAATTTATATTGATTTTGACCGTGAACTTTAGCATTTTGACCTGTCCAATGATTTTTTAGTTCAATAGTGCTAATTGGGACGCCATTGATAAAAAGAACCATGTCAATTTCCTCCCCTTTGTTAGCTTCCGAATAACGAACTTGACGAGTTACACTAAATTCATTTTTTTCAAAATTATCTTTAATACTTTGGCTACTGCTTGCTAAGGGTAATTGATAGAGCAAAGTAAAATGAGCATCGTCAACCTCTAACCCTTTTCGCAACAAACGAATCACACCATATTTTTTTATCATCCGGTCGAATCGTTCCAATATTTTTAATTTCCAATCACTTTGCTTTTTTAGTTTTAGCAGTTCATCTCCTTGAGTGCTTTCTAAAAAATGCCAAAATCTTGTCTCGTCTAATGCGTATTTTGCATTAAAATCATTGGAGTCTCCTAAATAATAACCGTTGCCACCACGATATAATTCAGCTCGTTCTGCAAAAGCGTTAACAACACCCAAGGCTCTTAATTCTTCAAGTGTTGTGCCTGTAAGTCGTTTTTCGATCACCGCTTCAAGAGCTTGTTCATTTGTTTTACTTACCATATTAATTTACAATTTTATTAATGGAGTTAACCAGATTATTAATAAATACTTCAAAGTCATCTCCTGTTTTTATAATATCCTGCGGAACAATCCCTCTGTAATCAATCAGATGAATGGCTTGTTCTTGATTTTTTTCAGCTACTAGATTGTCCTCAATTAGTGGTTTGACTTTTTGACCAATGTTAGTTACGAATTTTGTAAGCGGAATTATTTCATCAATTGACAGATTATATCTATCGGTATCCCCCTCATATTTTGTTATATCAACTGAACAAAGAGCATACTTTTCATTTTCTTCTACGGAACGTTGAAGCTGTAATTTGCTCATTGAAACTGAATTTACTGAGTTCCACCGGGACTTAACTTCAATATAAAATACAGGTGAAGCATCTAACAAAACGATAATATCCTGACCACCTTGAATATCGTTTGCCTCCAAAGTGTTTTTATTTTCAAATGTAATTCGCCCTTGTAATTCAGCAGAAAGTTTATTCCTTATGAGTCCTTCTATTTTAGTTCCAATTTCGTACTTGTGCCTAAAGTCCGCTTTGCTTTCTATTTCCTGCTGAAGCACTATGGCAGCCTTATTCAAAATGGCTTCAAAGTTTTCATTTTGAACTAACTTTCCTAACTTGTTTAATTGTGACTCTTTTAAAGTAACTAATGAGAAAATATCATCTTTCGTATTTTCATTTGTTACAATTTCAAGCATTAGATTTGCCTTCTTAAGATCTAGCCTCGGAAATAACTCTGCATACTCAGGTATTCGTAAATTTGATATAATATTTAGTATCTCCGTTTTAAATGGATGTTCATTTATATTAGTAATGTCATTATTAAAGAATGCATCCTCTATTTGGGCAGTTAGGTATTTATTTGTAACAAATTTATCCTCGGGCACACATTCATTAAACTGCGTATAAATTAATTGAGATCTGATATCATCTTTTAATACTGTATGATATAATGTTTTAATTTCATCTTTAACACCTATATCTCTTTTTAAGTCTGTAACTATTCTCAACTGATTAAGCTGATTTGGATAAACTTTTGATGACGCATAAACATCTTTCAAGCTATCTTCATTGCAGTTAGATATTTCCTCAAGCAAAGGTATGTTTTGTTGAACCCACTCAGTTTTGTGATATTCAAGCAAATTGAAAAATGTTTGACAAAGTAATCTTCGGGAAGATCTTATATCCAAATTCTCATCCTGATTCTCCAAAACTGGCAAATGTATTAGTTGATCATCTATGGCGTAATACCTCGAAACAATTTTAATTAATGCCGCAGGCTTGCTTTGTGAGTTAACGTTTTTGTTAAGCTTACAATATTTTAACCAACTGGAGAAGAAGTTATAATCAAGAACAGATACTTTCTTTTTGTCTATTTCATTATAAAGATCTTCTTGAATAGGTTCGGGCAGACATATACTTTTTGCAACTTGCATTTCCTCTAGCCTTACTTTGACAGCATTTGCAAAATCTTTTCTATTAAATTTTTCAAAAGGGAATTCAAATACAAATTCAGGATGGACTAATCTTTCAATGGAGTTAGGGATAAGAACCTCACCTATATCAATCAGGGTCTTTGTAATGTCTTTAGGTATTAGCAAATGTGTAAGAAACGAAAGCTTTCCATTCAGGTTTGGAATTAGAGTAAATTCAGAAAAGAGATTAATTTTTTCCTCTGATATTAATTGCTTGTAATAATTAATTAAAGAAGTTTTATTGAACTTTGACAAGTCTTCCTTTGCGATACTTGCAGCCAACTCAGAATGTCCAATAAACTTAACGGTTTCACTAGTCCACTCCAGCGCATAGTTGCTCCATTGCTTAATTGTGTTTTTTGTTGGAATATTAGAATTAAAAATTGCTGCGAGTTCGTAAATCTCATCGAAACAGTCAACACAATTCAAAATTTCTTCTTTAAAAAAGCAAGCGTCAGTTGGAGATATAAATCCATTATTGGTTTCTACTATTGGAAGTAATTTAAATTCATCAGTCCATAGTTTTTGTAATCCCTCGAAATATTCATTAAGTAACGGATTGTCCGATGAATTACGTTTAAAATTTATTTTAGCAAATAATAAAGGATTGGAGATCGTTACAATATTGCTTTTAAGGAATTCAAAAATTAGATTGGATGCCTTTTCAATAATATTGCGGTTCGCTTCTTCTTGATCTTTTACTTGATCCTTATTGCTCCGCAAATGCACACCATCCCTTGGTTCAGTAGGTAAAAATTTATTGCAATTAATAATAAAATTCAAACCGAAATCCTCCGAACCAACTAGTGGATAAAACAAAAACAACCTTGCAATTCTTTCAGGAAACTCAAATAATTGCAAATTTTCATCAATTGGCAAAATCACTTCAATTTCGTCTTCCGGATCAATTATCGAATAAACTACTCTCTTCCTTTCATTTATTGAAATAAGTGTTTTAAATAAATTTACACCTTTATCATTTTCAACAATTATTTTTTCAGTTCTATCAAATACAGTTTTTGCTCCATTTGCATCAATAACGATGACATTTTTAAGCCTGTTATTAATAGTTAAAACTATTGGAATGTAATCGTGTAGGTCTTTACTTGATTCTTCAATGTATATTTTCTCCTGAGCCGTTTCCGGAATATATGTAAAGGTTGTACGATGAGACGGACTTTCGAGTATTAAACCTTCCTTAATTAATTTGTAAACATTTTCTTTTTGGGTTTTTATATTCTGACTGAGTGGCAACCACTCCTTCGGACTTCTATCTATTAGAAAATCTTTTATTTCAAAGTATGTGTTGTTGGCTTCAAGAATTGAGTTAATTATAAATTTTCTGCCAAATGTATGAGTAGTTAAAAATCCTGTACCATATTTACCCACCTCTGGAATATCAGATTCATCCCCATATTTTCCACTAACCTGTTTAATTAATGAAATAAGAGACTTTGTTGTGAATGGTTTACCATTATGTGTAAATGAAAAATCTTTGCTATAATCAATAATTACCTCTCCTTGTTGGGTGAGATCGCAAGCATTTTGAACCAACTCCCATATAGCACGATTAGATGAGAAGTTATTAAAATTCTCAAACCCTCTAATCATCTTATCAGCATGTTGCTTCAAATCTGATAACTCAGATTCTTGAATTGCATTGTTCAATATTTCATCTCTACGAATTTGTTCCATTCTACTTAGTAGACTTTAATTTTACCTGTTACCGCACTATTAATTAATGTGCTTTTGTATTCTTTTAGTTTACCGATTTCACGCTCTTTTAAAGCAATACATTCGTTAATTTTAGTGTCCAATTTATTTATCCAATTTTTAATTGCTATTTGCTCATCAATGGGCGGTATTATAATCTTAACATTTATTAATTTATCTTTTGTCAAATGACCAATACTCACTCGATTCACAATTTTCTCAAACAAACCTAATTTGCCAGCAATAAAGAATTGAAACAAGAAGTACTCTTGATTATTGCCATTTTTAAAAGTTACTTTATGCGCAGAATTTTGGATATAACATTCTTCCAATTCATTGTTCCAAATACATGTTTTTCCAACTTCTCCTCCTTCACTAAGAACTAAATCGCCTTTTTGCAACCTATATTCCTCCATCTCTTTTTTTGAAAACCACATTTCGTCTACTGAAGTTATATCAACATTTAGCCATTGAATATTTTTTGATTTTAAATATGGTTTCAACAGATAGTTCCCTTTATCTTCATTACAAAGCATTTTGCCCAATACTACGTTAGCGACAAATTTCAATTTTTTTACTTCCCAATGTTCTGGAATCTTTCCAGTCCATTCCAATCCGATATCCTTAAGGTTAACATTTGAGTTTAAACCCTTAGTAACAACTTTTTGAATTAGAATTTGCTTTCTCTCTTTAAGTAAGTCTATTTGCTTTTCTTTGATACTGACTGCTTGATCAATTAGAGCAGTTTTTTTATCTAAGAATTCAGCAATTGCATTTTGTTCAACGAGGGGTGGAAAAATAAGCAAACTGTCTGCGATATGAGTAAAGCTTATTGTTTGTCTTACACCGGAACCCATCGTTTTCATGTGTTCTACGTCATAACGATGCAATAGCCATTTATAATATGACTTGTTTAGCTCTACAGCTGAATTTAAAATAATATATCCTGAACTTACTACAACGTCTATTTCCGACAAACCAATACGTAAACTTATTAAGTCATAGTTTAAATTAAGTGGGTTTATTAAAAACTCACCTTTTGATAATACCTGATACGAACGTTTAGTTGCTTCGGGGATTTTTTCATCATCTTTGTATACGACCTTACCAAAACTTATTGATCCGCACGGTAAATCCACATTGATAGATTTTTTCTTCTCACGGAATAAGCGTTTCAGCTTTAGAACCTCCCAGTGTTCAGGTACATCACCAATCCAATCTTCACCCGAACTTTTATAGGAAGAATATTGCTTAAGTTTATTTTTATTTATTGTAGCTTCCATTATCCCAAGGTTAAGATTTCGCGAATCAAACCATCACTCTGTTTTTCTAAATCTATTATATCCTCGGATACTTCTTCAATTGAGCGAAGCGGTTTATGACGATAAAAATATTTATTGAAATTTATCTCATAGCCAATTTTGGTGGCATCTAAATTTATCCAAGCCTCCGGTACATGTGGTTCCACTTCCTTTAAGAAATATTCATAAATACTTTCTCTAATTGGTACATTTTCAAAATCTCGTAAATCGCTTTCGCTTTCATACTCAATATACTCGCCCTTTTTTTGAGTTGAAAAATAACCATAGTCACTTAACTGGTCTTCAGTGCAATTAAGATGCTCTAACAATGTTTTAAGTTTATCCCTTGTTAATTTTACAGTTCCTTTAACTACCTTTTCTGCCGTTGCATCGTACCAACTTACCGCATTAAGTATTGAGTTTTTTTCAGAAGCACTTATTTTAATATCTTTTGCTTTGAGTGTTTCGTCTACTTTCTCTTTGAATATATTAAAATCGCTAAATTCTTCCTCTCCCAATTCTTTATGCAGTTGACTTGCAAGATCAAACAAGTTCAACTGTTTATTCCAAAAATCTGAGTTTAATAAGTTACTAAGCTGCTTAGAGTTCAAATTGAATTCGTTTTTCTCTGTCCATTCTTTAATTCCCTTTTCATATTTTTTAAGCTCTTTATAAATATTATCACCATAGGTTTTATATGCCCATTCCATAGGTTCTCGTAAAGTTTTATCAAAACGTAAATCCGAAATACGTTCCACTGTAAATTGCGCCTTTAATCGTTTAGGGCGTTCTATTGTAATTTTAAAATAACCAAAATCAGAGTTGTCAAATATTTTTGATGATATACCTTCTTCCTCTTTTGTTTCAGGATTAATATATCTTTCTACTCCTTGTGCTTTTTTATACACAGAAACAATTTCCCTTATGTGTTCAGGAGAGAATTCGCAATTTTTGTTACCCAAATTTTTTCGCAATTTTCGGAACATTAACCCTGCATCAATCAATTGCACTTTTCCTTTTCGCTTCTTTTCTTTGTTATTTGTTAGTACCCATATGTATGTTGTAATACCAGTGTTGTAAAACAAATTATTTGGCAGTTGAATAATGCAATCTAACCAGTCATTTTCTATAATGTACCTGCGTATATTACTTTCACCACCTCCTGCATCGCCTGTAAATAAACTTGAACCATTGTGAACAGATGCAATTCTTGATCCTAATGGACTTTGATTTAACGGTTTCATTTTATTTACCATTTCCATTAAGAACAACAACTGTCCATCAGATGAACGTGGTGTTGCATCTACTGATTCTTCTTTCCCCCAATAATCCTTTAGTGTAATTTGAAAACGAGGATCAATAATATCCTTACCATCTTTGATATACTTTTGTTCACTTGCCCATGATTTACCATAAGGTGGATTTGAAAGCATGAAGTCAAAAGTAGTACCTGCGAACTCATTTGTTGAGAGAGTTGAGCCAACACGAATATTCTCCGGGTTGTTTCCCTTAATCATCATATCCGATTTACAGATGGCGTAGGTTTCATCATTTATTTCCTTACCATACAAATACACATCACCCTTAGCTTTTATCTCTCCATCTTCATCCTTAACGAAGTTTTGCGATTCTGTAAGCATACCACCACTACCGCAAGCAGGATCATAAATTGTCATTACTGGTGGTAATTTATCTTTTATTGGCTCGAACACAATGTGTGTCATCAAATCAATAACTTCACGAGGTGTAAAATGTTCTCCTGCCTCTTCGTTGTTTTCTTCATTAAACTTACGGATCAGTTCTTCAAACACATAACCCATTCCTAAGTTGGAGAGAGGAGGAAGCTTTCTACCATCGGGATCATTTTTTTCAAATGGCGTTAAGTTAATATAAGGCGATGTGAACTTTTGCAAAACATCTAGCAAAACATCTTTACTTGCCATGTGTTTAATTTGAGTCCGGAGATTAAACTTTTCAATAATCTCCTTTACGTTTACACTAAAGCCATTTAAGTAATCCTCGAAATTTGCTTGCAAAATTTGTTGGCTATTTGTCGCTGTATCGTGCAATCTTTGTAAAGTCCATTCGCTGGTATTATAAAACACATATCCTGATGCTTGGCGCAATCCGTTTTCATCCCACTCTGTAAACCCTGCCTCATCTTTTTGAAATTTAAGCTCTTCTAAAACAGCCTCCTTCGTAGGTTCTAATAATGCGTCTAATCGACGCAATACTACCATCGGTAAAATTACATCCCTATATTTCCCACGAACATAAACGTCTCGCAAACAGTCGTCTGCAATTGACCATATAAACGAAACTAATTTATTGTGTACTGAATGATTCATAATTTCCTTTTTTTGTTTGTATTAGTTTCTAAATTTCCAATTAACTCTTTTGGTTCAACTTTTAAAATTCTCGCTATTTCAAATAGTATTTCAATGCTCGGTTGTCGTCTGTTCTGAGCATAAGAGTTTACCATATTATAGCTTTTCCCAAGAGTTTCAGCTAACCAGGTTTGCGTAAGCCCTTTGTTTTCAAGAACTTCTTTAATTCTATTCATTTTTAGTATAGTTCTACCATATAAATATACTATAATTCTAAATCTAATCTCATTTTATGAGATATAAAGTTGTTCATTTCAATTTTTACTTTTCAACAATTAAAACACGCCTCAAAAATCATAAAATACACTATATCAATAATATAGATGTTTTTTTCATTTTTACCATGCAATATATTTTGCAAATATACAGAATAATTATACTTTTGATATGCAGTTGAAATGAAAGTATAGAAAAAATGACTACCACTAAATTAAATCCCAAAATGTTAACGGTTGCACGTGAAAGTAGAGGTCTAACGCAAGCTGAACTTGCGGAAAAGCTAGATGTTTCTCCGTCAAATATTAGCCGAATGGAACAGGATTTTATTGAAGTAACATCTTCTAACTTTAATTCATTAGTTTCTGTTCTTAATTATCCGGAGGAATTTTTCTTTCAAGAAGGAGAAACTTTACCACCTGCACTTGCGTTGCGTAAACGCAATATTGTAGCGCAGAAAATAATGGTTCCGATTGAAGCACAAGTAAACATCTATCGTTTAAACGTAGAGAAGCTTATTAAAGCAATTAATTATCCAGAGATTAGTTTACCTGTACTTGACATCGAGAAGTTAGGATCGCCTGCGGAAGCAGCAAGGAAGCTGCGTAAAATTTGGAAAATAGAGAAGGGTGTTATACCTAATCTTACGCAAGTATTAGAAGAGAATGGTTTGTTTGTAATAAACTTTGATTTTAATACTGACCGTGTAGATGGGATGAGCATTTTAGCGAATGGTAAATTTCCAATACTATTTTCCAACAAGAGAAGCCTTGGAGATCGTCAACGATTTACTTTGGCTTATGAGTTAGGGCATTTAGTAATGCACCTACAAACCAATCCATCCTTTACAAGAGATATTAGTCATGAAGCAAATGAGTTTGCTGCTGAATTTCTAATGCCCGAGAAGGATATCAAAGGAGATTTTAAAGATGGCGTAAATTTAAATGTCTTAGCAGATTTAAAACGCAAATGGAAACTCTCCATGCAAGCTCTGCTTTATAGAGCAAATGATATCGGTGTGATTACCGACAATCAAAAAAGGTATTTGATTAATCTTTTTAACTCAATGAACATAAGGAGAAGAGAACCTGCGGAATTGGATATACCAAGAGAGAACCCCATGAAGTTGAGAGATTTGATTACCAATTACAAAAACAAACAAAGATTAAATGTAAAACAACTCGCTTTGTTTTTTAATTCAAGCGAGGATGAGTTTTTGAGTAAGTATTCGTAGTAAGTAACAATTAGATAGAGGAAAGATGAGCATCACGACAGAGCAATTTGAAATTAAGGCATACTCCAAAAAGGAGTTGGCAGAGAAGTACCAAATATCAGTAAGAACACTTAACAGTTGGCTAAAACCATTTGAAGAAAAGATAGGTGCAAAAAGAGGTCGTTATTATACAGTCAATCAAGTAAAACTAATTTTAGAATCGATAGGATTGCCGGGAGTGATGCACTAAAAGTGTTTTAGAAAAGATTTTATTGAAAAATATTTTGAAGGGTGACCAGTTTGGTCACCCTTTTATTTTTTTCTAAATCAACCCGAAATCATTCCGAAGTAAATTCACGAAAGTCCCGGAAAATATGCGAAAGCATCGTAATTAACCCGATATCTCCCCAGTATCATTCCACTATTTCCCCCAATTATTTTTCGCAATAATTAATCGAAAGTTTAAGAAAGCATTCGAAAGTTTGATGCAGTTAAATAAAGATTGATGCGTTTGCATGCACTTACATGCGCATACAAACGCATTGGATAATTTGTCTGCGTTTATGAAGAGAATTTTTCACTTGTCTACAGAATTTTTCACTTAGAAGCGTTTTGCGGAAAGTGCCGAAAACTACTGCTGCACCTTTGTATCGTCAAAAGCAAACGACACAAAATAGTAATCATAAAAACTAAATAAAATGACAGCAGTAAGAAAAATCAGAACAGCAACAGCACCTTATTTGAGAGTAATAAAAGGTGGAAAATTCAGTCCAAAAAACAACATCGTAGAGAACACATGGATTTTTATTCACGCAGCATTATGGTGCAATAATGAGTTTACAAATAAAGAAGAAACTCAATTTCAAAACTTAATCGCAGAACATTACAATACTGTAAAAAATCCAACAAAAGTTTTTGAAGAAATAATCGAACGAGTGTGTTTAGCAAAGCGTTATGTAAACAGAAAACGTGGTCGCTATTTATCAAAGCCAATCGATTGGTTAAACATTAACTATCACAAAGGATTAGCCGGAACAGAAGGTTGGTATCAAGAAGTGTGCTTGCAACGCATAAGCGTACCGGAATACAACAAAGGAATTACACTACTTGCAAAATCAATTACCAAATATCTGCAAGAGCCAACAATCAAAACCATTGTAGCAGTTCGCAAAAAACTAATTGCACAGAAGCAATTCGATCTTCTTCAAATGTTCAACAACGCAGTAATCAATTTTCAAATCAATAATTAAAATAAAACATGAAACAATCAGAAAATAAATCAATAGAAATAAAACCCTACATGCTAAATGAATTAGCAAGGTTCTACCAAATCAGCGATCCAACGTTACGTGCGTGGATAAAAGGTTTTGAGGAAAAATTGGGAAAACGTGTTGGAAGATATTACTCCGCAAAACAAGTTGAGATCATTTTTGAAGAATTAGGACTTCCCAAAACTATATCATACTAAAAGATAAGAAAACTAAAGAAAGTAAAAGAAAGTAAGTCTTCAAACGGTCATAGTGACTCAAACCACCGCTGCACCTTTGTACCCGTGATGGATGAAATACTAACAACAAAAGAAAAAACGATGTCAGAAATTAAACACAACCACCAAGCGCAAGATGGAACAGGAAATATGCTTTTAACTGCAAGTATCCTGTTCGCAAACATTGACTACTCCGGTCTTGCTGATTATGCGATAAAAGCCTTTGTAGGTGGTGCAATATGGATGGCTTTTAAAGTGGGCGGAGAGTATTTAAGTAACAAGATCAAGAAGAAGTAAATGGCAAGCATTAAAAAAATATTGTTGGGTCTAGGCATAGGAGGAGGCTTGGTAGCAGGTGGAACATATCTGTGGAGATTAAATAAGACCTCGGTTAACTTGGAAGTAGTTCCATCAGTTAAGCTGCACAAGTTGGATTTGCAAGGGATCGTGTTGAGAGTAGATGTGCAATTAAAAAATCCAACTCGCACGAGTTTAAAACTCAAGTTCCCTTTCATCAAACTATTGATTAAGGGAAGCAGCATCGGAAGCTCGCAGTCGGTCAATCAGGACATCGCACTTCCTGCATTCGGTGAGGCAAAGTTCGAAGCGATAATGATTCGGATTCCAATGTTCAGCCTCCTCTCTAGTGCCAAAAGCTTACTACAAGCAGTACAACAAGGAGAAGCCTTTAAAATTGGTGTAATGACCATGACCACAATTGACTTGGGATTTAAGAAAGTGCCTTATGAAAAAACAGATGAAGTACAATTAATCGGAGCGCAAAATGGAAGCAACAAAAAAACGGAAGATTAAAAGCGGAGAAGAATACGACCATTTGTTTCCAAAGCCAATGTTCCTTGATCCAACAATTAAAAAAGGTGCAACGGTAAATGACACAGTCCGATTCATTCCGCAGGTAGTGCGAGAAACTTTGTCTCAA
Organism: Bacteroidota bacterium; assembly: GCA_020162035.1. Classification (GTDB taxonomy): domain Bacteria; phylum Bacteroidota; class Bacteroidia; order B-17B0; family Aurantibacillaceae; genus Aurantibacillus. The sequence goes on along the minus strand of JAIUNM010000001.1, from coordinate 179,805 downwards.
ACTTCAAAGTTAGCTCCACTTCTTAAAGGAAGTAATGTGTACGAGACCTGCAAGAACATTTGGGAATTTGTTTACCACCACATCGCTTACAAAAAGGATGAAGATGGTAAGGAACAAATCAGAAGCCCGGCAAGAGGATGGCACGACAGGTTTCATGGGATAGATTGCGATTGTTACACGGTGTTTATCAGCAGCATATTAAGCAACTTAAAAATTAAGCACAAACTGCGAATCACAAAATACAGCCAAGATCACTTTCAGCACATCTATCCAATAGTGCCGACAACAGGAGGAAATTACATTACGGTCGATTGTGTGGTAGACCGATTCAATTATGAAGAACCATACACAGAAAAACAAGACACAAAAATGGAATTAGAATATTTAAATGGCATACCCAGCACAAACAGCGTAGATGTGCAAGACCTAATGGGTTGGGAAGAGTTAGAAGGTGGCGATCTCGGCAAAATTAAACTCTTCAAAAAAATGAGTCAGCCACCGGGAAGTGAAGGCGATACTTCAAAGAAGGGAAAATTAAAAAACCTTTTGCATAAAGGTCTGCATATCACCAACCGATTGAACCCAGCAACAACCTTGATTCGTGAAGGAGTTTTAATCAGTATGAAACTTAATCTCTTCAAAGTTGCTCAACGCCTCAAGTATGCATACCTGAGTGAAGATGAAGCAAGAAAAAAAGAGATGGACATGGACAAGTTTGCCAAGCTGAAAAAGATAAAGGAAAAATTAGAAAAGATTTTTTACGATGCAGGTGGCAAACCTGAGAATTTGAAAAAAGCAATTCTAACCGGAAAGGGAAATTCAAAAGGCAAGCATGATGTCAACGGACTCGGATACATCCCTGATGATATGAGTGGCATGGATGAGAATACACCATCAAGCACTTTGTTAGGAGTTGAAATGTACGAGAGCGAAGGCTTTGGAGAACTAGGTTCAGCAACCGCAGCAGCAGCCTCTATCACAGCGGCAACAGGAATCATCGGAGCGATTGCAGGATTATTAAAAGGTGTAGGAAATATGTTCCCTAAAAAAAGTAAAGAGGGAGCAGACTTTGAAAATCCTGATCCAACACCGGGCGATGGAACATCAACCGCAGAGGTTTCTCAAAATGCCGCAAATGTAAAAATCACCAACAGCGATGATGGTAGTTCAACTACATCAAGTAGTTCAGATGATGCAGGAAGTAAAAAAGCAATGATGAAAACAAGCGGTAGTTCATCAGATAACAGCGACACTTCTGATCCCGACAAACCACAAGGCTTTTGGGACAAGAACAAAAAATGGATCAAGCCAACAGCAATTGGATTAACAGGATTAGGATTGGTTTTCCTTGGCGTAAAGATGATGAACAAACCAAAACCACCTGCACCACAGCCGGCTTTAACAGGAGTTAATCAACGAAAGAAAAAAAAGAAAGGAGGACGTAAGGGCAAGAAGAAAAAGCAAGCAGTAGCATACATGTAAAACAGAAACAAACGATTAAAGAAAAGAGAAATGGCAAAGAGTAAAAACAGTTATCAAAAAGCAGCGCAGAAAAAAGCACTTAGCGGAACAGGCGATGCAAGCACCGGAGAGAAAATGAAGGATGCAGCAACCGAGTTGGGAAAAGACATCGTGGTTGGAGTGATTGGTGGCGGAGTGGCAGGTGCTGCATTAGGGCGATTGTCCTTCCTTGTTGGAGCAGCAGTTTCGGGAGTTGGTCACTTCGCTAAAAGCAGATTGGCATCGGCACTCGGATTAGGCATGATGGCTTCGGGTACTTATCAAACAGTATCCGGTATGAACGGAAAACCTGCCGAGGGATTAGAAGGGGTTAAAGAAAGATTACTTGCATTGAAAGATGACATGAAAAAGAGAGTCTTCCTTGACAAAGTGTTGAAAGCAAAAGCCCCAAAAACCGAAGAGAACGGAACCAACGGACTAGGTCAAGTGCAATACTTCGTGTATCCGAATAGCGAAGAGTCAATGGGCGAATTGGATATGAGTGCCTTGGATAAATTCCACGAGCAAATTCAAAACCACGCCACCAACGGACTGAACGGAGAAATGGAAATGGTAGAACCATCAGAAAAAATCTACTAAACAAAATCAAACATCCATCACACAAAGAATAAACAGAAGTTAAATTTTAAAAACAAAAAATCATGTTAGAATTATTAGACGGAACAGAAGAATACAACAATGCCGGAGCATTATTAGGATTAGATGGTGCAGAAGGAGAAGAACTGTTGGGGGCATTACGCAGAATGAATCCGATCGCTCGTCAAAGAACCATTAACAAATTGGCGAGTCCAGGAGTATCGAGTAAAGGCTCTCGTGCAGAAATGGAAAAACACTTCCGTGAGTTGCCCGCTCACATCAAGAGTGCATTAGCAAAAGGAGAATTGCGTTTGGCAGATACCATCATCTACTCCATCAAACCTGTGAATTCAAAAACAATCAAGTTGTTTGAAACACAAGATGTAAAAGAAGTTGGTTTGAGAAACATCAGCAATGCAAAGTTGCCAAAGAATCAAGCCTTGTTGGTAAGCGGCATCTTCTTATTGGCATCCGTTCCGGCAGATAACACACCGGATAAAGTAATGGGATCGAAGTTCGGACAATTGGAAGACTTCCCTGCCATCGCAAGCGGAGAGTTCAGCTTGAAAGCCAACAAAAAAGTGATCATCCCTGAAACAAGCATTGCAGCTTTCAAAACAAGTAACATGCACAGCCTACCATTAGGTTATTACAAATTAGCGAACCCACGCCTAATTCATGATGACATCTTGGTTGAGTTTACAGTTGACTTAGGCTCAATGGAAGGACTTGATCCAAAGACCCAATTGTATGTTGGTTTACACGGAACAATCACAACTCCTTAATCATTAACCAATAGTCGGGAGAGCAATCTCCCGGCTTTTAAAAAACAATACCATGTTAAAAGCAACAAAGAAAAGATTTGACATAAAGATTACTCAGGCGAACTCTACTGTGAGTGACACCTTTGAACTCGACAAGAATATTGTGAAAGTGCATGGTGTGTTGGTTACATCGGATAAGGACGATTTACTGTATTACAGAGGCACTCAAAAAATCGAAATCAACAAGGAGGAATTCTTTCCTGAAAATTACGAAAGTAAGTTGTTGATGTCAGGAATCAATGTAGCACCAAAACAACGCTATTATGATTTGGGTGGTGTTGCACCGGGCAACGGAAGAGTTCAAATCACATACAAAGATTTGGACGATGGCAGAACTGCCTTTGTGCCTTACAGAGTGAGTTTGTATTTAGACTGTGAAATGGAGGATGAGTTATGATGAAGGAAGGAGTTATAATCACTAAGATCAATATCAAGCGACAAGGAGAACGGAAGCACTTTCAGATAAAACTTCCGAACGATACAAAGTACATCATTGGTATTGAGTATGGAGGAAGATTGGTTAGCAAGGCTGATACAAAGGCTACAGATGCTTTACCACACGCAATTGCAAAGAGCGAAGTAGCAACAGTAGAAACGCCTTATGTAAAAGCAGAGTATGTTGAAGTAAAAGAAAAAGGAAGAACGTTTTTTAAAAGAAACCAATTAGTCGGAGAGTTGAAATTACAAAGTAGTGAAGAGTCGAATTGGTTTTATGCAGCGGATGTTTTTTTGAACGATAGCAATATTGGTCTTGGTGATTTCTCTCAATCCGGATTTCCTGTAAATGATTTTACACACGGCAATAAAAGAACAGAAGAGATTGTGAAGGTTGATGCCGAGTCAACAATTATTCAGGGATGGTATTTAGATGCCATTGGCAAAGCACAAAAGACAGATATCAATTATGAAGTAACCATCTATGTATGGATTAATGTGGAGGAATAGAAAATGACAATAAATCTCGCTTTAGAATACATCCCAAGAAGGATGCAGGAGTTAGGATACAAGGCAGATTACTTTATCCGATTCCGACACTTGGTCTTACAACCAAACGAAGAGCAAGTCATTGATGCCTTTAACCAATTCTATTACCTCGTTGAAGAAGCCGAAAACGTGAGAGTGGAAAGTGAAACAGGAATATTCGACTTGAGTGAAAGCAGCACCAATGAAATGCAATACGAACACCAAAGTAAAATACAAATCACAAATTATTTATCCGGTATTAATCATTTGCGATTTATTCAGGTAATACCAAAACACAAAATAAAAAAGAAAAGATAATGCAACAAACAAATCCATATAACGATGTGAAGCTATCACAATTTAAAATGTGGCTTCACGACATGGCTACCAAAGGCGAAGAGAAACATTTTGAAGTGTATGTAAACGATGTCAAAGTTGTACCACGCACCAATAAGATTGAGCAGATCGATGACCACAAGGCTTATTTAGAGGATACAACTGAAACGGTAAAAGTATTTGTATACAACACCGAAAATTCAAATCGCTACATCCAGTTCATCTTCTTTATTGAAAAGAAAAAGCCGATTGAACATGTTGAAACCATCCACGCACCACAGCAACCACAAGGCTTGTCAGGTATAGAGTTGGAGAACAGAATCAACGAACGTTTAACAGCTGCCTTGGCTCAAGAGAGAGAACGCTGGCAAAATGACTTGATGAAACGTGAGTTTGAAACCTGCAAAAAGGACTTAGCAGATGCAGAAGAATACATCGAAGATTTGGAAAAGCAACTCAGCCATTACAAAAGTAAAAAGTTGCATTGGGGCGATGTTAACCTTGGCGATGTAGCCTCCGTGATTGTCGAAGGAATGGTAAAACGAAATCCGCATTGGGTTGCCAAATTACCCGGTGGAGATGCACTTGCCGGATTGATAGCGACTGAAGCAACAACTGAAAACGGAACAGCAGAAGTAGTAGAAAATGAAGTGGTGTTTAAAAAGAAAACACCTGCCGAAGATGGTCTGTCTGAAGAAGTAAAAGCACAGCTTGGTTTCTTAAAACAATTGGAGACACATTTCAATCAGGAACAACTGGACAAGATTATGCTCATCCTGCAATCCTTTGTGGAAACACCAAAAAACATCGAAACAGTATTTGAACTATTAGAAATCAAAAAGTAAAATGAAAAAGTTTAGTTACGACCTAACCATTGAAGCGGCTACTGAAGCAGAAGCCGACTCAAAAATGAGTGCAATAGGCACTTTATTAAAAAAGCTAACGACCAAGGAGTTTCTAAAACTTGCCGACATCGTTAAAAATGATCCTGTAAAAACCGCATTAGCAAAAAAAGCATTAGGAGTTTAAAATGAAAAAAGATACCACCAATAATGATTTAACCCTGAAGGAGAAAATCCTTTACTCCCTGATTGGATTAGGGATCGTGGGAGGTGGTGTTTTCTTTGGGAGAAAACTTGTTTTGAAGAGTGTCGCCAATCGAGAGGAGAAAAAATCCTTTGAAGATGGTACTCCGGCAACCTATGCCAAACAAATAAAGATGGCATTTGAGAACGATGGATGGTGGGGAACGGATACAGAAAAGTTAAGAAGCACGTTGCGAGACATTCCAAGCAAACAAGTTTTTGCCAAAGTTCAAGAGTCCTACAAAAAACTCTACAACTCAAATCTCATCACGGATATGAGCGATGAGTTACAAACGACCGAGTACAATGAGATGCTTCAAATCATCGGGCAAAAACCGGATAAAACAGGCGGTAAACCACAAATAACAGGTTACAGCTATGTGGGTTGGGCAAAGCGATTAAAAGCAGCCTTTGATAAAAGCTACGGCTTTTTACCCGGTACAGATGAAGATGCCATCAAAGCTGTATTCAATGAACTGCCTACACAAAAGGCATTCATAGCAACCGGAGTCGCTTATAAAAAGCTTTATGGAAGTGATTTGACAAGCGACTTAAAAGGAGAATTGGAGATGTGGGAAATAAACGACTACATGAAAATAATACTATCAAAACCAAAGGGATGATGGAAAACAAAACACACAATAAAAGAAGAACAATCCTGATTGGACTTGGCGTATTAGGAACTGGAGTCGCAGGTTTCTTGGGATGGAACTATTGGAAAAACAAAAAGAAAGCAAATCAAGAAGAGGATACAAGTTCCCTAACAGAAACTGCAAGCACAACAACTGCTGCCTCAAGAAACGATGACTTTCCATTGAAGAGAGGAAGTAAAGGAAACCGTGTAACACTCTTGCAAAATGCATTAGTAAAAAAATACGGTGCAGGCATACTGCCAAAATATGGAGTGGATGGAATGTTCGGAAAAGAAGTGGAAGCAGCTTTACTAAAAGCAAAAATGCCGACCACAATCAACGAAGCAAACTATAGCAAAATTGTAGGTGGCGGTTTAAGTGGCTTAATCAAATACGGAGAAGAAGTGATCTCCATCGAAGAGTGCGAGATCTTCAAAGTAGAAGGCAAACTCAAAATGAAGATTCCAAAGTACATCATTCTTGGAGTTAAAGAGTTCACGCATCAAGGTTGGATTTATTTCATTCCTAAAAACAGCACGGAACTATTCAGGGTAAGAAAAGAACAAGTAAAATCTGTAAAGCAATTTAAAAATGAAAAATCTTAGAAACATAAAATATATCGTGGTTCATTGCACAGCCACTCCTCCAACAACAACTGTGGAGTCAATCAAACGCTATTGGAAAGAGCAACGTGGATGGGGAGATACTCCCGGCTACCATTATCTAATCCAACGACAAGGGAATATCCTTCAGCTATTAGATGAAAGTAAAAACAGCAACGGAGTTTATTTACACAACTCGAACTGTATCAATATCGCTTACATCGGTGGCGTTGACAAGGACAACAAACCTGTCGACAACAGAAGCGATGCTCAAAAACATTCCATGTTTGATTTGATCGTTTCTCTTACCGAGAAATATCCGCAGGCAGAAGTGTTGGGACACCGTGACTTTCCGGATGTACACAAAGCTTGCCCTTGCTTTGATGTAAAGACATGGTTGAAGGAGTATGAACCCGATTTAGGCAACGCTGCATAATGATACTGGCGAAGATTAAAGGGATACTACGCAGTAAAGGATACGAACTCTATACAAAGCCATACGAGTTAAATATTGTCGGGATCAGGTCAGCAAGTACCATCCCCAACAGGTTTGATGATGAGATGCATGTCTTTTACAAAGTAGCTCCTTTAAAGTGGCATTACCATGTTTACAAGGTCACTACTGATCCGGGTACTTTTTGGTTGCGTAATCCGATGCAGCCTCAAGGTACAGCCATACTCGCTCAAGGTCAATACAAGGGTGCTTATAAAATCGGATTGCATCAGGGAAAGTACAAAGCGTTAGTTGAGGCGAAGCCCCTAACAGTTATCAGAGATTACGACAGAGATGCAAAACTAGATTTTAGAAATGGCACAAAGAGTAAGGGAATGTATGGGATTAACATCCACCGTGCAAGTTTGAATGGAATCACCAAGCAGGTAGATAAATACTCAGCCGGATGTCAGGTGTTCGCCAACATTAATGAATTCAATGAGTTCATGGGATTGGCAGAAAAGCACAGGTCACTACACGGTAACAGTTTTACTTATACGCTGATTGATTTCAGAGCGGTAAAAAGACAAACCCTGAAACGATGGGCAATCGGATCGGTATCTGTAGCATTAGGTTTAACAGCCTTGTGGGGGATTCTAAGAAGGAAGAACAAAAAGAAAAAACAAAAATGAAAAAACAATTCTTAATAGCATTAGCAGCATTACTGAAAGACAAGAACGGTTGTCACAGTCTGCGAGAAGTAGCAACTGCTTTATTCATTGTGATAGTAATTATCAGTTGGATAGCGCAACAATTCTTCGGAAAAGAAATACCGGAGTTTATGTTCTACTCCCTAGTAGGCTTGGTAGGTGCAGGATGCTTTGGATACTCGATTGAAAAGAAACAAGTGTAATTAATTAAAACAAAAGATAAATATGAAACAGTTATTCTCTGCCTTTATCATAGGCATCATCGTTTGCTTCATTGCTGTAAAAAGCTGCAATGACAAACCACAACAGGTAAATGTAAAAGAAGTCAAAAAGGAAATTAAAACCTCCAGCAACTTAGTGGAAATGCTTCATCAAAACTATCAGAAAGCGAAGCTAGAATTCAACAAGATAGCCGACTCTTTGAAAACTGAAAACAAAAAGCTGAGTGTGAAACTGCAAAACACAAGAGCATTACTTAAGAAACAGCAAATGCTTGTAGCAAGCAATATACCCTGTGATACATTACGAAGGGAAGTTTTAGTGCTGAATGGGTTAAGCAATATGCAAGACAGTTTGTGCAACGTTTCCATTAGTTCATTAAATCAGGCAGTCGCCATCAAGGATTCTCAATTGGTCATTTGCAACCGGAATTACGAAAGCATGTACGACCTACAGAAAGAGAATCAGCAACGACAAATGCAACTCGCTAATGATTTGAACACAGCTTTAAAAGCGAACAGAAAAAAGCGATTTGAAAATAAAGCGCTTACCTGTGGGCTTATGATAATGACCGGAATAACAACATCACTATTTATTAAATCTCAACAATGATAAAGGAAAAAACCATCGTTTCCACCGCAACACTAGCAACCTCTCTCTTGATGTATTTCTATGCAAAGAGTGCGGAAAAAGATGCTGTACCCTATGTAATGATAGGTGGATTTATGGGGGCAGTTATCGGAGAGAGCATTGTTGAATACTTAAACAAAAACAAAAAACAATAATTATGGCGATTACAATTGAAAACAATGGTGCGAGCTTAAAAATCACCGAGGACGGTGCAACTCGCTTTGTATTAAAAAATCAAATCCGTGAGGTGGAAGTCGTAAGAGATACCATCATCAAGTTGGATATCGGACAGGGTGCATTGAACAACATTTTTGTTGATCAGGCAAGTGTAACTGCTCCGGCTTCAACAGGAGTGGAAGATCTGCGAGACCAATTAATGGGTTTCATTCAAACCAATACAAACATTACAGGTTTTGCAACTGAAGTAAACCAAAACAAAGAATTAGAAACACTTAAGTCTTTGCAAGCAACTGTGAATGCATTAAACGAGAAAATGTTTATTGATCCAATCTTGATCGATGAGAGCAATCCAAACGTAATCTACAACGGATATGCATTACCGGGTGCAAAAGCAGGCGATCCTGTGTGGGCAATTCAGAAAGTAACAAAAGTTAAAGGCGTGCTGACCTACCAATGGGCAGCAGGGAACAAAACCTTCGACAAAGTTTGGAACAACAGAACTGCATTAATCTATAGCTAAAAATCAAAGAGCCTCTCTCGGGAGGCTCTTTATTCTCTTTTAAAATGAAGACACCAATAACATACTACGGAGGGAAACAAACCCTGTTAAAATATTTGCTTCCGCTTATCCCACAGCATAAGCTATACTGTGAGCCATTCTTTGGTGGTGGTGCGGTATTCTTTGCAAAACCGAAATCGGATGTGGAAGTTATTAATGACATTAATGGCGAGGTCATTAATTTTTTTAAAGTCATAAAAACGAAGTTCCCTGAACTTCAAAAAGAAATTCAATCAACATTACACAGTCGTGAGCTATACAAAAAAGCCATGACGATTTATAACAATCCTGAACGCTATTCTGATGTGAAAAGAGCGTGGGCATTGTGGACAGCTACTAACCAAGGATTCGCAGGAATGATTGGTTCATGGGGCTTTGGAAAAGACGATTCAAAAGAGGCATCACTCGCTAACAAGCGTGATGCTTTTACTAAACAATATGAAAGCCGACTTGCAAGAGTGCAAGTGGAAAACAATAATGCAATTAAAGTAATTAAAAGGTGCGATGACAAAGAAACATTTATCTATGCAGACCCTCCGTACATTGGTTCGGATCAAGGTCATTATAAAGGTTATTCAGAAGACAATTACAGAGAACTTCTCGATGCGCTGGCCAAGGTAAAAGGCAAGTTCCTCTTGAGTTCCTACCCTTCTAAAATCCTTCATTTTTACATCACAAAGTATAAGTGGAAAGTTCAAAAGGTATCGAAGAGTGTGGCAGTAACAAAACATACCGACAAAGTAAAAACGGAAATGATTGTTATGAACTACGATCCTTCTAAAATAAAACCCTTTATACATACACTAAACACTAAGGATGCGAGAGACTTGAAAATTATCTACAAACAATTAAATCAATTAAAATTAAAAGCGGCATGAGAATTACAAATAAAAATTATTTTAAAGCTGTTAGTGAAGTTGGTTTTGAGAACCTGCCGGAAGCGCTTAAAAAATCTCACACGCTAATAGAAGAACGAACCGACCACGGTAACGACTGGAGCATCTACGAGCATGATGCAGAAGTGAAACGAGTGTTTGATTTAGCCTTTGAAAAGTTATTTGAATTTATTGATAAAAAGGAAGGCTTGTCAGGCATAAGCGATAATCCAATTATTGCTCGTGCTAAAGCTGACGCAGCTGGATATAAGGACTTACCACTTGACAAACTGAATATGATATATCGCTTGGAATGCGATGCGGAATTAGAAGATGGCTTAACGGATGAAATCAAAATAAGAAAATCAGCTTTAGAAAAAGCGATAGCAGAAAAAGAAGGTAAAGCAATACCTAAAGAAACAATGAAACAAGAATCTACACTAGCAGAAAAGTTTGTAAAGAGATTTTTACTTCTTGATGGCAAAACAATACAGAAACAAGAGATTGAGGGATTTCTTAATAATGTACAAAGTGCTATTAAAAGTAAAAAGATTACTGCGGACTCAACGCTGTCTAAAGAAGTTCAGGTTGTTCAAACAAAGCTTTTGTCCCTGCTAAATACAATGGGTAAAAGCATCAAGGTTGTTTTATCTGCTGCAACAAAAAAGCAATTTACTGCTGCTTTGAATAAAGAAAAGAAAAAGCCGGCTACAAAGAAGGTTAGTAAGAAAACATTGAGTGGTGTTGAGGATAAACCGGAAGTGGTTGATCCAAAACAAAACCTGATGAACAGTATTGATTTTGCAAAGCTTCATTTTAATTCAATTGGTTTCACCGGAAAATGGTTTGACCTTATTGGTGATCCAAGTCCAGGATTTACTGCGATGGTTTTTGGAAGACCTAAAATGGGTAAGTCTTATTTGTGCGTTGACTTTGCAGGATACTTGGCTCGCAATCATGGAACAGTTCTTTATGTTGCCAATGAAGAGAAGTTGGACGCTACTCTTCAAATGAAACTCAACGACAAAGATGTAAAACATGAGAATTTATTTGTGAGTGACTATCTGCCAACTGATTTAAGCAAATATCAGTTTGTTATTTTGGATAGCGTTAACAATCTTGGTTTAAGTCCACAAGATTTGCAAATGCTTAAGCGCAAGAATCCGGGTAAATCATTCATCTTTATTTTTCAAACAACTAAAGATGGAAAGTTTAAAGGCGCTAATTCATATCAGCATGATGTGGATGTTGTGATTGAAGTACCGGAAAGAGGAAAGGCTGTGCAGTTTGGTCGTTTCAATCAAGGAGGAGAGATGAGCATTTTTGATGATGCTCCGCAAGAACTATCAGGCGTAAAACAAAACGTGATTGAGATTGAAGCAGAATTACCTATTCCATTAGGCGAACTGTTTATTTATATCAAACGTAAGGGAGAGAAAGAAGAAGATGTCACTGACATTTTAGATAATGAACCTGAACGTGCAATTGCCGAAATAACGAAGATTGTAAATTCCATCATCAAGAAAAAGAAAGTCAATGTGAAAGTTCTTGAAATAGAACATGCATATAACGACTCATACAATGTTACTCATGGAGTTGCGTATTTCTCAATTAAGCTCTACGGTTCGAAAACAGATTTAAAAAAGATTGCCGGAGAGGACAAAGAGATTGTTTACGATTGGGAAGGTGCAGTAAGTGGTGTAAGAAAGAGCGGAAAGAACTTGGAAGTTCCGAAGAAAGTATCGAACGTAGACACCATGAAAAAGAAGCAAAAACAGGAAGCGGACTGGACAGAGCCAAAGCATCTGAACAACTCCGATTGGCGTGATTTAAAATTGGTAAAGAAATACTACGATGAAGGGGATTTCAAACAAGCCATGAATTATGCATCAAGATTAGAGACTATTGTTCGGGAAGAAATTCCACCTAAAATTTGGGTGGAGATCGGTGGCGAATTAACGCAAACCGGAAAGGACAGAATGATGTCGAAAGATTATGAGAACCGGGCTGACGACATTAACCCACGGTTTATTTTTAGCACAACATCGACCGCTTTATTGGTAGAGGCTCTGAGGGGAGACTTTGATTTAAAGCAGCTTGTTAGGCGTGAATTAGCCAATAGAGGTCTAAATGCCGAGGGTAATTGGGTTGGCTTTGATAAAGCTGCACAGATCCATAAGATCAAAAAATTAGGGGCTTTAACTGTTTGAATTTTAGCGGAGAAAATCTCCGCTTTTGGTTGTTCTTTGATTTATTGAAACCATAAGCAAAAAGAACTAAATTTGGATATGAATAACTGCGGTGAATTAATCGCAATTTTAAATTTAGTCGCATGGGAATACTCGATAAAATGTTTAAGTGGTTTACTGCAAAGGATAAGGACGGAAATGAGATGAATCTTGGTTACGTTTTAGAAGGAGAACCCAAAGATATTGCTGATGTAGAAAAAGTGTTCAAAGCATTCAATCTTGAAAAATACTTCGGAAAAATAAAACCTTTGCTCAAGCCCAAAATAGACTTGACGCTTATTCCTGCAACGGAAGATGATTTTAAAAATGCAATTTCAAAAATTGGAGGTCAGCCTCATTTACCTAAAGATTTTGTATGGCCAAAAAATGAGAATGGTAAATCGTTGTCATTTATTGGACAAATAAACTTCGCTGAAGTTTCAGAATTTGATAAGACAGGACTTTTGCCTAAAGACGGACTTGCAGCGTTTTTTTATTGTGCCGATCAAGAGGCGTGGGGCTTTGATCCAAAAGATCGAAATCGTTTTAAAATAGTTTACATTGCTGAATCGAAAGAAACAGTTAAACATAATTTTCCTAGTGACCTAGAGTCTCATTCAATTTTCAAACCAAATCGTCTTACTTATTCAGACAGTCTAAGTATTCCAACGTGGGAGGAAGATTCCATTAATGGATTAATTGATGACGCTGATTCAGACAATTACTTTGAACTAAGTGGTGGCTCTGAGAATCAAATATTAGGGTATGCAAATTGTGTGCAAGGCACGATGGAACTTGAGTGCCAATTAGTAACGAATGGTCTTTATTGCGGAGATGCAAGCGGTTATGAAAATCCTTTGAGGAAGGAGCTTGAAGCTGGGGCTAGTGATTGGTTACTATTACTTCAAATTGATTCAGAAGAAGAAAAAGCTGGAATGATGTGGGGAGATTGTGGTAAGATTTACTTTTGGATTAAAAAAAGCGATCTTTTGAAAAAGAATTTCGACAATGCTTGGTGCATTTTACAGTGCTACTAAAGTAAGATTAGAAGTTCGATTTTAGTTTTACAATTACACCTATTGGAAGTTATCCCAATCGATTAACCTTTTCTCTTACGTCGCTAATTTCAAGTCGCAGATTATGAAACATATCTTTGATGTTCATTACTCCTAAATCATCCGGCTGAAACTCCTTGGTACAGAAGCTACAAACGTGTTCCCAAATTTCAAGAATATCGTTCGCCTTTACTTCAAAAGGTTTATACACGGCATTGTCAGAATGCAACAGGAAAGTATTTTCTTTTTTGTTTTTTCGATACAATCGTTTGTAAACTATTCCATCGTTTCTACTTAAAACAACATAAGTCTTTCCGTCCTTAATATCTGCGGTACTTTCAATGTAACGACCAACAATAAAAGAACCTTCTTTGTGAGGAGGCATTGAGTCTCCTTCAATTGGAAAGGCTCTGTGTTTTCCATTCGATACAAATGGTAACTGCATCTGCTGTAGCTTCTCTATGAAATCGGGATCGCTGTAACCACTTAAATATCCTGCCTTGGCTTTGTGCGGAAGTATTTCAATGTAGTCTCTGCCTGACTTGTCAATTGTGATCGGTAGCAAGAGTCTATTGTCTTCCATTTTGAGCATACTCTCAGCTGGTATTTTTTTCAGATTTACCGAGATAAGAATATCAATACTAACATGGAAATATAAAGCCATTCGTTTAAGAATATCAAACGGAGGTTCACTTATACCTTCTTCATATTTGGCAAGGCGAACCCTTGTGATGATTAAATCATCAGCTAGTTTCTTTTGGGAGATTCCTTTTTGAGCCCTTAGATGCCTTATGTTATCTGAGAAAATCGACATTGATACAATTTGTATCAACAAATATACAAATTTATGATACAAAATGAACTATTTTTGTTTCAAGATATTTTATAACCCCAAAACCTTCTTAATAACAATGAGCAGATCTATTGTACATATGGATTTGGATACCTTTTTTGTCTCTTGTGAGAGATTGGTTAATCCAAAATTAAACGGACTGCCACTTATTATTGGTGGCACTTCTGACAGAGGAGTTGTCTCCTCTTGCTCCTACGAGGCACGAACTTTTGGTGTTCGTTCAGCGATGCCAATGAAATTAGCATTACGACTCTGTCCACAGGCGAAAGTAATTAAAGGAGATATGGAACTATATTCTAACAAGTCTCACGAGGTTACTTCTATAATTAAAGATAAAGCCCCGGTAGTTGAAAAGGCGAGCATTGATGAATTCTATCTTGACATCACAGGGATGGATAAATTTTTCGGTTGCTACAAATGGACAAATGAGTTAACTGCTAAAGTGATGAAGGAATCCGGCTTACCAATGACCTTTGCTTTATCTGTAAATAAAACTGTTTCTAAAATAGGAACAGGAGAAGCAAAACCACTTGGCAAATTAGAAATTCCGGAAACTAATGTAAAACAGTTTTTAAATCCTTTGCCTATTCAAAAGATACCAATGCTCGGAGATGTAACATTTCAATTACTCTCACGCATTGGAATTAGAAACATACAAACACTATCAGAAATGCCAGCGGAGTTGCTGCAACAAATGATAGGAAAGAATGGATTGGAGATTTGGAAGAAGGCAAACGGTATTGATAATACACCTGTCGAGCCATACTCAGAAAGAAAATCAATCTCAACAGAACACACCTTTGAAAAGGATACGATTGATATTGTTAAACTGAAAGCTCTACTTGTTGCAATGGTTGAGAAACTAGCGTATCAGTTACGCTCGGAGCAATTGCTTACTTCTACCGTAGTAATTAAAATACGCTACAACAATTTTGATACAGAAACAAAGCAATGCAGAACAATCTATACATCCTGTGATCATATTTTAATTGATAAAGTAACAGACCTCTTTGATAAAGTCTACGACAGAAGAATGCGATTAAGATTGATAGGGGTTCGCTTCACAGGCTTAGTAAGAGGCACATATCAAATAGACATGTTTGATGACACTACCGAAATGATGTCGTTGTATCAAGCTATTGATAGAATGAAAAACCGATTCGGATTTGATGCTGTTACTCGCTGTGCAGGAACATTAATGAAAGAAAGTAGAAAAGTTAAAAGATGAAAAACCATGTATTTAAATTGCCATTCATATCACAGCCTCCGTTATGGAACAATTCCATTATCAGATTTAATTGAACAAGCAAAGAGCTGTCAAGTAAAAACATTAGCTCTTACAGACATAAATACTGTAACAGGCATTTATGATTTTTATAAAGAATGTAAAGCAGCAGATATAAAACCTTTAGTTGGCGTTGATTTCCGGCAGGATAACAAATTACTTTTCATTGGACTTGCAAAAAGCAAAGATGGTATTGGTGAGATGTGTCGTCTTATAACAAAACACAATTTTGACAACACACCGCTACCATCAGTCGCTCCTGCATTCTCTAATGTTGCAGTAATTTATCCTATGGATAATACTCCAAACGAATTGCGAGACTTTGAATACATAGGTGTGCAAAGCAATCAATTAATCAAGTTGTTCAGACCTGAATGGAAAAGCAGAATAGACAAAATGGTGGTGCTACAGCCTGTTACTTTCAGAACAAAAAAAGAATTTAATCTTCATAAAATTTTGAGAGCGATTGACAACAACGTCATTCTTTCCAAACTTAAAAAAAGAGACTTTTGCAACACCACGGAATTAATGATACCAACAGAAATGTTGCTCAAGAAATTCAAAGACTATCCTGAAATTATTCAAAATACAGAACAGTTAATTGAAGTGTGCAATTTTGAATTTCAATTTCATACTCCGAGAAACCGTAAGTATTATACGGAAAGCAAAGAGGCTGATAAATTACTACTTGAAAATTTGGCACATCAAGGATTAGTCAAACGCTATGGTAAGAATAACAAGGAGGCACAGGCAAGAGTATTAAAAGAGTTAAAGGTTATTGATGAATTAAACTTCAGCGGATACTTTCTTATTACATGGGACATTATTCGCTTCAGTAACAGTTGTGGCTTCATGCATGTTGGTCGGGGTAGCGGTGCAAATAGTATTGTGAGTTATTGTTTAGGAATAACAGATATCTGCCCGATAGAATTGGATTTATACTTTGAGCGCTTCTTGAACTCAAATAGAAAGAGTCCACCGGACTTTGATATTGATTGGTCATGGCAGGAACGAGATATCATTCTTGAATACATCTTTAAGCGATTCGGTGCAGATCACGTTGCATTTTGTGGGACAAATGTTGAGTTCAAGTATCGTTCAATATTTCGTGAAGTTGGAAAAGTATTCGGTCTTCCAAAAGAAGAGCTTGATGCATTAGCAAAATCACCAATGCATGCACACGATAAAAATTCGGTTGCTCAATTGGTCGAAGAGTATGGAATGATGCTTGAGAAGTATCCGAATCAAAGAAGTATGCACTCCTGCGGTATTCTAATATCAGAAGAACCCATCACAAATTTTACTGCATTAGAAATGCCACCAAAAGGATTTCCAATCGTTCAATTTGATATGCATATTGCTGAAGATGTCGGCTTCGAGAAATTCGACATCTTGAGTCAACGAGGATTAGGCACAATTGACGACACAGTAAAATTGATTGAAAAGAATCGAGGAATTAAAGTAAACATTCGAGATGTTTCACTTTCAAAAAATGAACCTAAGTGTAATGAATGGTTAAGTAAGGGAAAGACACTTGGTTGCTTTTATATTGAGAGTCCTGCAATGCGAGGACTACTTAGAAGATTAAAATGTGACAACTATAAAGTTCTTGTAGCTGCATCAAGTATTATTCGACCGGGCGTTGCTCAAAGTGGTATGATGAGGGAATACATCTTTAGGCACAACAACCCGGATAAATTTGAATACTTCCATGATGTCTTTAAAGAGCAATTAGGCGAAACATATGGTGTGATGGTTTATCAAGAGGATGTAATAAAAATTGCATTGCATTATGCCGGACTTGAAGCTTCGTATGGAGATATTTTGCGGAGGGCAATTAGTGGTAAAAGCAGATCGCTAAAAGAATTAATTGCAGTAAAAGAGCAATTCTTTTTGTCGTGCGAAAAGAAAGGTCATCCACAAAAACTTAGTGAGGAAGTGTATAGACAAATTGAATCCTTTGCAGGATATTCTTTTTGTAAAGCACACTCTGCTTCATATGCAGTTGAGAGTTATCAAAGCCTTTACTTAAAAGTTTATTATGGAATTGAATTCATGGTTTCTGCCATAAACAACGGTGGCGGCTTTTACAGAGCAGAAATTTATGTTCATGAAGCGAAGATGTCCGGTGCAACAATTCATAATCCTTGTGTAAATAAAAGCCTTTATCAAACGACTGTTTATGGAACAGATGTGTATTTAGGGTTGATGCATTTGAGGAGCCTGGAATCTACACTTGCGAACTCTATTATTGAAGAGAGAGAAAAGAATGGAGACTATAAATCTTTAGAAGATTTTATAAGACGCATTCCAATTGGTATTGAGGGAATACAAACACTCATCTTTATTGGAGCATTCAGATTTACAGGAAAAGGAAAGAATGAACTTGTATTAGCTGCACGATTGCTTTTAGTTAATTACCGCCCTGAACGCAACAACATAATGTTGATTGAAGAGCCGGTAAAAGAATATAAGCTACCTGTTTTAGAAAGATCACCTTTCGAAGATGCATTTGATGAAATTGAAATTTTAAGTTTTCCTGTTTCATGTTCTCCGTTTGATTTATTAAAGACGGATTTCAGAGGCGATGTGTTTGCAAAAGATTTGCTTAATCATCACAAAAAGAATGTGCGCATGATTGCATATCTAGTTTCAACTAAGCAAGTACCAACTAAAAAGGGAACAATGTATTTTGGTACTTGGATAGATGCTGAAGGCGAGTATTTTGATACAGCTCATTTTGCAGATAGTTTAGTTAACTATCCTTTCCTTGGCGGTGGTTGTTATTTGCTTTATGGTAAAGTTGAAGTCGACTTTCACTTCCCAACAATTACAGTATCTAAAATGGCAAAAATGCCTTTCGTTCCTGACCCTAGATATTCAAGTTCAAGTGGCAGACAATACAAGGTTCATCAACAAATCAAACAGGATGTAAGTTCAACCCACCGAGCGCCATATCCTCAAGAACATGAGATTGGTCTACCTCGTTATAGGATGAAATAATTTGTACCTTTATTATAAATTAAAAGCTATGTGCTACCAAGTAATATCAGAAACTTTAGAAGAATTACGATACGCAATTCATCGATGCGATCATCACAAGGCTGATGAATTGCAAAGAAAATTGGATGATCTAGAGCGCAGAAAAAGAAAAGTAAGTGCGGAAGATCTCCATCAACCATATTATTTCGCTAATGGATTTTCACATCCAAAGCTTCGTACTTATACAAATTTAGACCCTCTAGAACCGCAATTCTTTAGTTGGGGATTAATTCCTTCTTGGGTTAAAACGGAGGCTGATGCTAAGAAGATTCAAAACCAAACTTTGAACGCAAGGGTTGAGTCCATCTTTGAAAAGCCTTCTTTCAGAGAATCAGCAAAAAAGATGAGATGCTTAGTTTATGTCGATGGTTTCTTTGAATACCACACCCAAGGCAAAAAGAAATTTCCCTTTAAAATTGCTGCCCACGATGAGGAGCCTTTAGCATTGGCTGGTCTATGGAGTAAGTGGCAAAACAAAGAAAATGGGCAAACCATTAATTCTATTTCAATACTGACCTGCCAAGCCAACGATTTAATGGCTAAAATTCACAACGTGCCGAGAGATTCCGAGGAATGCCGAATGCCCTTCGTATTACCGAAAGAAATCCAAGACGAGTGGCTTATGGAGGTAAATACCGAAAACGACAAAAAGCACCTGTTATCGCTTGCGCAGCCCTTAGAAGATGGGTATTTGACTGCCTATCCTGTTGCGCAGCTAATTGGAAAAGAAGGGGTTGGAAACTCTGAGGGTGCTTTGGTTAAAAAGGAGTACGAAGACCTTGAGTTACAACTTTAAATAATGGGCAAAATCTCGGAAATTAAAAATCCTTACTTTTGCCTCAATTAAGAAATTTTATCCTCCGAAAGAAGATGACCGTACAAGTCCCAAATTTGAGCCAAAGCCCTTGTATCTTCAAGGATTTGGTTGACATTTGGTTCGGACGGGGGTACTTAACCGGAAAACCCCTGATAAAGTCTTAATTATCAGGGGTTTTTGGTTCGATAAAGTATCGCTAAAATAAAAAACCGTTTATTTTCAAGGAGTTGCAGGTTCGAGTTCGGAAGTGGGATTTAACTAACTCAAGAGTTTTTTTTTGCTTCAACTTTCTTCTTTAGGGTTTTTAGAAACACTTCATGTTCAATTTCTGCTAACATGTACAAATAATCTCTTATTTGAGAAACTTCCTCATCTGTATAAACAGATCCATCTTTTTGTAAAATCATTTTGCATTTACCTATACTTACTTTTCTGACTTCATATCGCAATTATTTTTCTCGTAATTAAAATACAAAATTTTCACTAGTATCTTTTAACATGAATCCAATTTGATTTGGCTTTGATAAGGCTGCTCAGATCCATAAGATCAAAAAATAAGGGACTTTAATCGTTTGAATTTTAGCGGAGTAATTCTTCGCTTTTTGTCGTTCATTGATATATTGAATTATTAACCAAGGTTCAATCATGTAGCAATAAAAAATGTATTTTAGAGTCGCGTTTTTACCTCGAATATGGCAATAATTCCTTATTACAAAGAGATCAATGATTTCTTACAATCGATCCCATCTGATTATAAGACTCCGAATCCAAATTTCTTTTGCCTAAGGCTAAAAGAGAACGAAGGTTCAATTAATAATTATAAACCGCCATTCCGAAAGGATTTTTATTTCATAGCCTTAGTAACAAATGCCGGAAAAACAAAGATTACTTACGACAGCACAGACGTCACCAAATTGGATTCTTTTTTGGTTTTTCAATCGCCAGGACTTTTATACAGTTTCTTTAGGGATAATACAGCTAATGGCTATCTGATCTATTTTAAACCACAGTGTTTTTCGTTCTTTAAGCCGGTTTTCGAAAAGGAATTTCCCTTTTTTAATATTTTGCATACTAACTTTTTCAAGTTAAATCATTCAAAGTTTAAAGAATTTGCCCCCCATTTTGAAGAGGTTTTTTCATCTTATGAAAATTCAAATGACGAGAAACATACTATTGCGACTGTAAAATTACTTGCATTATTATATCAGCTAAAGGAATTTACCACCGCTTTCAATCAATGGGAAGAAGGCTTTACAAACCCTCAGCAGATCTTATTGCAAAAATTTATTCAGTTAGTGAATAGTTATTATATCGAAAAAAGAACCATTGAAGAATATGCCAACCTACTTTCAGTAACTCCCAATCACCTTTCCCATTCCGTAAAATCAGCTTCCGGAAAAAATGCACTTTCATTTATCAATGAACGAATACTGGCAGAAGCAAAGTCTCTTATACAATTCACAGAGTTCGATATTGCTGAAATAGCTTACCAGCTTAACTTCTCCGATCCGGCTAATTTTGGCAAATTCTTTAAGAAGCATACCGACAAAACTCCTTTAGAATTCAGGAAAGCGGGAAGCTAAACCCGAATCTACCATTTTAACCATGTTTTTGACCATTACCAGGAGGGTGAAACAATGCACCTTTGTAATGTCAATTATTAACCTTTAAAAAATGAATAAGATGAAAATAGCAATTATTGGAACAGGAACCGTTGGTCAAACCTTCGCTTCAAAATTAACTTCATTAGGACATGACGTAATGATGGGAACAAGAAACGTGTCCGAAAAATTAGCAAGCACAGCAAAGGATGGATATGGAAATCCGCCCTTCAGCGAGTGGCATGGCGCTAATAAAATTGTAAAACTGGGAACTTTTGCCGAGGCAGCAGCTTTTGGCGACATCATTTTAAATGTTACACAAGGCGGAAACTCAATCAACGCCCTGAAATTAGCCGAGGCTAAGAATTTAAAAGGAAAAATACTTATCGATGTTGCCAATCCGTTGGATTTCAGTAAAGGAATGCCGCCGAGTTTGTTGCCGGAACTTTCTAATACAAATTCACTGGGTGAGGAGATTCAAAAAACGTTTTCGGATACTAAAGTAGTAAAAGCTCTAAATACCATGTGGTGCGGATTAATGGTTAATCCGAATATGATTGGCGGAGGGGATCATACTGCTTTTATTTGCGGGGAAGATGCTGACGCGAAAAAGAAAGTGAAATCACTTATGAATGAATTCGGGTGGAAAGAAAACAATATACTTGATCTTGGCGGCATTAGTTCTGCAAGAGGAACCGAATCAGTATTACCTGTATGGTTACGCATATGGGGTGCTACTCAAAACGGAGCATTTAACTTTAAAATAGTAAGCTAATTGAATTGGCTGTTATCTATACATTGGACACTTGTTGCATCGTTGTGGTACTTCGGAAATGGGGTACTGCACGATGTATTTGTGCTTATCAATCATAAGGGCAAATATAACCGTGATCTCCTTCGCCTTTTAATGGATGGACACGTTTTGATGCTATCAGGCGCAGTTGTTTTCGTTTGCTATCTGATGATGCTGAATAAAATTCAGTGTGGTGGATTGATTAGCATTATAGTTTCCGGGTTTATGATTGTTTATTGCTTGATGATATTTCCATTTCTTAAAAGTTTTGTAACAATGGGCATTAGTTTATTGCTTATTATTGTTTCGATAAAAGCAATGAAGAATTTTCCTGATATTTATAACATCATGCAAAACTATAGATAAAAAATGGCGGCCTATTTTAAATTACATTATCCCCTTATTTCGGTAAGCATCTTTTTGAGTTTTATTATAGTTGCACATATTTTTTCGTCCCCGGAGTATTCATTTGTAAAAAATACTATCAGCGATTTAGGCGCGCAGGGTTATAGTAAAAAACTTATCATGCAAACGGGTTTTTTGCTGTTTGGCATTATATTGAGTTCAGGTATATTGTTAAATGGTGTGAACTTTAATAATGCATTAATTTTGATTTACGGATCGTGTGTTGCTTTAACTGGAATTTTTTGCACCAAACCGTTTGTGCATCCGGAAACTACTAATTTCTCGCAATTGCATTCTAATTTGCATTCCGCTTTTGCACAAATTGCAGGAATTGCGTTTAGCATAGGTATTCTTTTGCAATGGTACTTGGAAAAAATCCCTGATATCAAATGGAAACACTTATTATTCTTTGCATTGATTATTAGTTGCTCTTTGGCTTTCGGGCTTATTAAAAACTATCAGGGAGTTGCCCAAAGGATTTTGTACCTGATAAGTTTTTGGTGGTTGGCAAGGTACTATGCAGTAAATTGAATAAATTTGTTTATGCCTTCTAAAACAATAAATAAAATAACAGGCTCACGTAGTGATGAATTGACAGCGCATTTTTACGAAGTGCTGGATAAGCACATGGAAGAGGTTGTTGAAGGTAAAGCACTAAAGTTATTCGAGGTTCAGGACATGGCCGAAAAACTTTATGTGCATCCTATTCATTTAAGTAATACTATTAAAGAAACAACGGGAAAATCGCCTTGTGATATTTACGAAGAAAAGTTAATTGAAATTGCCAAAGGCCTACTTCAAAATTCAGATAAAGCTATTGCAGATGTAGCTATACAATTAACCTACGACCCTTCCAATTTTACCAAGTTCTTTAAAAAAATGCTAGGCATGACACCGAAGCAATACAGGCAAAAAATAAAGTTTAAGTAAATACTTAAGTTCTCACCATTTTTTATCGACCTATCCACCCCATCTTTGTGTCATAATTTTAACCAAAAAAAGATGGAATCAAAAAACAAAATAGCTCTTGTAACCGGAGGCAGCAGAGGCCTTGGTAAAGATATGGCATTATCACTGGCGAAAAAAGGGATTGATGTAGTCTTAACCTATAACACAAATGAATCTGAGGCTGGAAATGTTGTTAATGAAATAACGAACATGGGACGTAAAGCGCAGGCTTTGCAATTTGATGCAAACAATGTAAAGGGATTGGATGGATTTCTTAAAACTGTTAACGAAACATTAAAGAGTAAATGGAATACAGATAAAATTGATTTCCTGATTAATAATGCCGGAATTGGTGCTACAGTACCCATCGCACAAGTGACAGAAGAATTATTCGATAATTTATTGAATATTCATTACAAAGGGGTTTACTTCCTCACGCAAAAAGCCCTACCTATGATAAATGATAATGGCGGTGTGGTATTTATTTCATCAGGTACCACGCGCTTTTGTGTACCAGGATATTCTGTTTATTCTTCATTAAAAGGAGCTGTGGAAGTATTCTGTAAATACGTTGCAAAGGAGTATGGTAACCGCGGAATACGTTCCAACATAGTTGCTCCGGGAGCGATTGAAACAGATTTTAATAATGCCGCTATTCGCAATAATCCTCAAATGAAAGGCTTTTTGGCGAGTCAAACAGCTTTAGGAAGAGTAGGTAATGCGGATGATATTGGAAGTATTGTTGCTTTTCTATGTACCGAAGATGCCAAGTGGGTGAACGGACAACGCATTGAGGTTTCAGGGGGTATGTATTTATAAGCTTTGTTGGATACAGAAGGTAAATATGAAAGGCCTCGAACTCCTTAAAAGTATTTTGGAGAAGCAGAATAACGTATTGTAAACAGACTATTTTGAAATTAAAGCACATTCGGTGCCTCGTTAACCAAGTGGCCGTACAAGTCCCAAATTTGAGCCAAAGCCCTTGTATCTTCTAGGATTTGGTTTACATTCGGTTCGGATGGGGGTACTTAAATTAAAAGTCGCTTATTAGCGACTTTTTTTGATTTTATATGTAAATTGGCCTAATAATGAATTTTCCTTATGTATCAAAACAAATTCAATGTGTTACAAGTTTTAATGAACTTGTATCAACACAATTTAACGGAAACGTAAACGCGATTTGTTGGACACGTGAACTAAAAGGTGATTTTGCTGAAATTACTAAAAAGGTACAACTAAAAGAAAATATTACTGTTGTTAGTTGCAATGAACTAATAGAACTTAAATTAACAGAGCAAGGAAATCTTGCAAGAGAAATCCTATTAAACGATTATAAACTATTAAAAGATTATGGGGCTTCGCCAACTATTAACTTAATTAAATGTTACGAGAAAGATGATGCTAACTCAATTTTTTCAACTGATGTTTATTCTTTTCATGTTGACTCTTCTCCAGTACCTACAGCTACTTTTTTATGTACTTATTATGGCGAACCAAGCGACATACTACCAAATTCAGAGGCTATTCAAAAAGTTCTTATTCCGGAAATACGAGATGAATTAAAAAAAAATTATCGCGGAGCAGATGAAGATTTTGAATTGTATTTAAGAGAAAATTTTTTTGACCTTCATTATCAACCTATACATAATGCACAACCTATTAGCTTGGGAAATTGCCACTTATGGAAGATTTCAGTTGATTGTCCTGAAAGCAAAGTTTTACCATGCGTTCATCGCGCACCTAAAGAAAAAAATGGACAAAATAGACTTTTGTTGATTTGTTGAGTATTTAATGTTTTAGTTTCATAAAAATTAAATCGCAATTTAATTGTAATTATAACAACTCTTGGTTTCCTAATGATAAAACGTGTTGTTAAAGCGTACAAAATCAAACTTATTTAAACTTAATTTTTTCACTTATAAATATTAAAAATAAAAAACGTATTTAATCATATTGTTGTAAATTTATACTTGTAATAATTTATGGCTGGAAATACTATAGGAAAACTTTTTACTTTAACAACCTTTGGCGAAAGCCATGGTATTGCTATTGGTGGTGTAATTGATGGTTGCCCATCTAATATTAAACTTGATTTTGAATTTATTCAAAACGAATTGGATAGAAGAAAACCTGCTCAATCCAACATAGTTAGTCAACGAAAAGAAAGTGATAAAGTAACTTTTTTATCAGGGATTTTTGAAGGTAAAACAACAGGTGCACCTATTGGTTTTATAATTTATAATGAAAATCAAAAGCCTAATGATTACGAACATTTAAAAGATGTTTATCGCCCATCGCACGCTGATTATACCTACCAACAAAAATATGGAATAAGAGATTATAATGGTGGAGGAAGGTCATCGGCTCGCGAAACTGCTTGTAGAGTAGTTGCCGGAGCTATTGCTAAATTAATTTTAAAAAATAAGGGCATTACAATTACTGCTTATGTATCGCAAGTAGGGCAAATAAAAGTTTTAAATAATTATTTAAATTTAAATTTAAACGAAATTGAAACAACAGAAATTAGATGTCCTGAATTAGAAACTGCCCAAAAAATGATTGATTTAATAAAGTCAATTAAAAAAGAAGGAGATACAATTGGAGGCTGCGTAAGTGCTGTAATTAAAGGTGTTCCATCAGGATTAGGAGAACCTGTTTTTGATAAATTACATGCAGAATTAGGAAAAGCTATGTTAAGTATTAATGCTGCAAAAGGTTTCGAAATTGGAAGTGGTTTTAACTCGGTTAACTATAAAGGTTCTGAATTAAACGATGTTTTTATTAATGAAAATAATTCTATTAAAACAAAAACTAATAACAGTGGAGGGATACAAGGAGGTATAAGTAATGGTGAAGATATTTATTTTAATGTGGCATTTAAACCAGTTGCAACTCTAATGCAAAAACAAAAAAGCGTTAATGTTTTAGGTGAAGGAATAATTATTGATGGCAAAGGAAGGCACGACCCATGTGTTTTACCAAGAGCAGTACCAATTGTAGAAGCTATGGCGGCTTTAGTTATTTTAGACTTTGTTTTAATTCATAACGCCAAAAAGTAATATAAAATCTTTAAATGGATTTATTGTTAAAGCTAAATAATAAACGAATTAATAAACACTTTTTTATAAGTGGTTCAAAAAGTATAACAAATCGTTTATATATAATAAAAGCATTAGGAAAATTAAATCTTAATTTAATTAATGAATCAAATTCAGAAGACAGTGAGTTACTTAAAAAAGCATTATTTGATATTAATACTTATAATTCAAAAAAGATAAATGTAAATCATGCTGGTACAGATATGCGCTTTCTTACTGCTTATTTAGCTTGCACCGAAGGCGAGTGGATTTTAACCGGCTCAGATAGCTTAAAGAAACGCCCAATAAAAGATTTGGTAGATTGTTTAAAAAGCTTAGGCGCACAAATTTCCTATTTAGAAAAAGAAGGTTTTCCGCCTTTACAAATTATTGGAAAAAAATTAGAAGGAGGAAATATTTCAATTAAAGGAAATATTAGTAGCCAATATATTAGTGCAATATTGTTAGTTGCACCTTATCTAAATAATAAACTTTCAATATGTATAGAAGGAGAAATAGCATCAAAGCCTTATATAAACATGACAATTAATTTAATGAAACAATTTGGTGTTAATGTTAATTGGGTAAACGAAAATATTGTTGTTGAGCCAAGCGAGTATAAAACAAAACAAAATGATTTTAGTATTGAATCGGATTGGTCTTCAGTTTCATATTGGTATAGTATTGCAGCATTAAGTAATGATTGTGAGTTAATATTAAACGAGTTTAGCACTAACAGTTTACAGGCTGATTCTGTTTTGCCAAAAATATATTCTGAGTTAGGTGTAAATACAAAATTTAATAATAATCAAATAATTTTAACAAAAAATAAAACCAACTTAACTAACTTAAATTATGATTTTTCTAATTGCCCGGATATAGCACAAACCATTGCAGCAACTTGTGTTGGATTAAATATAACTTGCAATTTAACTGGTTTAAAAACTTTAAAAATAAAAGAAACGGATAGGATACAAGCCTTAAAAAATGAATTGGAAAAGTTTGGAGTAGAAATTGAAATTACCGATGAAAGTTTAAAAATTGTAAAACACACAAATTCATTAAATAAATTAGAAATTGAAACTTATCACGATCATAGAATGGCTATGTGTATTGCACCTTTAGCTTTAAAATTTAATAATATACAAATTAAAAATGCTGAGGTTGTAAATAAATCATACCCTAAATTTTGGGAAGATTTTTCAAATTTATAAATCTGTTTATTTAATCTTTACTATCTATATCAAACGTTATTGAAGGCCTAACTTGATTAAGATTAGCTTTTTTGTCACTATTTCTGTTTAATAAAATTTGATTTTCGTTTACTTTATTTTCAATTAAAATTCTCTTTATTTCATTTTCTCGCTTTATAAATATTTCTTCCAATTTTTGTTTAATTTTATCTTCACCAACTAAACGTTTACATTTATCTAAATGCGAAATTTTAGTGTTTAAGTCTTTAAATTGTGATGAAACATAATAAGTAAACAATGAATCTTTATTATCGAACTTATCTATGTTTTTTATTTCGTCTTCTTTTTTAGGCGAAACATAAGTTGGGTTATTTAAGTAAATTTCTTTAGCAAGCCTATATGTTAGCAATTCTTTTTCTTTTTCAATATTTACATTTTGTGTAAATTGTATGGCTAACTCAGGCTTTTGTATTAAAGTTTCCGCTGTTTTTTCGAGTACTTTA
This sequence comes from Bacteroidota bacterium, assembly GCA_020162035.1. GTDB lineage: Bacteria > Bacteroidota > Bacteroidia > B-17B0 > Aurantibacillaceae > Aurantibacillus. The sequence goes on along the minus strand of JAIUNM010000001.1, from coordinate 151,860 downwards.
CGTTGCTCTTTATTATTAAAATCGGTTTGTAAATAATCAAATTCAAATTCTGTTGCTGGTTCTTTTTTACCTAATAAACTACCAACAGCATTAAATGGTGCAGTTGCAGCCTTTACCAATAAATTTTCGAATATTTTTAAAACAATTTTTCCAATTTTATATTTAGGGTCGTTTAAATTGCCATTTACAGGGAATTTAAAATCTATATTTCCTTTAGGGTCTCTAAGCATTGCTACACCAAGCTTTAATGGAACTTTAGCCGCAGTTTTAATTCCTTTAATACGCTTATTACATTTAATTTTTTCTATTAATAAATTATTTTCGGCTTTAAGTTGATGGTTAGCGTTAATAGATGTTTGAATAAGTAAATTTAAATCGCCAGTTTTAAATGTATGGGCTAAATAGTACTTTACATAAGGGTTAAACATGGTTAATGGTAAGCTTTTTAAATCTGTTTTAAAATCCATTTCTAAAAAATCTTTTGGGTTTGAACTAATATCAACTAATAAATTTCCTTTTTGATTTATGTTAGTGCTAAATGTTGCAGTAATTCTTTCGTTTTCGCTACTAATGCGATTACTGTTAATGCTCATGTTTTCTAAATTAACATAAAACTGTTCACCTAAAGTAAAATCGCTATAATCTACTTCAATGTTATTTAAAGAAACTTTATCAGCACTGTATGTGTTTAAAATATAATCTTTAGCAACCATTTTTACATAATCTGCAATTAATATAAATAAATTAGAGCTGCTAGTTTGCGTTTGTTCAACTTTTAAAGTGTCGGTATTAGTTGTAGAGTTTGTACTTACGGCCTGATTTGGATCTGATTTTAATAATCGATTAAAGTTTGTGCCATTTTCATACAATTCGGTTTTTACATAAGCTCCATTAAGCTCAATTGTATTAATGTTAAATATACTTTTAGGAACATTAATAGAGTCTATTGTGATTTTTAATTGATCTATAGCAGTTAATTTTTCATTTAATACATCAGTTAATAAAAAAGTATTTAAACCAATATGTCCTTTTAATGCTATATCGCTAGGGTTTGAAAAACTACCCGATAATTTTAAATTGGTAGATAATAAACCTTTAAAATCTTTTGCTAAAAGCATTTCTTTTAGGTAAGGGTAAAATGGTTTTATACTTAATTGATTAATACTACAATTAAGTTTGTATTTTAAATTAGATAAAGTTAAATCTAAATCAGCTTTAACCTTACCTTGCTTATTTACTTGAAAATTTGTTTCAACAAATAATTTATCTGAGTTATAATTAAAAACAGGAAGCAAAACATTTAAATTATTTAAAGTTGTTTTAATTCCTACTTGTTTATCATTATACAATATTGTACCATTATTTAAATTAAGTTTATTTAAAAACCATTGTGTGGGTTCGGTATTTTCAACTTCTGGTTTTTTTGTAGTTGTTGTGTCGTTTCCTAACTCAAGCAAATCGTCAAAATTAAATTTACTACCATTTTGTAAAATGCTTACAGAATAATTACTCAATTCGAAATATTCAATATTATATTTGTTTTTTATTGCTTGCCAAACGCTAATTTTAGTTTTTAATTCGCCAAAAGTTAAAAATCTTTTATCGCTATTTTTTTCGTAAACAGTTAATCCAACAATATCAAGCGAGCCACTTAAAACGCCAATGTTTATTGCGTTTAATGTAATTTCACGTCCAATAAATTTTGTATCGTATTTTTGAATAGCCCATTTAGCAATTGGGTTAATAAAAAGAATAACAAGTACAACTAAAGTTATGATAATTGCTATTAAATATAAAATGTATTTTAGAAATTTTTTAACTGCCTTCATTAAAGTTATTTGAAATTAGCGGCGCAAAAGTACTAGAAATTTCTTTATTACTTGCTATAATTTCTTTTCCAAATAACCAATTGTTTTTAAGTTTAAAATCTGAAACAACACCACCAGCTTCTATAACAATTAAAGCACCAGCAGCAACATCCCAAGGTTTTAAATTATATTCAAAAAAGCCATCAACTCTACCGCAGGCTAAATAACATAAATCTGCAGCGGCGGCTCCAATCCTCCTAACACCATGTGTGTTTTTAATTAAATGTTCAAGTGTTTTAAAATAGGAGTTTAAATGTGTAAAGTTATTTAACGGAAATCCAGTTGCAATTAAAGCATTTGATAATTTATTAACTTTACTTACATTAATTTTATTTTCGTTTAAAAAAGCGCCATTACCAACAGAGGCACAAAAACATTCGTTGTAAGTTATTTCATAAACTACACCAACTAAAATTTCGCCTTTATGTTCTAAAGCAACACTAATTGCATAACAATTTATACCATGAATAAAGTTTGTTGTACCATCTAAGGGGTCAACAATCCAATTATAATCAGCTGTTACTGTTTCCGTTCCTTCTTCAACAATAAATCCTGAATTAGGTATAATACTTTTTAAACCATTAACTAATTTTTCTTCTGAAGTTTTATCAACGTAACTAACTAAATCATTTAAACCTTTAATTTCAATTTTATCATAATTAAAATTTAATCGTTCATTTCTAATCCATGCACCAACATCAATTACCAGTTCTTTTACTTTATTTTCAATAGCTTTATAGTTCATTTTATGAAATTGTATTATGTAATAAATCGCTTATAGTTGGGTAGGTATTTAGCAAAACATTTTTTTTAATTTCATCAATGGTAAACCATTTAACTTCAGTTATATTTTCTTCTAATTGAGGAGTTAAATTTTCATTAAAATCTGTTTCCATTAAAAACCAAATACTTTCTTTTAAAATTAATTTTTGTTTATGTTCATAAATATGAAAAGTAGAAGGTATTTGTTTTATGATATGTAAATTATTTATTCCACACTCTTCTTCACATTCTCTAATTGCACCAGTTTGTTCAGTTTCATTTTTTTCTAGTTTGCCTTTTGGTAAATCCCATTTTCCTAATCTTTTTATAAAAAGATAATGATTATTTTTTTTAATTAATCCACCTGCGGCTTTAATAAATTTGTGTTCTTTTTTAAAAAAATCTATAAAATAACTTAAATCCAAATCATTAAAAGTATTTTCGTTTTTTAATAATAAATTTTTAACAATTGTTTTTATTTCATTATTAATTTCATTTGATTTTACAATATCCTGATTATGTGCAGATTGAGTGCGTTTAGATTTTAGTTCGATAAAATTAGCGTTATAATAAATTCTTATGTTCATAAAATATTAATGGTTTAGTTAAAACATAAATTAATTTTGTAGCATGACAACCTTTGATGATCCTGCGCTTAAAGTTGCAGAATTTTTATTACAAATTAAAGCAATTAAATTACAACCAGAAAATCCTTTTACTTGGGCTAGTGGCTGGAAATCTCCTATTTATTGCGATAACAGAAAAACACTTTCGTACCCACAAATTAGAACATACATTCGACAACAATTTGTTGAAACCATTAATAAACACTTTGCAAAACCTGATGTTATTGCAGGTGTTGCAACAGGAGGAATTGCACAAGGCGCACTAGTTGCACAAGAAATGGGTTTGCCTTTTGTTTATGTTAGAAGTGAAGCAAAAAAACACGGATTAACAAATATGATTGAAGGTGATATTGAAAGTGGGCAGAGTGTAGTTGTAATAGAGGATTTAATTAGTACTGGTGGCAGTAGTTTAAAAGCTGTAAATGCACTTAGAGAGAGAGGGTGTGTTGTAAAAGGAATGGCAGCAATTTTTACATATGGTTTTGATGAGGCTAATAAAAATTTTAAAGAGGCAAAATGCACTTTAAAAACATTATCAGATTATACAACGTTAATAGATGCTGCAGTTAAAAAGAATTTTATTAGCGAAAATGTTGTGGATAGCTTAACTAAATGGCGCGAAAACCCAGCAGAGTGGGGTACAGCTTTAATTAAATAAAATTAATGGCAGCTTTTACAATTTATAGCAACGAAAATCATACAAAAAGTAGTTTAAAGTTGTTGTTTAATTTTTTATCTGATTTTAAAAACTTTAAATCAATTTTACCAGAAGATAAAGTTGAAGATTTTGTATTTAATAACGATGAATGCAGTTTTAATATTAAAGGAATAACTCCTATGAAAATTAAAATTATAGAAAAAAAACCTTTTAACTATATTTTATTTTCGAGTGAAGGTTTAGCAAAATTTAATTTTTCTTTAAAAGCCAATTTAATTGGTGTTGGTGAAGAGCCAGGGCATTGTAAAGTTGAATTAATGGGCGATTTAAATCCCATTATAAAATCTATGGCCGAAAAATCTCTTCAAAATTTAGTTAATACAATGTCTTTAAAACTTAGCGAATTAGAACTAAATGATAATTAATGTTGCTATACAATTATTACCAATTAAAACTAATTTAGATTTAATTTATGTTGTAGATGAAGCAATTAAATTAATTAAAGAAAGTGAGTTAAAACATGTTGTTTGCCCTTTTGAAACCGTAGTTGAGGGTGAAAGCAAAATAGTTTACGAGTTAATTGAAAAACTACAAAACTTTATATTAAAAAATTATTGCGATGAAATAATTATGAATTTAAAAATTCATGCCTCAAAAAATGATTTGTTTATTAATGATAAAATAGAAAAGTATTGTTAATTGACTAAAATTCGAAATTTAAATTTGCTCCAATAATAAATTGTCTTCGCGGCGCTCCTTTGTAATTGTATTTTCGTTGAAACATAAAATAAATTTCTGTGTTTATTTTTTTAGTGAAACGGTAAGTTAATTCTGCGGCACTTCTGTTTCTATTAATTGGTAAGGTATTAGGGTTAAACAAAGGACAGTTAATTTCGTTTGACAATGAAAAATCTATTTTTGTATTTACGTTATATTTAACGCTTAGTTTATAACGGATAAAGTTTGAATTACTATTATCTTTATCAGTATAAGTTGAAGTTTGATATCTAAGCCTATTTGTTAACGTTATTTTTTTTATTTTATATTTATAATAAATAGAAGCAAAATATCTATTTCTAAAACTATAATAATCTTCTAATTCTTTTTTTTGTCGATTGTTATAGCCCACATCTACTTTTGAATTTTTGTTTATTTTATAATACAGCAAAAGTGTGGTATTGGCTTGTTGAAAGTTACTAATGTTTTGATTAAATCTTACTTGTTCGTTAAGAGCAATTGTAAATTTATCATTAATCTTTTTCTCAGCATTAATACCTAAAAAAAGCATTGCATCATCTTCAAAAACTTGCGCATAAGCTAAATTAATTAAGAAACTAAAACAGATAAAAAATATAATTTTTATAATTTTCATTATGCTTCGTAATAATATACTTTAATGTGTGCTATATCTTTTAAAAAATCAATTCTTCCAATACTAATTCTATGAATATTTAAACCTGTTCTTTCTTTTAAATCATTTAAAAGAGCTTGTTTATTTTCTGGTTTAATTAGTTCAATTTTTTCATAATAAATTAATTGCGCGCTTTCTTTTTTAAATAAAATATTACTTTCAAATAAATAAGCACTGCTTATAATTAAAATATTAATAACTGCTAAAAACAAATACTCGTAAGCATCGCTTGTGTCTTTTATTTTTGTAACTGCAGCAATTAAACCAATTGCTATAACCAAAAATAAATAACTCATGTCTTTTATACTAATATCTTCTGTGCGATATCTAAGCATACTAAATACAGCAAATAACCCAAATGCTGCCCCCATGCTTAAATCAACTCTGTTTAACAAAAAACTTATTAAAAAGATAACTATATTAAAAATAAAAAACGTAAAAAATAAATCACTCCGTTTATGGTTTTTATAATAAACAAAGCGAAGTAATAAGAAAATAAAAAACAAATCTATTAAAAGTCTAAACCCAAACTTTTGTAATATTTTTGTTAATTCATAAGTTGTTGATAGTGTTTCTTGCGTCATTTTGAATTGTATTAATTTTTATTAATTTCTCTTTAAATCTATTTGTTTTAATGTTTTTGGTTGTTAAAGCTATGCCTAAACAATATTTACTTATACCTCCTTCGCGTACACTATGCCTTTTAACAGTATCAATAAAATGGGAATGATTTTTGCCTTCACGTTTAACTTCTGCAATTACTAATTTATCAAGTAATATATTTTTACTACCATTTATAATTTCAAGATTAGTGTCTAACGTTAACCTTTCGTTAGATGTTTTACTTACTAAGCAAATTCTTTTATAATTAATCCAAACTTTTGGAATTAATAGTTCTGGGTTTAAATTTGAATTTGATTCAATAAATATTTTTTGAGTTTCAGTTAAACTATCTTCAAGTTTTGATTTAATACGGGTTTTAATTGTTCGGTCTTTATTTGATTTTAATTTAATTTCTAAATAACCTATTTTACTTTCTATATAATTTCTAAATCTTATTTTATATCTATTTGCTTTACCGTTGTGGTGCTGAATGTATTGAAGATTATTAATTGTATCGAAATACAATGTTTCATAAGTTGAATTTATTACACCTTCAATTTCTAAACATTTATAATGTAATTTTAAATCATTTAAAATACTTGGCAATTCATTATAATGAAAAATAAATTTAGTATCCGTTCTATCCATCAGTTTAGCGTTACCTAATTGGTTTAAACTTATAGAGTCAAAATTATTTAGTATTTTAATTAGGTCTATATTCACTTACTTTGTTGAATAAATATATTTTTTTGTTGATTTTAGTATGTTGTTGCCATCGTAAATTTTCTTTTCAGATTTTAAACCGTTAGAAAGGTATGTAATTATATGCTTTTTTGTTAATTTGCCTGAGCCATCGTAAAATGTTTCCTCTGTTTTTTGGCCCATTAAATCGTATTTAAATATTCTTTTTTCAATTAAATTTTTTGCCCCGTCAAATTCTTGTTCTTCTATGGGGTCGCTATCATTGTTATATTTAATTTTTAAAATTGATTTTAAGTTTCCTTGTTTATCATAATTCCAATCTTCAATTATTTCGCCATTTTTATCATATGTAGTTTTACTATCAAAAAATGTTTTTCCATTATTGTTTTCTGATACCTCTATCGTTTTTATACCGAGTTTTTTCAGGTCTTTCTTTTTTTGTGCAAAACTATTAATTGACACAAAAAATAATAAGATATAAATTAATTTTTCCATTATTCGTAAACTGTTATTTGATCTAATGTTTTTGTTTCTTTTTTTCCTGTTAATTCAAAATTAATTATTATACTTTTTTCGCCAGATGCAGATTGTAAAGTTTTATCTTTAGTAATTACATAAATAGTGTATTTTCCTTTTCTTAAGTATTTAAATTCAAATTCTCCATTATAATTTGCTCTTGTTTTATCATTATAACTCACATTATCTCCATAAATAATAAACACATCTACATCTAAACCTGGATATTCTCCATTTTTTATTGTAAAAGCGTTATTCCAATCTTCAACTAATATTTTTCCTTTAACAGTACTTTTACCTCCCTCTCCAGCTTGTTTAGAACAACCTAAGAGTAATGTTATTATGCATAATGTTAGTAGTTTAAATTTCATAATTTATTATTTAAGATGAATTAGTTTTATTGTTTTATTAGATGATTGAATGAAATACACTCCTTCAGCCAAGTTTGATAAATTTATATTTTCTGATTGTTGAATGTTTTTTTCAAAAATAATTTTACCCATCAAATCTATAATTTTAATACTTTCTGGTTTTGTAGTCTCAATAGTTATATTGTCTTTAAATGGGTTTGGATAACATTTTATTAATTCTTCTGAAGTTTTATTTTCTTCAATTCCAACTACGCAATTAAACATGCCGAATGATGGATATTGCAAAGTTATAAAAGTTCCTGTTCCATCTGGGCAACGACCAACTGATTTGTCTTCTGTTTGTTCATTAAAATTTACATAGTCGATAATATTAGAAATTCCATCACTTAAAATAATTTCATCTCCATTTTTATTTAATTTAAAATTTGCGTGTAGTTGATTTGTAGGTAAATTTATTTCATCTGCCCAAACAACTAAATGACTTTTAGGTGAAATTATGGTGTTATTTGGTATAAAATATTTGCCTTTATTTTTTGATGAATTACTTAGGTATAAGTTACTTAAATTTAAAGTGCTATTTGTGTTGTTATAAAGTTCTATCCAATCTTCATTTAAATGAAATTCATTTTTCACATCACTTTTATTACTAGCTAAAAATTCATTAATTACAACTTGCCCTAAAGTAGCCGTGGGTATTGTTTCAAACGTGTAATATTTATATTCAGCAGCTTCAGGACTAAATTTAGCTGCTAATGAGTTTTCGGCATAAACGTAATATTGAATGACGTTGTTTAAAAGAGTAATATTTGCGCCATAAATATTATCCCCTGAAATCCCATCGTTATGGTTTCCATCATCAAATAATTGTATTTTTTTATAAATATCATCAGTCTTAAATCTATATGCAAGTTCAACAGTTGATGCATTTGTTACAGTACAATTAATTTTTATTTGGTTACTGCTTATTGTACTTGTGTTAATTGCACTTATTGTTGGAGCAGTTGTTGTAAATTCATCAATAGATTGTAAATAAACATTTCTTGAACTCATTAAATTTTGAATACCCGGAACTGTATATGTACCTACAGAATAATTAGTTGTTAGAGCTGTTGTAAATTGAGCGTAAGTAAAAAACTTTTTATTATCGCTCAAAACGGCAGTATCAATTAAGTTTTTATAATTTGAATAATCTGTTAAATATTTTGAGTTTGATATTTGTTCATTAATAAATGTTTTTAAATGTGCAACATAAATTTTTTTGTATTTACTGTTATTTTGAATTGTTTTTATTAATGGCCAATAGTTATCTGTACTGTGCACATTAATTGGTAATATTTCCATTGCGGCGTTTGTAAGGCCAACTAAGCTAGAAGCACCATTACCTAAAAATGGAAACCCTCCAAAACTCATATTTAAATCCCAAACAATTGTATTAAAACGTTTTTGATTATCTTGATACAAATAATAATTTTGACAAAATGCGCCGCTGTATGAATCTAAATTTATTATTGCATTATTAAAAGCAAGCATCCATATAGCTTTATCAATATCTAAAATACTTTCAATATTGTTAGGTTTGTTTGTAATTGTATCACAAAGGGCTTCTAGGTTTTTCCATCCACTAGTTGATTTTAGTTCGTAAAAACTTTGATAGGCAGAACTATCGCCTGAAAGTTTTAATAAATTAGATTTTGTATTAACACTAGGTACAGTTGATGGATTTGCTTTTATGAAAGTATTATCATTCCCAAAAAAATGATTCCCGCAAAATGATTTATTTATAGACTCTATGTTGCTATATACCCCCATATAGTTGCCATTTATGTACACTTGTGCGAAATTTGCTTTTGGTGCATGCATATAATTTGAAATTAAGTCAAATGCAAGAACCTCTCTAATCATTGAAGGATCTTGGTAGCAATTACTTAATTTTATATCTGTATAATTTTGAAAGTTTTTAGAATTGTTATAAGTATCTAATTCTATATGAATTGGGTTTTTTGAACGAGTTGAATCGTATGAACTATTGCCCTTATATTTTACACCAATACTATCTATTTGTACTCCATTAATTTTTACCCAATTTGCCATTATATACCCACCATTTCCTAAGGCAGATGTATCTAACCTGTAATCCCAATTGTTAAATAGAAAATTTAGTTCTATTTTTTGTATTTGAGTTTTAGAATAAAAATTTTGTGCAATATGAAAAATTGGTAGTGCGAAAAAAAATAAAAAGATATTGTTTTGGTTTAATTTCATTTAGTGAGCAATTATTATTGCCGTAGTTGCGCTATTACCTTTTAAATTATTAACTCTTACAAAATAATTACCATTTAAAAAATTAGATGTATTAATAGAAATAAGTTTTCCGTTTTCAACTTTTTTATTTTCTAATAACTGGCCAAATTGATTGTAAATTGTAATTTCTACTTCGTTTTCAATTTCTGTTTCAATATTTAAAAATGAATTACTTGGTATTGGGTATAGCTTTAAGTTTAGTTTATTTTTACTAATCTCGTTAATACCTATAACTGCAGGACAATTACTTCCACACCCCGAAAAGCATACAGTTGTTAAAACAGAATCTGTATTTAAAACTACAACACGTTTGCCATTATTTGCACATGGACTTTGAACTGTTTCAGTTGTAATAGCTGTATTTCCATTAAAAAAATTATATGTATAAGTACCTGCTGAAACATAATTTATTATTTCATGTAAATTATTTCCGAATGAATGTAAGCGTATGGTTGCAGGATTAAAATTTGGAGTTTGATAACTTGTGCCAACATGTATACTTTGCGACGATACAGGATTTACATTACTTGTAGTAACTTTATATCGAATTAATTTTAATCCAACGGGGGCATTACCAGCAAATGGTATTGCACCCATATAAGTTGTATCATTTGCCAAAGAATCTAAATATATCCATCTGTTGTCATTCCCAAATCCTACATCTTCTACTCTTGATTTTTCAGGAACAAATTCTGCTTCATAAGTTTGGTTTCCATTTACAAATTTAAATTCATATGCTTTAAAGGCTGGTAAATTAACTATAACGGTATAAATAGTTGTACTACCTTGCTGAAGCATTTGCAATGTTCCTGGATCCCAATCAGATCCTAAGCCTAATGTTGATTGAAAATTACTTATTAAATGTATTCCATTAGGGCTAATAGAATGGGTAGCCATATCAACTGCAAATTTTACTTTTTTAGCAGATAAATTTGAAACTAATAATATTAGGCAAAGTAATGCGGTTATTTTTTTCATTTTGGTTTATTATTTAATATTATTTAATTTGAATGTTTCTACTTGAGACTCGTTTGTTTGAATTTTTACTATATAAATCCCTTCTTGATAATCTGTTAAATCAATAACTGAATTGTTTTTTTGATTAATTATTTGTTTACCTGATAAATCATAAATAGTATAATTAATTTGTGTAATTAATGGATTATTATTTAATATATTAAATATACCATTACTTGGATTAGGGTAAATAATTAATTGTTTACTTTTTTGGTATGAGGTTATTCCTGTAGGAATTTGGCCAACTAAATAACCAGCCGAATATACATAAACACAACCATTTACGTCTGTTGTTCTTACAACGTAAACACCGTTTGTACTTGGTGTAATTGTTTGATTAGTTGCTGCCGGAATTAAATTTCCATTTACGTACCATTGATAAGTGGTTGCTGGTGTTGAAACTAAATCGATGCCTGATAAACTAATTGTTGGTTGAGATGGAGCAGGGTTTGTTAAGTAACATAACGAATATCTATGAGATTGCGCGCATGAACCGCTTGTGTTTAGTGTCCATAATATTGTACCAGCCGAATTAATTTCGTAAATAGAACCAAGCATAGCTAAACAAATCATTTGATTACCATTTGGAAATTGATTTGAGCTTCCCATGTTACTTGAATAGCCTGTTGATGTGTGTCTTGCGTTATAGGTTGTTGGTAAAAACGCAGTTCCTGCTGTGTAAGAGTAATTGTAGTTTACACGAGTACTTGTTATCTTATCAATTGTTGTTTTACTTGATGGCGATGTAACACCTCTATTATTAACACCAACTAAATCACCTTCTGAAGGTATTCCTTCTTTAACCCAATGTACATCATGTGTAACATTAAGAATAGTAGAACCTGGAGCACTATAAGCAGCTGGATTACCCCATCTATATAAAATATCCCCACCTTTATTAGAATTACCCCCAATATGACTAGCAGCTTCAGCCGTTGTGGTGCTATGATCAATTATGTACCACTCATTTAAGTTATGAGAACTGATAGCTATTTGGTCTAAAATTGGATTGTAATCAACACCATTCATGTGTAACCAATCTTTTTTAGCGCTATAATTTATATTAAGCAGTTGAGGATTATTTACAATTGATGTTTGGTAGTTAGCCGCACTTGAATTGACATTTTGAACCAAATGATCCCAAACTTTCCATTCCCATACAACTACTGCTGAATTTGTTCCAACAGGCTTTAACTCCATAATTTTTTCTGACCACATAGAACCTACAAATGTTCCACCAGCATTGGTAACATCTGTTGCAGTTTTAACATCATAACTTATAACTAACACATTGCCATTAGGCATTGGGCAAATATCGTGGTGCAAACAATATGTTGATGATGAATAGGTGTAATCCCAAAGTATTGTTCCGTTATAATCTAGTTTTTGGATCCTGCCTGTCATACCTCCTCCAGATAATACATTACCTGAGTTTACAACACTTCTATAAAAATCTCCTCCTGGAAGAAAATGAGTTGAGTATCCTGTGCCACCAGTAAAATTGTATGTTTTAATAGTTGCTGAGTTAGTGTCAACTAATCTGCCAATTGTAGAATTACTATTGCTGTAATAGGTTAAACCATCCCATTGCTGACTTGTAATTTTATTGTTTATAAAAAATACTAGTACAATCAGATAACAATAACTTAATTTTCTCATAACATTTATTTTAACAAATGTATATGTTTTTATTTCTTATAAATAAATTTTTAGGCGAAATGATGTTTTTTTGAGGTATTTAGATTAAAACTAAAATTATAACTGTTTTGTTAAGGGTATTCAATATTATATTTTGTTCCAATAGGAATTTCAGTTTCATTAATAAATACAGATTTTGATTTTAATTTTGTAACTTCTTTTTTATTAATAATGAATGATTTATGCACTCTAACAAATTGATTTTTTGGCAATATATTTAGAATATATTTTAAAGTATATCTAGCAACTATTGGTTTATTATTTTTAAAATTAAATTTAATATAGTCGTCAAGCCCTTCAATAAATAAAACAGAATCAATTTCAATTTTAATATCAGAATAATCGGCCCTAATTGTAATAAATTTTGTTTTGCCTTTGCTTCCGTCTATATAAATTTTAACTTTATTAATGGCTAATTCAAATCTATTAAATGGTATAGGTTTTAATAAATAATCAATAGCATGTAAGTTATATCCTTGTAATGCATACTGTTCATAAGCTGTTGTGAACACAACAAAGGTGTCTTCCGGAATTAATTTTACAAAATCAATTCCGTTTATATCAGGCATGTTGATGTCGAGAAAAATTAAATCTATGTTATTCTGTTTTAAAAAATCCATAGCAATTTTTGCATTTGAAAAACAGCCTAATAAATTTACTTCATTAGATTTTTCACAAAAAGTTTCTATTATTTTTAAAGCTAATGGTTCATCATCTATTGCAATTGCATTAATCATTTATTATAATATTAAGGTTTATTATAAATTCATTATTTATACAATTAATTACTAATTGATGTTTGTTTGGATATAATAACTTAAGTCGTTTTTTTACATTATTTAACCCAATTTTTGTTGTTTCAGTGTTGTGCGTTTTATTAGACACAATAGTGTTTTTTATTTCTAAATTAATTTTTTCTTTTTCAATATTAAATTTAATATAAATGTTCGAATTTTCAATTGTACTTATGCCATATTTAAATGCATTTTCAATTAATGGAATAAAAATTAAAGGTTCAATATTTTGATTTTCTGGTTTGCCATTAATTTCATAAATAAAATTTACATTAGAGGTAAGTCTCATTTTTTGCAATTCTAAATAATGGTTTATGAAATTTAACTCTTCTTCTAATTTTATTTTTAAACTATTATCCCTTAATACATAACGCATAATTTCAGATAGTTTTATAATTGAGTCGGCAGTTTTATTTGAATTTTGAATTGCTAAAGAATAAATTGAATTAAGCGCATTAAATAAAAAATGAGGATTTATTTGAGCTTTTAAATTTGAAAGCTCATAATTTGTTTTTTCAATTTCAACTTGCCTTAAATGCACTCTTACTTTTATTATAAGTGCTATTAATACAATAATTAAATATAAATGTAGTTTTTTGTCAAAGGGCCAAAACATAAATTTTGGTTTGTGTGGGTAAAAAGGGGGTTCGAAATGTTCGAAATTTGTTTGATTTAAATCATAAAAGTAATTAATGCTTAAATTTTCTATTATTAGTATTAATATAAACACTATAATAACAGTGATAAAATATATTATGTGTTTTTTTTGTAAATAGAACTTTTCAATTAAATAAAAATAGTTTATATAAAATACAACAATTAGTAAAATTTGATAAATTAAATCTGAAACAATTAATGGATTATTAAAAACTGTATTTATATCTATAAAAGGAATAGTAAATATTTCATAAATTATAAATATTAGTATAAAAGCTACATGTAATAAAAATTTATTTTTAAATAAATTCATAAACAAATTTAAGGAACAATTTTTTTTAAACTTATTTTTTTGAGGTAAACTGTTGTTTTTTTTAGGTAAATTAAAATGCAATTATATCTTGTGGATTTATTGCATACCCATTATACCACAATTCAAAATGCAAATGTGGCCCTTTACTTAATTCTCCTGAATTGCCAACAGAGCCTATGGTTTCGCCACATTTTACTCTGCTGCCTAATTGTTTTAATGAGCTACTTAAATGTTTGTAAATACTAACCAAATTGTTACTGTGTTGAATATGAATTACAAAACCATCTTGAGAGCTAAATCCATTATATATTATTACACCATCTAATGTACTTTTTACTAATTCATTTTCTTTTGTAACTATATCAACCCCAAAATGTTTGTTTTTTAAATTAAAAGATTCGCTAACTAAACCTGTAACTGGTTGAAAAAAAACTAGATCAGATATCCCGCTTAGTTTTACATTTTTAATTGCCACACTTGTTTTTAACTGATTGTTTTCATAATCATTTCTGAAATTTTTATCGTTTTGACCTACAGTTGTATTAACATTTTTGTATTTCCCACTTGTATCTTTTAACGGTTTTTCGGTTTTTGTTTCGTGTGTTTCGTTTAATACATTAAGTAAAGTTTGCATATATACATCTCTCGATGCTAATACATTGTCAATTGAATCAGCCTTATTACTTAAATTAACAATTAATTTTCTTTCAGTAATATTACCATACCCTGGTATATATTCTCTTAAAGGAGTAAATGCAACAAAGCTTATTACCAAAGTAGTCATTACAATTGTTATTGCGGCAACACCAATAATTATACCGGCCGGACTTAATTTTATTGAAAAACTTTCTCCAAAAGTAGTATCATTAAGTATTACAAAACGATACCTGCTTTTAAGCCATTTTTTAAATTTTTGCCATTTATTTAGCTTTTTGTCTACCAATTTTGTAAAGATGCAAAAAAAATATAAAATTTTATTAGGAAACTTGTAAAACAATAAAAGTTTCCATAGTTTTGTGCTCGATTTTGAAAATGACCGATGAAAATGCAATAAAAATTTTAAAAGGAGCAGAGCAGCTTTTTTTTAAGTACGGTATTAAAAACGTTACAATGGATGATATTGCTAAGCATTTATCTGTAAGTAAAAAAACTATTTACCAATACTTTAAAGATAAAGATACTATGATTCATAATTTGGTTGAACTAACTCTAAAGGAAGATAAATGCATTATTCAAAAATCTCAATCAGAATCAACTAATGTGGTTCATGAATTATTTAACTTAATGGAAAACATGCGCGAATTTTTCTCTAAAATAAATCCAATTTTGTTTTACGAGTTAAATAAATATTACCCCGAAACGTGGAAACTTTTTTTAAATTTTAAAAATGATTTTGTTTTAAAAAGTGTAGAAAATTCACTTATTAAAGGTCAAAAAGAAGGATACATAAGGTTAGATATTAATTTAAAATTATTATCAAGATTAAGGGTTGAGTTAATAGAACTTGCCATGAATGGAAAGCGAATGCCTCATAATCAGTATGGAATAATAGAAATTCATACTGCATTTACCGAGCATTTTTTATATGGTGTTTGTACATTAAAAGGCCATAGATTAATAAATAAATATAAAAACATCGAAGAAGATTAATATGAAAATAAAACTTAGTATTTTATTTACAACATTGTGTATAACTCAATATTTTGCACAACAACAAAATAATTACACTTTACAACAAGCAATAGAGTTTGCAGTTAAAAATAGCCCAAGTCAGTTAAATTCAGAATTAGATTTACAATCTACTGTTTACAAAAGAAACGAAGTTTTAGGATTAGGTTTACCACAAATTAATGGTAGTTTTGATTTTAAAGATTACCTAGAATTGCCAACTTCTATTATCCCTTTAAGTGCATTTAGTCCACTTGCTCCACCTAATACTTATGCGGCTGTTAAATTTGGTACTCAGTACAATGCAACAGGTGGAATTAGTGCCAATCAATTACTATTTAGTGCCGATTATTTATTTGGTTTAAAAGCTTCTAAAGAATTAATTAATTTATCACGCATAAATGTAAATAGAAGTAAAACAGATTTAGTTGCTCAAGTAAGTAAAGCATATTATGGTGTTTTAGTTAATAAAGAACGTTTAAAATTAATAGATGCTAATATTGAAAAACTCGAAAAAAATTATTCAGAAGTAAGCGCATTAAATAAACAAGGATTTGTTGAGTTAATTGATGTTGAACGCTTAGAGGTTGCCAAAAACAATTTATCTGTTGAAAAACAAAAAGTTGTTGAAATGCTTAAAATTGGAGAAAACATGTTAAAATTTCAAATGGGTTATAAATTAAACGAGCCTATTTTGTTAACAGATAGTTTAGTTGCAACAGAAGGTTTAGACAAAGAAATGTCTACAAGCAATATAGATATAAGTAACAGAAATGAATATCAAATACTAAACGCCCAACAAAAACTTTATGATATTGATGTGAAAAGATTAAAGTGGGGTTATTTACCTACACTTGCAGCTTATGGTTCATACCAGTATCAAACTATGCGTAAAGAACCCAACATATTTGATAATGATAAAAATAATGCAATTAAGCAATGGTACCCAATTGGTTTAATTGGCGTGCAAATGAACATTAATATATTTGATGGTTTACAAAGACATTATAAAATACAACAATCAAAAATCACTTCTCAAAAAAATCAAAATAATTTAAAAAATATAGAACTAGCTTCGCAATTTGAAGCAAGTACAGCAGCAATTTCATACAACAATGCACTTAAAACATTAAGTAACAATAAACGAAATATGGAATTAGCACAAAATGTATTTAATGTATCTACTAAAAAATACCAACAAGGTATTGGCTCTAATATTGAAGTAATTAACGCACAAACCTCTATGCGCGAAGCCGAAATTAACTACTATAACGCACTTTATGATGTTCTTGTTTATAAAATAGATTATCAAAAAGCAACTGGTACACTTGTAAAATAAATTAATTAAAATATCAACAACAATTATATGCAAAAAACAATTTTAATATTAGCCCTTACTACACTAATTGCTTCATGTGGCAGTAAAGATAAAAAAGCTCAGCTTGAAAAACTTTTACAACAAAAAACAGACGTTGAAGCAAAAATTGCCGAACTCCAATCCGAATTAAGTAAAACTGATACATTAACTGTAAATAAAGATCTTACACAAGTTTCTGTACTAGAAATTCAACCATCAATTTTTAAATCTTATATCGAAATTCAAGGTAAAGTTGATGCAGACGAAAACGTTTCTGTATCATCAGAAATACCAGGAACAATTACAAAAATAAATGTAAAGGTTGGAGATGAAGTTGTTAAAGGGCAAGTTTTAGCAGAAACAGATGCAAGGGCTGTAGCACAACAATTAGCTGATTTGCAAACCAATTTAGATTTGGTTACACAAATCTATGAAAAACAAAAAGCATTATGGGATCAAAAAATTGGTACAGAAATTCAATACTTACAAGCCAAAACAAATAAAGAAAGCTTAGAAAACAAAAAAGTAACTTTACAAACACAAATTAATATGAGTAAAGTTATTTCGCCAATTGCGGGTACAATAGATGCAGTAAATATTAAATTAGGGCAAGCAATTGCACCTGGTGTTCCAGCAATAAGTGTAATAAATTTTAATAACTTAAAAGTTAAAGCAGATGTTGCCGAAGGATATGGTTCTAGAGTTCATACAGGTAACGAAACAATTGTATATTTTCCTGATTTAAAAGATTCTATTGTTTCAAAAATAAGATATGCATCGAGGGCAATTAACGCAATGACAAGAACTTTTGGAATAGAAGTTTTATTAGAAAATAAAGAAATATACAGACCAAACATGGTGGCTCGTATAAAAATAAACGACTATCAATCTAAAAATCCACTAATTAATATACCTGTAAAATATATTCAAAAAGATGATAATGGAAGTTTTACTTTGGTTGAAAATAATGGCAAAGTAGAGAAAAAACAACTTGAGTTGGGTAAAGAATACAATGGTTATGCAGAAGTTTTAAAAGGCTTAAATACTGGCGATAAATTAATTGTTGCTGGTTATGATTTAGTAAAAGAAGGTGCATCTGTTGTTGTTAAAAATTAACTGTTTCAAAATTAAAATATGAACGATAATAATATTAAAGAGTTTAAGCCAAGTAGTTGGGCTATTGAAAATAAACTCACCATTTACCTTATAACTATTTTTATCAGTATTGCTGGTATTATGGCTTATAACTCTTTACCTAAAGAAAATTTCCCGGATATTACTGTACCTACATATTACGTTAATACAATAAATGGAGGTAACTCACCAAATAATATCGAAAATACAATTACAAAACCTATTGAAAAACGATTAAAAGCTGTTTCAGGTATTAAAAAATTTACATCTACTTCGCTTCAAGATGTTTCGGTAATTGTTGTTGAGTTTCATACAAATGTTTCTGTTGATGTTGCAAAACAAAAAGTTAAAGATGCAGTTGATGAAGCAAGAACAGACATGCCAAATACGCTTACGCGTGAACCTATGATAAAAGAAATTTCATTTTCTGAAATTCCTATTATGTATATAAATATTGCAGGTAAGTATGATTTAAAACAAATGAAAAAATATGCCGAAGATATGCAAGATGCATTTGAAGGCTTAAAAGAAATTAATGAAGTTAAAATTGTTGGCGCATTAACTCGCGAAATTCAAGTTAATATTGATGCTTATAAAATGCAAGCTGCAAATTTAACCTTTGCAGATATTTCTGGCGCAATTTCTCGCGAAAACATTACAATATCTGGTGGTAATGTACCATTAAATGGTATGAAGCCTACTTTAAGTATTAAAGGCGAATTTAAAGATCCTAAAGAAATTGAAAACATTGTTGTTAGTTCTGCTACTGGAGCTAAATTATTTTTAAGAGATATTGCTGAAGTAAAAGATGATTTTGAAGAAAAAGAAAGTTACTCAAGCTCTAAAGGAAAAAATGTAATTACTTTAAATATTATTAAACGTTCTGGCGAAAATTTAATTGACGCAGCAGATAATATTAAAAGCACTGTTGCCAAAATGAAAGAAGGCGGACAGTTACCTGATGGATTAGAAATTACATACAGTGGCGATCAAAGTAATAAAACACGAACAACTTTACACGATTTAATAAATACTATTATTATTGGATTTTTATTAGTAACAATTGTTTTAATGTTTTTTATGGGGGTAACAAATGCAATTTTTGTTGCTCTATCCGTTCCTCTATCTATGTTTATTGCATTTTTAATAATGCCAAGTATTGGTTTTACATTTAACATGATTGTTTTATTTGCCTTTTTACTTGCTCTAGGGATTGTTGTTGATGATGCTATTGTTGTAATAGAAAATACACATCGCTTGTTTGATAATGGTAAACGAAACATTAAAACAGCTGCAAAACTTGCAGTTGGTGAAGTTTTTATGCCCGTGCTTTCTGGTACTATTACTACGTTAGCTCCATTTATTCCTTTAGCTTTTTGGACAGGAATTATAGGTAAGTTTATGTATTTCCTACCTATTACTTTAATTATTTCATTGCTCGCCTCCTTATTTGTAGCTTATATTATTAACCCTGTATTTGCTGTTGATTTTATGAAATCTCATGAAGAAGAACATAGCAATTATGGAAAAATAAATAAAAAAGCAAGGTTACAATTATTGTTATATGCTGTTGTAGCTATAATTGCATATATGAGTGGAAGCATAGGCGTAGGAAATTTTATTATATTTTTAGGTCTGTTTTTAATTTTTCATAGACTTTGGTTATATAAAGCTATCGAAGCATGGCAATTTAAAATTTGGCCTAAGTTTATTGAAAAATATAGTAAAATTTTAGTTTGGTGCCTTAAAAAACCAGCGCGTACATTATTAATTGTAGTTGGTTTATTTATTTTCTCATTAGTTTTCTTTGTAGCGCGTGGCCCTAAAGTTGGATTTTTCCCTCAAGGCGAACCAAATAATATTTATGTGTATGTTAAGTTGCCAGAAGGTACAGATCCTAAAATTACTAATGCAACTATGCGTAAAGTAGAACAAAGAATTTATACAGTTATAGATGCTAATGATCCAATTATAGAATCTATGATTTCAAATGTTACCATTGGCGTTACCGATCCTCAAGATGGTGACCAAAACTCTTATCCTAATAAAGGTAAAATTGCTATTTCTTTTGTTGGATTTGAACATAGAAACGGTAAAAACACAAACGAATATCTTAAAAAATTACAAACTTTAAATTGGGATATTCCAGGTGTTGAAATTTCAGTAAATAAAGAACAAGCTGGCCCTCCACAAGCCAAACCAATTACTATTGAAGTAACAGGCGAAGATTTTAAATCTTTAATTTCTAATGCTGATAATGTGAAAAAAATTATCGATAATTCTAAAATAGATGGTATTGTAAATTTAAAATCAGATTTTGTTAGCAATAAACCAGAAATAATTTTTGATATTGATAGAGAACGTACTCAACGCGAAGGTTTGTCTTTAGCACAAGTAGCTATGGAAATTAGAAGTGCAGTATATGGAAATGAAGCAACAAAATTTAGAGATGTTGATGATGAATACAAAGTACAGTTAAGATATCAATATGATCAACGAAGTGACATTGAAACAATTCGAAATTTGAAAATTGTTTTTCGTGATATGAATATGGGTGGTATTGTTAGAAGTGTTCCAATTTCTGCAATAAGTAACATTAGATATGATTACACATACGCTGGTATTAAAAGAAAAAATAACCAACGTATAATTACATTGTCAAGTGATGTTAAAGAAGGATATAACGCAAACGAAATTGCAACCAAAGTGCAAAAAGTAATTTCTAAATATAAATCTACTGGTGGTGTTGTTGTTACATTTGGCGGCCAATCTGCCGATCAAGCCGAAACGGCAGGATTTTTAGGCAAAGCAATGATGATTGCAATTGGGCTTATGTTACTTGTGTTGGTAGGATTATTTAACTCTCTTGGTAAACCAATTATTATTTTATCTGAAATTCTTTTTAGTATCATAGGTGTATTTTTAGGTGTTGGCTTATTTAAAATGGAAATGAGTATAGTAATGACAGGTGTAGGTGTTATTGCTTTGGGTGGCATAGTAGTTAGGAATGGTATTTTACTAGTTGAGTTTGCTGAATTTGCAAGACAAGGTGGTATGTCGCTTTACGATGCTGCATTAGAGGCCGGTAGAACGAGAATAACCCCAGTTGTTTTAACAGCAGTTGCTGCAGTTTTAGGCCTTATACCTTTAGCTGTTGGACTTAATATTAATTTCGAAACATTATTTACTGAGTTAAACCCACATATTTTCTTTGGAGGCGATAGCGTTGCGTTTTGGGGGCCTTTATCTTGGACAATGATTTTTGGATTAATATTTGCTACATTGTTAACATTATTATTAATACCTGCACTATACTTAATGGTTGAGCGTATGAAAAGAAAAGCAATTATTGTTTTAAATCACTTTGATTTACCTAAAATTATAATTTATATACCTTTTGTTGTTCTAATTTTGATGTTAATCTTAAAAATTCAAAAAAAGAAATTAGATTATGGGGATTTAAATGCATAATTAATTTTTTGATTACATAATAAATATTTTATACATTTATTATGTAAAATAAGAGATATGAATTTGATTAAATTTTTTGCAACAATAGTTTTTGTTTCTGTTTTTTTTAATTCTTGTAAAAAAGATAAAAAAACCGAAGAAGAAACCCCTAGTCAACCAACTACAGGAAAGCTAAAACTTGCATTTAATAATATGTACGGCAGTTCAGCTTTAATTTTAAATACAACGGATTATATAAATAACTCAGATACATTTAAAGTAAGCATGTTTAATTATTACATAAGTAATATTAAACTTACTGCAACTGATAATTCGGTTTATAACGAAACAGAAAGTTATCATTTAGTAAAAGCTAATGTTGCAAACTCATTAAGTTTTGATTTAAATGAAGTGCCAATTAAAGATTATAAATCTATTTCATTTGTTATAGGTGTAGATAGTTTAAGAAATGTATCCGGTTCTCAAACAGGTGCCCTAGATCCTGCAAATGGGCATTTTTGGACTTGGAGTTCTGGGTATATTATGGCAAAATTAGAAGGGACTTCTCCTCAATCATCAGACCCAGCTAAAAAAGTTATTTTTCACATAGGAGGGTTTAAAGGCATATATAATGCTCTAAAAACAGTTACTTTAAATTTTCCTACAAGTGCTGTTGTAACAGAAACAAAAATACCTCAAGTAAATTTTAAAACTGATTTAAAAGAGTGGTTTTCACCAAACGCAATTAATTTTTCTACAATTTATTCAGTTCAAACTTTGGGTGCTACTTCAAAAAGTATTGCAGATAATTATGCTAATATGTTTAGTGTTACAAGTGTTGTTAATTAAATGTTTTATTATTTGAATTAGTGAATAATTATTCTTTTCTATTTCCTCTCTAAATTGTATATTTAACAACAATTAGATTTTGAATTTTATATAAAATTTAAGGCTGTAAAAAACTTAAATTTTTAATTTAAACCCTAATTGCAAAGTAGAAAATGAAAAAAAATCGGTTAATACTTTATTTTTTCTTGTTTAGTTATCTTTTTTGTTTTGCACAAAGCAATAAAATTGATAAAAAAAATGCAGCTTTTACAATTAGAGGAAGTGGAGGAGTCCCTGCAAGCTTTAGCAGTAACATGTTTAAATTTGGGTTTAAAGGGGTATATGAGTTTGATCTTACTGCAAATTACAAACTATTTGATAACTTCCATATTGGTTTAGGATATAGGCAAACATTATTTAAGAATAATCCAGATTATTTTACTTATTATAAAGATCCACGAACAACTTTTACTATTCCTTACGACACTAGATTTTTTGTTCAAAGTTTTATTTTAAATTTAGGTTACGATCATTTTTTTTCTGATAAATTTTATATTACATATAATTTACAAAGTGGTATTGCTAAAAGTCAATTTTTAAAAGTTATTCAAGATACTTCTTTTTATAATAGACCATACCAATCAAGCGATTATCAAGCCCCTTTTGTTAAAGCTCAAAGTACATTTAATTTTATTGTTGATCCTAAGTTGAGTTTCAATTTTTACTTTGGATATCAATCACTCCTTTTTAATTACGATCCTCGTTCGTCTCGAATGAATCAATACGAAGAATTAAGAAATAAGTCAAACAAACAAGGCATTGCTTGGCTTAGTTTTGGGTTTGGGTTTAATGTTTTATTAGATAATAAAAATAAATAATTATGTTGCAAATTACGGCAGATACTCCAGTAAAATTTGATAGAAAAAAATATAAAGATGATTTATTAATTACTTTATATAAAAATATTTTAAAGCCACGTTTAATTGAAGAAAAAATGTTGGTTTTATTGCGTCAAGGTAAAATTGCTAAATGGTTTAGTGGCATTGGTCAAGAAGCAATTTCTGTTGGCGTTGCAAGCGCATTAAACAACGATGAGTATATTTTACCAATGCACCGAAATTTAGGTGTTTTTACTACTCGTCAAATTCCTTTAAATAGATTGTTTTCTCAATTTCAAGGTAAGCCAGGTGGTTTTACTCAAGGCAGAGATAGAAGTTTTCATTTTGGAACGCAAGAGTATAAAATTATAGGAATGATTTCACATCTCGGTCCACAATTAGGAGTTGCTGATGGAATTGCCTTAGCAAATAAATTACAACAAAATAAAAAAGTTACTGTTGTTTTTAGTGGCGATGGCGGAGCAAGCGAAGGCGATTTTCATGAAAGTATAAACACTGCAGCGGTTTGGGATTTGCCAGTTATTTTTGTAATTGAAGCTAACGGTTACGGATTGAGTACACCAAGTAGCGAACAATTTAGATGTAAATCTTTTGCTGACAAAGCAATTGGCTATGGTATAGAAGGGCATAGTATAGACGGTAATAATATTTTAAAAGTATATGAAACAATAAAAAATCTATCTGAAAGCATACGCGAAAATCCACGCCCTATTTTATTAGAGTGTGTAACATTTCGCATGCGTGGGCACGAAGAAGCAAGTGGAACAAAATACGTACCAAAAGAATTATTTGATTTATGGGGGAGAAAAGACCCTGTAAATAATTTCGAAAAATTTTTAATAAACGAAGCTGTTTTAACTGAAGAAATGATTGAAACATTTCGTTTAGAAATTAAAAAAGAAATTGATGCAGGATTAGAAATTGCATTTGCTGAAACTCTTCCTCCTCCAAATACAATAAAAGAATTAAGCGAAGTTTATAAACCCATAGAAATTCAAAATGCAAAACCATTAAATGCACAAACTACAAATATGCGATTAATAGATGCAGTTAGTAATGGTTTAAAATTAGCCATGCAAAAGCATTCTAATTTAGTTTTAATGGGGCAAGATATAGCAGAATATGGTGGGGTTTTTAAAATAACAGAAGGTTTTGTTGAAGAGTTTGGTAAAGATAGAGTTAGGAATACACCATTATGCGAAAGTGCAATATTAGGAACTGGTTTTGGTTTATCTATTAATGGACATAAAGCTATGGTTGAAATGCAATTTGCAGATTTTGTAAGCGAAGGTATAACACAAATTGTAAATAATTTAGCAAAAAGTTATTACCGTTGGGGGCAAAATGCCGATGTTGTTGTGCGTATGCCAACAGGGGCTTCTGTTGCCGCTGGGCCATTTCATAGTCAAAGTAACGAAGCGTGGTTTTTTAAAACACCAGGTTTAAAAATAGCTTATCCTGCTTTTCCTTCTGATGCGAAAGGCTTATTACTTTCTGCTTTTGATGATCCAAACCCTGTTATGTTTTTTGAACACAAAGCATTGTATAGAAGCATTAGCGAAGATGTGCCAAACGATTATTATACAATTCCATTTGGTGTTGCAAATATTGTAAACACTGGAAATTCAGCAACAATTGTTACCTATGGTTTAGGTGTACATTGGGCTTTAGAAATTGTGAAATCAAAAAATTTAGATGTTGAAATTATTGATTTAAGAACCTTAGCTCCTTTAGATGTTGAATGTATTTACAATTCAGTTAAAAAAACCGGTAAAGCATTTGTATTACACGAAGATACTTTAACCGGAGGCATTGGAGGAGAAATAAGCGCATTAATTACCGAGCATTGTTTTCAGTATCTCGATGCCCCAGTTATGCGTGAAGGAAGCTTAGATACTCCTGTACCTATGAATGCAGATTTGGAAATTAATTTTTTACCTAAAGAAAGATTTGCAGTTAAGTTAGAACAGTTATTAAATTACTAAGTTATGGTAATTGATTTACGAAGCGATACAGTAACTAAGCCTTGTTCAAATATGTTACAAGCCATGATGGATGCTAAGGTTGGCGATGATGTATTTGGTGAAGATGAATCAATTAATAAACTCCAAAATTATACAGCAAATTTATTTGGCAAAGAAGCAGCATTGTTTTGTCCAAGCGGTACAATGACAAATCAAATTGCAATTAAAGTACATACACAGCCAGGTAATGAACTTTTATGTGATGTTAATGCACATATATATAATTATGAAGGTGGTGGAATATCGTTTAATAGCGGAGTACAAGCCAAATTATTAAATGGAACTGAAGGAAAATTAAATCCAAGTTTAATTGATGAAAATATAAATGGAGATTTTGATTGGCTTACCAAAACTAGTTTAGTTTGCCTCGAGAATACTGTTAACAGAGCAGGAGGAAGCATATATAATTTAAATGAAGTAGAACCAATTGCAAAATTGTGTAATGAAAAAAAATTAAAATTGCATTTAGATGGAGCAAGATTATTTAATGCCCTAGTTGAAACAAAAGAATCTACTTTAGAAGTAGGAAAATGTTTTGATTCTATTTCAATTTGTTTAAGTAAAGGATTAGGTGCACCTGTAGGTTCGGTACTTATAGGCGATAAAGATTTTATTTATAAAGCTAAAAAAATAAGAAAAGTATTTGGTGGAGGTATGCGACAAGCTGGTTTTTTAGCTGAAGCAGGCTTATTTGCTTTAAAAAATAATGTAAGTAGGTTAGTTGAAGATCATAAAAAAGCAAAAGAAATTGGTGCTTGTTTACAAAACAAAAATTATGTAAATGAAGTTTTAAATGTTTATACCAATATTGTAATCTTTAAATTAAATCCCAATATTATTACAGGCGAAATGTTTGAACAAAAGCTTGCTAAGCAAAATATTAAAATAGCTGCATTTGGAAAAAATACAATTAGAATGGTTACACATTTAGATTACACAAACCAAATGCATGACAAAGTTCTTACAATTTTAAATAGTAGTTTATAAAATTTATTAAACTTAATTTAAATGAAAAATATTATTCTTCTTCATGGTGCAATTGGTGCAGCAGATCAATTAATTCCGTTAGAAAATGAACTAACAAAGCAAAATTTTAAAGTTTTTAAATTTTCTTTTAGTGGGCATGGTAATACTCCTTTTAATAACGATTTTAGTATTAAACAATTTGCAAAAGAATTGGAGTTGTTTATATCCGAAAACAATTTAATTCAACCCGCAATTTTTGGTTATAGCATGGGAGGATACGTCGCGCTTTATTTAGCAACTCAAATGCCTATGTTAATTGGTAACATTATTACACTTGGTACAAAATTTAATTGGACGGAAGAAATTGCAAAAAAAGAAATTCAATTATTAAATCCTCAAACAATAATAGAAAAAGTACCAAAATTTGCAAATGCATTACAACAAAGGCATGGAGATTGTTGGATAAATTTACTTAACAAAACCTCTCAACTTATGGTTGAATTAGGACAAACTAATTTATTAAACGAGGATAATTTAAATCAAATAAATAATAAAGTGATTTTAGGGTTAGCAGACAATGACAATATGGTTACTGATGAGGAAACAACAAGTGTATTTAAAACTTTAAAAAATGCTCAAAGATTTTATCTTAAAAACACAAAACATCAAATTGAAAGTGTAAATGTAACCGAACTATGCGATTTAATAATTGCTATGTAATTTTTATAAAACAAAAAAGCCTTGTAAATACAAGGCCTTTTAAAAATTTTAAGCAATATCTAAAACATAACTCCAATGTTAATTCTAATAGCTTGTAAAATGTAATTTTGTTTTACGTATTGGTAACTGTTTGTTCCATTTTCAACTGTATAATTATAAAACATAACATTCGATTCATTTCTCATTTGATTAGTAAATGATCTAAAATAATTTACACTTGCAAAAAAAGATGTAGAGCCACCTAAACGATATTCAATTCCTCCGCCAACATTTAAGCCAACACGTAAAGGAACAATAGAGCCTTCTGAATTTCCTAAATTAATATTTTCAATACTTTCTGGACTGTCTTTTGAAGGATTAGGAGCACCATTACTGCTATATGTTTGAGAGGTTAAGTAACTATCAGTTGCTACGTTTTTAACTCTAATACCTATTTCAGTACCAAAGTTTACAAAGTATTTCATGCCGCTATATTCTTTTGTACTCAATTTTAAAATAACAGGTAAAGTAACATGTGTAGTTTTTACTTTTCTTTCTTTTAAATAATATGCAGTGTTTTTATCATTAAATAATTCAGTACCATCACCTTTACCGTTATCTTTAGGTTCTACAAACTCTCCAGTAGAATTATTTATGAAATAAGCAGGTGTGTATAAGTTTGCTCCATCATTTCTAAAACTGTATTTTGCTCCTTCAAAATCTCCACCAATTCCAAATAAAAGTCCAGCAACTTGAGATAATCTTCTTTCAACATTTAAACCAAACCCAAAGCCAAAAACAGAACCAAAAGGTTTGTTGTTTTTATCTGTACTCGAAAACCAAGTAGGTTGAGGGGTAACTCTAATCCCAAATCGCCATTTTTTATCAAACTCTTCTTCTTTAGCTGTGGTATTTGAGCTTGGTGCAGGAGCAGGAGTAGGGGTTGTAGTTTGTGCATTTGAAATAACAATTGTTAATGCAAATAATGAACCATATAAATACTTTTTCATTTTGAATGATTTAATTTTAAATTTGTTACTACAAATATAAAAAAATCTTAATGCCTTTTTCAAAATACATATTATTTTTTACCTTTATTTTACTAATATCATGTAAAAACAATTTAGATGTTGATATTTCTAACATTGAAATAAAACAACTAAATGCTTTATCGTTAAATAAAGACTTCTTTAATTTAACAAATGCTAATTTTATTTCAAAAAATAAAGAATATCAACTAAAATACGGCCCTTTTTATAACAATTATGTTAAAAGTTTTTTAAACCCATTAGGGGTAAATGATAGTAGTTCTAAAGATTCTATTCTTCATTTTATTTCCGATAAAACAATGCAACAGGCAAATAATCAAGTTAATTTAATTTATACTAATGAAGTTTTAAATAACCTATCTAATGAAGTAACCAACTGCGTTAAAAGATTTAAGTATCATTTTAAAAGCAAAACAATTCCAAATAGATTCATCACTTGCACTTCGGGCTTTAATTTTTATATTGCTTCTTCAGATAGTGCTTTAATTACAGGATTAGATATGTATCTTGGAGATACAAGTATTTTTTATAAAATGTTGCAATTGCCCGATTATCAAACACGTTGCATGCGCCAAGAATATATATTGCCCGATTTAATGCGTGGTTGGATATTAACTGAATTTGATAATGATAACCCAATTAACAATCTTCTAAATCATACAATATTTTATGGTAAATTATATTATGCTGTAAATTGTATGTTGCCTAATGTAAATGATAGTTTAATTATTGGTTATACTCAAAATCAACTAAATTATTGTAAAAAATTTGAGAAAAATTTATGGGGTTATTTTGCAGAAAAAAACCGGTTATATGAAAACAACATGAAAACTGTTCAAGAACTAACAACCGAGGGGCCTTTTACTGCAGCAATAAGTAAAGATTGTCCGCCTAGAATAGCCATGTGGGTTGGCTGGCAAATTGTTAAAAGTTATATGAAAGAAAATGAAAACATAACACTAGAACAACTTATGAATGAAAAAGATGCACAAAAAATTTTGTCAAAAAGTAAGTATCGTCCCTAATTATTTTTAACTTTATCTCAAATAAAAATATTTTTAACATATTTACTTTTATTATTAAGCATATCTGTTTTTGCTCAAACAAAAAAGGCAAGATCGTTTGATATTCATTTAGGTGATACTGTTAATAAAATTGATGACCTTGGAAATAAACAAGGCAGATGGATAATTTATGGCAGAGATACCAAAGGTTGGACTCACAGATTGTTTAATAGTAAGCAAGTTGTTGAAGAGGGACATTATTTAGATAGTAAAAAAATTAACACTTGGAAAACTTACCATGACAATAATAAATTAAAAAGTGAAATTAATTATAAAGATGATTTACCTTTTGGTTTAGCAAAATTTTTTAATTCAGATGGTAAACTATTATTAGAAGGAAATTTAGATGATAAAAACTTTGTTGGAGATTATTATTTGTATGATGCAAATGGAAATAAAGTTTCTAAAAAAGCTAAATTAATCCCAACAAGTGCTTACATAGCTTTTTCTGGGAATGTTAGAAAATCGTTAGGCAAAAGTTTAGATGGCGTAAAAATTGTAGTTGAAAGAAATGATTTTGAAATTGGCCAATATACTACTGATGCTAATGGAGATTTTGAAATTAAACTCGAACTTAATTTTGACTATACGCTTATATTTTCAAAATCTGGGTATAGTTCTCAATCAATATTAATAAATGCACATACAACTAATATTTACGACACTTTAATATATCCTTTAAACGATTGGAAAGTTGTGTTAAATGATAATATTGCAACAGCTGCAACATCAGATTTATTTGGTTTTTTATTAAATAAGCCATCAAGTAAAATATATTATAATAAGCGTAAGAAACGATTTGATGCAGATGGGGCTTACGTTAATTTGTTTAAAAAAGAATTTAAAGGAATTAGCGAAACAACAAAATTAATGCTTGCAAAAGCAGCAGAGGATAATAAAAAATTAGAAATAGAAAATTTAAGAATAGAAGCTGAGAAAAAAGAAAAAGAAATTGAATTGTTAACAAAAGCCCAAATGCTTAAAGAGGCTGAGTTAAAAAACAGAGAGGCAGAGATTCAAACTCAAAAAATTGCCGCCGATAAAGCTGCTGCCGATGCTAAAAACGAAGCGGAACTTAGAAACAAAGAAAAACATATTAAAGAACTTGAAATTAAACAACAACAAGAACAACTTGCTTTAAAAGAACTACAAGCTGCGCAACAAGCTAAAGAATTTGAGCGATTAGCAATGGTTCGTAAATTACAGGAACTTGAATTAAAAACAAAAGAACAACAGTTAGATAGAACCAGTAATGATTTAAATAATCAAAAAATTGAAAATGCAAATGCAAACAGAGAGTTAAGTATTGCTAACAGAGAAAAACAAATAAAAGATAAGGAGTTAAAACAAAATTTAATTTACATCTATTTTATGTTAGGTGTATTAGGTGTAATTGGTGTATTTACATTTTTCTTAATTAAAAATATTCAACAAAAAAAGAAAGCCAATGTTTTGCTTGAAAAACAAGCTGCCGAAATTGCTGAAAAAAGTAAAATTATCGAAATTAAAAAAGAAGAAACTGAACAAAGTATTTTATATGCAAAACGAATTCAATACGCAATTTTACCGCCTGATAATGAAATAAATAAATATTTAAAAAACTATTTTATTTATTATAAACCTAAAGATATTGTAAGTGGAGATTTTTATTTCTTTTCAGATCAATATGCTAATGACAAAGATAAATCTGGCACTGTAACCATAGCAGCTGTTGATTGTACAGGTCATGGTGTTCCGGGAGCATTTATGAGCATGGTAGGTAACGAAAAACTAAAAGATGCTTTAGATGTAAGTAGTAATCCACAATCTGTTTTAATGGAATTAAACAAAGGCATTAAACAAGCTTTAAGACAAGAAAGTGAAGATGGAACTAAAGATGGAATGGATATTGCAATTTGCACTTTACCAGCATTTATTAATTCAGAAAAAGCAATAATTAAATACGCAGGAGCTAACCGTCCTTTATGGTTGGTTCGTAAAAATTCTAATTTTGTTGAGGAGTTTAGAGCAACAAAACAAGCTATTGGTGGGCATACAGATATTAATCAAGTATTCGATCAAGTTGAGTTAGAATTAAATAAAGGAGATACAATTTATCTTCATAGCGATGGATATGCAGACCAATTTGGCGGCCCTACTAAAAAGAAATTAATGACTAAAAAGTTTAAAGAAATTTTATGCTCTATACAACATCTAAGCTTAAACGATCAGAAAGAATATTTGAAAAAATTTATGGAAGATTGGTGTGTAGATACAGAGCAAATTGATGACATACTTGTTATTGGTATTAAAATTTAAATTATTCTATTTTGGTAGAATAATAATTTTTTTAACTCCTAAATTTGTTGTAATAAAGTAAATGCCAGAAGGAACTGTATTTAAATAAATTTTATTTTCATTTTTAGATTCTAAAATTATTTTACCATTTAAATCAATTAGTTTACAAAATGTAATTTCTTTAGTTGTTTGTATGTATATTTCAGAACTTGTTGGATTTGGAAAAACATCAAAACTTTCTTTCTCATTAAATTTTAAATTAACTGTACTTAAAGTATTTGTATAAGCAATTTTTGTAAGTACACCATCGGTATTACCTTTCCAAATTGTTTGATATGCCCCACTACTTACAGGATATACGGTTGAAGTACTATTGCCACTTAACGCAATTGTATTTTTTGATATTGCTAAATCTGTTGATGCATCTGTACCATTACCAGAACCTCCATAATATTTTGCCATTTGGATATTACAATTATAATCGGTTGTAATTATAAAATGATTTTGTTGATTTAATAATACACTATTACTTCCTGCTGCAATAACAGGCATTGTTGGTGATGCCGAACTTCCAATAAAATAAATTTTATTATTATAATTTTGAGCTCTATTTATAATATCATTATCAATCCCCCCAAAATATGAACTATATAACAAAGCACCTGTTGGCGAAAATTTAGCTAATAACATGTCTGTGTTTCCTGCTAACGTTGTTTGAGTTGCGGTTGCAGTAACTGTAAAATCTGTACTTTTAGTTTGTGCCCCAAGGTAAATATTTCCTGTATTATCTGTTGTTAATCCATTACAATCATCAATTCCATTTCCTCCAAAATAGGTCGAAAAAATTCTATTCCCATTATTGTCTAATTTAATTATGTAAATATCCGCTTGATTATTTTTAGTTGATTGAATACAACCAGGCGATGTGCTTAAATTAAAACTGTTACTTTCACCAACTCCAATTACATTATTAACATTATCAACGGTTAATGCATGTATATCTTCGGTTGAACTTCCTCCAAAATAAGTACACCATTGTAAAATTCCATTACTATTAAATTTTGCAATATAAGCTTCCATTCCTCCTCCATGGGTTGTTTGAAATGCACCACTTGTTGCTAAATTTGTTGAAGTGGTTGTGCCACCAATAAAAATATTTCCACTTGCATCTGTTTTTATATCATAGGCAAACTCACCACCACTTTTTCCAAAATAGGTAAGCCAAATTAAATTCCCTGTAGGACTAATTTTTCCAACAAAACAATCGTATGAGCCATTATTGGTTGGTTGAAAAGCAGCAAGAGTTGGTAATCCGTTTGCGCTTGAATAACCGGTAAAAACAATATTACCATCTGGCGACAATGCAATTTTTTCTCCACTTTCAAAACCAGATGTGCCAAGGTATGTAGCCCATAATAAATTTCCGCAACTGTCAAATTTAGTTATATATGCATCATAAAAACCACTAAATGTAGCTGTAATTGCAGAGGGTGTTGTTGTTAAACTTGCACTGTTTGTTTGATAAATGCAATAGGTATTATTTTGTTGGTCTTGTGCTATACCTTTCATGTCATCAGATCCATCATCACCACAATATGTTGTAAAATAAGTATTGCAGGGTTGAGCAGAATAGTTTATTACAACAAAAAGGAATAAAAAATTTATAACATATTTCATATTTATAAAAATAATAAAGCTCAGGTAACTTACCTGAGCTTTAAATTTAACTAATAATTTTATCTAACCAAAGTTACACTACCTGTAAATGTTTTTGATTTTGAGTTTTTATTAATGTATGTAATTTTATATACATAAACATTATTTTCTGCTAATTGCCCTTTAAATGTACCGTCCCAACCTTTGTTAATGTCTGATGAGTGAAATAATAACTCTCCACCACGATTAAAAATCTGCATTTCAAATTTAATTTGGCTACGAGATACTGCCATAAATATATCGTTAGAACCATCGCCATTTGGTGTAAATGCATTTGGTACATAAATTAAATTTTCATCTTCAACAACTACTTTTTTAGTTACAGAAGCTGTGCAACCATTAACAGAAGTTACATTTAAGGTAACATTATAGCTTCCTGTATCTTGATATGTGTGGTTAACATTTTCTGTTTTATAATTGTTATTGTTTCCAAAATTCCATTCCCACGAATTTATGTTTGCTCCAGTTGATGCATCAGTAAATTTAACTTCGCCATTTACCCATGTGTAACCATTACCTTGATTGTAATTAAAATCTGCAATTGGGTTGTTATACATTTCAATTGTGTTGTTAATTTTTGCTTTACAGCCATTTGCCCCAGTTGCTGATAATTCTACATTGTAATTACCGCCTTTGTTATAACAAATAGATTTTGGATTTTTAGATGTTGATTCATTTCCATTTCCAAATATCCATTTAACATCGGTTAAATTTTGTTCGCCTGTTATACCAAATTCTAAATTACATGCAGGAGCACAACTTGATTTTGCTTTAGATAAATCCATGCCAATTTTTGGATTAGAATTTACAACAACAGTAATTGTGCCTTTTGCAACACAACCATTCATATCAGTTACAGTTACTGTAAATATACCATTATGCCCAATTTGTGCATCTTGCAAAATTGTATTTGCAGTATTTGCAAAATAGCCATTAGGTCCATTCCAAATATACGAAGTGCCTGCTGTTCTTGCTTCAAAACTTAATGACCCTCCTTCGCAAATTGTTCCACTTCCAAAAGGCGTAACTATTTTAGGGCTTGGTAAAGTTACTAACGTAGTTGCAGTTGCTACACAACCTAATGAGTTAGTTGCTGTTACTGTATAAATGCCACCTGCTGAAATACCAGAGCTGTTTACTACAGGATTTTGTTGATTTGATGTAAATCCTCCAGGTCCTGCCCATGAAAATGTTCCTGGACCATTTGCAAATAAAGAGAAACTATTTCCAGCGCATATAGGACCGTTATGACTTGCACTAACAGTTGTAGATGCCATTGAAATTGTTGTACTTGCGCTTGCCAAACAACCTCCAGTTAAAGTTGCCGTTACATTATAAACGCCACCACTTAAATTATTAGCAATAGGACTTGGATTTTGAAGATTTGAAGTAAAACTGTTTGGTCCAGTCCAATTGTAAGAACCAGAACCACTTGCTGTTAAGTTAATAGGATTGTTAGTACAAACAGTTAAATTGGCATTTGCAGCCATTGTAGCTTGATAAGTATTTAAGTTAACTGTTCCTGTACTTTTACAACTATTAGTAGCTGTTGCAACTACAGTATATATACCAGCATTTGCATTTGTAATATTATTTATACTTGGGTTTGATAAATTTGAACTAAAATTATTTGGTCCACTCCAAGTATAAGTTGCAATAGATGGATTACTTGCTGTAAAACTTGCTACGCCTCCTATACAAACTGGAGAATTTACAGCTGGACTAATAATTGGTGATGAATAAACTTGAACTGTAAATGATGTAGTTGCACTGCAAGGACCACAAGAACTTTTGGTTACTGTTACTGTATAAATACCAGCAGCTGTATAAGAATGTGCAACATTTGTTCCGGTTCCTGTTGTTCCATCTCCAAAATTCCAGTTAACATTAAAATTACTTGGTGTTGAAGCTGTTTCGGTAAATGTAAAATTTGGCGAACTTAAACATGTATTTGGAGTTGCTGTAGGGCTTAAAGTAACTAGTGTTGGAGTTACAGGAACAGTAATTGTTGCAGGCCAAGGAGTTGTTCCTAACACACCTGCACCAGTGCAACATTGTTTTAACGCTTGTGTCCAAACTGCACTTGCGGGTGCTGTAGTAAAACTCGTAGCAATATTACTTGCACTTAACGAACTAAATGGTATAAAAATTGGAACTAACGCAGGAGGTGTATATGTGAACGAACCAGATGGACTCACACATAAATAGGCTAGCCATAAACTAAAGGTAGTTGAAGTTGACAAACCAATTACATTTAAAACAGGAGTAGATGTTGTAAAAGTAGTTCCAGTGCCTGCAAGAGTAGTAATAGGATTATTTGCTGTCCAACTAAAAGTTGGAGTCACAGTCATATTACGTTCACATGAAGGTACATTGCCTATACAACCATTTGCCCAATTTGTTCCTGTAAAAACGGCTGTAATAGCAACATTACCACAACAAATAATTGGAGTTGGGTTTGCGTTTAAAGTAACCATCAAATTACTTGTTGGTGGAGGAGTCATTGGAGTTCCAGGAACTGTAAATGAAGTTACGGCAGTCCATGGACCATTCATACCATTTGGCAAAACCTCACGCGATCTTATATAATATACTTTACCAGCACATAAATCACTAAATGGTATAAATGTTGCATGGTACGGTTCTAATACACAGTTATCAAACCAACCAGAAGCTAGATTATGACCAGGCACATTTAATAAACTATTATAATAAGGATAATTCAAATAAGATGTAGAAGCTGATGCCCAAGCAGCCATTGTTGATTGCATACAACTTGGCATTACTTGACCAACAAAAGTTCCACTACACGAAATTTCTGTTTGCATCCAATATGGTCCACAACCACAAGTTGAAGGATCTGAATTGCCATTAATTGTAACTCCTGTAGCACCAACAGAAACATTATAACCTACTAAAGGCAAAGCGTGGCAAGCTATCGAGTAATTTACAGTTGCAATTGTAATTAAAAATGATAAGATAATTTTTTTAAACATAATTTTATTTTTTATTGATACAAACTTATATCAATTTTAAATTATAAAATTTACAATTTAGTTAAGTATCGATTTAGTTGTTTAAAACCAAAACAAAAATGAGTTAATTTTTTTTGCTTGAGTAAATAGTGTTTTTTAACGAGTTAAATAATTAATTAAAAAAACATTATTTATTTTGAAAGAAATAAAACGTCAATTCGTATATAATTAGATATGAGATACATTATATTTTTATTACTTTTTAAAACCAGTTATTCTCAAATAATAAACTGGCAAGCATGGGGCAATGCTGCATTTAATGAGGCGAAAACAAAAAGAAAACCAATTTTTTTAGATGTTGGAACAGAGTGGTGCACCGCATGTAATTTAATGGAAGAAAAAACATATTCAAATAAAGAAATAATAGATTTACTAAATAAAAATTTTATTTGCATTAAAGCAGATGCTGAAGCTCAGCCCGATGTTGGAGCTCGTTTTTTAGAATGGGGTTGGCCTGCACTAATTTTTTTAGATAATAATGGAAACCAATTAAGAGCATTTCAAGGCAATAGGCAGCCAGAAATCTTTAAAAAAATAATAATTAATTTTTTAAAAGATTATAAATCTGATAATTTAAAACCAGATAATACAGATTATTACGTTGTTGATGAGTTATTAGATACACCAATAAATGATTTGCTAATAAAAGCTAATACACAGCTTGATAATTATTATGATAGTTTATATTATGGATGGGGATTTGTTTTAAAAATTCCATTATATCAACCAATTGAATATAGTTTTTGGCAAGCCAAAACATTAAAAAACAATTATGCTCAAACAAAAGCAATAAATTCATTAATAAAATACGCTCAAATAAGTGATAGAATAGGAGGGGGTGTTTATTTTGGCTGCACAAGCGGCCGCAATTGGGAAGGTGCACAACCCGAAAAAAGAACAGAATATCAAGGTGGTGTATTACATAATTATGCCGAAGCTTACATGGCCACTCAAGATCAAAAATGGTTAAACGAAGCAAGCTTAATTAAAAAATATTTATATGATAATTTATTAAGCAAAACTGATAGTTTATTTTATAACAGCCAAGAAGAGTATATTTCTTTATTAGATTTAAGTAAAACTATAGAACCAGAAATTTATTTTAATTTAAGCTTAGAAGAAAGAAAAAAATATGGGCAGCCTCCAATAGATAAAACTATTTATACAGATATAAATTTTAGAATTGTACGTGGCTTACTTAAATTATTCCAAGCTAATAAAGATAGTTCAGACTTAAAATTAGCGATTTCTCTTGCTAACAATATTGTAAAAAAAGCCTATCAGTCTAATGGTTGGTTTAAAACTGTAATTTCAAACAATAACTCAAATACCAGAATGCGATTATTACCTAGCGATTCTTCACAAAAAAATGTTATTTACTTAAAACCTCAAGCGCAAGCGGCATTGGCCATGTTAGATTTATATCAATTAACACAAAATAAATATTGGTTAACAAAATGCATCGAATTAAGAAAAATTGTTACTGAAAAATTATATGATGAAAAATTAGGCGGATATTTTTCAACTAATTTAATGCCAATAAGCCTTTCTAATAAAAAAACAAGCACTAAAGTTTTAATGGAAAACGCATTGTTTGCTAGATTTTTAATAGAGTTACAAGATTTAACAGATGATAAATCGTTTGAAAAAATAACTTTAGAGACCTTAAACGCAGTTGGCTCCGATAAAATTTTAAAAAATGAAGAACGTTTAATAGCCGATTATAATTTAGCTGTTAGTAAAGCAATTCAACATCATTTAGTATTTACAGTAGTTTCAAACGATTTTAATTCTAAACAAACCAAAAAATTATTAAGTTTAGTAAATCATTATTATCATCCACAAAAGTTAATTAAATTAGATAAGCCAGGTCATTATCCTGATTTAGGGGAACCAAGTTTATTTATTTGTAACCAAAATTTATGCTCTCAGCCTATTAAATTAAATTTAAATACATTAACAGAAATGGATAGTTTTATAAATAAATTAAAATAAATCATAAATATAAACAATTAAAAACCAATAAGTTAATAGGTTTGATGAAGCGCTTTAACGTTAATCTCTTTCAGCTTCAAACATTTGATTTGCAATATTTTAATTATTATTTGGCAAATTCAAAATCTTATTGTATATTTGCACCCCTATTTTAAGGGAATAATAATTAAGTGTAGTATAGTATGTCACGTATTTGTCAATTAACAGGTAAAAAAGCAATGGGTGGAAATCATGTGTCTTTTTCAAACACAAAAACTCCTCGCCAGTTTAAAGTAAATTTAAAACGTAAACGTTTTTTCGTTCCAGAAACTAACGAATGGGTAACTTTACGTGTTTCTACTTCGGCTTTAAAAAACATAAATAAAAAAGGTATTTATGCATGTTTACAAGATGCTAAAGCAAATGGCATTTTACATTAATAATATTTAAAAATAAAAGTCATGGCTAAAAAAGGTAATAGAGTACAGGTAATTTTAGAATGTACAGAGCATAAAGAAAGTGGTAAACCAGGAACATCTCGTTATATCACAACAAAAAATAAAAAGAACACATCTGAAAGAATTGAATTAAAAAAATATAATTCTATTCTTAAAAAAATGACAGTTCATAAAGAAATTAAATAATTATTAAAGTAATACAAAATGGCTAAAAAAGTAGTTGCAACATTAAAAACCGGTAAAGGAAACTCTTTTACAAAGGTTATTAAAATGGTTAAGTCTCCTAAAACTGGTGCTTATTCGTTTAAAGAAGAAGTTGTGCATAACGATCACGTTGCTGATTTCTTAAAATCAAAATAATTTTTATTATTTAATCTAATTAAAAATTCTTTCCTTTGTAGGAAAGAATTTTTTCATTTATAAAGGATAACAATTTCAATGGGTTTCTTTTCAAAATTATTTAGTAAAGAAGATAAACAAAGTTTAGATACAGGCTTACAAAAAACAAAAGAAAGTTTTTTTGGAAAAATTACTAAAGCAATTGCAGGTAAAAGCTCTGTTGATGCCGATGTACTGGATAATTTGGAAGAAATATTAATTTCGGGTGATGTTGGAGTTAATACTACAATAAAAATTATAAACAGAATTGAAGATCGTGTAAAGCGTGATAAATACGTTTCAAGTGCCGAGTTAAACACAATTTTAAAAGATGAAATAACACAGCTTTTACTCGAAAGTAATTCAAATAAAAGTATAGACTTTAATTCCGTTTCTTCTTCTATTCCTCAAGTAATTATGGTGGTTGGCGTTAATGGAGTTGGTAAAACTACCTCAATTGGCAAATTAGCTTATCAATATAAAACTGCAGGTAAAAAAGTGGTTTTAGGTGCTGCTGATACTTTTAGGGCTGCAGCCGTTGACCAATTAAAAATTTGGAGCGAACGTGTAGGTGTTGAAATAGTAAGTCAAGGAATGGGGGCAGATCCTGCAAGTGTAGCATTTGATACTTTAACTAGTGCTAAAGCTAAGGGAGCAGATGTTGTTATTATTGATACAGCAGGACGATTACATAATAAAGTTAATTTAATGAATGAATTAACAAAAATTAAAAATGTAATGAAAAAGGTTATTCCTGATGCTCCACACGAGGTTTTATTAATATTAGATGGAAGCACAGGTCAAAATGCAATTGAGCAATGTAAACAATTTACAGCAGCCACAGAAGTAACATCATTAGCAGTTACTAAATTAGATGGTACAGCAAAAGGTGGTGTTGTAATAGGTATTAGTGATGAGTTTAAAATTCCTGTAAAATTTATTGGGGTTGGCGAAAAAATGACCGACTTGCAAATATTTAATTCAGCCGAATTTGTAGATAGTTTATTTGGGGGGAAAGTGTAAATTAAACTAATTTATATTCATGAAATTAATTTAACGCTAATAATAATTTGTTAAAATATTGTATTTTAGCTATTTACACTAGGATATCTCTTTTCGTAAATAATTAACTCCCTTTTTGAATGAGTATAGAAAGTGTTGAAAAAAACGCTAACATTATGAAATAAGTTTATTAGTTAATTTTAGCAATATATCTTTGTTAAGCATTGTGTTATATCAAAAAATTATATACATTTACATTAACTTTAAAAAAAATATCAATGAAAAAATCTACATTATCAATTTTTGCATCATTAATGACGCTTGGTTCATTAATGGCACAACCGTTTATTGCGGTTACAGCACCTCCTACAAGTTCAGCTAATGGAACTTCAGGTAACAGAGGTCCTAATGGTACAGTTGGGCATACAGTAATGCGTGGTCAATATTTTGTGCCTGCGGGCGAATTATCAGCATTAAGTCCAACAGTTTCATCTTTTGGTTTTGCATTAACAAGTGGTGTTT
Source organism: Bacteroidota bacterium (assembly GCA_020162035.1). Classification (GTDB taxonomy): domain Bacteria; phylum Bacteroidota; class Bacteroidia; order B-17B0; family Aurantibacillaceae; genus Aurantibacillus. Next base: position 111,063 of record JAIUNM010000001.1, on the reverse strand, counting down.
CCGTTGCCGCTAATGGAACATTAACTGTTTATTTACAAAACACATCTGCAACTTCTTACACAGCTGGCACAACATGGAACACAAGTGGTATGACACAAGTTTATAGCGGAAATTATAATATTCCAGCAGTTCCATCTGCTACTACTATTGATTTCCCTTTATCTCCAACATTTACTTACACAGCTGGTATGGGTTTAAATGTTGCTTATGAATATACAGCAACTGTAACTGATGCAACACCTGCAATTTATACTTGTTGGACATCAGGTGGGCCAATACAAGGTGCAACTGGAGCAAGTGGAACTATTTCTGCACCTGTTTTAGGTACAACTGCATTTCGTCCATTGTACAGATTTGGGTCACCTAATACCTATACAAACGAAATTAGTGTAAATTATATCCCTAGTCCACAAGTTTTAGCAACCCGTGTTAGTACATCGCATGCTGTTACTGCATTAGTATCTAACAATTCTAATACAGTTATTAATGGTATTGGTGTTGGTTTAGGTGTAAGTGGGGCTGTTACACATACCGCATTAGTAATGATTCCAACTTTAGCTTCTGGTGCTAGTACTTTGGTAACATTTTCGCCATATACTTATGCTTCTACATTAACAGGTGTAGCTAACGTTAGTGTTTCTGTTTTAGCTGATCAAAATAATTCAAATAATTTAGCAATGATTTCGCAAAACATTAATTGTAATGGCCAAGCTGCTGGACCTGATGTTGCAGGTGCATTATATGGTAATGGAATTGGTTTTAATACAGGGCAAGGTTTGTTAACTAATAAAATGACATTCCAAGCGGCTTCAACTTTAACTTCAGTTGCTATTGCAATTTCTACAACTACTTCAAATTTAAATAATGGTATGTATGCTGTAGTTTCTAATAGTACAGGTTCGTTAATTGCAACTTCAAATACAATTAATATATCAAATGCAAATTTAGGCACTTATACTTCATTTACTTTTGCAACTCCAGTTTCAATTACTGCAAACACAGATTATTATATTGGTGTAGCCCAACCTTCAAATTCTGTTGGTTATTTCCCAGTAGCTTCTTACACATCAGCAACTAATATGACACCTCCAAATACATTATACTCTCAACCAATTGCAGGTGGTGCACCATCAGTTCAAAATTCATCTTTAGGCTTTTTAGGAATTAAAGCTATGTTCCAAGGAACTTGTACTTCAACTCCTACAGGCATTTCTGAAGTTAAAAATAATATTGTTAACTTAAATTTATATCCAAATCCAGCTAAAGACATTTTAACTGTATCTATTGCAAATGTTGATAATGCAACTATTGATGTAATTAATGCATTAGGACAAGTTGTGTTAACTGTTAAAAATGCAACAGAAACTAATACGGTTAATATTGCTAATTTAGCTAAAGGTGTTTATTTTGTTACTGTATCTAACGGGCAACAAAAATCTACTCAAAAACTAGTAGTAGAAAAGTAATTTAGACTAAAATTTTAATTTAAAAGAACGGATACTTAAAAAGTATCCGTTTTTTTATTATGTTTGATATACCTATTTAATAAAAAAATGAAAAAAATAATTACAACAACATTAATTTTTTCTGCACTTACAATTGGTTTAACTAATTGTGCAAAGAAAAAAGAGTTTAAAAATGAAGATGGTCAATCATCTACAGATAACAGAACAGTTAATAGCGAAAATGACGCTGTAGTAAGCGATGTAAATACAGTAGTTGGAAATAATTCCTTTTTACATGGTCGTGGAACAAGTTCTAGTAACGCTTTATACTCTGTATTAGGAATTACAGCTACAGGTTACACTATTGACACTGTTGGTGCTTACCAAGGTACAATAAAAATTAATTACGATGGAACAGTTATTAATAACAGAAAACGCGAAGGTTCGATACGTTTAACTGTAATTGATTTTGCAACTGGTAAACGTTGGAAAAATGCAGGTTGTGTAATTAAAGTAGAGTATTTAGATTTTAAAGTAACCCGTGCATCTGATGGTAAATTTGTTTTATTAAATGGAATTCAAAATTTAACAAATGTTACTGGCGGTACTTGGTGGGAATTATTAATTACAAAAACACAAACAAGTTTAGCTAGCTCAGTTACAGGAAGTAATTTAAATGTAACATTTGATGACGGAAAAACTGCTGTGTATAATATTAACAGAAAATTCACTTATTCAATACCAAGTAATATATTAACATGTACTGGTGAAGGTATAGGTTCGCATGACGGTATGAGTACTTTAGAAAATTATGGCACTACCAGAGATGGTGATGCATTTACAAGTAATGTAACAACCCCAATAGTTTGGAATTTAACTTGCGGTGCTTGGGCACCAATACAAGGAAATGTAGAAATTAAAGTTGATGAAAAAGAATTTACATTAAAATGTACATTTGGTGTAGATAAAAGCGGAAATGTAGTTGATGTGGGTGCAAATGCTTGTCCTTACGGTTGGAAAATTGAATGGACATACAAGAAAAAAACCAACAAAAAAATTATTGGTTATGTTTAAGTAACTAAAATTTTCATAAAATAACCCCCATAAAATTATTTTTATGGGGGTTTTATTTTGGCCTTAAAAAAGCTTTAATATTATCTTTAAAAATTAAGACATCACATCATTATATTTAGTAATAAATCAGATGAATTGCTTGATATGCTTAAAATGGTTAGGCGTTAAACAATTGTTTTATTAGCTTGTTCTATTGTGTTTTTAGAGTTACCAATAAATATATTTTCTCCAAAAATTATAACTGGTCTTTTTAAAAATGTATATTCGTTCAATATAAAATTTTTAAATTCAGTTTCAGAAAGCTTTTTTTCTTTTAAATTTAATTCTTTGTACTTACGTGCTGTTTTACTAAATAATGGTTCGTATCCACCAACACGAGTTGCAATTTCATTTAATTCATTTTCTGAAATGTTTTTAAATTTTAAATCTTGAAATTCAAAGTTTTTATTTTTCAAATCCAATAAAGCAATAATTTTTTTACATGTATCACAGGTTGATAAATAATAAATTTTTTTTACCATCATTCTGCCATTAATTTTTGAATTTCTTCTTTATTGTAAACTTTATTTCCGTCTTTGTAAATTGTAATAAAAGCATCTAAAATTCCAAGTTTTATTACCTCGTCCCTTAATTTAATAGCATTTTTTGCGTTTACAAAATTTCCAACATTATATATATATAGCGCATTAATTTGTTTATTTTCTATTGGCCAATTTTGAATAGATGAAAATTTTGCTGCAACTTCATTTGGAACTTGTTTGCTATATGCACCAATTTGAACTTTAAAACAAACACCGTCTTGTGTTGCCTTTACACCATTATCTTCGGTTGCATCAGGATAATTTGTAACGTTGTTTTTAAATGGTTCTATTGTGAGCGTAGGTACGGCAAGTGTTGTGTTTGTGTTTGCAACAGGGCTTCCTTCTGGAAAAAGAATTGGATTTTCTGGTTCCATTACAATTGTTGAATCTAATTTTTGGCGATTTTTATAATCATTAAAATCTACACGCTTTCCATTTAAATAAGAACTTACAAAAGCATCTTTAATGCCAATTTCAATTACCCTACGTTTATCTAAAATTACTTTGTCTCCGTTATTGTATATTCCAGCAGTGTATCTGTATAAACCGTTAGTTAATTTTTCAGTATAAATGGGAGATAAGTTTGCTAACTGTGTTTTAGTTACTTGTTTACTATAAACACCAATTTGAACCGTGTAAAATAAATTTTTAATAGTTTCTATTTCTTTAGTAACCTTAACTAATTCATTTGGTGGAGTAGGAGCTGTGTTAGGTGAATTAGGGAAAACTATAGAAGCCTTTGGTATATTTGTATTAGCTGTAATTCCTGCGGTTGAAGATGCATTGTTGTCAATTGTTTTACCTTCTCTTTCTAATATAGCTAAAGCTTCATTTAAAGCAATTCGTTTTCCATTATAATATACAACTACAAACGCATCGTTGTACCCTAATTTTTTCAAATCGTTTTTAACTGCACTTGCATTTTCAAACTTGTTAAAATTACCAGCTGTGTATCTTATATATCCATTTGCAACAGTTTCGCCATTAAGTGGATTTAAACCTCTAAATGCGTTATTAGGCAAGGCATTTTTAAAAGCGCCAATTTGCACCCTAAACACTAAACCATCTGGAATTTTTGCATTCATAGGTATTGGGCGATTGTTGTTGTAAGCATTTCCATTTATAACTTCTAAACCCTCTACTTTAAGCGTATTTTTTGTTTGATTATTAGATGTGTTATTATTTGTATTATTTGTAGTTGTATTATTAGTTACATTATTGTTAGTGTTGTTTTTAATTTGAGTTTGATTATTGCTTGAATTATTTACAACATTATTTTTTGAAGAATTGTTGTTTGTATTTGTTTTGGTAGTTGTTGAATTGTTATTTTTAACAACGTTTGATGATGAATTATTATTTGTGTTAGTTTTGTTAATAGTGTTATTAGCTATATTATTTTTATTATCAGTTATTAAACTTAATTGTTTTAACGCAGCATTATTGGTTTTAGCAGCTTGAGCTAACATTTTATTTTTTTGTTTAGTATCGGTAATTTGCGATGATTTTATTAATAACAATTTTGCTTCAGCATTTAAACTATCAGCATTTTGTTTTGCTTTTAATTGATTGTCATTTAAATTTTGTGGTAAATTAGTTTTAGAAGTTTCGTATTCTAAACTGTAACCATTTATTAAATTTGTTAGCGCAGAATTTTCTTTACTTATATTTTCATCGTTATTAATTTCAGTATTACTATTTGTGTTATTTAGTAAAATATTATTTGATTTAATTTCATAATTAGGATAGCTTTTAGTTAACTCAGAAATTATTGTGTTTTGTTTTGCAATTAACTCAGCTTCTTTATCTGCAACATTTGTCATTTTACCTATTTTAACAGCAACAGCATTAGAGTCATTTGCTTCTTTTTGTAACTCAATTATTTGACTTTGTAATGTTTTTAACTCATTAAGTTTATCATTGTTTTCATTTGCTAAAGTAGGATTATCAGTTTTTAGTTTTGAAATTAGCTCTTCAATAGCGGTATTATTTGTATTGATATTATTTTGATTTAATTGTTTTGTGAGGTCTAAAGCTTTTAATTTTTCAGCGTTAGACTCATCGTCAAATTGTTTAGATTTTGCTAATGTTTTATCTTTTTCATCACCTGTTTGGTTATTTGCTTCTGTTTTTAAATCAAATGATTTAAGCGCTAATTCATCAGCTTTTGTGTTAATTTCATCTATTTGAGTTTTTAATTCGTTTGGAGTAACAGTTTTAGAAGATGTGTTATTATTATTTAATGCAGTAAGTTCGTTTAATGCATTATCTATTGTTGATTTAGCTTGTTGGTTTTGAATTGTAATTTTGTTACTATTTATAAAATCGGTTGTTTCTTTAGTTGAGGAGTCTTTAGATGCAATAATGTTTTTATCAATTAACGGAACATTAACGTTTGAATTGTTTGAAGTTGTACTTTTTGTATTAGTTGAGGTTAAATTGTTTGAAGAATTTGTATTGGTGTTGTTATTATTGGTTGTATTTGTTTGATTATTGTTAGAAATAGAACTGTTGTTGTTAGATGCGTTTGCTTGATTATTGTTTGGGTTAGAAGTGTTGTTAGTATTAGTAGTATTTGACTGATTATTATTGGCTACATTACTATTTGTGCTTGTAGATGTATTTGTATTATTTTGAGCAATAGAATTTGTTTTGTTTTTAAGTTTATTTAATTGGTTTATTGTCTCTATTTGACTGGTTGTAATATTAACTAAATTATTAAGTTGTGTGTTTGTGTTTACTTCATTTTTATTTTGTTCAAACAAATTATTTGCTTTGTTGTTTTTTGTTGTCGCATTAATAAATTCGGTTTTATTTACTGGTGTATTATTAATAACTGTATTGTTTTGTAATTCATTTATTAATTGATTTATTTCGGCTTGGTTAGCTTCGTATAATTTTTGATAGGCTGTTAGTTTTGATTGTTGAAACTCATCTACATTTTTGTTAATTAAATTAATTTTTTCATTTGAATTTTCATTTAATGCATTGTTAGATGTTGGAGAAGATGAATTTTCTGATTGTGAGTTGACTTCGTTTGGATTAGTGTTTACTAAAGCAATATTTGGATTTGATTTTTTTAAGGTTTCAACAGCATTACTTAATTTTTGTATAGCTTCATTTTCTTTTTCTTCAGCATTTCCTAACGCACTTACTTTAGCCATAGCATTTGGTAAAGACATTGCCTCTTCGCGCATGGCCTTTGCTTTATTAAAATCAATTACTGCTTGGTTTAATAAAGCATTTGAAAAATTTTTATCAGTCTCACTAGTATTACTTGAATTTAATAATGTTTCAACATTTTTTTTGTTCGCATTAAATTTAAATTCATTGTCTGATTTTAAAACTAATGCAGCTTCTAAACTCTTTTCGTTTGCTTTAGTAGTTAAATTATTAGCTTCGTTTCTTAATTTATCTTTTTCTTCTCCCGATGCGGCATTAGCTTTTTCCATTTTTTCTAATGCTTGGTTATTTAAATCTTCTGCCTCTTTACTTAATTTACTGTAAGAATTATTAGTGCTATTGCTAATTGAATTGTTAGCACTATTAGAATTACTTGCAGCATTTTTAAATTCAGTTAATGTAGTTTTAATAAGTTCATTTAATTCTTTTTGCTTTGCGTTAGATTCATTTATTTTTTCATCAGCTTCTATTTTTAATTTTTGAGCACTTTCGTTTTGATAAGAATTAAAATTAAAGTTTTGATTGTTATAATTATTTAAATTGTTACTTAAACTAGTTAGCTGATTTATTGCATCTGAATTACTAGTCGAATTTATTTTAGTTAACGTTGTTACAGAATTTGAATTATTTGCAATTGCTGTTGAGTTAGTTGTATTAGTTGATGTGCTTGTGTTTAATGCGTTTGTATTATTGTTAGTGTTGTTAAGCGCTAATGCTAATTTATTATTATCAATAATTTTTTGATTGTTTTGTTTTTTTAAATTTTCTAAGTTTTTAATTTCTGAAGTAATAGCCGTTTTATCTTCAGTTGTTTTTGCTTTAGCTAATTCTGCTTTATTTTTTGTTATAGATTGGTCTATTTCTTTATTAAAGTTTTTTAACTGTGTTGTGCTTTCATTAATGCTAATTTTATTATTAGGATCTTTTATTTCTGTTTTATCTTTGTAATTTAACAATAAATTATCTGCCTTAACAACATTAGTGTTGTTGGCAATAGCTGTACTTGTATTACTTATTGGAGAATTTATTTTAATTGGTTCTTTATTTGAAATACTTTCTGTATTTACTTTGTTTGCTAAAGCTAATGGGTTTTTATCAGACGCTAACTCTGATTTAAGTAAAGCAATTTTTGTTTCATTTTCTTTAATTTGATTTTTCTTTCCGTTAGCATCTTCTTTTAATTCATCAATTCGTTGTTGTATTTCTTGTTTGTTTTTCTTTTTTGCTTTTGCTAATTCTTCTTCACTTGTTTTAATTTCTGATTCAATTTCTTTTAAATTTTCTTTTATTGTGTTAGTTGTTTCTTCTAAGTTTACCAATTGCTTTTCTTTTTCTTCAGTTTCATTTTTTAAAGTATTATAAAATTCAGTTGATTTTGTTTTATTTTCTGAAAGTTTATTTAATTCAATTTCATAATCATTTAAGTTTTTCAATGAATTTTTAGGGTCAATACTTTTTCCCGTTGCAATCTTATCTAACTCGTTAGAGTATAGTAAATTTAATTCTGCTTCTTTTGCTTTTGTTTTTGCATCTTCATTTAATAAATTAGAATATTCTTTTAATTTATTTGATGCGTCTTTTAAAACATCAGCTTCATCTTTTATTAATTTTGCATTTGCCAATGCTTTGTTTTTGTCTTCTTCAATTGTAATTGAATTTGCGTTTTTAAGTGCATCATCGTAATCTTTTAATTTATTATCAGATTCAATCATTTTTGCATTTGCTAAATCAAACGCATCGTTCGCATCTTTACTAAATTGAACTGCTTCGTTTTTGCTATCTTCGGCTTCTTTTTTAGCTAAAGCACTTAATTGTTTATTGTCTGATTTGGTTTGTGTAGTGTTTGTAGATGTTGTATTTGCTGTATTACTTGTTGTATTTACTGTTGTTTGAGCAGTATTTGTTTCGGTTGCATTGGTGTTGTTATTAGAAGTATTGTTGCTTGCATTACTATCCACGGTTGTATTTAACGTTAATTTATTTTTGCCTTCATTAACATTTAATTTTGCTTTTTCTTCTATTAATTTTAAATACTGTACATAGCTATCATCAGTAGGTGCTTCGTCAAAATAATTTATAATTTTTAATTCTCCTTTTTCGTAACTTATTTTTTGTTTTAATGGCTTGCTCGATTGTACTAAAGGTAAATTAATTCCTTGCGATTGTGTTTTTAATTCAGGAGTTTCAACTGTAAAAATTAATTTAGCACCATTTGGTAAATCTAATAAGTAATCGCCATTGTCTCCACTTTTAAATTCACCTACAATTTGGCCATTATCCATGTTTTTCACAGTAATTTTAGATAATAAACTTTGTTCTTTATTTTCTTTTACAACTGTTCCTTTAATAACTAAAGTTTCAATTGGTTTGCGTTCTGTGTTAATTTTTAAAACATCAATTTTACCAGGAGGAGATTGTCTTCCTGTACTAAAGTATGCCGTTTTTTCTAACGAATCGGTAACAAATAAGTAATCATCATCTGGCGAGTTTATTGGAAATTCTAAATTTACAGGTGGTCCCCAGGTATCGTTTTCAGCATTGTATTCCGATTTAAAGATATCGTAACCTCCCATACTGTTATGCCCCTTACTTGCAAAATATAAAACTCTTCCATTTGGATGTAAAAACGGAAAGTCTTCATCATACTCTGTATTTATTGTGCTAAGTTTAACGCCTTTGCTATATGTTCCATTACCTTGTTTAACAGAATAATAAATATCTCTACCTGTTTCAGTATTATCGCCATAACTGCTGTAGTAAACTTTATTGCTGTTTTTATCTAAGTAAACAACACTTTTATCTTTTTTCCTTTTATCAGGTGTTGTTTTAAAATCATCGGGTTTAGCTAAAAGTTTCCCGCCAATACTTTTTAAATCATAAGTTCTAAAATAATCGGCTTCATTTAATTGTTTTTTACTTGTAACGGTTAAGTCACTTAAATTACTTAGTAATCTTTTACCATATCCGCAGGCAGCAATTTCTCTATCAACTTTTAGTTTTTTTTGTTGACTATTACTGCCAATTTTTTTATACTCATTGTAATATTTTATAGCTTCATCAAATAAATAGTTAATATGATTTGCTTTTCCAATATAAAATTTTGTTTCCTTTGGTGCATCGGGGCTTGCATTGGCTATTTGTAAATATGGTAAACATTTTTTCTTATCTGGCTCGCTGTATATCATACAAACGCCAAGTTTAAAGTTGAGTTCCGCATCTTTAGGAAAATTAGATACCAATTGAGAATATAATTTATATGCTAAATCATACTCTTCATCTTCAAAATATTTATTTGCTGTTTTTTTTGTTTCTTCAATACTAGCTTGTGCAGATAGTTTAACCGAAAATAATAAGCACAGTAAAACAAGACTAATTTTAACAAATTTAGCCTTTGGTAATAAAATTCCAAGTAAGGTTTTTAACCTCAGTAACAACATAAAACTAGCAATAAATATACACATTTATATTAAGATGCAGAAAATTAAATAGTTTCATATTTACTTTAAATTAATTAATGTTAAAGTTGGAGTGTGTTAGTTAAGAATATCAACCTTTTTTTCAAAAAAATTGATTATATTTGCACGAATTTTTAATCTAAAATTCAATTACAATGGCATCAAATTTTATGGCAAATAAGTTTGTTCAAGAAGGACTAACTTACGATGATGTATTACTAGTACCAGATTATTCTGAAATTTTACCTAGAGAAGTTAATACTGCTTCTTTATTTAGTAAAGGAATTAAAATAAATACACCAATTGTTTCGGCGGCTATGGATACAGTTACTGAACACCAAATGGCAATAGCAATTGCACAAGAAGGTGGTATAGGAGTTTTGCATAAAAATATGAGTATTCAAGATCAAGCCGCACAAGTACGAAAAGTAAAACGTAGCGAAAGTGGTATGATACAGGACCCAGTTACTTTACACGAAAATGCTTTAATTGAAGATGCTTTAAAAATAATGGCCGAAAATAAAATTGGTGGAATACCAGTTATTGATAAAGCAGGAAAATTTTTAGGTATTGTTACTAATCGCGATTTACGTTTTGAAAAAAATTTAAAACGCCCTGTAAAGCAAGTTATGACTCCAAGTACTAAAGCTATTACAGCCCCTCAGGGAATAAATTTAAAAAAGGCCGAAGAGGTTTTACAACAACATAAAATCGAAAAATTACCAATTTTAGATAAACAAAACAAACTAGTTGGTTTAATTACATATAAAGATATTATTAAAATTAAAGTGCGTCCAAATGCGTGTAAAGATGCTCAAGGCAGGTTGCGAGTTGCTGCAGCAGTAGGAGTTACAGCTGATACGATGGAGCGTGTAGATGCGTTAGTTGCTGCGGGAGTTGATGCGATAATTATTGATACAGCTCATGGCCATAGTAAAGGTGTTATTGATAAGTTAATTGAAGTAAAGAAAAAGTATAAAAATTTACAAGTAATTGTTGGAAATATTGCTACAGGTAAAGCCGCTTTAGCATTAGTAAAAGCAGGTGCCGATGCTGTTAAAGTTGGTATAGGGCCTGGTTCTATTTGTACAACACGTGTAATTGCAGGTGTTGGTGTGCCTCAATTATCAGCAATTTTAGAAGTTGCAAATGCTCTTAAAGGTACTGGTGTTCCATTAATTGCTGATGGAGGAATTAGATTTACGGGTGATATTGTTAAAGCAATTGCCGCTGGTGCAGGAACTGTAATGATGGGAGGAATGTTTGCAGGAACTGAAGAAAGCCCCGGCGAAACTATAATTTACGAAGGAAGAAAATTTAAATCATACCGTGGCATGGGAAGTATTGAGGCTATGCAAAAAGGAAGTAAGGATAGATATTTTCAAGATGCAGAAGATGATATTAAAAAATTAGTACCCGAAGGGATTAGCGGCCGCGTACCTTACAAAGGTCATTTAGCCGAAATAATTTATCAAGTTGTTGGTGGTTTAAGAGCAGGTATGGGCTATGTAGGCGCAAAAGATATTAAAGCTTTACAACAAGCAAAATTTATTAGAATTACAGCAGCGGGCGTTAAAGAGAGCCATCCGCACGATGTTGTTATTACACGCGAGGCTCCAAACTACACACGTTAATTATGGTTTATCCTATAGTTGTTTATGGCGATCCTGTTTTAAGAAAAGTTGCTGATAATATTGATAAAAATTACGAAAACTTAACTCAACTTATTAAAGACATGTTTGATACCATGTATAATGCAAGTGGAGTAGGATTGGCTGCGCCTCAAATTGGTAAAGCAATTCGTTTATTTATAGTAGATACCGAACCATTTGTTGATGATGAAGATGATGATGAAGAAAGTGAATTTACACCACAAGAACGCAAACAACTTAAATCGTTTAAAAAAGTTTTTATAAATGCTAAAATTTTAAATGAAAACGGTGAAGAATGGAAGTTTAAAGAAGGCTGCTTAAGCATTCCTAAAATTAGAGAAGAAGTTTTGAGAAAACCCGAAATTGAAATTGAATATTTTGATGAAAATTTTAAAAAACATACCGAAAAATATGATGGGTTAATTGCGCGCGTTATTCAACACGAATACGACCACATTGAAGGGATATTGTTTACCGATAAAATAGGTGCATTTAAACGTAAACTTGTTAGTGGAAAATTGAACGATATTTCAAACGGCAAAGTATCTGCTGATTATAAAATTAAAGTATTTAAACCAAAGCGTTAATTTGAATTTTTTTTTTAAAATAATATTTATTGTTTTTTTATTCTATTCTTGCAATAACTCTGTAAAAGTAATAGAAGAAGAAGTACAAGCTAATAATGTTCCAAACAATAATGCAAATCAAAATTCACAAAAAAAAGATACTCTAATTTTAAATTGTGATGAATATAAAAAACTAGCACTAAAAAGCGATAGCATTTTATTAAAAGCAATTGAAATAAATACTTTTGATGCAAATAAAGCCATTAAAGATTTTACAAACTTTTCTTATTATTGTCATACTGATAGTTTAGCTCCAATTTACCTAATTAAAACGGCGCAGGTTGCTCGAAGTATTAATAATTTTAAACAAGCACAAGTTGTATTAGAAAGATGTATTAGAAATTACCCGTTATTTAAAGATAAACCTGCCGCTATGTTTTTATTAGCTCAATTGTATGATGAAGCTAATGAACTAAATAACGAAACACAAGCCGAACAATTATATCAAGAAATTATTCAAGATTATCCTAAATCTACTTGGGCAAAAAATGCTAAAGGTGCTTTAAAGTTTTTAGGTAAAAGCGACGAAGAAATTATTAAAGAACTAAATAAAAAGTAAAATAATTTTTTACATTTTTTATTATTAACTTAGTTACATCTTAAAAAGGTTGCTAATACTTAGTTTTATTATTATTTGCCAAGTTAATTGCAATGCTCAGCCATTAACTAAGGCGGATAGTTTAATTGAATTTTCTAAAAAATTTATTGGCGTAAAATACAAATATGCAACCGCAAACCCTAAAAAAGGTTTTGATTGTTCTGGTTTTGTAAATTATGTTTTTACATATTTTAATATTCAAGTGCCCCGTTCATCTAAACTTTATTATGATTTTGGTAAATCAATAAAATTAGATTCATGTAAAGCTGGAGATGTTTTATTGTTCGAAAAGCCAGGGCATGTTGGTATTGTTGTAAAAAACATAAACGACTCATTGTTATTTATTCACGCATCAAGCGATAAAAGGCATGGAGGAGTAAAAATATCAAATTTTAATAATTTTAATAATTATAAAAATAGATTTGTTAAAGCAATTAGAGTATTTTAGCTTATGAATTATTTAATAATTTTTTTTGGTGGTGGAGTAGGTAGTTTATTGAGGTATTTAATTGGACAAACTGTTTTAAAATATTCTCAAAACTTGGTTTTATCTACTTTTATTTCAAATGTTTTAGCTTGTTTAATTTTTGCAATTTTCTTTAAAATATCTTCTCAATTTTCTTATAACGAACAATCAAAATTATTAATATTAACAGGCTTTTGTGGCGGTTTAAGCACCTTTAGTACTTTTGGTTTCGAAACATTTGTTCTATTAAAACAACAACACTATTTATTTGCCTTTTTAAATGTAATTGTTAGTATTGGTATTGCATTAGCAATGTTTTATTTTATTTCTAAAAAAAGTATTTAAGTAGGTTGTATGAATTTTAAAAGTAGAAAAGATATTGTTTTTATAGTATTAGCAGGTTTTTTTGTAACTAATACAATTGTTGCCGAATTAATAGGTGGAAAATTAATTCAATTTTTTGGTACGTTTACACAAAGCGTAGGTATAGTTTTATGGCCTTTTGTTTTTTTATTAACCGACTTAATTAATGAACATTTTGGTAAAAATGGCGTTAAAAAATTAACCTTTATTACTATAGGTTTAATTATTTATACCTACTTGTTTCTAACTCTTGCAATAAATATACCCGCAACAAATTTTAGTCCGGTTAGCGATTTAAATTTTAAAATTATTTTTGGTCAAAGTCAATGGATAATTATTGGAAGTATAATTGCATTTTTATTTAGCCAATTAGTTGATGTTTATATTTTTTGGCTGTTTAGAAATAAAACCGGTAACAAATTAATTTGGTTACGAGCTACAGGTAGCACAGTAGTTAGCCAATTAATAGACACTTTTGTTGTACAATTTATTGCATTTGTAATACCGGGTGTTTGGTCATTTAATACACTTTTAGTTAACGCAAGTTGGGGTTATGTGTTTAAATTAATATTAGCAATTTGTATAATTCCACTTATCTATTTATTACATGGCTTAATTAACAAATATTTAGAGAAAGAAACCTCGGAAATAAAATAAACATTAATTCATTTATTAATTATACTCTTACCTTTGTAATTATAGATTTTTAATCTGATTTAAAACATGATAACCTACACTTTACTTGGTATTATTGCAGTTTTTTCTATTATTTGTTTTAATAATAGAGAGGCTATGAATAAATACCTTTTTTATCCGTATGCTATTAAAAGATACAAAGAACATTATCGCTTTTTAACACACGCGTTTATTCATGGCGATATTATTCATCTTTTATTTAATTGCTTAGCATTATTTAGTTTTGGATTAGCATTAGAGGAGCATTTTTTTCCATATTATTTTGGCGAAAAATTAGGCAAATTATATTTTTTAATTTTATTTACTGGTGGTATTTACGCAGCTTCAATAACCGAATATTTTAGAAATAAAGATAATAGTAGTTACACAAGTTTAGGTGCAAGTGGTGCAATTTCGGCAGTAATGTTTTCGTACATTATTTTAAGCCCTAAATCAACAATAGGTTTGTTTTTTATACCAATGCCAGGTTGGATAGCAGGTGTATTATTAATAGGATTAAGTATGTTTTTAATGCAACGGAAACGAAAAGGATTACATCAAGACCATATTAGCCACGAATCTCATTTTTGGGGTGCAATTTTTGGCGTTGTATTTACAATTATAATTAAGCCAGATTCTTTAACTTCTTTTTTTAATCAGATTTTTTAGCTTACCAGTTTTATTTAATTAGTTACCACATATAAACAAATATATACCTCTTATTTGTTTATTTTTTTCAAAAATAAGTTTAATATATAACTTTATTTTAAATGAGTTTGTTATGAGAAAAATTTTATATTTATTATTGTTTTGTAGTGTGTTGTTATATAAAGCCCAAACAAATGGAGTAACTCAATACACATCAAGTTTAAGTAATATTGGAGTAGGGAATAATGGTAAATTTAACTCCACTATAAATAATTTAGGAGAAGTTTTTTATTTCCAGTATCAAACAGTTTCTCCTTATTACCCTGTTTTGTGTAAATACGCATCAGGTGCAGTTACTTCTTATACATCTTCAATAATATCAACTTTATTTAACCCACGTTTATTTTCAATAGGTACAGATATTTGGATAATTATGTGTGATCAAATCAGTTTTAATTCAAAATTATATAAGTTTGACGGAACAAATTTTTCCGATTACACAAGCTTAATTTTTACATCAACAGGAATAACTAGTTTTAATTGCATTTCAAAACAAAATTCAGATATTTTAATTGGAACCAATAATGGAATTGTTAAATTAAACGGATCCACGGTAAGTGTTTTAAACACTGGTAACAGCACTTTGTTAAACGATACTATTAATGATATAAAATCTTTAAATTATTCAAATGTATTAGTTGGTACCCAAAACGGATTAACAACATATAATGGTACAACATTTTCTGCGCCTATTTATTTTCCTTCAACTTCAAATCAAAAGGTAAATCAAATTTACATGAGCTCAACAAGAACTATTGTAACTTCTCAAGCACCAGGAACTAATAATTTTTATAATTTAAATGGAAACCTATTAACTTTATTAAGTTTTAACAACAATCCACTTCAATATTTAAGTAGCGCATTTAATAACATTGTAGTTGATGGAAATGAATTTTATATTACAATGAGTTATAAAAACTACATAAGTAGAGTAAATACACAAGTTTTATATACTTATAATTTACCACTTTCAAGTAGTGTTCATTCAAATATTTTTAAATCTCCAATTTCAAATAAATTAATAAAATTAAGTACAAATAATTTTAACCCAAATCCACTTATTATTACAGAAATTGATTTGTCAACTTATGCAAGTATTTATACTTACGACGACAATTTACATAAATCTTATATTGATACTAATTATGTTAAAGCACCTGTATTTACTGCAAATACAAAATTTTATGAAATGTTAACCTCGGGCGCGGCTTCTTATATTGTGCCATACATAGCAGGAGTTACTACTCCAAGTACTGGTGTTTCAGCACATTTCGCATCTTCATTATGGATTGGCGGTTTTGATAATTCAGGAAATTTACACATGGCAGCGCAAACATATAAACAAACAGGAACTGATTTTTGGCCAGGTTATTTAGATACAATTTCGGCTAATACAACAGTTTCTAATGCCGCCCCATACAATAAAGTTTTAAAATTTTCGTGTAATCAAATTAATTCGTTTGCTGCGTACTTAAATGCAGGTAATGCTTCTGCGTTAACAAGTAATAGTTTTTCAAGTATTGTTAATTATATGCCAAATGGTAATAGTGTAAATAATTTCGCAAAACAATTGGCACCTTATAAAGATTGGAATAATAATGGTAAATACGAACCAAGCATGGGAGATTACCCTTTAATAAAAGGCCACCAACAATTATCAACTGTTTATAATGATGGGTATGGATTACATACAGAATCAAAAGGGTTAGCTCTTGGAATTGATGTTAATGATAATTTATATGCTTTTAACGATCCAACATTACCTGATTCGATGCAGGTAATTAATTTTACAACTTTTAATAATTTTAAAATTACTAATAGAAGTAATAATAATTATAACAACATTTTAATTTCAATTTGGAATGATGTTGATTTAGGATACTATTTAGACGATTATATTGGCTGTGATACTACACTAAATTTTGCTTATGTGTATAATGCCGATTCATTAGATAATATTGGTGCAGGTGTAAATAATTACAATACTAAGTTACCAATGATTGGATTAACTTATTTAAATAATTCATTTTGCTTAACAGATGGAGTTGATAATGATAACGATGGATTAATAGATGAACCAAATGAGTATTTTAACATGAGTAGAGTAACATTTTATAATAACAATATTGGAGCTTTTATGCCCCCCACAACAAACCCAGACTCTACAACTCATTATTACAAATTAATGAATGCTGTTTGGAAAGATGGAACTAACTTTACCTATGGAGCAAATGCTTATAATCCATCCTCAACAAATTATATAAAGCGTGTGTTTACTGGTAATATTGAAACAAACACGGGATGGACAGAAAAAACAGCAGGAAACAATAAAGGAGATAGAAGAATTTTATGTACAATTGGCCCATTTAATTTTCCTGCCAAAAAAACAATTGAAGTTGATTTTGCAACTGTTTTTAGTAGAGATACAAGCTTAAGTTTTGTAAATAATAATTTAAGCTTATTAAAAAAAGATATTAAAAACGTTAGAAATTATTATAATAATAGCAATGCTTGTTTACCAACCGTAAATGTTGGAATAACTAAAAACAAAAATGACATTTATTCTTTTTGGATATATCCTAACCCTACAAAAGATGTAATTTTTGTAAATGCAAGTAAAACTATGGTTAATTGTAATTATAACGTTTATAATACAATTGGTCAAATTGTTTTACAAGGAAAAATATATAACACGTCAAGATTAGAGTTGAATTTAGCAAATTTAAAAACAGGAATATATTTTATTGAATTAGAAGAGAATAATTATAAAGTTGTACAAAAAATAATTAAAGATTAATCATCAATTTTAAACTTTCATTTTCTTTTTTTCGCATTAACTTAGCATCGTTCACAGTTTTATCTTTATAGCCACATAAATGTAAAACCCCATGCGTTAATACTCTGTATAATTCAGTATAAAAATCAACTTTAAATTTTTGAGCATTTTCATTTACTCTGTCAACACTTATAAAAATATCGCCCGAAATTTTATTTCCTTCTGTATAATCAAAAGTTATAATATCAGTATAAGTTGTATGGTTTAAAAAATTTATATTTTTTTCGAGTAATAACTCATCGTTTGTAAAAATAAAATTTATTGTACCTGTTGTGTGTTTATTTTTTTCAGCAACTAGCTTTAACCAATTTTTAACTTTAGCTTTTTGATTTAAATTAAATTTAACACCTTCGGTATAAAAATAAATTGCCATTTTATATATTTGGGTTACTGTTAATTACCGTAGGTAATTGGTTGTTATTACGTTTTAAAATAAATTGTTCAACTAAATACAAGTTAGTTTTAAGTTGTTGTAAATTTTTAAAATAATTGTTCTGTTCTTCAATACAATATTTTGAAATTTCTGTTTGTGCAACTTTTTCAGAAGCTATAAATCCATTTATTTGACTACTTTGAAAAGAATTATTTTTAATATCAGTACTAAGTTTTAATAGTTGATTTGATAAAAGATTTATTCGTGTAATTAAATTAATTTTATTTAGTTGTATAGTTTGTAAGTTATTCCCTGCATTTATAAAGCTTTGTATAGCATAAGCATCTGTTTTATTAATGGTATCTTTAATATTGCTATTAATAAATTGTTTATATATTTCAAATTTATTTATGGCTTTACTAAGCTCTGTAGAATCTATTTGCGATAATAATTTTTTATTACTCAATAAAGTAGTTTGTAAACTATCTATTGTTTTGGTTTGTTGTAATTTAACATCGCCGTTGTTACAACTACTTAATAAAAATGAAATTAAAACTACAAAAACAGTTTTTGTAAATAAGATTAATTGTATTTTAATTTTATTAATCAATTTTATCAAAACCACAATAAGGAATTAATACTTTTGGTATAGCAATTCCATTTTCTGTTTGGTTATTTTCTAATAATGCAGCAACTATGCGTGGTAATGCTAATGCACTACCATTTAAACTATGAGCCAATTGTGTTTTTCCTGCAGCATCTTTATATCTGCATTTTAATCGGTTAGTTTGAAATGTTTCAAAATTACTTACGCTACTAACTTCTAACCATCGCTTTTGAGCTGCACTCCAAACTTCCATATCATATGTTAATGCGCTTGCAAAACTCATATCGCCTCCACATAACTTTAATGTTCTAAATGGTAATTCTAGTTCTTTTAATAAACCAGCAACATACCCTCGCATTTCCTCTAAAGTATCATAACTATTGTTTGGGTGCGAAATTTGTACTATTTCTACTTTATCAAATTGGTGCAAACGATTTAATCCTCTCACATCTTTACCATAACTTCCTGCCTCTCTCCTAAAACAAGGAGTGTAGCCACAATTTTTAATTGGTAAATCGCTTTCTTTTAAAATTACATCTCTGTAAATATTTGTAACTGGAACTTCTGCAGTTGGTATTAAATACAAGTTATCAATTCCAATGTGATACATTTGTCCTTCTTTATCTGGTAATTGTCCTGTACCATACCCACTATCCTCGTTTACAACAATAGGAGGTTGAACTTCTAAATAACCTGCCGCAGTTGCTCTATCTAAAAAGAAATTTATTAAAGCACGTTGTAACCTTGCACCTTTACCTTTATATACAGGAAAACCTGCTCCAGCAATTTTTACACCTAATTCAAAATCTATTAAATCATATTTTGTAGTAAGTTCCCAGTGTGGTACTGCTTTGTTGTGTAATTCTGGAATTTTTCCGTGTTCAAAAACAACTGCATTATCTTCGGGAGTTTTACCTAACGGAACACTTAAATTTGGTGTATTTGGTATAGTTACAAGTATAGTGTGAATTTCTTTTTCAATTTCAATAAGTTGTTCATCTAACTCTTTTTCTTTTTGTTTAAGTTCTGTAGTGCGTGTTTTAATTTTTTCAGCTTCATCTTTTTTACCTGATTTCATTAACTCGCCTATTTGCTTTGCAATTGTGTTAGCTTCGGCCTTTACATCATCAGTATTTTTTTGTATCGAACGTCGTAACGCGTCTTTTTCAATAATTAATTGAATAGATGTTTCAGCATCTTTAAAGTTTTTAATAGCTAAACGTTTTAAAACGTCGTCTTTATTTTCGCGGATATAATTTACTTGTAACATAGTTTTAAAAATGTAAAAATAAAAAAGCCCACCGAATTATCGACAGGCTTTTTAAAATAATTCGTATAATAATTAAGCGGTTACAACCGAAACATACGAACGGTTATCGCGTTTCTTTTTAAATACTACTGTACCATCAGTTAAAGCATATAATGTATGGTCTTTTCCAATTCCTACATTTTCGCCTGGGTTATGTTTTGTACCACGTTGACGAACAATAATATTACCTGCAATGCAAGCTTGACCACCAAAAATTTTAATACCTAATCGTTTACTGTGTGACTCACGGCCGTTATCTGACGAACCCGCACCTTTTTTGTGTGCCATTTTTTTACTTTATTTTAATTAATTAATCTTTTTTTGCTGTTTTTTTTGCTGCTGCTTTTTTAGCTGGAGCCTTTTTAGCCGCTGCTTTTTTAACTTCTTTTTCTACGCTAACTTTTTCAGTTTTTGCCGCAGGTTTTACTGTCCATACTTTTTTCTCAGCTTTTAATTCGTCTTTTAATGTTTCGCCTTTAGCTAAAACACCTTGAATTAAAATTTGAGTGAAAGATTGACGGTGATTGTTCCATTTTTGATACGTTTTTCTACGTTTCTTTTTAAATACAATTACCTTATCACCTTTAACGTGACTAATTACAGTGGCTGCTACCTTAGCGCCATCTACTGTTGGGTTACCTACTTGAATTTTTCCGCCGTTATCAATTAATAATACTTTGTCAAATTCAACTTTTGCACCCTCGTTAGCCTCTAGGCGGTGAACGTAAACTTTGTTTCCACGTTCCACTTTAAACTGTTGCCCGGCTATTTCTACAATTGCGTACATGTGTTGTTTTTTAATTTGGTTAATAAATTTCCTAAAAAGGGACGCAAAGATACTAATTTTACTTTAATGTGCAAATTTTTGAGGTTTATTTATAACATAAACGCTAAAAATTAGTATAGCAATACAAATTATTTGTAAAAAACTTACTTTTTCCCCGTCAAATAAGCCCCACCCAATAGCAACAATAGGTATTAAGTAGGTGCAACTACTGGCAAACACTGCCCCAGCTGTTTTTATTAAATAATTATAAATAATTACGGTTAATGCCGAACCCACTATGGCTAAAACACTTATATAGCCTAAGCTTATAATTGCATTTGGTAATTGAACATGTGTTACAAATTTTGTATTGGTAAATAAATATACTAAGGCAATGGGGCCGGTAAAGCTAAATGCCCAAACTGTTGCTTTTATTGAATCTAAATCCGATAAATATTTTTTAATACCGTTTATACTTAAAGCGTAAAATACAGTGGCAAGTAAAACATAAAATGCGAAAAGCACATTATTAGAAGTTTGGGTTGATTTATCAAATATAACCAAGCCACAAGCCGCAATAAAGCCAATAATTATTCCAAAAATTTTTGACTTCCCAGGCTTTTCTTTAAACCACATAAAACCAATAATTATTGTAAACAATGGGGTTAAAGCATTTAACATGCCCGTTAAGCTACTGCTTATTTGTGTTTCGGCTTTTGTAAATAAAAAAGCAGGTATTAAGTTACCAAACACACCCATAAACACTAAACCAACAAAATATTTTTTTAAATTAATTTTATAATATTTTAGTAAAAATGGCAATAAAAACAAAAAAGCTATAGATATGCGAAGTGCTGCCACTTCATCACTATCAAATGCCTCTAAACCCCTTTTCATTAATATAAAAGAGCTACCCCATACTAACGAAAGTATAACTAAAATAACCCAACTTAATGTTGATTTTTGCATTTTAAGTGCGCAAATGTAATGAGATATTTAAAAACAAAATAAAATACTTGATTTAGGTAGATTAAAAAAATTACTTTATTACATTTGCAATTCAAAAAAATAAATTAATGAAAATTGCGGTTGTTGGTGCTACGGGTTTAGTGGGCACAAAAATGTTAGAAGTATTAGCAGAACGAAATTTTAATATAACAGAATTAATACCGGTTGCTTCTGAAAAATCGGTTGGTAAAAAACTAAATTTTAAAGGGAAAGATTATACAGTACATAGCATGCAACAAGCCATAGATGCTAAACCACACATTGCATTATTTAGCGCGGGTGGTTCAACATCTTTAGAGTTTGCCGAAAAATTTGCAGCTGTTGGTACAACCGTAATTGATAATAGTAGTGCTTGGCGTATGGACCCTACAAAAAAATTAGTAGTACCAGAAGTTAATGCACACGTTTTAACTAATGCAGATAAAATAATTGCAAACCCTAATTGTTCAACCATACAAATGGTAGTGGCTTTAAACCCCTTACATTTAAAATATAAAATTAAACGTGTTGTAGTAAGTACTTACCAAAGTGTTACAGGTACTGGAGTTAAAGCTGTAAACCAATTAATGAACGAGCGAAATAATGGCACTAGTACCGAAATGGCTTATAAATACAAAATAGATATGAACGCCATACCTCAAATTGACATTTTTTTAGATAATGGATATACTAAAGAAGAAATGAAAATGGTAAACGAAACTAAAAAAATTATGGGGGATGATACTATACAGTTAACTGCAACAACTGTGCGCGTGCCTGTAATGGGTGGCCATAGCGAAAGTGTAAATGTTGAATTTGAAAATGATTTTGATTTAAAAGAAATTAATGAAATTTTAAAAAACAGCAAAGGAATTATTGTGCAAGATGATTTACCTAACCAAATTTATCCAATGCCAATTTGGGCCCACGATAAAGATGAAGTTTTTGTTGGAAGAATAAGACGAGATGAAAGCCAAAAAAACACTTTAAATATGTGGATTGTGAGCGATAATTTAAGGAAAGGTGCCGCCACAAACGCAATACAAATAGCTGAATATCTGATAGTTAAAAAAATAATAAACTGATTTTTATTAGTTTTGTTAATAAAGTGTTAATTTTTTACTAAAAAAACACCTAAACATTTGTTTATTACAGATAAAATGACTTATTTTGAGCACAAATTTTAAAATTAAAAAACATGAAAAAAATTACTATTTTAGCTGTTGCCTTAGTAGCAATAAGCTTTGCTTCTTGTAAAAAAGAGCGTACTTGTGATTGTACTATAACTAGTACTAGTGGAAGTACTACATCAACTACATCTCAAACTGTTAAATTCGAGAAAGTTTCAGGTGGTGATGCTAAACAAATGTGTCAAAAAAGAACTGAAGTTCAAACTCCTAGTTCTGGAACTGCAAGTACAGACGTTTACGACTGTAAATTAAAATAAAAAATTAATAATAAAACTTAAATTAAATTAAAATGAAAAAAATTATATTATTAGCTGCTGTGGTTGCATTAACTACAGTTTCATGTAAAAAAGAACGTACATGTGCATGTACTTATAATGACACAACTGTTACTACATCAGGTGGAAGTTCCACAACTACATCTTCAACTTCTACTTCAAAAGTAACTAATGAAAAAGACACAAAAAAGAATTTCAGAAGAGACGAAAATTGTACTAATTGGGAAACTAGTACAACTAATACTTTTGGTAGTATTACTCAAGTAACCACAAGAAAAGCTAGTTGTTCTGTAGAGTAATAAAAAAACAAATTTAAAAACCGCTTTAAAAAGCGGTTTTTTTTTTAATTTAATAATTTATGAATAAAATAATTTTACTATCAAATTGTATTTTTGTGTTAATATTTCATTCTTGTAAAAAACAAGAGGTAATTAATGACAAGAATTTTTTAAAAATTTATACAGAGAAAATCAGAGTTTTTGCAATAGATGAAAAGTATTACGTCGATGTAATTATTAAGTCTGATGATTCAACTGAATTTAATAAACTGAAATCAGAATATTTAAATTTAAATATTAATTTAATTGAAAAATACCCAAGTACTTATACTAACTCAATTAATAATAATATGATTAAACGGTTGAAAAATGATAATTATAATATTAATGAGACGTCAACAACAATTGAAAAACCTTGTTTAGGGAGTTACAAAGGGTTTAATTTTGTAATTAAAAATAAAAATAGTTATAAATCTTATTCTACTTATTATTTAGTAAGTGATAATTTCTCACATAAAATCTTGCATATTATGAACGATTGTCTGTTCTATGAAGTAGTTAATAATTCTTGGCATTCCGGTGCCAACCCATTTTATGCGTATGATTATGCATATAACGGATCTTCTTGGGTTCTTATTTCTTCTGATTACTGCTATAAAAATATATCTAAAATGTTCTCTGGAACAGGCTTAACACTTAGAAGATTTGAAACATCACCAAGTTTCCCCCAGCATTCTTGTTATTTAACTTATTACTATTAATTTTTTAAAACCCCGCTAAAAGCGAGGTTTTTTTTATGCCCAAATTTTAATATTTTTTCAATTGTATTAGCATATTTCAGGTAAAATCTTATCTTTGCACCCTTAATTTTTTTTAAACACTATGCAAAACAAAGGTGCCGTTAAAATATTTGCTATACTATTAGGTTTAGCTTGTATTTTTTATTTATCATTTACTTGGATTACTAGAGGTGTAGAAAGCGATGCTGCGGCTTATGCCGAAGCTACAGTTAATTCGCAAAAAGTATTAGCTGCAATTAAAGATTCTGCTAAAGGTGACGCCAATTTAGAGGCTAAATTAAAATCTCATTTTCAAACAAAATACGAAGATGATTACTTAGACTCGATGAAAAAACAACAGGTTTACCCTTTGTTTGGTTATACTTACGAGCAATGTAAAAAGAACGAAATTAACCTTGGTTTAGATTTACGTGGTGGGATGAATGTAACCATGGAGGTTTCGGTTTACGACATTATTTTAAATTTAAGTAACGATAGTAAAGACCCTGCTTTTTTAACTGCTTTAAAAGAAGCTCAAAAAAGTCTTGGTGTTAATAATAACGACGATTTTATTAAGTTGTTTGAACGTGCTTACAGTCAAAAAAACCCAAACGGGCGTTTAGCTCCAATTTTCCAATCAATCGAAAATAAAAGTAAAATTACTTTTAACTCAACTAATAAAGAAGTAATTGCATTTATAAGAGAACGTGTTGATGAGGCTGTGGCAAATGCTGAAAAAACTTTTAGCTCACGTATTAACCGTTTTGGTGTATCGCAACCAAATATTCAAAAGTTAGAGGCAAGTGGCCGTATTTTAGTTGAATTACCTGGGGTAAAAGATAAAGAACGTGTGCGCGAGTTATTACAAGGTACAGCAAATTTAGAGTTTTGGGAAACATACGAAAATGGAGAAATTGCACCTTTATTAGATAAAGCTAATACAATAATAGCAAACGAATTAAATGGTGTAAAACCTGTAGTAGTAGATACTTTAGCTAAAACTGATTCAGTTTCTGTTGCATCAAATACAACTGCAGTTACAAATACTGCTGTTGCTACTACTAACACAACAGTTGCAGATTCAACTAAAAAAGATACAACAAAAGTAGCTTCAACCAGTACAGTAAATCCTCAAGATACTGCAATTAAAGGTTTCCAAAAACGTGTACCTTTATTCTCAGTTTTCCAAAATGCATTTCCTTTAGTTCCTTTAAAAGGAAGAATTGTGGTTGATGAAAAAGGTAATCCTAAACAATATGCTGAAGGACCAATTGTTGGTTTAGCAACATCTAAAGCCGATACAGCTAAAGTAAATAAATTATTAAAAATTGCAATAGCTAAAAATGTATTCCCTGCACGTGTACGTTTTATGTGGAATAATAAAGAAATTGAAAGCAAAGATGCAGAAGGTAATGTTGTTGGTGGTTATTTTGAACTTTATGCTGTTAAAGCAGATAGTAAAGGTCGCGCAGCTTTAAGTGGAGATATTATCACAAGTGCACGTAAAGAGTACGATCAACAAAGTGGTGCTTCGCCAAACATTGGTATGAGCATGAATAATGAAGCTGGTCAAAAATGGAAAAACATTACTGGTTCTAACAAAGGTAAATGTATTGCTGTAGTTATGGATAATATGGTGTTTAGCGCACCTCGTGTTAATGCCGAAATTTCTGGAGGTCAATCTCAAATCTCTGGTAATTTTACAGATGCTGAAGCCGATGCTTTAGTGGCTATTTTAAGTGCAGGTAAATTACCAGCTCCATCTCACATTGTAGAAGAGAGTGTAGTTGGGCCAACTTTGGGTCAAGAAGCAATTGAGTCTGGATTAATGAGTTTTGCAATTGCTTTAGTTGTAATTTTCATATTTATGGCGTTTTATTATAGCAAATCTGGTTTAGTGGCCAATGTTGCTTTAATTGCAAATATGTTTTTTATAATGGGTATTTTAACATCGTTAGGTGCGGTGTTAACATTACCAGGTATTGCGGGTATAGTTTTAACAATAGGTTTAGCAGTTGATGCTAATATCTTAATTTTTGAACGTGTGCGTGAAGAGTTAGCAGAAGGAAAATCAACATCTGCAGCAATTAAAGAAGGGTTTAAACATGCAATGAGTTCAATTATCGATTCAAACGTTACGCTAGCAATTTTAGCTGTAATTTTATATGTTTTTGGTAGTGGTCCAGTACAAGGTTTTGCAACTACTTTATTTATTGGTATTTGTACATCTTTATTTTCTGCAATATTAATTACTCGTGTAATTTTTGAATGGATGTTAGAGAAAAAAATGGAAATACCATTTGATACTGCAGCTACTAAAAATGCGTTTAAAAAATTATCCTTTGATTTTGTAGGAAAACGTAAAATATATTATGCAATTTCTACAGCAGTAATTGTTTTAGGTGTTGTATTTTTTATAAAAAATAAAGGTTTAAACTTAGGTGTAGATTTTAAAGGAGGAAGAACTTATCAAATTCGTTTTGATAAAGATGTAAATACTGAAGATATTAAATCTGCATTAGCACCTGCGCTTGGTGGTGCTCCGGAGGTAAAAACCTTAGGAACAAAAAACCAAGTAAAAGTTACTACAACATTTAGAGTTTCTGATAATAACCCAAATACAGATAAAGAAGTTGAAGCTGCTATTAAAGCGAGTTTAGCTTCTGTTGCTGGTAATGGCGAAATTATGCAATCGCAAAAAGTTGGACCAACCATTGCAACTGATATTGTGTATGGCGCATACGGTGCTATATTATTCTCATGTTTAATGATGTTTATATACATTGTAGTTCGTTTCCGTAAATGGCAATATGGTTTAGGTTCGGTTGTTGCTTTATTTCACGACGTTTTAATTGTATTATCATTCTATACAATATTTGATGGGATTTTACCATTCTCATTAGAAATAGGACAAGATTTTATAGCAGCAATATTAACTGTAATGGGTTACACTATGACAGAAACAGTTGTTGTGTTTGACCGTATTAGAGAACGTTTAGCATCAAACAGCAAATTAGATGTTGCCGGTACTGAAAGAAATAAATTAATAAATTATGCTTTAAATAGTACTTTAAGCCGTACTATTTTAACATCATTAACTGTATTTTTTGTACTATTAGTAATATTTATATTTGGAGGAGAAAGTATTAGAGGATTTATATTTGCTTTATTAATAGGCCGTATTATTGGTACATATTCATCATTATGTATATCAACTCCAATTGTTGTTGATTTTGATAAAGGTGAAACCACAAAAAAATAATTTAATAACAACTTACTCAAAAAGCGCAAATTTTTTTGCGCTTTTTGTTTTAAAACAAAATTTATAAAAATGAAATTTCATAAAGAAGGTTACGCAAGTTTAATATTAGTATTGGTATTTAGTAGTATAGTTATTGGAATTGCTCATTATTTTTTTAATGAGTTTTTAATTGCTAAACTTTTTGCTTATGCTTTAAGTGGTTTTTTATTAATTACTATTTTACAATTTTTTCGTCATCCTAAAAGAAACTTTACTATTGGCGAAAATTTAATTGTTTCGCCCGCAGATGGTAAAATTGTAGTTATAGAAGAAACTACCGAAAACGAATACTTTAAAGATAAACGTTTACAAGTGAGCGTTTTTATGAGTCCAATTAATGTACATGTTAACCGTTACCCTATTGCAGGTGTAGTTAGTTTTTTTAAATACCATCCTGGTAAATTTTTGGCAGCTTGGGAACCTAAAAGTAGTACAGAAAACGAAAGAACAACAGTTGTAGTAAAACACAAAAATGGTACCGAAATTTTATTTAGACAAATTGCAGGTGCCTTGGCAAGAAGAATTGTTTGGTATTGTAAACAAAATGATGTTGCTGAGCAATGTGGCGAAATGGGCTTTATTAAATTTGGCTCGCGTGTTGATTTGTTTTTACCAATAGGAACCAAACTTAATGTTAAAATTGGTGATGTTGTTAAAGGTTCGCAAAGTGTTTTAGGAGAGATTTAGCCAGTAACTTTATCAATTTTAAAAAGTTTTTTAATTAAATAAAATAATTTTTCTAATAAAAACATAATTTCTGTGGATAATTTATAGCATAAAAAACTTAATAAATTAGTAATTTCGAGCCACTTAAAAATATTTTATGTCATACATTAATAACATTATTGCCCGACAAATTTTAGACTCTCGAGGCAATCCAACCATTGAGGTTGATGTAATTACCGAAGCTGGAGTTTTAGGAAGAGCAGCCGTACCAAGTGGTGCAAGTACTGGTAGCCACGAAGCTGTAGAGTTAAGAGATAACGATAAAAGTCAGTATTTAGGAAAAAGCGTAAATAATGCAGTTAATAATGTAAACACAATTATTCGCGAAAATTTAAAAGGAGTCTATTTATTAGATCAAACAGCTATTGATTATACAATGCTTAACTTAGATGGCACACCTAATAAAGCTAATTTAGGTGCAAATGCTATTTTAGGAGTTTCGTTAGCAGTTGCAAGAGCAGCAGCTGAAGAAACCAGGATGCCATTGTACCGTTATGTTGGAGGTGTAAGCGCAAATTTATTGCCTATACCAATGATGAATATTTTAAATGGTGGCGCACATGCTGATAATGGAATAGATTTTCAAGAGTTTATGATTATGCCTATTGGCGCAGAATCATTTAGCGAAGGATTAAGAATGGGTGCAGAAATTTTTCATCATTTAAAAGCTGTTTTAAAATCACAAAAATTAGCAACAAATGTTGGAGACGAAGGAGGATTTGCACCAGATTTTAAAAACAACGAAGAAGCAATAAAAGCCGTAATGCAAGCTATTGATAAAGCAGGTTACAAAGCAGGCGAAGATATTTACATTGCTTTAGATGCAGCAAGTACCGAGTTTTTTAATGCCGAAGAAAAAATGTATCACTTTAAAAAATCTACTGGTGATAAATTAACTGTTAGTCAAATGACAGATTATTGGGCAGATTGGTGTAAAAAATATCCTATAATAAGTATTGAAGATGGTTGTAGTGAAGATGATTGGGACGGTTGGGGACAATTAACTCAAAAAATTGGAGATAAAGTGCAGTTAGTTGGCGACGATTTATTTGTAACTAATGTAAATAGATTAGCTGAAGGTATAAATACTGGTGTTGCAAATTCAATATTAGTTAAAGTAAATCAAATAGGTACTTTAACCGAAACAATTAACGCAGTAAATTTAGCACATACAAATTCATACACTTCTGTTATGAGTCATAGAAGTGGAGAAACTGAAGATACAACCATTGCAGATTTAGCTGTGGCATTAAGTTGCGGTCAAATAAAAACAGGTAGTGCAAGCAGAAGCGATCGTATTGCAAAATACAATCAATTACTTAGAATTGAAGAGCAATTAGGCGGTACAGCCAGATATTTGGGCAAATCGTTTAAGTTTGTACCTTAATTGATTAAGGCTTATCAAATAATAATAAAAGGAAAAGTGCAGGGCGTTGGTTTTAGAGCTAACGCCCATGCTTTTGCAATCAAAAATAATCTTTTAGGTTTTGTAAAAAATTTACCTGATGGTAATGTTTTTATCCATGCAGAAGGTAACGAAGAAAACATTAACCTTTTAATTGAATGGTGTTATGTTGGTCCTCGTCTTGCAAAAGTATCCGAAGTACAAGCTAACGAAGTACAAGCAATTTTTTACAAAACATTTGAGTTAAGAAGATAAAAGTGTTTTACAAGTTAGCTAAATAAAAAATAACGCTAATTAAAACACTAAATAAAAATAGATTTACTACCCATTTTGTTGGTGCTTGCCCAATACCACTAACATTATTAGCCATAGCCGCAGCCATTACTAATCCTAATTGCCAAATCGGAGCATCGTTAGCTAAAACTTGCATTGCAGAAATTGCTCCTAAAATACTTCCAACTGTAATTGTAACTGTCATTAATCCAAAATAACTAAAAGTTAATTTTTCAATTAGTTTTTTGTATGCTCCTTTTGTTTCAACTTTTGTTGAATGTGTTGAGAAGTTTGCTGTGTTTTTTAAGGTTGTATCCATAATTTTCAATTTTAAACAAACGTACTTCCCAAAGCAAGCACTTGTTATGACTTGCATCATAATTTAATTATGACATTTACTAGTTTTTGTTTATTTTTAATAACTGATATTAATCAGTTTTTATAAATGATTTATGTTTCAGTAAAAAAAAACACACTTTAGTAACTTTGCATTATGATTATTGATCAAAATAAATACGAAATTTTTAGCTTAATTGTAAGAGTTTTTACAGGATTACTTTTTCTTTTTCAAGGTTATGATAAGGTTTTTAAAGTAGGAATAAAAGGTTGTGTAGAGGCTTTTAAAGTTGATACTTATAAATTAAAAATACCTGATAGCTTATTAACAATGGTTGTTGTATTTACTTCTTTTACCGAATTTTTAGGTGGTGCATTTTTAATTTTAGGATTTTTATACAAATACACTTTAATTTTTTTAGGCTTAGATTTAATAATTGTATCAATTGCATTTGGTTTAGTACAACCTATGTGGGATACAAAACACGCATTTCCTAGATTTTTATTAATTGTTTTAAATATGTTTGTTTTAATACAGTTCGATAAATTTACACTGGATAAGCTGTTTAAGATTGATTAATGAATATCAATCAAAACTTGTTTTACATTAAATAAAAGCTCTTTTTTACAATGAAATTAGTACTTCAAAATAAACTAACGTTAAGTGAAATAAAAACAAAATTTACCGAACATTTTCCATATTTAAAGTTAGAAGTTTATAAAATTAGTAAAGAACAACTAGAAACAGCCTCTTACTATAGATTAAAAGAAAATATTCCAATTAATTTAAATGAAAGAAATAATAATAAGTTTGAAATAGACGGGAATATGACAGTTATAGATTTAGAAAAACTTTTTTTAGATAAATTAAATTTAAACATTCAAGTATTTCGAAAATCTGGTAAATTATGGCTTGAAACAACCTATACTGATGAATGGACGCTAGATAAACAAAATGAACAAGGCAAAGAATTAGACATTCTTAATAATTAAATTTAATGTTTATTGAAGAAAAAATAGTAAAGAATAAATCAACCGAAAAATTAAGTAAAGAATTGTGTTACCATTGTGGCGATGTAGTTTTAAACAATCACAATACAATAAACGACAAGAAATTTTGTTGTAATGGGTGTAAAACAGTTTATCAAATCATTAATGAAAATGATTTGTGTGAATACTATTCTTTAGAAAATACGCCTGGATTAAAACAAAACAAAGCATATAGAAAAGGTAAATTTGATTTATTAGATAATTCAAACATAAAATCTAAATATGTGATTTTTGAAGATGAACTACACAGTCACGTTGTTTTTTACCTCCCGCAAATTCATTGTAGTTCGTGTATCTGGATTTTAGAGCACATGAACAGAGTAAATCCTCAAATTATTAAATCTCAAGTAAACTTTATTAAACGTGAAATAACAATAATTTATAACCATCAACAAACTAAATTATCTATAGTTGCAGAAAATCTATCTTTAATTGGATACGAACCACATTTAAGTTTAAGTGATTTAGATTCTAAATCGGTAAAAAGCTATGATTATAAACAAATTATAAAGCTTGGTGTAGCAGGATTTTGTTTTGGTAATATTATGATGTTAAGTTTTCCTGAATATTTTTCAATTGCCGAAGAAGGTGATATTCAGTTAAAACAATTATTTGGTTACTTATCATTGGCTTTATCATTGCCTGTTTTTTTTTATAGCGCAAGTGAATTTTTTATTTCTGGTTATAAAGGATTAAAACAAAAGTTTTTAAATATAGATGCACCAATTGCTTTAGCAATATTAATTACGTTTGTAAGAAGTTTAATTGAAATACTATCAAATACAGGCGCAGGTTATTTAGACTCAATGAGTGGAATTGTATTTTTTATGTTGGTTGGTAGATATGTTCAAACTCGAACATATAAAAACATTTCTTTCGACAGAGATTTTAAATCTTATTTTCCGCTTGGAATTACTGTAATAAATAACAAAGAAGAAATACAAAAACCAATTTCTGAAATAACTATAGGAGATATAATTAAAGTACACAGCGATGAAATAATTCCGGCTGATGGAATATTATTTTATGGAAAAGGAGAGGTTGATTATAGTTTTGTAACTGGCGAATCCAAAATTGTACCTAAATCTATTGGAGAATTAGTTTATGCAGGAGGAAAACAAAAAGGAGAAGCAATTCAATTAAAAGTTGTAAAAGAAGTAACACAAAGTTATTTAACACAATTATGGAATGCAGATACTTTTAAAGAAGACAA
Organism: Bacteroidota bacterium; assembly: GCA_020162035.1. GTDB lineage: Bacteria > Bacteroidota > Bacteroidia > B-17B0 > Aurantibacillaceae > Aurantibacillus. The sequence goes on along the minus strand of JAIUNM010000001.1, from coordinate 78,536 downwards.
AGACAATAAACACAAATCATTTATTCACAAACTAAGTAAATACTTTACTTACATTTTATTTTCTATTACAATTATTACAGCTATTTATTGGGGTATAAACAATCCTTCAAAAATTTGGCCATCGGTAACAGCAATATTAATTATAGCATGCCCTTGTGCTTTATTATTAAGTGCTACTTTTACCAATGGAAATTATATTCGTTTATTAAATAAACACAAGTTTTTTGTTAAAAATGAAAATGTAATTGAAAAAATTGCAAAAACAACTAAAATTGTTTTTGATAAAACAGGAACAATAACAGAACAAGATCAAGCGCCAGTTGTTTTTGAAGGAATAGAACTAAATACAACTCAAAAAGATGAAATAAAAACAATAAGCGGCGCATCAAACCACCCTTTAAGTAAAATAATTTATAAATCATTAAAAACAAATAATCAATTACCTGTTACAAATTTTAAACAAATTGCAGGGATGGGAGTATCAGGTACAATTAACAATCATCATATTCAACTTGGTTCGGCAGATTTTTTAAACTTACAACAAAATAATAAACTTGTAGAAAGTTGCGTTCACGTTAAAATTGATAACGATTATTTAGGGTATTATCGCATTAGTAACAAATACAGAGAGGGATTAACTGAAACGATTAAGCATTTAGGCTCAAAATTTCCTTTAATGCTTATTTCAGGAGATAATGAATCTGAAAAACAAAATCTCCTAACTATTTTTCCGAACAGTTCAGTAATGTTATTTAATCAAAAACCGGTTGATAAACTTGAGGCAATAAAAAATGAACAAAATAAAGGTGAGATAGTTTTAATGGTTGGAGACGGATTAAATGATGCGGGTGCTTTAAAACAAAGCGATGTTGGTTTGGCAATAAGCGATAATAATAATAATTTTTCACCTTCTTGTGATGCAATTTTGATAGGAGAGAATTTTAAGTTATTAGATAAATTTATTTTATTTTGTAAAAAACAAAAATTGGTAATTAATGCTTGTTTTATACTTTCTGTTTTATATAACCTAATTGGTTTAGGTTTTGCAGTACAAGGAAATTTAAAACCTGTAATTGCCGCAATTTTAATGCCCGTAAGTTCTTTAAGTATAATTTTTTTAACAACAATTTTAAGCGCTTATTTTAGTAAAAAATATTTAACTGATAAAAGTCATAATTTAATATGATCCTAATCAAATTTAACCTTTATTCTAAACCTAAATTTGTTCCGGCAATATGAGTGCAATGTACATAATGATAGGGGCGAGCTTAGTTTTAGCAATTGGCTTTTTAATTGCCTTTATTTGGTCTGTAAAATCAAATCAATACGAAGATGATTATACACCATCTGTACGTGTATTATTTGATCCTAAGCCTGAAGAAGAAAAAAATGAAAAAATAAATAGTAATCAAAATCAAATAACAACTAACAACTAACAATCAAAAAAACTAAAAACAACTTATGGAACTACAAAAATTTCAGTACGATAATAAAACAGTTAAATTGTTTGCATATGCAACTATGTTTTGGAGCATTGTTGGTATGTTAGCCGGTTTATTGGCCGCTATTCAATTGTATTTACCCGAAGCTAATTTTAATATTCCTTTTACAACTTTTGGCAGGGTTCGTCCTGTACATACCAATGCAATTATTTTTGCTTTTGTTGGTAATGGTATTTTTATGGGAGTTTATTACTCATTACAGCGCTTACTAAAAGCGCGTATGTTTAGCGACTTTTTAAGTAAAATTCATTTTTGGGGTTGGCAATTAATTATTGTGCTTGCCGCAATAACTTTAGTTTTAGGCTATACAACAGGTAAAGAATATGCAGAACTAGAATGGCCAATTGATATTTTAATTACAATTGTTTGGGTAGTTTTTGGTTGGAATATGTTTGGAACAATTATAAGAAGAAGAGAAAGACATTTATACGTTGCAATTTGGTTTTACATTGGTACATTTATAACCGTTGCAATGTTACACATTGTAAACTCTATCGAAATACCAGTTACTTTCTGGAAATCTTATTCATGGTATGCTGGTGTGCAAGATGCCTTAGTTCAATGGTGGTATGGGCACAACGCTGTAGCATTTTTCTTAACTACACCCTATTTAGGTTTAATGTATTATTTTTTACCTAAAATGGCTCAACGTCCTGTTTATTCATATAGGTTATCTATCATACATTTTTGGGCTTTAATATTTTTGTATATATGGGCAGGCCCTCATCATTTATTATATACATCAACACCAGATTGGGCACAATCTTTAGGTGTTGTTTTTTCGGTTATGTTAATTGCTCCATCATGGGGAGGTATGATTAATGGTTTATTAACATTACGTGGAGCGTGGGATAGAGTGCGAGATAATGTTGCATTAAAATTTATGGTGGTTGCAATTACGGCATACGGTATGGCAACTTTCGAAGGACCTTTATTATCACTAAAAGCAGTAAATAAAATAAGTCATTTTACAGATTGGACAATTGCGCATGTGCACGTTGGTGCTTTAGGCTGGAATGGATTTTTAACCTTTGGAGTATTGTATTGGTTAATTCCTCGATTATTTCAAACAAAATTATATTCAGAAAAAATGGCAAATCAACATTTTTGGATTGCTACTTTAGGTATTGTTTTATATGCAGTTCCAATTTATTGGGCGGGTTTCATGCAATCATCTATGTGGAAAGATTTTACTGAAGAAGGGCAATTAAAATATCAATTTATGGATACTGTTACTTATTTAAAACCATTTTACATTGCGCGTTCAATTGGTGGCTTATTATATTTAACAGGAGCCATTATGATGATTGTGAACTTAATTAAAACAATTAAAATTGGAAATTTCCACGAAGTAGAAACTGATTCGGCACCTGCATTAGCAAAAGAATACAAAGCACATGCAACTGACCATTGGCACAGATGGATTGAACGTAAACCAATTCAAATGTTAATTGTAAGTTTAATAGTTGTTGCAATTGGTGGTATAATTGAGTTTGTTCCTGCATTTCTTGTTAAATCAAATATACCTACAATACAAAGTGTAAAACCTTACACACCGTTAGAGTTACATGGAAGAGATATATACGTAAGAGAAGGTTGTTATACTTGCCATACGCAAATGGTTAGACCATTTAGAGATGAGGTTGCTAGATATGGCGAATATTCTAAAGCAGGAGAATTTGTGTATGATCATCCTTTTCAATGGGGAAGTAAACGCACAGGGCCAGATTTAGCAAGGGTAGGAGGTAAGTATCCTGATAGTTGGCATTTTAACCATATGTACGAACCTAGTTCAATGGCTCCAGGCTCAATTATGCCAAGGTATCCATGGCTAATTGAAGATCAATTAAATGCAACCAATACTATAGCTAAAATAAAAGCAATGAAACGCTTGGGTGTTCCTTATCCTGATGGTTATGAAAATAATGCTTTAAAAGATATGGAAAAACAAGCTAATAAAATTGCAGCAAGCCTTAAAAAAGATGGAATAGAAACACTACCAGACAGAGAAATTGTTGCTTTAATTGCTTATTTACAACGTATAGGTAAAGATATTAAAGCAAATAACTCTAAATCTCAAGCAAATAAATAAAGTTTAATTAATAAGAATTTAAAAATGAAATTTATAAATTATTTAGAAAGTATAACTGGTATTGGAATTTATCCATTAATAGGATTGGTGATATTTGTATTATTCTTCACAGCAGTTTCTATTTACTTAATTAAAGGTAGCAAATACCATTTTGATGAGGTTAGCCGTATTCCGCTTGATTTAAAAGAAAATGTAGAAAATGCCAATAATAAAATAATTGATTAATTCTTTGAACAAACAATTTATATGAAAAAAAATTCAATATTAAAATTATTAGGATTATTAATGCTTAGTCCGCTTTCTTTATTTTGCCAAGAACAAACAATTCAAAAAAACCCAAGTGCATTTTCAAATCCATTGTTTTTGGTTTTATTATCTGTTATAATATTATTATTAATAGTAATTATAGCTTTTAGTACAGCTCTAAAAAATATTGCCGAAAGTGATTTACTAATTAAAAATAATAAAACAAACAATGCACAAATTAGTAAAACTTTACTCTTTTTAATTGGAACTTTTTTTGTTTCTAGTTTAAATGCAGCTGTTACATCAAAAGGTAATTCTGGAATAGGAGGATTAGACTCAATGACGTTTTATACAATGATATTTGTAATTATTATTGAATTAATTTTACTTACAACTTTATTATTTCAGTTTAATTATTTATTAAAACAAAAAAAATCTACACCAGAAAAAGTTGTAAAATTAAGTGAAACTAAAATTGTAATGACACTTACAGATGCCGTTCCAGTTGAAGAAGAAGAAAGAATTTTACTTGAGCATGATTATGATGGCATTAGAGAGTTAGATAATAATTTACCTCCTTGGTGGAAGTATGGATTTTATTTAACTATTGTGTTTGCATTTGTTTACATGATTTATTATCACGTAGCCGAAATAGGGGAGTTGCAAGATAAAGAATTTGAAACTGAAATGAAAATTGCCAAACAAAAAGTTGAAGAACACATGAAAAAATCAGCTAATAATGTTGATGAAAATACTGTTAAACTTATAACTGATGCTAATGAAATTGAAGCAGGAAAAGGAGTTTACATTGCGAATTGCGCTGTTTGTCATGGTAAAGTAGGCGAAGGTACAGTTGGGCCAAACCTAACAGATAGTTATTGGTTACATGGTGGAAGTTTAACTGAAGTATTTAAAAGCATAAAATATGGCTGGGTAGAAAAAGGAATGAAATCATGGAAAGAAGATTTATCACCAATTCAAATAGCTCAAGTTTCATCATTTATTAAATCACTTTCTGGCACTAATCCTCCAAATGGTAAGGCACCACAAGGCGATTTGTACTCAGAAGGCGGTGCCTCAACTTCAAGTAAAGATTCTCTTTTAAAGCAACCAAACGATACAATAAAAATAAAACTTCCAAATGAAAGTACTAAGTAATGGATCCCAAAAAACCATACTCTGATTTCGAAGATCAAAGCTTTAGAGATACAATATCAACTGTTACTGAAGAAGGAAAACGCTCGTGGGTTTTTCCAATTAAACCTTATGGAAAATATTATGATTTAAGAACGTATTTTACTTGGGTTTATTTAATCATTTTTTTTACACTACCATTTATAAAATACAATCAAGATCCTTTATTTCTATTTGATGTTATAAATAAAAAATTCATTTTGTTTGGTGCAATTTTTTGGCCTCAGGATTTTTTTATTTTCATGATAGGGATGCTTGCTTTTATTGTATTTATTGCGCTTTTTACTGTTGTTTTTGGAAGATTGTTTTGTGGTTGGGCATGCCCACAAACAATTTTTATGGAAATGATTTTTAGAAAAATTGAATATTGGATTGATGGAAATGCAGCTTATCAAAAACAACTAAAAAAAAGCCCGTGGACAAAAGAAAAAATAATTAAAAGAACAGCTAAATTTTTAATTTTTTATTTAATCTCATTTATAATTTCTACAACATTTTTATGCTATGGCATTGGAGTTGATAAAGTTTTCCATTCTTTAAGTAACCCAAGTTCTAACATTGTTTTAATTGTTGGATTATTAATTTTTACCACAATTTTCTTTTTTGTTTATTGGTGGTTTAGAGAACAAGTTTGCATTATTGTTTGCCCATACGGAAGAATGCAAGGCGTATTGTTAGACAAAGATTCTGTTGTTGTAGCTTATGATTATGAACGTGGAGAGCCTCGTAAAAAAGTTAAGAAAAATGAAGAAAGAACAAGTGGCGATTGTGTTGATTGTGGTTTATGTGTAAAAGTTTGCCCAACTGGTATTGATATAAGGCATGGTACTCAATTAGAATGTGTAAGTTGCACGGCTTGTATGGATGTTTGTGATGACATAATGACAAAAGTGAATTTACCAACTGGGTTAATTCGTTACGACTCTGAAAATGGAATTAAAAATAAAGTTAAGCTTAGATTTACAAATAGAATGAAAGCTTATTCTGTTGTATTAATTTTATTATTAGGTTTAGAAGTATTTTTATTGGCTTCGCGTTCAGATTTTGATGTAACCATTTTAAGAGCAAAAGGCATGTTATATCAAGAACAAGAAAATAATAAAATTAGCAATTTATATACAATTAAGTTAGTTAATAAAACACGAAAAACATTGCCGGTTGAAATTAAAGTAAATAATTTAAATGGATATGAGTTAAAATATGTTGGAAAAGAAATTGTTTTAAAGCCTGAAAGTATTTCTGAAGGAGAATTTTTCTTAATTTTAAGTAAAGAAGAAATTCAGAATAGAAAAACAAATATCGAGTTTACCATTTTATCTAATAATAAAATAATTAAAAAAGTTAAAACAAGTTTTTTAGGACCTTTTAAAATTCAAACAAAATCTTAAAGAAATAAATTATGAAATTAAATTTTGGAGTTAAAATTGTTGTTTTTTACATTTTGTTTATTAGTTTAATTTTAACACTAGTAATTAAATGTTATAATAATAAAGTAGATTTAGTAACAAACGATTACTATGCAAAAGAGTTAGTATTCCAAAATAAATTAGATGCATTAAATAGAGATATTGAGTCTAATCATTCGTTTAATTATTCATTCAATTCTAAAGAAATTGTTTTTGAATTAGATTCGCTTTTAAATAATAAAAAAGTAGAAGGCACTTTAACTTTTTATCGACCATCTAATGCAGATTTAGATGTGGTTAAACCTTTAAATTTCGAAAATGGAAGGCAAGCGATTTCATTATCCGAATTTAAAAAAGGTTTTTACAAAGTTCAATTTGATTATAAAATAGATAATGTACAGTATTTTAAAGAATACAGTTTAAAATTTAATTAAAATGTTTCAAATTGTTGTACCAATTATGCTAGGTTTAATAGGAAGTTTACATTGCGTTGGCATGTGTGGCCCTATTGCTTTAGCCTTACCGGTACATAATTTTACCTCAATAAAAAAACATACAGCAATTGCTTTATATAATTTAGGACGTACGCTCGCTTATGTTTCGTTAGGCATTATTGTTGGCTCTATTGGCGAATTATTTGTTGTTGCAGGATTACAAAGATTTTTATCTATTATTACAGGCGTATTAGTTTTAGTTTTTATTTTATTTAAATATAGTAACGTGTTTAATTTCTCAAATAATTATTTTAAGTTTAAAATTAGCGACAAAATAAAAAATAAGCTTCGTTTTTCAATTAGTAAAAATAAATTAAATTTTTTTGCATTAACAGGGTTACTAAATGGTTATTTACCCTGTGGATTAGTGTATGCTGCGTTGCCTATTGCTGCAAGTACTGGCAACATTTTTTATTCTGCCTTTTTTATGTTTGTTTTTGGTTTATCTACTTGGCCAATTATGGTTGCATTACCATATTTTTCGGTATGGACAGGTTCTAAATTTAAAACTTCTGTAACAAAAACTGTTCCATACATGTTAAGTATTATGGCAATACTAATGATAATTAGAGGATTAAATTTAGGAATCCCTTATTTAAGCCCAAAGTTCATTACTGAATCTAAAAAAGTAGAATGTTGTACACACGCACCTTCTACGCCTCATTCAAAAATTATTTGTAAACCAAATTAATTATTTTTGAAAAACCTAGAAAAATATAATAAACAAATACCTAGATACACAAGCTATCCAACTGTACCTTATTGGGAAAATAATTTAACTGAAACTTTATGGATTGATGAAGTAAAAAAATCCTTTTTCAAATATAATAAAGAAGGCATAAGTATTTATATCCATTTGCCTTATTGCGAAAGCTTATGTACTTATTGCGCATGTAACACTAGAATTACTGTAAATCATAAAGTGGAAGAGCCTTATATTAATGCAGTGTTAAAAGAATGGCAGTTGTATCTCAATTTATTTAATGCACCTCCTTTAATTAAAGAAATTCATTTGGGAGGAGGAACTCCTACTTTTTTTTCACCTAAAAATTTAAAAAAATTAATTATTGAAATATTAAAAGGATGTGAAATTTCGCAAAACCATGATTTTAGTTTTGAAGGACATCCTTCTAACACAACAGAAGAGCATTTACAAACATTATTTAATCTTGGTTTTAAAAGAGTTAGTTTTGGTATTCAAGATTTTGATGAAAAAGTTCAAATTGCTATAAATAGATTTCAAACTTTTGATGAAGTGAATTCTATTGTTAAAACTGCTCGTAAAATTGGTTACAATTCCATTAATTTTGATTTGGTATATGGTTTACCTTTTCAAACACCAAAAAGTGTACTTCATACTATTAAAGAAGTTATTAAATTAAAACCCGATAGAATTGCATACTACAGTTACGCACATGTGCCTTGGTTAAAACCCGGGCAACGTAGATATACAGAAGCCGATATTCCTAATGGAGAAGAAAAAAAGATACTTTATACAATTGGCGAACAATTATTTACTGAGCATAATTATAAAGATATCGGAATGGACCATTTCGCCTTACCTAACGATGAACTTTTTGTGGCACACAAAACTAAAAAACTTCATCGTAATTTTATGGGTTATACAACAAATTCAACTAAATTACTTGTTGGTTTAGGTTGTTCTGCTATTAGTGATTCATGGGGGGCTTATAGCCAAAATTGTAAAGATGTTGAAACTTACATTGAAAAAATTAATTCAAATTTATTTCCGATTCATAAAGGGCATATTTTAACTGCATACGATTTAAAAATTAAAGAACTAATTTTAAATATTATGTGTAAAGATGAATTTAAAATTGATAGTAGTTTTAGTTTTAATTTCGAAAATTTTAATGAACTTGTTAAAGATAATTTAGTTGAAATAAAAAATAATTCAGTTGTAATTACTCCTTTAGGTAAAACTTACTTGCGTAATATTGCCTTGGTTTTTGATAAAAGGTTCTGGGATTCAATTCCTACAAATAATACATTTAGTTTGGCTATTTAAAAATTTTTTATAAATTTATATTAAATTGATTTGTCACATTTAATGATAAATCTTTTTTTAAATTTATAATAATTAAAAATGAATATTAAAAACTTAGATTTTTTTGTAAATAAAGCTGTAGAATTATTTGAAAATGGTAAATCTTTTACAGAAGTTGAAAATGTATTAAAGGATCTTGGTGCTGATGTTGTTGAATTAGAAACAGCAATTAAAGCAGTTAAAAAAAAGAACCATCAAATTAAAAGTAAAGCAGGTGTTAAAAAATTAGGCATTGCCCTTTTGTTTTTATTATCTGGTTTTGTAATTACTGTTTTTAATTTCCATTCAAATCAATCGTTTACAACAATTATGTATTCATTTACTTCTGTAGGGTTAATTTTATTGTTTTGGGGACTATACGAAATAATTGGATAATTTATTTAGGTCAAAATTTAATCTTCATTAAAGATTGAGTATAATCATATTGTTTTCTGACTTAAGTCAATCATTTAAATTTATTCTTCTTTATTTTTGATTATAGGAATTATAATTTCATTAATTAAAAATAAAATCTATGAGTTTAACTAGTAATGCAACACTCGAAACTTTCCAAGAAAGAATAGATCAAGGTGAATATATTGAACCAAAAGATGTTTTTCCTGATGAATATAGAAAACACTTAATTCGTCAAATGTCGCAGCATGCACATTCTGAAGTAATAGGTATGCAACCTGAAGGTAATTGGATTACTCGTGCCCCTAGTTTAAGGGCTAAACAAATATTACTTGCAAAAATTCAAGATGAAGGAGGGCATGGATTGTATTTATACAGCGCAGCTGAAACTCTTGGTATTTCTAGATCTGAAATGATTAACCAGTTGCAAACTGGTAAGGCAAAATATTCAAGTATATTTAATTATCCAACTTTAAATTGGGCAGATATTGGCGCAATTGGTTGGTTGGTTGATGGAGCTGCAATTGTTAATCAAGTTTCATTACAACGCACATCTTATGGACCTTACAGCCGAGCAATGGTTAGAATTTGTAAAGAAGAAAGTTTTCATCAAAGGCAAGGGTATGAAATAATGACAAAGATGATGAGGGGAACAAACGAACAACAAAAAATGGCCCAAGATGCAATGAATAGGTGGTGGTGGCCTTCGTTAATGATGTTTGGTCCTCATGATAGCAATTCTCCAAATAGTGGTAATGCATTTAAGTGGAAAATTAAACGCGAATCGAACGATGTATTAAGACAAAAATTTATTGATAAAACAATACCACAAGCCTTACTTATTGGACTTACAATACCAGATAAAGATTATAAATTAAATGAAAAAACAGGACATTACGAAATAGGTAAGATAAATTGGGAAGAGTTTAATAATGTAATTAACGGCAATGGTCCATGTAATAAACAAAGAATTAATCATCACATAAAATATCACAACGAAGGTGCTTGGGTTAGAGAAGCAGCCTTAGCTTATAGTAAAAAACAAAAATAAATTTTATGAGTACAAATAATAATCAATTAGAAGTTTGGGAAGTTTTTATCCAAAGTAAATCGGGTCTTCCTCACATACATGTTGGTAGTGTGCACGCATCTGATATTAAAATGGCAATGCAAAACGCACGAGATATTTATACGCGTAGGGGCGAAGGTACAAGTATTTGGGTTGTTCCTACATTGTCAATTTCTGCATCAAATCCGTTGGATAACGAAATGTTGTTTGATCCGTCAAACGATAAAATTTACCGAATGCCTACTTTTTATGTGATGCCAGAAGGTGCTCAGAACATATAATGCATTTTAATTTTAAAATTTAATTAAATGGAAAAAAATAATTTATATAAATACATTATAAGGCTTGCTGATAATGCATTAATTTTAGGACAAAGACTCTCAGAAAATTGTAGTAAAGGGCCTTTTTTAGAAGAAGATTTAGCACAAACAAATATTGCTTTAGATTATATTGGCAGAGCACAGGTACTATTTAATTATGCTGCTAAACTAAATAATAATAATCAAACCGAAGATGATTTAGCCTATAGAAGAGACGAAATTGATTATTTAAATTTTTTATTAGTTGAGCAAGCTAATCAAGATTTTGCATATATTATTGCTAGGCAGTTTTACTATTCTGCTTTTGATTGTTTGTTGTATAACGAACTAACAAAAAGTAAAGATGAAACACTTGCTTCTATTGCCAAAAAATCTATAAAAGAGTCTAATTATCATTTAACTCATACTATTGATTGGGTAATACGTTTGGGTAATGGAACAGACGAAAGTAAACATAGGTTGCAAAATGCAATTGATGCATTGTGGACATACACAGGCGAGATGTTTGAACAAGATGAGATAGATTTAAATTTATCGAAAAATAATATTGCGCCTAATGCATTAGATTTTAAAGCCAATTGGTTAAATACTATTTCAACTACATTAAAAAATGCAACTTTAAAATTACCCGAAAATTCATTTATGATGTTTGGAGGACGAAATGGTAAACACACCGAAAATCTTGGACATATTCTTTCGGAAATGCAATATTTACAAAGGGCATACCCTAATGCAACATGGTAAATTCTAAATTAAATAGTCACCAAGTTTTTAATTTAATTTCAGAAATTCCAGACCCAGAAATTCCAGTACTTACAATTAGAGATTTAGGAATTTTAAGAGATGTTAAATGGGATAATAATAATTATAATGTTACTATAACCCCAACATATACAGCATGCCCAGCAATTCCTTTTATCTCAAATGAAATTAAAAGAATTTTAAATGAATATGGAATTTATAATTGCGAAATAAATATTTCATACGAACCTGCATGGACAACAGATTGGTTAACTAAAGAAGCTAAATTAAAACTTAAACAATACGGCATTGCGCCTCCATTACATTCTAGTTGTGCTAAAAAAATTGGTGCAGAAAGCCAAATTCATTGCCCAAGATGTAATTCAAACAAAAGTACTTTATTAAGTAATTTTGGTTCAACAGCATGTAAAGCTTTATACAAATGCAACTCTTGCGAAGAAGTTTTTGATTACTTTAAATGCCATTAATTTATAAAGTTGGTGGAGTAGGAGGAACAGAAGTATCTTCGTTTACCTTTTGCTCATCACTTATTTGTTGTGGTGTTTCTTTAGTTTCGGATTGCTTACGGTAAATTTTAACTGCAATAAATAAAATTGCAGCAAAAGCAATTAAACCTAATAAACCCCATAATAAACCCGAAGTAGATTTTATAATAACCAAAAACACAATTGCCACTAAAAATAAAGTTGCTAATTCATTAAATAAACGCAGTTTAATTGATGTATATTTAAAAGTGCCATTGCTTTGTTGTTTATAAATTAATTGACATTGAAAATGGTAAACGGTTAACAAACCCACAGCAATTAATTTTAACCACATCCATGGATAAGAAAATAAAATAGGACTTTTAAATAGCATCCATAAACCAAAAATTAATGAACCTATCATAGCTGGCCAACCAATAATATACCATAATTTTTTTTGCATTAATAGTAATTGATTGGTTAAAATTGGGCGTGCAATTTCGTCTTTACTCTGTGCTTCTTTAGTATAAATAAATAACCTCACAATATAAAATAAGGCTGCAAACCAGCAAACCACAAAAATAATATGTATAGCTTTTATGTAATTGTAATCCATTTTTAATTAATGCTGTAAAGTTAGTATTTTTGTACTCTGTTAAAAATATTTTATGAAATCAAAAACATCAGCTCAATCCTTAACAATAAATACCGAAGTAGTTTTACCAAACGATACAAACCATGTTGGTAATTTGTTTGGAGGTAAATTAATGCAATGGGTAGATATTACCGCAGCAATTGCAGCACAAAGGCATTGCGGAAGAGTTGTTGTAACAGCCTCAATTAACCATGTAAGTTTCGAAAACCCAATAAAACAAAACAGTGTAGTAACGCTTGAAGCTAAAGTGAGTAGGGCTTTTACTAGTAGTATGGAAGTTTATGTAGAAGTTTGGTTTGAAAACCCTGTTACTGGCGAAAAAACAAAATGTAACGAAGCAATTTTAACATTTGTGGCAATTGACCAAAATGGAGCTCCTTTACCCGTCCCACAATTAATCCCTGAAACTGATTTAGAGAAAAAAAGATTTGATGGGGCTTTACGTCGCAGGCAATTATCATTAATACTTGCAGGGCGTTTAAAACCCGAGGAAGCAACAGAACTAAAAGCTTTATTTGTTAAAGATTAATATTAGAAAGTTGTTTTATTGTTTCTAAAAACTCAGTGTAAATTTCATCAACAATTTGTGCTGCAGGTTTAATTGAATTTATTCCTGCACTAACTTGTCCAATTTCTAATTCGCCATCATTTAAATCACCTTCAAACATTCCCTTTTTAGCCCTTCCTCTACCTAAAAGTTCTGTTAATTGCTCTTTAGTTGCACCATTATTTTCTGCATTTACAACTTCGTTATAAAATTTATTTTTTATTAATCTAACAGGTGTAAGTTGTTTTAACACTAACTGTGTATCGCCCTCATTAGTATTTATAATTGTGTTTTTAAAATTTTGATGTGCACTACTTTCTGGAGTAGCTACAAATCTACTCCCAATTTGTACAGCATCGGCACCTAAACAAAAAGCTGCAGCCATTTGATTTCCAAAACCAATTCCGCCAGCAGCAATTAAAGGAATGTTAATGTGTTTTTTTACCTCTGGAATTAAAACCATTGTTGTTGTTTCTTCTCTCCCATTATGTCCTCCGGCTTCAAATCCTTCTGCTACAATAGCATCAACACCAGCCTCAACACATTTTTTTGCAAATTTTACAGCACTAACAACATGCACAACAGTTATTCCTTTTTCTTTAAGTAAAGCCGTATATGTTTTAGGATTTCCTGCACTTGTAAATACAATTTTAACCCCTTCTTCTATAATAATAGATATATGTTCATTTATATTTGGGTATAATAAAGGTAAATTAACACCAAAAGGTTTAGTTGTAGCATTTTTACATTTTCTTATTTGTTCCCTTAAAATTTCGGGGTACATACTCCCACTTCCTAATAACCCTAATCCTCCTGCGTTACTTACGGCACTAGCTAATTCCCATCCACTACACCAAATCATTCCAGCTTGTATTATAGGTTTTTCTATTTTAAAAAGCTCACAAATTCTATTATGTTTTAACATAAGGGTTTTGTTTATAAATTGTTGATTTTGTGAAATTAGACAATATTTACCCTTTTTCGACAAATTTTTGCCAAAATGTAATTTATTTTTTATTATATTTGGTACTTAATTTGATTAAAATTCAATGAAAAAATTTATATTATTCATCTTTATAGTCTTTTTAAGTACCTCAATTAATGCCCAGTGGTTATGGGATTATGGAATTAATTTAGGTGCAACTAACTATCTTGGAGATATTGGTGGTAAAGAAAAAACCCGTAGAGACTTTGTTGCTGATATGAAATTGGCTAAAACTCGCTGGAATGTAGGAGGATTTGTAAGATATAAATGGAGACCAAAAATCTCTTTACGTTTGGCTTTTGATTATATTAGAATTGAGGGAGATGATAAATTATCAACTAACCCAGGAAGACATTATAGAAATTTTAATTTCAAAAATGATTTAATGGACTTAGGATTTACTGGCCATTGGTTTTTTTACGAAGACAATGATTTAGGAAATACTTACCGCTATAGAAATGGTTTTAGAGCATATATTTTTGGAGGAATTGGTGGTTATTACAGTAACCCTAAAAGTAAATACCAAGGCGAATGGGTAAAAATGAGAGATTATGACACAGAAGGATACAATTATAAATCAATAGGGCTTAATATACCATACGGTTTCGGGTTTTATTTCACATTTAGCAAAAAACACCGTTTAGGTTTTGAAGCAAATATTAGAAAAACATTTTCTGATTATTTAGATGATATTAGCGGAAATTATCCTAGCGACCCTGGTAATGCATACGAAAGAGGTTTATTTTTAAGAACTACAGAATTACCACCAGATGATATTGGCGCTTACCGCTCACACGATTGGGGTATGAAACGTGGAGATAATAAACACAAAGATAATTATATGAATATTTCAATTAGTTATAGTTATGTAATTAGAGGAAAAAGTAGTTTTTACAGAACAAGATATAAAGGAAATTTCTTTACTAAAAACAAACGTAAAGTTCGTAAAATACGCGCAAAATTCTAAAGCTAAAAAATCCCAATTTTGGGATTTTTTTGTTTGAAGCAACTTCTAAAACCTATATATTTGCAACCTAATGTTACATAAAAATTTCTTATTATTAATTAGTTTAATTGTTTTAGCATCTTGTACTTCAAAAGATGATAAAGAAATTACAACCAATATGATTGAGAATTCTGCGTCAGCAAATGGGAAAATAGATATTGACAAACCAGAAATAAAATTTGACGAGGAAATTTTTGATTTTGGCAAAATTAGTCAAGGAGAAAAAGTGAGCCACGCATTTTATTTTAAAAATACAGGAAACAAAAGTTTAGTTATAACTAGTGCAAGTGGGAGTTGTGGTTGTACAGTACCAGAATGGCCAAAAGAACCAGTTTTACCCGGTCAAAATGCAAAAGTTAATGTAATTTTTAATAGCGAAGGAAAATCTGGCTATCAAGAAAAAACAATTACTATTGTAACAAATTGCGAACCAGCAACCCGCATTATTAAAATTAAAACAGAAATTATAGTTCCAGAAACAGCAAAATAAACCTAAAACAATATATATATCATGATGAACAGCACTTTATTTATTTTAATGGCACCACAACAAGGACAAGGCGGCGGTATAATGAGCTTTTTACCTTTAATTTTAATTGTAGTTGTATTTTATTTTTTTATGATGCGACCTCAATTAAAAAAACAAAAAGAACAAAAAAAATATATAGAAAACTTAAAGAAAGGCGATAAAATTTTGACAATTGGAGGAATATATGGTAAAATTGTTGAAGTAAAAGAAGATGGTACTTTAATAATGGAAGTTGAAGATGGAACTAAAATGAAAATTGCTAAAACTGCAGTTTCAAGCGAAGGTTCTGTTGGATTACAAAATACCTAATTTAATTTGAACTCAATTTCAAATAATATAAATAAGCCTGGTAAAACCAAGGCTTTTTTTATTTGTATATTATTTGCTTTAGCGTTTTGGTTAATACATGATTTAGGTAAAATTAAAACTATCCAAACACATGTAAAAATAGAATACAAAAACATTCCACCATTTTTAATTCCTGTTGCCGAACTCCCAAATAAAATTGTTATGCAAGTAAATGGAAGTGGGTTAAAACTTTTATTAAATTATTTGTATTTAAAAAAACAAATAACCGTAGATTTTAATAAAATTACCAACTTAAACCATTCAAATAAAATAGTATTAAGTAAATATTTAAATAATAATACTCCATACTCTTTAAACCTTAAAATATTATCTGTTAGTCCTGATACTATTTATTTTGCAGAACCAAAAGGGAATCAAAAAAATGTAATTGTAAAAAACAACCTTAATATAAATTGTAAACCAGGTTATGGAATTGAAATAAAAGAAATAATCCCAAAATTTATTACAGTATATGGCTCTCATAATCTGTTAAAATCTATTGACACTGTTTATACAGAATCTGTAAATTTATTTGATGTAGATAAAAGCTCAACATATAACTTAAATATTATTAAAATAAGCGATAGTGTTTATTATTCTTCAAATAATTTAAAAGTAGTAACCGATGTTCAACGTTTAGTAGATAAAATTGTAACACTACCATTAAAAATTAAAGATTCAAAACAATTTAGATCAGTTAATATATATCCTAATACAGTGCAAGTTAAATATACCTTAATGCAAAACGATGAATTTTCAAGCGATTCGGCTTTATTTAATGCAGAAGTTCTTATAGGTAAAGAAAAAAAACATCAAGTTATTTTAACAACTAAACCAAGTAAAGCGCATGTTATTAGCATAGAACCAAAAATGGTAGAATTAGTTTTAATTAAATAAAAATGTTAGTTGGTTTAACAGGTAATATAGGAAGTGGAAAAAGTACAATAGCCAATGCATTTAAAGCTTTGGGGTGTATTATTTTTAATAGCGATGAAGTTGCTAAAGAAGCATACTTTGATAAAGAAATTAAATTACGTGTTGTATCTTTATTAGGCCCAGACTCTTTTGAAGAAAATAAACCCAACAAAGCGTATATAAGTAATAAAATATTTAATGATGTAAATTTATTAAATAACATTAATCAAATAATACACCCATTTGTAAAAAATAAGTTTATTGAATTAGTTAAACAAAATAAAAACAAAATTATTATAAAAGAAAGCGCACTTTTAATTGAAACTGGTTTGTATAAAGAACTAGATAAAACTATTTTAGTAATTGCAAATGATAACGAACGCTTACAAAGAATTGTAAAGAGAGATGGGATAAGCGAAGAATTAGCGATGAAAAAAATGCAAAGTCAATTATCCCAATCTGAAAAAATAAAATTGGTAGATTTTGTTATTGAAAATAATAATTCAAGTGATGTTTTAGATAAAGTCATTGAAATTTACAACACCCTTAAAAATTAAAATTGTTTAAATAAAATTCTTAATTTTAATTAGTAATGAAGTATAGAGTTTTATTTTTTATATTTTTTTCTTTTGGCATTATAAAATCCCAATCTTTTGAAACAGAGTGGGGTACATTTTCTAAAAAATTAGATGCAAATGAAAATATTTCTATTAAAGATTATGAAAAATTTGAAAGTAAATTTGAAAAATTATTCGATAAATTTAATGATGAAGCAATAAAATTTTACAGTTATTATGCTTTTGCATTATTAGATAATAAAGATACATTAAATGCATTACAAGGATTAAAATATTCGTATGCTTACGCAGTAAAATCTAAAGACACAACTCAAAAATATATAGTTACATACAGGTTTGGCGATTATTACAAACGAATTGGTAATTATAAAGAAGCAGAAAAATATTATTATAGTAATATGTATTATTTATCTGTTATGCTTGGTGCATCGAGTAGAGAGTATTCAATTATTTATTTTGAATACATTCAAGTTTTAATGCATTTACAAAAATATGCAGATGCAAAACCTGGTGTAGAAGGTCTTTTATATTATTTTAAAACATTAGATGGCGAAAAAAATAATAATTATATTTTATTATTAAATTATTTAGCAAACATTTACCATCAGTTAGGAGAGTATCAAAAAGCGATAGAAATAAATAATCAACTTATTAATAATGAATATCAATTAATGTTAAAAGACACATGTGGTCATGTTGAAAATTACAGCAACTTAGGAGATATTTACAGAGAAATTGGAGAATACGATTTAGCCATTTTTAATTTAAAAAAATGTAAACAAGTATATAATCAGTTAAAATGCAATAACACTATAGTATTAGCTCAAGTAAATAATAATTTAGGTTTGTGTTATAAAATGTTAGGTTTAAATAAAGAAGCTGAAGATTGTTTTAAAACCTCATTAAAAATTTATGAAAATACAGGCAAAATTAAATCAGACCAATATTGTATAATCCTAAACAATTATGGCGATTTTTATAGAGAACTAGGGAGATACGGAGAATCGTCGGAAATTTTAATAAAGGCACTTCAAATTAGAAAACAGTATTTAGATACAAATACAAGAAGTTACGCTAATTTATTAAATAATTTAGGGTTGGTTTATACCGAATCTGGTTATTATGATGAGGCTTTAAAACGTTTTTTAAATGCAAAAAATTGTTACGAAATTTCTATTGGCAAAAACCACCAATACTATGGAAATTGTTTAAATAATTTAGCTTCTTGTTATTTTTATTTGGGTAATTATAAACTAGCTAAGCAATATAAAACAGAAGCATTATCTATAGTAGAAAAAACTGTTGGTAAAAATCATTATAGGTATCCAACATTTTTAACTTCACTTGCTTTAGTTAACATGCAATTACATAATTATAATGAAGCCGAACAAAATTTAAAAGAAGCATTGTTTATTGTTGAAAAAACATTTGGTAAAAACCATGATTTGTATGCAAATGCGGCTATGTTATTAGCAGAAGTTTATTCTGATATAAATAAATTTAAAGAAGCAGGCGAGTTATACCTTATTTCTATAAATCATTACTCAAAACAATTAACTAATTATTTTGAAGCCATGTCAGAAGGGAACCAAGGCGAATTTTTAAATAAAATAAATCCATTATTTGAAAGTTACAATGCTTTTTTAATTAATTATAAACTAAAAGAACCTAATCAAAATATTGATGTATATATAAATAAGGCATTAGAAAATCAAATTTTATTAAAATCTTTAATTGGTAAAAACGCTGCACGGTTACAAAAGTTAGTTTCTAATTCAAATAATGATGAAATAAAAAAACTATATAACGAATGGTTAATACAAAAAAACAAATTAATAAATAGAAGTAAATCAATAGAAAATACTGGATATGACAATGACTTATTATTTAAAATTAATGAAATTGAAAATGCCTTAAAACAAAAACTAAACATTTCATCGTTTAATAGTTTAATAACATTTGAACAATTAAAACAAGCTTTGCCTAATAAACAAGCGGCTATCGAATTTTTTAAAGTATATAAATCGGTAAATGATTCAACTATTGAAAAAATGTATGGCGCATTAATTGTGAAAAATAATTCGAAATCTCCAGAATTAATTATTTATAAAAATGGTAATTATATGGATGAAAAAGGGTTTAGCATTTATTCAAATAATGTTGACGAATTAAAATTAGATACAGTAAGTTATAATTTATTTTATAAACCAATTCAAAATTCACTTAACGGAATTTCAAAAATTTATGTTTCGTTAGATGGAATTTTTCAAAAAATAAATTTAACCAGTTTGTATAACCCTCAATCTAATAAATATTTACAAGATAAAATAGAAGTTGTTAATATAGTAGGGTTTACTAGCTTAGTATCTAATGGAAAATTAACAACATCAAATACTAAAAATGCAGAACTTTTGGGATACCCTGATTACGATTACAATTTTAAATTCAAAAAAAGTGAGCAAAACAACACCAATACTCAATTAGTTGCTAGTAGATATGGTTTAACTAATTTAGAAAAACTACCTGGTACTAAATTAGAGGTAGAAAAAATTTCAAACGAATTAAAATTAAATAATTGGAAAGTTGAAGTTTATACAAATGAATTTGCTAGCGAAGAAAAATTAAGAAAAATGGTTTCGCCAAGCGTATTGCATATTGCAACACATGGATATTATTTAAAAGATGTTGAATCTGAAAATAAATTAATGTTGGGTTTTGAAAAGCAAGCATTAAAAGAAAATAGTTTTTTACGCTCAGGTTTATTATTGGCGGGTGTTGGTCCTGCTACAAGTGATAGCTTAAATACGAATTCTGAAAATGATGGTATTTTAACTGCTTATGAAGCCAGTTTTTTAAATTTAACCAACACAAATTTAGTTGTTCTTTCAGCTTGCCAAACTGGTTTAGGCGATAATATGGGAACAGAGGGTGTTGCAGGCTTGCAACGTTCATTTGCTGTTGCTGGAGCAAAAAACATTATAACAAGTTTATGGCCTGTTGATGATAATGCTACGCAATTTTTTATGTCTAATTTTTATAGTAATTTTTCTAAAAATCAAAATATTGAGCAAGCTTTTAATATTGCAAAAAATGAAACTAAATTAAAATATCCCCAACCTTATTTTTGGGCGGCTTTTATTTTAATTAAAACTTTTAATTGAATTATTTGTAGTTAAGCTATTTTAATTCCAATTACCAATACATCATCAACTTGGTCGTGTGATCCTTGCCAATCGTGAAACTCTTTTTTTAAACTTTCTTGTTGAATTTGAGGAAGATTATTAGATAAAGAAATTAGTTTTTGTTGAAATTGATAATATTTATATTTTTTTCCTTTAGGGCCGCCAAATTGATCGGCAAAGCCATCAGAGAAAAGATAAATATTGTCTCCTTTTTCTACTGTAAATTTATGTAAAGTAAATTTATTTATTTTATCTTCTATAAAAGCTCCAACCGGAAATTTATCACCTTTTATTTGAGTTAATACTCCGTTTGTTACTTTGTATATTGGATTGTTTGCGCCAGCAAAATGTACTTCATTTGTTTTTTTATTAATGGCTATTAAAGTTATATCCATACCATCTTTTACTGCACTTTCGCCATAAGTTTGGTGTAAGCTTTCGGTTAACCAATTATTAACAGCATCTAAAATTTCAGATGGATTTTCAATGTTTTTTTCTAATACTGCCTTGTTTAACAAATTAAAATTTACTATTGAAATTAATGCACCTGGTACACCATGTCCTGTACAATCAGCTGCTGCTACAAATATGTAATTTTCATTTTCTTCTATCCAATAAAAATCACCACTTAACTCATCTTTTGGTATATGTAGGATAAATGAACTTGGCAAAATTTTATGCCATAAATTTAATGGAGGTAAAATAGCTTCTTGAATTCGTTTAGCATATTTTATACTGTCTTTAATATCTCTGTGCTGGTCTTCAACAATACTTTTTTGTAAATTAATAATGCTGTTTTTTTCTGATAATTGAAGATTTATTATGCTTTTGGCTCTATTTTGTTTAATAAAAACAAATGCTGTAATGCCTAAAATTAGTACAATTAAACTAATTAAACCAATAGTTATTTGCATTTTACTTGTGTATAGCTCTTGACTTTTTATCTTCTCGCTTAATATTGTATTCTCACGTTGACGTTCTTTTAATTGATATTTTTTTTCTAATTCATTTATGTTAGTTTGAGATTCTACGCTTTCAATACTATCTTTGATACTACTATATAAATACAACTCATCGTATGCTTGTTGATATGATTTTAAATCATATAAAATGGCTGCTTTATTTAAATTAAAATTATTAAAATTATTTTTATTATCTGTTAAATCTAAAATTTTAAATGCCTTATCAATTAAGGTTAATGCTAATTTATAATCTTTTACATTTCTAGCTAATTCAGCACCATTTGAGTAAGCGTTAGCAAGTAAATTATATTTTTTAACAGACTCGAAATATTCAGCGGCTTTATTATTATATTCTATTGCTTTTTTGTAATTTTTATTTTGAAATTCAAGTTTTGTTAAATTAGTGTATGCGTTTGCTTTAACAAGTCTGTCGTTAATTTCATCGCATAATTTAATAGAGCTAAATAAAGAAGATTCAGCATTTTTATAATCTTTCAATTCTATATAAGCTAAGCTTATGTTTGATAAATTATTTGCCATAGATTTTTTATTATTGTTTAGTTTATCAAGTAAAATACTTTTATTCCAATAATAAATTGCTTGGTTATAATTTTCGTTATAAAAACTAATAACACCAATATCTGAATACGATAGAGCAATATTTCTGCTGTTTTTTGATAAAATAAATTTGTCTAATGCTTTAAAATAATAGATAGAACTTTTATCTAAATTCCCTGAATTTAATTCAATTTCTGCTCTGTGCCTTAAACATTGACCATGTTGAATATTGTTTTTTAATTTTATAGCCTCTTGTTCATATTGTGATATTATTTCTTTAGCTTCTTCATAATTTTCTTGTTTTATTAATATTGCAACAAATTTATTTTTTAATCTAAAGTCATTTTCATTTTTTATGTATTTTCTTGCATTATTTATTTCAATTGCAGCATTCTCAAATTTAGAATTATCTATTAGTGGCTCAATTATTTTGTCAATTATATATTTAACTTTTAATGAATCATTTTTAATTAATGGTATTGAATCATAAACACTTTTTTCAACTTGTCCAAATGATGCTTTTAGAGAAATGAAAAATCCAATAAAAAATAACAACTTAAAATAATTCATTTGCATAAATATACATTTTTTTAATTCAAAATAAAAAGCTATTATTGTTACAATATAAACCAATTAAATTATTTTTATGGCATTAGGTAAAATACAATCAATTAATCCAGATAACATTTCTGGTACTGTACTAGAAGATGAAACAGAACAAGTTTATGATTTTAGTGACCCCAATTTTCCTAATACTGGACTAAAGTTAGGAGATCTTTGCACATATGATATTGACTACTCTTCTCGCATTCCGGTAGCATCAAATCTTAATGTATACACACCAACAGAAACTGAAATTACTACTGTTGTTAATGGCCCAATTACTGTAAATACTGGCGAAACTTTGAAAATAAAAAATGGTGGCAACGTAAAAGGTAACATTAATGTTGGAAATGGAAAATGTATTGTTCAAGGTACTGGCATAGTAGAGGGAGATATTGACGTTAATCAAGAAGGAAGTTTAGTTGTTAGAAATGGAGGCAATGTAAAAGGCAATATAAATGTTGGAAGTGGTTGCGCTTTGAAAATTAAAAATGGAGGTAACGTAAAAGGTAACATTAATGTTGGACAAGCAAACAGATTAATAATTGGGGATGATACCGGAGGTGGTATTGTTAAAGGTTCAATTACAGTAAATAAAATTAGAAAAGTTAGTATTACAAATACATCAACTATTAATTGTGGTTAATTAAGTACACTATATAAAAACCCTGTTTATATTTATAAATATAAACAGGGTTTTTTTTATTTTTTTAAAAAATTATATAGGTTTTGTTAATATGGCATAACTTTCTAAGTTGTTTTCGCCCCAATTATCTAGCTCATCTTTGGTCCATAAACTAGGAAAGAAAATACGACGTTGGTATTTTGGTAACATATATTTCCTCCAGTCACTACCGCCTGTGGCTTCGGCATTTCCTAAATACTTTGCCGCTGCATGATAATGTGCCATAACCCATGTTACATTTACTGTATAGTCATAATGCCTCATTGCATTTTGCAATTGTAAATTAGATTTAACTTCAGCAGGTAATTGTTTAAATTTGGTGTAAAGATTTGTTGTGTTATAGCCTTCCATTTTAAGTAAAAATTCGGCTTTGTATCTTTTTTCAAAATTTACTAATAAAGTATTTTTTTTACCAGTTGCATGGTCTTTACCTGCAGCTTGCCAATATAAATGTTCAAATGCATGTTCATAAGGTGTATTTCTATCAATTGTAGCTCTAAATCTAAAATCAATTAAATTAATTAATTCTGTTGATGCAAATTCAATTAATCTGTACTGCGCACTTTGAAACCCACTGGCTGGTGTTAAAGTGTTTCTAAATTTCATGTATTGTTCTTTTTGCATACCATCTCCCATAATGGTAAATGATGATGAAAGCATATCAAAATATCTACTTACACGGGTTAATTTTTCTGTAAAAAATTCAGCACTTACTTCCTTAGCATTGCTAACTTGATTTATTTCCCATAAAATCATTTTAAACAACAATTCGTTAATTTGATGATACATAATAAATACCATTTCATCAGGTTGTGTTGTTCGCTGTACTTGTAATGATAACAATGCATCAGGTAATATATAATCCCAATAAGTAATTGGATTTGCCCATACTAATCCTTCTAAATGCGTGTTGGGGTCTTGCCCAATAGCTTTGTATTTTTCGCTAATTCGTTCAACTATTTTTTCTTGTGTTTCGTTCATAATTTTTTGTTTGTGTTTTCTAAATTTATCAATTTATAAAATCTTAAAATACTGACATTTATCATGTTTTTGTATTAATATTTTTTGCCTGCAACACATTCAATTAAATCTTTTTCTTGAAGATATTGATTTGCTAAATCCCTTAATCTGCTTGCTTTTACATCTTTTACAGCATTAAAATAATTGTCGTAATAATCGTAATTAAGATCAAACTCCCAAATAGATTTAAATTTATCTGCAAGCGCAAAAGGGCCGTCAATACTGCGTAAAAACTGACCTAATATGTAATTTTTTACAGTTTCTAATTCGTTTTTATCAACTAATTTGGTTTGTAATAATTTAATTTCTTTATAAATTTCTTTAATAGCAGGGGCACAAACATCGCTACCAACATCTGTTGAAATTGAAAAATATCCACCATTTACTAGATTCATTAAGCCACTTCCTATGCCATAAGTGTAACCTTTATCCTCTCTAATATTAGCCATTAATCTAGACCCAAAATAACCCCCTAAAATTGAATTTAATACCTGAAAGTGAAAATAATCAGGGTGCGTTTTATTAAATAACGGTCTTCCAATTCTAATAGAATTTTGTATGGCATCTGGCTTTTCTATTAAATGTTTTTTTTGAGTTGTAGTAGTATAATTAATTAATGGTTTAAATTTTAAAGTGTCTTTTGCTGCCCAATCATTTCCACCAAAAAATGTATTTAATGTTTCTATTAAATTATTTGGTAACAAGCCACTGGCAATAATTGTACAGTTATTTGAATTGTAAAATTGTTTAAAGTAGTTTTTTATAATAGAAACATTTATTAAATCAAAATGTTCGTTTTTTACATCTATTCCATAAGGGTGGTCTTCCCCAAAAATTAATTCGGCAAATTTTCTTCGAGAAAGTACACTAACTTTTTGTGAATTTATGGCGTGTTTTTGTTTTTTATTACTTATTAAAATATCTAATTCATCATTTATAAATGTAGGGTGTTTTATAACCTCTTCAATAAATTTTAAAGTTTCATTTAAATATTTGTTTAACGAATAAACAACTACAGTTGCAAAATCTTGATCAACTTGTAATTCAATAAACGATCCAAAAAAATCTATTCCTTCGCTAATTTCGTTTGCTGAGAATGACTTTGTTCCACACTCTAATAAAGAATTTGTACACGATGCCACAAGAGGTTGTGGTTGTTGATACATGCCGGCTTTAAAAATAAACTCTAGTTTAATTAATTCTTGCGAACCTGCGTTTAGCGCATATAAACTAATTCCATTATCTAAATTGTTTTTTTCAACCTGTTTTACAACAATTTTATTTAATGTTTGAAAAGCTGGTGCTGTTGTTCTATTTAATGTTTCCATTTTATAATAAATATTTTTGTGTTACTTTTTCTATTAACGGATAAAATTTTTGAGGGATTTTAAAATTTACCCCTTTACCAAACAATTGTGTTACTTTATAATTTGATATTTCAAATTTAATTCGTTGTTTTTCTATATTCCAAATGTGTAATGTTAAACTTTTAACATGTTTAGGAATGTTTCCCATAGTTAATTTTAAATTTAATGTTTTTTCATTTAAATTATCTCCAAGCCAGTTTAGTGGAATTCGTTTGTAATAAACGCATGCTTCTAAACTATCGTTAACACTGAAAACTAAAAATGCATTTAATGGTTTTGGAGCGTTTAAAAACTTTATATTTACCTCAGTTTCTAATGGATTAGAAGAATTAAAAGTTGTGTCTTTAATTTTAAATACATCAATAAACTCATTTTCAGAATTGTAATTAATTAAGTTATTATTTTTAAATACTAATTGATGGTTTATTTTTTCTTTTCTTTTTAATAATACATGACCCCATGTATCTTCAAAAATTTCGTCGTAAAAAAAATTGTAATAACTCGCTTCGTGTTTCATTGCATAAAAATAATCACAATTCATTTGCATTTCTTCGCCATCATTCATGTGGTTTAAAGCTGCGTTTCCTCTGTAATTTAAAAATGCATAATTAAGCTCTCTCAATCTATGACCGCCAATAGTTATTAATTCCTTTTGTTTAGATTGAATTTCTTTTAAATAATTGTAACAATTTTTACTCATGGTATGATAGAAATAAGAACCAAAAACTGAAGTATTGTAATTACATATAAAGTAAGAAGTTGATCCAATAAAGATTGAAGTTGACAATACGATTGTAATTTGATGTGAAAATTCCTCAACAAAATAAACTAAACTTAAAACAAACAAAATATAGAAAAACAATCCTGTTCTATCTTCAGGATAGTTAATATTAAATAGTTTTTTAAGTAAATAATAAAAGATAACAAACGAAAATAATAAAGCTGGAAAAATAATTATTGGACGAAATACATTAGTTGCTTTTTTATAATTTGAAATGAGTTTAATGAAAAACAGCAACAATAGTAAAGTTAAAAAAACTACCACTGTTAAAAACCATAAATTTTTTAAACCAAAAATAAATTCGATTAACGAAACAAAAGTAAGTTGCCAATAATCTTCTCCCATTCCCGAATCGAGTAAATTGTTAGCTTTATAAAATAACAATAGTTTTATCCAATAAATATAAATTGCACAATTTAAAACGTGAATTAGAATTATTTTAAAATTTAAAAATTGCTTTTTATACAATTGAAAAATTATAATTATTAAATGCAATGCTAGTATAACAATTAAAAAAGTTAAATTGGCAGCTAATGCAATTTGAACACATAACAAAAAAAATAAAAAATGTTTGTTTTTTTGTTCATTTAAATACTCTATAAAATAATAAATAGCAAGAACTAAAAATGCCATAGAAATACCATAACCGCGACACATTTCAAAAAAATCTAAAAAATGAAAAGTAAGTAAGAATAAACTAATTAGTAATAATTTAGAAAATACATTTTTTATAGTTTTACTTATTTTATACAATGCAAAAATTAGAATTAATAAACTTAATAAATTTGGGAGTCGTAAAACAAAACGGTGACTACCAAAAAAATTATAAAATAAATTAGTTAAAGCGCTATTAAACACATGGTTGTTTGTATAGGCATGCGAATAATAAGGCATGTAATGATTGCTTTGTACATAATAAAAAAATGTAGCCGTTTCGTCGTGACTAAAAGGAATACAAAATGCTCTTAATGCAACTAATACAATAACAATTAATCCAATTAAAATGAATAGCTTGTTAAATTGGTTATTTAAAAATTTAACTATCAATTAATCTAAAAGGTAATTTTGGTGTTTGTTGTATTTTTCTAAAGTTCTTATACCGCTTGAGCTTATGTGTTCAAATTCTTTATCACAAAATATATTAATAATTTTCACTTGAGGTTTTAACTCTTGTATATACCTATATTGATTTTGTTCGTATTGAAAATCGGTTGAGTTTCGTAAGCCGCGAATAACAATTACATCGTAACCTAAATTGTCTAAAAAATCAGTTAATAAACCGTTGTATTCTAATTGTTCACGAAACGAAATTGTTTGTGGTATTGGCCAATTACGTTCATTTTTTTCTGGATTTTTTCCAAATGCAATTATAACTTTATCGCAAATACGTTCTGCTTTTTGTAAAACATTATAATGCCCTTTATGAAATGGGTTAAAACTCCCACAAAAAACACCAATTAATGGCTTTCTTGCCTCTACATATTGAATTAAAGCATCAACATTTTTATTGGTGTTAAATTTTTGCAATACTTTAATGCGTTCTTTTTTGTAAACTAAATAATTTACAAATTGAAATTCTTTAAAAATTTGATTTTCGTATTCAATTAATTTTGATAATGATTGATTAAAAATGTTTAAATCTGCTTTAATAAATTCTTCACTTTCGTTACAGCTAGCTTTGTGAGATGCAGTATCTAATATTATTTGTTTAATTAATTTTATTTTTTCTTTATTGTAATTTGCTTTTATTGCATCTTGTTCAAATAAGTTAGCGCTATCCAATTCATTTGTTTTAGATTTTGGATTATAAACTGCATCGTGGTAAACTGCAACTAAAAATAATTCATTACTTAATTTTTGATTAGATTTTAAAAACAAAATTACATCAGCTAAATGAACTTGTGTATGATAAAATCGATGTGGTTGATTATATAAATTAAGGACTTCAGTATTAAAGCCAAGTTCAATTAAATGTTTTTCTATTTCTGATATTGTCATTTTTTTTGATTTGATAAATAATAAAGAGTACTACAATTAGATTCGTTTAAAATTAAATTGGCTTGTGTTTTTAAATCATTAACTGTTACTCTAGCGTAATTTTCAATTTCTTTATTTATTAAATTAGCATCGCCCAAAAGTTCGCTAATGGCTAGGTTTGTAGCTTTAGTTAATACATCCATTTCGCTAAATGTAACCGTGCTTTCTATTTTATTTTTGCATTTTTGCAATTCAATTTCGCTTACTAAATTGTTTTTAATTTCATTTAGTTCTTCTTCAATGCCTTTTTCTGCATCTTCCATTTTAACTCCATCGGCAAGTTTGCCGCTAATTACAAACAAGCCTTTGTCAAAATCACCCATTACATAAGCATTAATATCAATAAATAATTTTTTGTCTTTTATTAAATTTTTATATAATCTGCTCGAATTTCCTCTGCTTAAAATATCAGATATTAAATCTATTGTATGGTATTCAATATCTGTTCTTGCACACATATGATATGCTTTGTAAATAGCCGATGTTGGTACATCTCGTTCTACAGTTAATTTTCTGGCTTCGGTTTGTTTAGGTTCTATTGGTAATTTTCTTTCAATTTTAATTTGGTTTTCTATTGGTTCAAACCATTTTAACGATAATTCTTTAACCCTTTCTAACTCTATATCTCCGGCAACAACCATAATGGCATTTGCAGGGTGATAATGTTTTTTGAAAAAATCTTTAACATCATGCATTGTTGCATTTTCAATATGGCTAATTTCTTTACCAATTGTAGCCCATTTGTAGGGGTGGGTTTTGTAGGCAAGTGGCCGTAATAACAACCACACATCGCCATATGGTTGGTTTAAATACCTTTGTTTAAACTCTTCTATAACTACGCTCCTTTGCACTTCAAGACTTTTATCTGTAAAGGCTAAACTCAACATTCTATCACTTTCTAACCAAAAAGCAGTTTCAATATTTTCGGGTGGCACTGTGCAATAATAATTAGTTATATCATTTGTTGTAAAAGCATTGTTTTCGCCACCAACAATTTGAAGTGGCTCATCGTAATTTGGAATGTTAACACTTCCGCCAAACATTAAATGTTCAAACAAATGTGCAAAGCCGGTTTTGTCTTCATCTTCATCTTTTGCACCAACATTGTATAAAATGTTTAAACACACCATTGGAGAGCTTTTATCTAAATGATGTATTACAGTAAGGTTATTTTTTAGTTTAAATTTTGAAAATTCAATCATGCTAAGTTCCTATTTTAGTATCTAGTAAAATTATAAAAATCTTTGTGTATTACCTATTTAAGTTTTATTTGAAAACTCCAATTAATTTATATAATATTACAGTATTATTTACAATTTATCACTATGTATAAAAAAGGATTATTATTAATTTTATGTTTCTTAATAACTAATTTAAAAGCACAAGCGCCAACTTTTGACGAAATGAATTTTGATATAGATTCATCATCAACAGTATATAAACCTAGTAAAAATTTCGCATTTACAAAATCTAAAAAAGGAAGTGGTGCAATGGCAAAAATTAGTAAAATAGATTCTATTGCTAAATTTCCTGTTAACGAAATAGTTTTAGTTTTTTCTGAAACAAGTGCTGATGATATAACTGAACGCGATGCCGAAAACCAAGCCAGATGGGAAAATTTATTAATAACTTACCCAGATATTTTTCAATTTAGTACTGTGTTTAAAAACCATTGTCAATACAATTATAAAGGCGATACCGCAGGATTTAAAGCCATACAAGGTTTTTACATATATTATACTCCTCCAGCTCCTAAAAAAGTAGCTGTGGTTGAAAAAAAGGAAGAACCAGTTGCAGTTAAACCTACTGAAACTAAAAAAGAAGAAACAAAAAAGGTTGAAGTTGAAGAAAAAAAAGTACCCAATAAAAAAGAAGAAAAAAAAGTTGAAGTAAGCAGCAATAAAACTGAAGAAAAGAAAGAAATTAAAAAAGAAGAAACTAAAACAAAAACCGAAGTTGCTAAAAAAGAAGATGACGGTGGAGAATTTGTTGAAGGCCCAGAAGCTACTACAGAAATAAGTGAAAATGATTTTAAGGCCAAAAAGAAAGTTGGGTACAACAAACCAAAAAAAGCTAAAGACCCTAAAGCGTGTAGGCCAGCATTTTACGGAAATTATGATGATGATTTAAATAACTTTTTTATTAGTTCTATTACATTAACTAAAAAACAACGTCGCCACTCTAAACAATTAGTAAGTATGGTGCGTTTACAATTAAATTTTGATGGAAGTATAAAAAAAGCAATGGTAACTGGCACAAATACCGAACTTAACGAAACGATTACAAATGCTATTAAACAAATGGATTTATGGAACCCAACGGTTAAAAATGGCATTACAGTAAAATCTGAAGTTAGGTTTACTTTAAAGTACAATAAAGATAAAAAAGGTTTAATACCCGAAGAGATGATGGTGAACCCACGATTAGCACCAAAATGCAAATGTGTACCAGACTCTGATATTTTTGCAGATTAATTAATCGAACCTAAAAAAGCATGAAAGTGCTTAAGTAAGAATACTTTTTTATTAAGAAAAAAGTAAGCAGAATGTATTAATAAATTTATTTCCCTCTTTTCATTAATGAAATTGCTACATACATAAATTTTTAATAATTAATTCGCTTTATTTTAATTATATTTGTTTTATGAAAGGAATGGTTATAACTGCTAAAACTCAAACTGAATATAATTTCTTAAGCAATTTATTAAAAAAACTAGGCATTTCTTCATCTATAGTTTCAGAAGAAGAATTAGAAGATTTAGGACTTTCAAAAATGATGAAGTCTATTAACAAAACTAAAACAGTTAGCAAAGATAGTATTTTACAAAAGTTAAAGTCTTAATGCAAGTTGAATTTTTAAGTAAATTTTCAAAAGATTTAGATTATATAAGTCAAAAATCAGTTAAGTTGAACATTGCAAAATTGATACAAGTTATTGAACTTACCGATAATTTAAACACCATTCCACATCTTAAAAAATTAGTTGGTCATAAAACTGCTTACAGAGTAAAGGTTGGTGATTACCGTATTGGTTTTTTTTACGAAAAAAATAAAATAATTTTTGCAAGAGTAATTCATCGAAAAAATATTTATAAAGTATTTCCATAGTAAAAAAAGTTAGTTTACCTACTAAACAAATTCAATCAAACAAATTATACCAAATAAAAAACTCTCAAAATATTTTTTGAGAGTTTTTAAATGTTTAAATAAACTGCATCTCGACTTGGCTCACCTACCGTATAGACAGGCTTAAAGTAATAATTACTGTTTTATCATTTTTTTAGTTTCAATGTTTTTACCGTCAACCACTAATGTATATTGGTAAATGCCTGCACTTAAATCGTTGGCATAAACTGTAATTTCGCCTCTGCCTTTTTTAGTAATATCTACAATTTTCATTATTTTACCTTCGGTGGTTGTAAAAATCATTTGTGCAAAACCATATTTTTCGGGTACATTATACGTTATAGTTGTTTTTTCGTTAAAAGGGTTTGGTTGGTTTTGGTCTAGCACCAACATATCTGCATTACTTAACGTAACCTGTTGTTTATTAATGTTAGCAGTTTGTTGTGTTGTGTTTTGTATAGAATCGTTATTGTTAGGATTTGCCAAACGTGCACTACTACCCAATGCAGTAACTAAACTATCTATTGTTTTTTGTTGCTGTTGCACAGCTTTAGTTAATAAGGCAAAAAACGCATCGTAATTTAAACCTTTGTAGGTAACAGATTGTGTAGCCACTGCACCAGCGCTATCTAAAGTTTGCGGTTTGTGTAAGGTGTTAACTAATTCTGGTAAAACAGTTTGTACATCTTGTGCTATAAAACCATATTGTTTTTTTGATGGAAAATTCATACCATACACATTGGTAGTATCAAAATAAAACGAACGCGGTTTTAGTTGTGATACAATAGATTTAATGTTTTGTATGGTATCTATATTTGTTTTAAATTGTTGATCGGATGTTAAAACATTACCTGCCAATGTAATAAAACTTCCGTTAGACCATACATTACCATCAAAGTATCCTGCCCAAGCAGTACCACCACCGCCAAAAGTAGATACATCTCCGTAAATTGCAGCATTAATTCCTTTATTAGGTTGTACAATTCCTGCAAATTGATTTAAAGCACCATACACTGCAATGTTTGTATTTAAACCAAAATCTGCATAACCCATTACACCAATGTTACAAATTGCGTTATTTAAATTTGCAGTTCCACCTTCTTCAGCTACGCCACGTACACCTACATTTAAAATTGGATTGGGTGAAGCTGAAACATCTGTTCTAACCATCGCATCTACTCCATAATTATTATTAGCTGCACCTCTGGCATATATTCTTGTTCCAATACTTTCGGTTGGAGAAAATGAACTAATATCTACGCCTACCGATAAAACACCACTAGTAATTGGACTTAATGCATTAAACACACCTCCAAAATTATTTGCTCCATTTATTGCTTCGCCATAAACTCCATAAGTGTTGTCTACCCCAACAACCGTACTTTCAGCAACTGAATTTACACCAAAAATACCATTAGTTGAAGAACCTTTAGACTCTACATAAATACCGTTAGTTGTTAGTGCGCTACCGTTGGTTGTAAAATAACCACTGTATATGTTATTATTTACAAAACTTGGTGCTGTAAATCTTGACTCAAAACTGCGGTTAAACGGATTACTTGGAGTTTGTAAAAAATCTACATAAAATTTAGTGTCGTTGCCTAAACTTAAATTGCCCGGAGGTAATAAATTATTACCAACGCCAAATTGCCCATCGCCGTTAAATACCATGTCAAAAGGGGTGCCTGCGTTATCCATAGTTACGGCGGTTGGGCGTATTAAATTACCACCTAACTCTACAAAGGGTGTTGCTACACTTGTATTTAAACCATTTTGTGCAAGCGGCGTTAATGTACCACTACCGGGTCCTCCATCTGGCACCAAAACAACATCGCCGTTAGCATCAACCGAAAGTACTTTGTTGCTGGTGTTTGCAATGGTTGGCGAGGCACTTGTTAAATTAGCAAAACGTAAACCGCTACTTGCACCACCAAAGTAAGGGTCTCCGGCGGCACTTTGTATAGTAAGCCTGTTGCCGGGTGCGTTAGTGTTTATACCAACCCTGCCTGTGTTTTTAATTACCATGCGTTGATTGTTGTTGGTTAAAAAACGCAAATCTAAATTTTCCATTTGAGCAACTTCGGCTATCCCATTACTTAAAATACCAACTCTAAAACCATCATTTGGTGAAGAAAATCCAGTTGTTTGATTTGTAAATCCTGAAAATACAGATTTTGCAAAATTTGAGTGTACTTGTAATTTATGTCTTGGTCCATTAACATTATTAATAAAACCTATTGCCACCTGAACACTATCTCGAGAAACAGCAGATGCAGAATAAAATGGACCACCTTCAAATACATGTTTTCTGTCAGTTGCATTTTGTAATTGTTGATTGAATGGACGGGTTCCGCCGTATAAAGGTCCAGCATCATTAACAGTCCAACTATTCCCAATTTTAATTGTGCGAGCATGTATGCTATCAACTACTAAATAGTTTAGTACACGCAAACTATCAAACTGTACTTTGTTTGTAAAATTTACTGGTTTTAAAAAATTAAACGTGCCGTTGCTTTGCACATCTACTGCTGTTTGGTTATTAGTTACAATATTAAAACCCTTGTTATTTTTAGAACCAAATTTTGCATTGCTGCCAATACCAAAATTACCATCGGTATCCCATTTATCTTGCGCAACATATATGTTGCTTAAAAAAGCAAAACTTGCTAATAGTACAATTTTCTTTCTCATAAATTTAATTTTTAATGGTTAATAATTATTTTTTTTGTTTGTGTACCAAAAGTACTTTGTATGGTAAGCCAATACAAACCATTTGGTAATTGGTTGGTATTAATTTTATGTTGTTGTAAATTACTTTTATGTGTAAAAACAATTTGGTTTAAATTATTATAAAGTGTGTAATTATAATTATTTGTTATTGGGTGTTGTATAAACAACTCGTTATTACATGGGTTAGGGTAGGCATTTATTTTTAATTGGTTAAACCTATTTTTTTCGTTAATTGTTGTAAGTAATGGTATGTTATTAAAATAATAATTTGGGAAAATAGGCAAGCTAAAATTACAAGCATTGTTATTTAACCCAATGGCATTGTACTGAAAGTTGCAAGCTGCACCTGTAAGATTAGGATTGTGTATAACATGAAGAGTATCTATAAAACCACCAGTGCGTGCAATATATATTTTACCATTAGGTGCTAATTGCATATGTCCTAAACCACAAAAACATACTGTTTGTCCGGGAAAAGGCACATCCCAAAAATTGTAAACACTTGACTGTATAGCTAATTGATTAAATACTGAAATATCGTATTGTTGTATAACGTTACCAGATAGACCACCACCAATGTGCGCAAAATAAATTTTATTAGAGTTTGGAGAAAACTCGCACGAATATGTTGTATAACCAACTGAGCCAGTATCATTATTTAAAATGATTTGATTTGATAATTGACCAGTATTGTTATCAAATTGATAGAAATGATAATAATTAGGACTATGATCAACAAATTTAGTTCCATCAGGAGAAAATCTATATCCAAACCCTTGTAATGCAGGGTATGAACTAATAACACGAGTGTTTGTGTCTGGACCAGATGCGCTCACAGGTATCATACACAAATAATAAGGTGAATTTTGTTCAATATAAGCTAGCCAATAGTCTGTACCATTACCATGTTTAGTAAAAGCCATATATTGATAGGCTTGGTTTCTAACTAAAATATTTTTTTGCCCTGTAACAACTGCACCATTACCTCCATCTAAAGTCATATCAACAATACAGTACCGTAAACCCTGTGTGCAAGCATCGTTTGTACAACCATTTATAAACACAAAAAATTGATTTGGATTTCCAGGGCGAGGAATAATTTGAGAAGCAACTGAAGTGTTTTTATCGCAAGTTAGACTTGCACCATTAAGCATCATTTGGTGGTTTTTATTCCATATAGTATCTCCATTACAATAAAATAATAAATTACCATTATCATCGCTAATACAACTGTTACCTTCAAATACCACTCCATTACTTCCATTAAAAACTGTTGGCACACCTGTTGTCATGTTAAAATCTAATCCAGCTTTATGTCCAAAACGCCAGTGTTTAGTGCGGTTTAAAAGTTGTTGTTGAGTTTGAGCTGCAATTATATTACAAAATAATACAATAATAAAGGTTAAATAAATTCTTACCATTTTAAATAAATTAAAGCTAATTTAAGAAAAATTTGCAATAAATGCAACATTAAGGTTTCTTTATTTTTTTAACAAAAGCAACATATTAGTTGCGTAGCTAAAAACAAACAAATATTTTTAAAACAGTTTGGTAAACATCTTAAAAAAATAAGAGAAGACAAGGGTATTACCCAGTTTGAGGTTTGTTGCAGAATAAATAAAGACAGGCAAAGTTTACAAAGAATAGAATCGGGAAATAGTAATCCAACTATTTATTATTTATATGAATTGGCAATTGGTTTAGATGTACCATTAAAAATGTTAACAGATTTTACCCACAGTAAAAAAGATAGTAAGTAGTTTGCTAAATTTATAATTTGTAAAATATGTTTATTTGTGCTTTTATTTTCCCAAAACAACATCGCCGTTAGCATCAACCGAAAGTACTTTGTTGCTGGTGTTTGCAATGGTTGGCGAGGAGTATAAAAAAGCAATGGTAACTGGCACAAATACCGAACTTAACGAAACGGTTACAAATGCTATTAAACAAATGGATTTATGGAACCCAACAGTAAAAAATGGTATTACGGTAAAATCTGAAGTTAGGTTTACTTTAAAGTACAATAAAGATAAAAAAGATTTAATACCCTAAGAGATGATGGTGAACCCACGATTAGCACCTAAATGCAAGTGTGTACCAGACTCTGATATTTTTGCAGATTAATGTAAAATAATTAACCAAATTTCGGTTAAAAATTGTAAAAGCTTTAATTAATATAGCTAAAATAAGTGTATTTTTATAGTTTACTTTTTAAACTATGTTAATACAAATTGCTCAATTATTTTTAAGCCTAACTATACTTATTACTTTACATGAATTTGGTCATTTTTGGTTTGCAAAACGTTTTGGCTGCAGGGTCGAAAAATTTTATTTATTCTTTGATTTTTTATTCCCGTTTCCAAACATAGCCAACTTTGCAATATTTAAAAAGAAAATTGGTGATACCGAATATGGTTTAGGTTGGTTCCCATTTGGAGGTTATGTTTCTATTGCCGGTATGGTTGATGAGCAAATGGACAAAGAAATTATTGAAAAACCAGCCGAGCCATGGGAGTTAAGAAGCAAACCAGCTTGGCAACGCTTATTGGTTATGATGGGAGGTATTTTGGTAAACTTTTTATTAGGAATTTTTATTTTTTGGATGGTTCTTTTAGTTTACGGAAAACAAACTTTACCAATAACAAAACTTCCACATGGTTTAGCAGTAGATTCTATAGCCTATAACTTAGGATTACGTAATGGTGATTATATTACGGCTGTTGATGATAAATATGTAAAATCAATTAACCGCATACCTATCGAATTATTAATTAATGGCGGTAATAGCATACAAGGCGTACATCAAAATGGCGAAAAATTTTCAATAAATGTAACTAACGATCAAAAAGGAATTATATTAAAAAGACTTAAAAAATCGGGTTTTATAGCACCACGTATTTTAATGCCTTTGGTAGATTCGGTAAGTAAATTAATGTACGCAGCCAATGCAAATATAAAATCTGGCGATTTAATAATTGGAGTTAATGATAAAAACATTATGTATTTCGATGAGTTTCAAGGCCAATTAGCTAAAAATGCAAAAGGCAGTGTAAATTTAACTTTGTTAAGAGGTGCCGATACCGTAAAAACAAATTGTAAAGTTAACGAAGATGGTCAAATTGGTATTGTTGTAAAAGATAGAACAAAAATAGAACCAGTTAAACAATCATACAATATTTTAACTGCATTAACTCAAGGTACTAAAGATGGTTTAGAGCAAGTTGCAATGCGTGGTAAAGAATTAGCTTTATTATTTACCGTTAAAGATGCTTACAAGCAAGTTGGTGGCTTTAGTACAATGGCTAAACAAATGAGTACAACATGGGATTGGCAACATTTTTGGATGTTTACAGCTTTGCTTTCATTTGGTTTAGCATTTATGAATTTTTTACCAATCCCAATGTTAGATGGCGGATACATAATGTTTATTTTATGGGAAATGATTACGCGTAAAAAAGTAAGCGATAAAGTTATTTATTATGCAAATCAAGTAGGATTGTACATTGTATTAGCTTTAATGATATTTGCAAATACCGATTTTTTAAGAGATTGATTAAATTTTTAAATACATATTTATTTTTAATACTGTTGTTACTATTTAATTATAGTAACGCACAACAAACAACTATTAATAAAAAAAATAACGATGCTATTGATAGAAATTCTATTGATAAAAATAAAGTAATGCTTATTCCGTTTGAACCTAAATTGTACATGAGCGAAATAGATTATAAAATTTGTTCTGAAACAAAATTAAGTACTAAAGAGGTTAAACATCAATTTAGAGATGGAATAAACGAGCAAATTGGGTTAGCGTTTAAATCAGAAAAAATTAGTTCTGTTGATTTAATGAGTGATTCAGCCAAGTTTAAAAAAGAACTGTATAGTATTTATTCTAATTTAAGTTACGAGTATCAAAAGGTTCCGAATCAAGAAAATTACCAACCTCCTAAAAAAGAAAAAGACAAAAAAGAAATTAATAAAGGGCAAATTGTTGTTGAAACTAACACAGATGAACGCTTTATGAATGCAAAAGTTACAAATGCAAAACTAATTCCATTGTTAGGAGCAAAATATAAATGCAATTATTTTATTTTTATAAATCAGTTAGATATTAAAGCAAGCGGAAATAGTAGACCAGGGCAAATTTCTACTGGTGTTGAAAATAGAAAAATTATTGTTCATTATACTGTTTTTAGTTTAGATGCAAAAGAAATAAACTCTGGAATTGCCGAAGAAGAATTTTCTACAACTTTAAATAATCCTAAAAAAATAATTGATAAACATTTTAGTAAAGTTGCTCAATTAATATCAACTCGAACTATTAAAGCCTTAGCTGTGCCTAAATAAATGAAAGTAATAAATGTAATAGTTTTTTTTATTTTTATAATAAGTATTTCTAATGCACAAACATTAATAAAAGGCAAAGTAACCGAAAAAGATAAAACAGCAATTTCAGGCGCAGTAATTAAAATTCTTAACAGGGATAGTTCTCTTGTATCCTATGCCAATACCGATTCGTTAGGTGAGTTTAGTTTAAAAGTAGATTCAGGTAAAAAATTTATTTTAACTATTAATTATTTTGGGTTGAAACCCTTTAATAAATTAATTTTCACTAATTCTAATCTATTAAATCTTGGTGATTTGGTTTTGAGTAATGATACAAAAGTTTTAAAAGAAGTTGAAGTTAGTGCTTTACAAAATAGAGGCAACCAAAAAGAAGATACAGTGCAATTAAATGCAGATGCTTACAAAGTAAATAAAGATGCATCTGCCGAAGATTTAGTTAAAAAAATGCCAGGGGTTACAAGCGATAATACTGGAATTAAAGTACATGGCGAAACGGTTCAAAAAGTTTTAGTTGATGGTAAACCTTTTTTTGGAGATGACCCAAATGCATCTTTAAAAAATTTACCAGCAGAAATAATTGATAAGGTAGAGTTTTTTGATAAAATGAGCGACCAAGCTTCATTTTCTGGATTTAGCGATGACAACTCGCAAAAAACAATAAACTTGGTTACTAAAAAAGGAAAAAATATTGGACAATTTGGTAAAATTTATGCTGGAGCAGGAGCCGATGAAAGCGAAGATATTAAATATAACGCTGGTTTTGCAGTTAATAGCTTTAAGGATAAACAAAGAATTTCTGTATTAGGTTTATTTAATAACATTAACCAACAAAATTTTAGTATTTCAGATATTACTGGCGCAATGGGCAACTCAAACCAAGGAGGAGCAAAGGGTGGGCAAGGAGGAGGAGCAAGAGGCATGATGGGAGCTCAGTCTAACTTACTTACGGGCACTCAATCTGGTATTAGCGAAACGCAAGCTGTAGGAGTTAATTATAGCGATGAATGGTCAAAAAAAACATCAGTATCTGGAAGTTACTTTTTTAATACCTCTAATTCAAAAAACATTGCACAAACAATTAGAAACTATTACTCGGCTGATAAATTAATTTACAATCAAAACTCAAACGACAATTTACAAAATCAAAATCATAAAATAAATTTTAGATTAGAATCTAAACTTGATTCTTTAAATAGTGTAATAGTACAACCTTCATTTGTTTATCAAAAAAATTATACTTCAAATATTTTATTAGCAACAAACACAATATTTGACACTATAAACTCAAGTTTAACAACTAATAAAACTTTAAATAATGCCGATGGGTATGATTTTAATAATTCAATTTTATGGATGCATAAATTCAGTAAAAAATTTAGGACTTTATCAATTGATTTAGCAACACAACTTTCAGAAAAAAATGGAAATGGAGATTATGTTTCTGAAAATCAGTTTTTAGGTAATTTAAATGTTTACACAAAACAACAATTAAATCAAGATTTTAATTCATACAATCAAACTAAAAAAATTAACCCAAAAATAACTTATACTGAGCCTGTTTTTAAACGCGCACAGTTACAAATTAGTTATTCTCCATCTTACCTTTATAGTTCTAACAATAAAATAACTAAAGATTATGATACTTTACAACATGATTATATAAATCAAAATGTTACATTAAGCAATGTTTATAATAATGATTACTTAACTCAAAGAGCAGGATTAGGGTATAAATTTCAAACTAAATTAGTTAATATTAATTTTGGTGCCGATGCTCAAAGTGCAGCTTTACAAGGCAATCAAACTTTTCCGGTTAATGCAAAAGTAAACTCTGTATTTTATAATGTTTTGCCTAACGCAAGGTTTAATTATAAAATTAAGAAAAATAATTTGCGTATTAATTATAGAACAAATACAAACATTCCAAACGTTACACAACTTCAAGAAGTTTTAGATATTTCAAATGCCTTACAACCTAAAATTGGAAATGCTAAATTAAACCAAACCTATGAGCATAATGTTTTTGCAAGGTATGGCGGATTTAATAAAGAAAAGCAAACAAATTTTATGGTTTTCACATCTTTTAATCATATTAATAATAATATAAGCTCTATTTCAACAACAATTATAAATGATACTGTAATTAACGGAGTTTCAATTAAAAAAGGTTCGTTGTTAAATTCATATATTAATTTAAATAATTATTTCGCTGCCCGAAGTTTTATAAGTTATGGTTTGCCACTAAAAAAATTAAAAAGTAATTTAAATTTTAATGCAGGAGTTAATTATAATCAAACACCATCAATGGCTAATTCAATTTTAAATTACGCACAAACAATTTCATATAATGGTGGTGCTTTTATTGGTAGTAACATTAGCGAAAACATTGACTTTTCGTTAAGTTATAATGCGAGTATTTCTGATCTTAAAAATACAGTACAAAAACAAGCTAACAATCAATTTGTATATCAAACAATTGGACTTAAGTGTAATTTTGTTTTTAATAGATTGGTTTTAAACTCAGATTATAATGCAAATGTTTACAGTGGTTTAACTCAAAAATTTAATCAAAATTTTAATTTGTGGAATGTTTATGTGGCTTTAAAATTACTTAAAAACAAATCGCTTGAGGCTAAATTAAGTGTTTATGATTTATTAAATCAAAACGCAAGTATTGGTAGAACGTTTAATGCCAATTACTCCGAAGATTTTAAAAATACAGCATTGCGTAGATATGTAATGTTTACATTAACTTACAATTTTAGAAATTTTAAAAATGGGTCTGTTGAACCAAAACAAAATAAAGAAGATAAACCATTTATGCCTAATGGTGGTCAACCATTTTCGCCACATTAATTATTTAAATTGGGCTTATTTAAAACGTCAATCGCTTTAATAATTGCACTATCTGTTTTGTTGATTATTGGGTAATAAGCATCTTTATCAAATAATACCCTACCAATAAATGCTTTTAATAATTCCGCCAAACCCTTATCGCTTAATAAATATGTTCGGTTTATGTTTTTATCTTTTATGAATGTGTTTAAAGCATTTATTTCTTGTTGGGTTACATTATAATTATTTATAAAAGATAAAGCATTAGGATATTTTGTAATAAGAGATTTTCTATTTGCATCTGCATAATTAAAAGTAAATGAATTAATGTTGCCCGTGTACATTAAAATGTTTATGTTTTTATTGTATTTAGTTGAATCAGCTGCAATAAAAATATCGGGAACAATGCCACCACCACCGTAAACAATTTTGCCTTTTGGTGTTGTGTATTTTTTTGATTTATCTATTTTAATACTGTCTTTATTATATAACTCACCATGGTTATATCTGTCAAATTCTTCTTCAAAATAGGCTTCATTTCCTTTATCGTATGGTTTTTGAATGCATCTACCAGTTGGTGTGTAATATCTAGCTATTGTTAATCTTATAGCACTTCCATCGGTAAGGTTTAGTTGGTCTTGCACTAATCCTTTACCAAAACTTCTTCGGCCAATAATTGTAGCTCTGTCGTTATCTTGTAAAGCTCCACTTACAATTTCGCTTGCGCTTGCGCTTCCTTCATCAATTAATACAACTAAAGGGTTATTTTCAAATCCACCTTTTGTAGTGGCATTATATATTTTTTTACGTTGATGCAACCCCTCGGTGTAAACAATTTGTAAGCCATTACTTAAAAATTCATCTGCTAAATCTACAGCAATGTTTAAATATCCGCCTCCGTTATCTCTTAAATCTAATATAAGTTTTTTCATGCCTTTTTTAGATAATTTATTAAAAGCATCTATATATTCATCATAAGTTGTTTCGGCAAATCTGCTAATTTTAATAAAGCCAATGTCGTTAGTTAACATATAAGCAACATCTAAACTGTAAATTGGAATTTTACCTCTTGTTATATTAAAATCAATTAATTTTTGTTGTCCTTTTCTGTAAATACTAAGCTTAACATCAGTCCCACTTTTCCCTCTTAAAAGTTTAAATACTTCCTTATTTGTTATTTTTATGCCAGCAACTTTTTTATTATTCACTTTAATTACTTTATCTCCTGCTTTTAACCCAATTTTTTCTGATGGGCCTCCAACTATTGGGTTAATAACAGTTATGCTATCGTTCATAATATTAAACTCAATACCAATACCATCAAATTCGCCTTCTAAGGGTTCGTTTGCTAATTCAAAATCAGCTGCAGGTAT
Organism: Bacteroidota bacterium; assembly: GCA_020162035.1. Taxonomy (GTDB): domain Bacteria; phylum Bacteroidota; class Bacteroidia; order B-17B0; family Aurantibacillaceae; genus Aurantibacillus. Next base: position 35,355 of record JAIUNM010000001.1, on the reverse strand, counting down.
GTAATCACTGTGTGGGTCTAGGTTTTTTAATATTGAAGTTATAGATTTTTCTTCTAATTGTTTAGTATTTATCGTGTCTACATAATGGTTAGTTATGTAATTAAGAATACTCGAAATTTTACCATTAGAACTTGTGGCTTTATCATTAACAAAATCATTAGAGTTGAATTTAAAAAAATAACCCACGCAAACACCAACAATTAGAATTAGTGAAAATATAATTGGTGAATATGCTTTTTTATAAAATTGCAAGTACTGCTTTTTTTCTTTAAATTTGTTTAATTGAACAGCAAAAATAGATATTTAAAATTAGTTTTTAAGCTTGCTTTTTTATTTTGTTTAATAATAAGTGTTAATGCTTGCAAAAAAAAACAACCAACACAGCAACAAGCAAATAATCCTGTTCCTAGTGTCCCTATCGATTTTGTAATTTATCCTAATAACCCTACCTATTTTCCAATACAAAGCATTGGTGGTTGGATGTATGTAAATAATGTTGGTGTTAACGGTATTGTAATTTATCGGAAAAGTAATGAAGAGTTTGTTGTTTTAGAACGTACCTCAAGTTATTTACCAGATAATTCTTATGCAAGAGTTAAAGTTCAATCTAACAATTTTGATTTAAAAGACACTATAAGTGGGTCAAAATGGCGAATGTTTGATGGCGAAGTTATTAATGGTCCTGCAACTTGGCCTCTAAGGAGATATGGTGCTTCATATAATGGTAACTCATTAAGAATTGTGAATTAGTTTAACTTCATTAATTTCCATATTTAATAAACGTATAATAAACATGTTAAAATCATTATTAAATAACAAGTTTTTTGCCTTTTTAAAATTAATAAGGGTAGGAAATTTAATAATGATTGGTTTAACATTATTTTTAGTTAGATATTTTATTTTACGTAAAATCTTAGTATCAAACGATTTTGAATTGGCAATTAATCAATATTTATTTGGTTTAATAGTATTAAGTACTGTTATAATTGCAGCAGCTGGTTATATTATAAACGATTATTTTGATGTTAAAACCGATTTAATTAATCATCCTGATACTGTTGTGGTGGATAAGATCTTAAAAAGACGATGGGCAATTATTTTACACATTACGCTTTCTTTAGTTGGTATATTAATTGGGATTTATTGTGCATTAAAAATTGGTTATTTAAGATTAGCACTTTTTCATGTTTTTGCAGCAGTTTTGTTATGGTTTTATAGCACACATTTTAAACGACAGTTAATAATTGGAAATTGTGTTGTTTCTGTTTTATCTGCTGCGGTTGTGTTTATGCCCTTAATTTTTGAAATGGGTTTAATGCAAAAATTAAATCCAAATTTTGTTTTTAATAATTATCTGGTTTTTTTAAGTGCATTAAAGGCTACTTTTATTTTTGCTTTATTTGCGTTTTTCACAACACTAACACGCGAAATTATTAAAGATATTGAAGATATTGAAGGTGATAAAGCAACAGGATGTAACACAATGCCAATTAATTTAGGAATTCCAATTAGTAAAACGGTAGCATTATTTTTAATTTTATTTATTATTGTTTTTTTATTGTTTATAATTTATAATTCTATTAAAGCAACTCTTGTATTGTTAACCGTACAGAATTTATACATTGCATTATTACTTTTATGCCCATTAATTGTATTGATGTACAAATTACTAAAGGCAAAATATTCAAAAGATTATTATTACAGTAGCTTAATTCTTAAATTTGTAATGCTATTTGGTTTGTTAAGTAGCATAGTGTTTTATTATTATTAAAATGGAAAAAGTAGAATCAATTATAGCAGAATTTCCTTATAAATTAATTTTAGGTTCGGCTTCGCCACGCAGACAAGAGTTATTAAAAGGTTTAGGTTTTGAGTTTATGAATAAGCCAATTAATATAAATGAAGATACATGGCCAAGCGATTTGGAAAAACAAGAAATATGTTTATACCTTGCCGAAAAAAAAGCCGATGGATATAAAGATGAGCTTAAAGAAGATGAACTTCTTATAACTGCTGATACTATTGTTTGGTGCGATGGCAAAGTGTACAATAAACCAGCTAATTTTGCCGAAGGAAAAAAAATGTTAGAATCGTTAAGTGGGAAAATGCATCAGGTTTTTACTGCGGTTTGCTTAAAAAGTGCCAATAAACAAACTACTTTTTTTGATGAGAGTAAAGTTTATTTTAAAAAATTAAAACCCGAAGAAATTGAATATTACTTAACCAATTTTAGCCCTTACGATAAAGCTGGAGGATATGGTGTGCAAGATTGGATTGGTTACATAGGTATTGATAAAATAGAAGGAAGTTTTTATAATGTAATGGGTTTACCATTAAAAGACTTGTTTGAAGAATTAATTAAATTTTAATTAATTTAAATTCCTCTTCTCTTTTTTTCTTTTAAAATTAAATTAAGTTCTCTTCCGGTTTGCCCTTTAACACTGGTGTTTTCTTGTGCTCTTCTAATTAAATAAGGTAATACTTCATTTACTGGGCCATAAGGTACATATTTTGCAACGTTATAATTACTTAACGATAAATTGTAACTAATATGATCACTCATACCATAAAGTTGCGAAAAATATATTCTTTTATCGTTTGATGTTATGTTGTGTGTTTGCATTAATTTAACTAGGTGTAAACTACTCTCTTCGTTATGTGTACCTGCACATAAAGCCATGTTATTAATGTTTTCTATGCAAAAATTTAAAGCTTCATTGTAATCGTTATCGCTGTTTTGTTTGTTTATTTGAATAGGTGAGGAGTAATTTTTTTCAACTGCTCTTTTTCTTTCTTTTTCCATGTAAGCACCTCTTACAAGTTTAGCTCCTACTTTGTAATTATTTTTAATTGCATTATTTAAAGTTTGTTTTAAAAAGGCTAATCTATCGTGCCTGTATAATTGGTAAGTATTGTAAACAATAACATTTTCTTTATTAAAATTAGCCATATTCTTATTTGCTAATTCATCAATTGCAGGTTGTATCCAGCTTTCTTCGGCATCAATAAAAATAGCTTGCTTTTTATTAGCAGCAGTTTCACAAATTTTGTTTACTCTTCTTTCAACATTTTGCCATTCAGTTTTTTCTAAATCTGTTAAATTTTGATTTGAACTAACTTTTTCTAGTAATGCAAACCTTGCAAGCCCTGTAACTTTAAACACGCAAAATGGTATGTTTTTATCAGTGTATGCTTTTTCAATTGTTCTAATTGTTTCGTTAAAACAGTTTTCAAAATCTGTTTCGCTTTCTTTTCCTTCAACACTATAATCTAATATTGTACCAATATTGTATTTAGATAATTGTTCTATTGCTACACCACAATCTGAAATACTTTCGCCGCCAACAAATTGTTTAAAAATGGTGTTTTTAATTAACCCTTTAAATCCAATTTTTAGTGATAGGGGTCCAAAGGCTGCGCCAAAATTTACTAAAGCTGGGTTACCTATTAATTTAAATAACCAATACGATTGTTTTAAATTTTTATTTGTTTTAGATTTAAAAGCGTTTTCAGTATTATCAAAACTTATCATGAGTAATTAAAAAGTGCAAAAATAAATTAATAACCAAAAATTTCTTTTAAAGTAACAAACTTAATAGTACCATATTTTTCAAGCACTTTAGTGTCTATGTTTTCTTTTTTTGCAACTACAACTATTGTTGTAGGTTTGTTAGATATGGTTTCGTTTTGGAATTTTTTTATTTCGTCAAAATTTAAACTAGGTAGTTTGTCAAATACCGTTTTTCTAATATCATAATTTAATCCTAAATCCATTGCACTTAAATACGCAAATAAAATATCGCTTTTAGTAATTCTTTGTGTACTCATTTCAGCATTTAACATTTCTTTTGCAGATGTAAAACTAACATCAGATTTAGGCATGTTATTTAATAAATCTGTCATACCTTTAAGAGCATCGCCCATTTTATCAGCTTGCGAACCTATGTATGAATAATTAAATGATTTTTTTGTAAGTTTATTTGGTAAATTAAAACGAGAATAACATGAGTAGGCTAGAGCTTTAGATTCTCTTAAATCTTGAAATACAACACCACTCATTCCATCTCCAAAATATGCATTGTATAATTTTGTTACTGGCACATCATTTACGTTATAATCTTTACCATTACTTAAAAATACTATTTCAGCTTGTTTCATGTCAAAATCTGTAGTGTAAACTTCATTTTGTAAAGTTTTTAAAATAAACTCTTTTGGTGCAGGCACTGGTTTTAATTGGTCAGGTACTGTATGATATGAATTTAATGTCATTTTAACATCATCTATTTTTTGAGGACCATAAAATAAAACGCTGTGTTGGTAAGATAATAGTAATAAAATTTTATACTTAATATCATCTACCGTTATTTTATCTAATTCTTCATCTGTAAATTTATTAGAAAAAGGATTGCTTGGACCAAACCTTGCATATTGCGTTAAACCTTGCATTACAATTCTTTTTTGTAATTTTTCATCATTTCTTGATTTTTTATAATCAGCAATTACATTTGTAAGTGTTGTCTTATCAATTACCGGATTTGTAAATAATTTTTCAAATAATTGTACAGTTTTGTAAAAATTTTCTTCAATACCATTTACACTTACCCAAACATTTTCATCATCTATATAAACATTTAAAGATGTTCCAAGTTTATACATTTCTTGTTTAACTTGAGCAGGAGTCATGTCTGTTGTGCCTAAGTAATCAAAATATTTAGCAACAATTGGTAACAATTTATCATTGTTGTTACCCATGTCAAATTTGTAATAAAGATTAAATAATTTATTTTCTTTATTGTTTACATAGTAAATAGGTATGTTAGATTTAATAGTTGATTTTACTATGTCTTTTTCAAAATCTAAAAAAACGGGCTGTATATTATTTACACTGTTGGTCATTACAGTTTGTACAAAAGGTGATGCATTATCTCTATCAACTTCTACAGGTGTAATACTTGGTTTTTCAACTTTTTGAATTGATGTATCTTCGCCTATATTTTTATATACTACACAATAATTATTATCACCTAAATATTTATTTGCAAATGCAATTATATCTTGTTTTGTAATTTTATTTATTCTTTCTAGGTAATCAACTTCTGATTGCCATTTTTGATTATTTATAAAAGCATCAACCATTTTCATGCCTCTAGAATTGTTAGATTCTAATTCTTTGGTGCTGCTTAATTTTATTTCTGTTTTTACAGCGTCTAATAACCAATCAGCAAATTCTCCTTTGCGTAATAAAGCAATTTGTTCTAAAATTAATTTTTCAACATCTTCTAATTTTTGACCTTCTTTTGGTTCACCAGAAATACCAATTATGCCATGATCTTTTAATATTAAATTTAAAACATTAGACGATAATACTTTTTGAGCTTGATTTAAATTTAAATCTAATAAACCTGCAACATTATTATATAAAATAGAACTAACAACATCACTAATGTCTGCATCTTTTGTGCCGTATCCTGAAACCCTCCATGCTATGTTTACACTACTTGGATCTGGGCCAACAACGTTTTTAATAATTTTTGATGTAATTGGGCTTTCTGGTTGAAAAGTAAATGTGGGTACTGGTTTTTGAACAAGTTTTCCTAAAGTTTTTTCTGCTTCTTTTGCAACTTGGTCGGGGTCAAAATCGCCACTCATTACTAAGGCCATATTGTTTGGTTTATAATAAGTGTTGTAAAACTTATTTATTTCTACCATACTTGGGTTTTTTAAATGGTCTATTGTACCTATTGTAGTTTGTGTTCCGTAAGTATGATTTTTATATAAGCTAGCCATTATTGCTTCAAATACTTTGTCTCCATCGCTATCTAAACCTCTGTTTTTTTCTTCATAAACAGCTTCTAATTCAGTATGAAATAATCTTAATATTGGTTTTCTAAAACGTTCAGCTTCTATTTTTAAAAAATTATTTATTTGATTGCTTGGTATGTCATTTACATAAACCGTTTGATCAAAAAAGGTAAATGCATTGGTTCCATCAGCGCCAATACCTGCAAGCATTTTATCGTATTCATTTGCTATGGCATATTTAGCCGCAACTCCACTTATACTATCAATTTGATGGTAAATTTGTTTACGCTTTGCTTCATCTTTAGTTGCTCTATATACTTCGTAAAGGTTTTCAATTTTTTTAATTTCTATGCTTTCCTTTTTAAAGTCTTTTGTGCCATATGCATCAGTTCCTTTAAATACCATATGCTCTAAATAATGTGCAAGACCTGTTGCGTTTGCCGGGTCATTTTTACTCCCTGCTCTTACTGCAATATAGGTTTGAATTCTTGGTGCATTTTTATAAACAGATAAATACACTTTCATTCCATTTTTTAAAGTATAAATTCTAGTATTTAAAGGATCGTTTTTAGCAACTTCATACTTTAAAGCTGGTGTTTTTGCATCAACTGTAGTTGCTTTTTTTGTTTGAGAAAAACTAATGGTTGAAGCGAATATTAATCCAATTGCAGCTAAATGTTTCATGTGTTTTATGGTTATTTTATAAGATTTATTTTGATATTCGAAAGTACAATTTATTTTGAATAAGTACTCTTAATTTACGATTTATTTTAATAGTCAATCTCTAAATCAAACTCTTTTTTTAGTTCTAAAAGAGCTGGATTTTTTTCAGCTAATTCTTTAAAAATATCTGATGGTTTATAAGCTTTTACAGGTTCGCTACTTTCCAACAATTCAATTTCAAGTTTAATTAAATTGTTTTGTAATGATTTTCTTAGTTCATCTAAAAAATTTTGTTTGATTGATTGTAGCTGTTCTTTTTGACTTTCGTTTTGTATTTGTATTGTAATGGTATTATTTACAAAACTAATTTTAGCCGTGTTTAATGTTGTGCCAATTTGCCTTGCTCCAGCGGCCATTTTTGAGTCAGCAAAGTTTTTTATCGAATCTAATACGTGTTGTGTTTTTACTTCAGTATTTACTAAAGTATTGGTTTCATTTACTGTAGTAGTTGTATTTACAACTGTATTTTGTTTAGGTTTTACTTCGTTTAAACTAAACTCGCTTTTAATGTTTATTTTATCAAAAGCAAATGTAGGTTTGGTTGCAAATTTAATTTCAGGCTCTTGTAAAGAATTAATTTTTTGAATTATTGTTTGGTTTGTGTTTTTATCTGAACTAGCATATTTTTCTGCAGTAGAGGGTTCAGTTATGTCATTTTTTTTTTCTGCCTCTAATGGGGCAGTTAAATAACAAAGTTGCATTAATGTTATCTCTACCAATAGCCTTTGGTTTTTTGCACTTTTATAATTAACATCAGTTTTACTAATTATTGAAAGGGCTTTTAATAAAAATTGTAACGAACAATTTGTAGCTTGTTCAGAATATCTTTTTTTGAGATTTTCGCTTACTTCTAATAAACTAGTGGTATATGAATCTTTACTAACTAATAAATTTCGAATATGTTCGCCCAAACCAATTAAAAAATTATGACCATCAAATCCTTTTTTTAAAATTTCGTCAAAAGTTACCATTATGTTTGGTAAACCTTGATTTATCATTTGATTAATAATTTCAAAATAATAATCGTAATCTAATACATGTAAATTTTCTACTATTTGCTTATAAGTTAAATGGCTTCCAGTAAAAGCAACCATTTGGTCAAAAATAGAACAAGCATCACGCAAACCCCCATCAGCCTTTTGTGCAATAATTTGAAGTGCTTCTGGTTCAAAAGTAACATTTTCGTTTTTAGCCATAAAAGCTAAATGTTCGCTTATATCTTCGGTTTTAATTCTATTAAAATTAAATACTTGGCAACGAGATAGTATTGTTGGTATAATTTTATGTTTTTCTGTTGTTGCTAAAATAAATTTAGCATGTTTTGGAGGTTCTTCCAACGTTTTTAAAAACGCATTAAAAGCTGCTGTACTAAGCATATGAACCTCATCAATAATGTAAACTTTGTATTCGCCTAATTGTGGTGCAAAACGTACTTGGTCAACTAAATGTCTTATGTCTTCAACAGAGTTATTACTTGCAGCATCTAATTCGTAAACGTTTAAAGATGCGCCAGTATTAAAAGATGTGCACGATTCGCATTTATCACAAGCTTCACCATTTTCCAATTTGTTGGTACAATTTATGGTTTTTGCAAAAATACGCGCACAGGTTGTTTTACCTACACCACGAGGTCCGCAAAATAAATAAGCTTGTGCTAATTGGTTATTTGAAATTGCGTTTTTTAATGTATTTGTAATATGGCTTTGCCCTACAACAGTGTTAAAGTGTTGTGGTCGGTATTTTCGAGCAGAAACTATAAAACCATCCATAATTACTAAATGTAAATATAAAATTAAATCAAATAGAAACGAAATTTTATTATTTTGTTTTTATGAACTAAATTTTATTATTTTTAATTATAAAAACATGAAAAAATTTCTTTACATTATTATTGGCTTAATTTTAGTTTATATCATTTTATGCTTAATTGGGCCAAAACATTTTAGAGCAGAACGTTCGATAGAGATTAATGCGCCAAGTGAATTTGTTAAATCAAAATTAACTGATTATAAGTTTTTTCAAGAAAAATGGAGTCCTTGGACAGAAAAAGACCCAAAAATGAAAGTGTCTTATAAAGGAAATCCTGGAGAAATTGGCCATGTTTTAGCTTGGGAAAGTAAAAATAAAGAAGTTGGGGTTGGAAGTATGACTTATATAAACACAAATAAAGATACAATTATGCACTCTTTATATTTTGAGGGTGAAGGAGAGAGCCCTATATACCATATTGTAACTGGAGATGATAAAAAATGTAAAGTTACTTGGATAATGGCAAATGATGTGCCTTTTTTTGGTAGAGTATTTATGCTTTTTATGGATATAGAAAAAATGATAGCTCCTGATTTTGAAAAAGGTTTATTAAACTTAAAAAAATCAGTCGAAATAATGAGTTTTGATACAGAAAAAAAAGAATAAATTTTGTTTATTTGCTGGGTTAGTATTTTTTAATGCAAGCAAACGAAATAGTTAAAGTTTCAATTATAGAAAACAAAATAATTGAATTAAATTTTTTACAAGAAAATATAACTTTAACTGTTGAACAAGTTAAATTAGGATGGGATTATGCAAAAGAAATTTCTCCTACTAAAAGTTTAAATGTTTTAGTTAAAACAGGTAAATGGACATTGTTAGAAAAAGATGCAAGAGATTATGTAATGAATGAGTTTAAGTTGTGGCCTAAAGTTGCAGTTATTGTTAGTAATTTCGGACAAAAAATAATGGGACAAATTATTATAAATTTAACAGGCAATAAACAAAAAATTAAATTATTTGATAACGAAACAAAAGCAATTGATTGGTTAAAAACTAATTAAAAATCAAAACCCAATTGTGTTGATGTGTTTAGTTTAGTGATTGGTTCAGCAACTAAATCAATTTTCGAAAAATCTGTTTTCCCATATTGCAAATATTCTGTTTCACAATCTTCATTTAAAATAATGGGCATTCTTTTTTTAGAATTGTGTATTTTTTCCATTAGAGGATTTGCAGCTGTAGTTAATATAGTATAGGTATTTAAAAATTCGTTAGTTTTTGTGTTTTTCCAAACATTAAACAAACCTGCAAATGCAAAAGGCTCGTTGTTATAAAGTTTAATTTTAAATTTTTGTTTGTTTTTTCCTTTAACATCAAGCCATTGCCATTCGTAAAAAGCATCAGCTAAAATTAAACACCTTTGGTTTACGTAAGGTTTAAATGAAGGTTTTTCTTTAAGGGTTTCTATTTTTGCGTTTAATGTATTTGTTCTAAACGAAATGTTATTTACCCAACTGGGCAAAAAGCCCCAATTAAATTGTTGTATAATTTCTGGATTAGTGTTTGTAATTATTGGATTTAAAGGAAACTCAAATGCATTAATAGTTTCATTTGGGATAAATGGTATGTCGCCATTAAATTTAGCTTTAAAACGTTTTTCTAATGTTTTAACATCACTTTTTAGTTGTGTGTTAAAACACATAATTTAAGCCAATACTTTATTTAAAATACTTTCAAAAATTAACTTTCCGTCAATATTATTTAATGCTTCGTCTGCAGCTCTTTCGGGGTGAGGCATCATGCCAAATACATTTTTAGTTTCGTTGCAAATACCAGCAATGTTTTCTGTTGCGCCATTAGGGTTACTCTCAGTTGTTACATTTCCATTTTCATCGCAATACTTAAATAATATTTGTTGGTTGGCGTTTAATTTTTTAATAACATCTTCGCTCGCATAAAATTTACCTTCGCCATGGGCAATCGGAATTTTAAGCGCTTTAGTTTTATCTAAACCTGCTGTTAATAAAGTTGAATTATTATCTGGTTTAATAAACACATTTTTACAAATAAATTTACGGCTATTGTTGTGTAATAAAGCTCCGGGTAACAAACCACTTTCGCATAAAATTTGAAAGCCGTTGCAAACTCCAAATACAAAACCTCCATTGTTGGCATGTTCAATTACTTTGGTCATAATTGGCGAAAATCTTGCAATTGCACCACTTCTTAAATAATCGCCGTAACTAAAACCTCCAGGTAATATAATGTGTGTACAACCTTCTAAATCTGTATTTTTATGCCATAATTTTACTGTATTTTGTTTCATGATGTCTTTTAAAACATACACCATGTCTTCATCACAATTAGATCCAGGGAAAACAACTACGCCAAATTTCATAATAAAAAATTTAATTTATAAGTTCAAAAATACTGATTTATTAGGGTTATAAATAGAATTGTTTTTAACATTATATTACCCAAATTTAAAGCTTGTCATAGTTAACGAACCTGCAACCGCTAAATTATTAAACGTTTCAATTTTATCGCTTTGTTGCTTTAATGCTAAACAATACAATAAGGGGAGATAATGTTCAGGAGTGGGTATGGCCATTAACATTTCTTTGCCAAGTTTTTGATAATTTATTAATGGGTTAAAATTTGATTCGTTAATGTGTTTAATAATTAAATTATTTGCGTATTGCGCCCAATCAAAAGCATAATTAGTTTGGTTAATTTTATCCCAAGCAACTAAACCTAAATTATGAACAATATTTCCACTTCCAATTATTAAAACGCCTTTATTGCGTAAGCTTTGCAATTGTTTTGCTAAATTGTAATGTTCGTTAGGTGTTAACTTATAATTTAAACTAAATTGAATAACCGGCACATCGGCTTTAGGGTAAAGGTGAGTTAATACACTCCAGCAGCCATGATCTAGCCCCCAATCTGTATCAAGTTCTATTTTATTATTATAAATAGTTTTGGTTTGTTTAGCTAATTCTACATCTCCTGGCGCAGGGTATTGCACATTAAACAATTCTTTTGGAAATCCACCAAAATCATGAATTGTTTTTGGTTTTTCCATTGCCGTTACAAACGTTCCATTTGTTTCCCAGTGCGCACTTATACAAATTATTGCATTGGGTTTAGGTAATGTTAAAGCTAATTTTTTAAAACCTTGAGTAAATACATTATCTTCAATTGCGTTCATTGGGTTACCATGGCCTAAAAAAAGTACAGGCATGGTTTGTGTGTTTGGCAAATAATTGGCAAGTTGGTTTAAATTCATGCTTTTATTTATTAATGGAATAGTAAATAAACTTTTTAAAAAAGATTTTCTATCCATGGTTTTATTATTAGCTTTTTAAATAAATTTTTAATTACAAGTACTTATTTAGCCAAGTGTTTTTTAAAGGTTTAATCCAATTATTTAATTCGTTTTCGTTCGAAATTGAAGTATCGTAAATTTGAGTTTCAGGATTAATTGAACCATTTAATAATAAAGTTTTTATTTCAGAAGAATGAATGGCTTGTATTTCATTATTTAAATTAATTGCAACTAATAATCTATTTAATAATTGAATATTAAATTCTTGTTCGCACAATTTAATAAAACGCAATAATTTATCTACACTACAGCCACTAGCTTCGGTTACTGTTTCGTTAACTTTTACAATTATTATTCTGCTTTTAAATAATTCAAAACTGGCGGTTAATTTATTTTCGTGGGCTGTCCACTCACTAACAAAAGCATTACCTTTTAAGTTTAAATTTTGTAATTCTTCTGAACTTAAATTTTTGTTAATTAAATATGTCCAAACTCTATTCATTTATTAAAATTTTGGATAAATACCTGTGTAATTATGTGGTGTAATTTTTAATAATTCTTGTTTAACCAAATCAGAAACATTTAAATTTAAAACAAACTCTTTTATTGATTGTTCATTAATTGTTGTATTTGTTCTGGTTAAATCTTTTAAAGCTTCGTATGGTTTTGGATAACCTTCTCTTCTTAAAATAGTTTGTATGGCTTCTGCAACAACGGCCCAATTATTATCTAAATCTTCTTTTAAAGCGTTATCATTTAAAATTAATTTATTTAAACCTTTTAAAATGCTTTGGTAACTAATTAAAGCATGAGCAATAGGAACACCTAAATTTCTTAAAACAGTACTGTCGGTTAAGTCGCGTTGCAGCCTAGAAATTGGTAATTTTGCCGAAAGATGCTCTAAAATAGCATTAGCAATTCCTAAATTTCCTTCAGCATTTTCAAAATCTATAGGATTAACTTTATGGGGCATTGCACTACTTCCAACTTCGCCAGCTTTTAATTTTTGTTTAAAATATTCCATGCTCACATAAGTCCAAATATCTCTACACAAGTCAATTAAAATTATATTAATTCTTTTTAAGGCATCGCAATAAGCGGCAATATTATCGTAGTGCTCAATTTGTGTTGTAAATTGTGAGCGAGTTAAGCCTAATGTTTGGTTTACAAAATTATTTCCAAATTCAATCCAATTAATTGTTGGGTAGGCAACATTGTGTGCATTAAAATTGCCTGTAGCTCCGCCAAATTTTGCCGAGTAGGGTACATTTTTTAATTGATTTAATTGAAGTTGTAATCTCTCTACAAAAACATAAATTTCTTTACCAAGGTTAGTAGGCGATGCGGGTTGGCCGTGTGTTTTTGCCAACATACTTGTGTTTTTCCAATTAGTTGCATTATCAATTAAAGTATTAATTAATTGATTTAGAATTGGAATAATTTCTGTATTTGTTGCATCTTTTAAACTTAATGGAATACTAGTGTTATTAATATCTTGAGAGGTTAATCCAAAATGTACAAATTCTAAATATTTTTCTAAACCTAAATGGCTAAGTTTTTCTTTTACAAAATATTCAACAGCTTTAACATCGTGGTTGGTCGTTTTTTCTGTTTCTTTTATTTTTAACGCATCTTCTATCGAAAAATTTTCATAAACTGTTTTAAGTTTACTTACTAACTCATTGTTAATTTTTGGGAGTTGAGGTAAACCAACATTGCTAAGTTGTATAAAATAATCTATTTCAATTTTTACACGGTATTTTATTAATGCAAATTCTGAAAAATAGTTATCTAAGTTTTCTGTAGTTTTTCTGTATCTCCCATCAATTGGAGATATTGCTGTTAATGAGCTTAAATTCATGTTGAATTATTAAAAGTTAAAGTTAGCCATAATTTTTAAAATAAAAAGTTTCAATTTTTAGGAGTATTATAGCTTTTTATGCATTAAAAAATGTTGAATTTTACCCCATAATAAAAAACTTTTTTCAACTATTTCATAACCATTACGTTTATAAAAGTTCACAGCATTTTCTCTTGCTTGTAATTCAATTTTAGTTATTAGTAACTTTTTTGCTTCAATTTCTAAAGTGTTTAATATTTGTTGGCCCAGCCTTTCGCCTCTATATAATTCATCTACAGCCATAAATCTAATTTGTCCTATTTTGTTTTCATTTTCTTGTAATCTACCACATGCAACTATAGTATCATTTTTTTGTATAAAAGCGTTTATAGAATCCATTTCTATATTATCTGTAACACTTTCTATTGGCTGGTTCCACGGCTCTCTTAACACTTTATATCTTAATTGTATAATGTTGTTTATTTCGGTTTTTGTGTTTGCAATTTCAACTTTATGCATCTTATTCTATTTTAAAAACATTTCCTTTTACGGTTGTTATTGTTTGATTTTTTATAGGTGTATTAATTAATAATTTTTTAGCTTCATCTAATTCAAAAACTTCTTTTAGCGTTCTTATTTTACCAATAGGAACCTCGTTATCAATACAAAGTTTATAAATGTTTTTAAACAAAAAAGGCTTTATGTAATTGTAAAGTATGTTGTATAACTCGTGCCTATTTGTAACTCTGTTTTGGTTGTTAGAAAATTTAGTTTCTTTAGCTAAGCCTTTAAATTCAATAATTTCACATAAATTTAAAAACTGTTTATTGTTGCCTATTGCAAATGTTATTAAATGGCCATCTTTAGTTTCAAAAATTTCGCCATATGGTGCAATGTTTGGGTGTAAACTACCTGTTTGCTTTGGTAAATGGTTTGCTATTAACCAATTTGTGCCTTGGTTAGCAAGACTAGCAAGTGCACTATCAAATAAAGAAACTGAAATTTTACTTCCTTTGCCTGTTTTTAATTTTTTAATTAATGCCACTAAAATGGCTTCTTTAAGTTGATGGCCAGCTAATAAATCAATTAATGCCACAGGCATTTTAGTGGGTTTAGAATTTGGTTCGCCATTCATATACATAAACCCACTTTCGGCTTGTAAAATTAAATCGAAAGCAATTCTTTCACTTTCATCTCCAAAACCATTAATGTTTGCATAAATTAAATCACTTTTTATGCGAGTTAAAGTAGTGTAATCAACCTTTAATTTTGTATCATCTCCTTTTTTATAATTTGTAATAATTATATCTGCGTCTTTTGTTAATTCATATAATTTATTTAAATCATTTTCGAGTGTTAAATCTAACATTAAAACAGTTTTACCTGTATTTATGCTCCAATAATAAGCACTGTATAGGTTTTTAGCATCTTCAGTTTTTAGTTTCCAAGTTCGGGTAACATCGCCATTGGTTTTACTATTTTCTATTTTAACAACATTGGCTCCTAGTTCACTAAAAAATAAACCAACACTAGGGCCTGCAAGTACGCCTGCTAATTCTATAATTTTTAAATCTTTAAAAAGTTCGTTCATGGTTGTACAAATTTATTTATATTTGAAAACTTTTTCCTGATAGGATATTGGTTTTTAACAATATTAATTTAACAATTTAATTTTTACTACAAAATCTAAACTATCAATATGTTTTATATTTAACCAATTATTAAATGGAGTACAACACACAATTAGAGAAATTAATAATTCCTGAGTATGGAAGAAACATACAAGGTATGATAAAATATTGCTGTTCTATCGAAAATAGAGAAGAGCGCAATTTGTGCGCTAAGGCCATAATACAAGTTATGGGGCAATTAAATCCTCATTTGCGAGATAGCGCAGATTATACACATAAATTATGGGATCATATTTTTATAATTTCTGAATTTAAACTAGATGTTGATAGTCCATATCCAATCCCTAGCCCAGAGTCGTTTAATGTTAAACCCGAACTTTTAACCTATCCAAAAGGTAAAATTAGATATAAACATTATGGTAAAACAATAGAAGATATAATTAAAAAAGCAAAAGAATACCCTGAAGGGCCTGAGCGTAGCGAATTAACCAGACAAATTGCAAATCATTTAAAAAAATCTTATTACAATTGGAATAAAGATTCAATAACCGATGATGTAGTTATTAAAAATTTAAATGAATTAAGTGGTGGAGAGTTAAAACTAGATGAAAACGCATCTTTAAGTTCGCATCAAGAGCTTAGAGGAAACACTAATGGTAAAAAGTTTTTTCATAAAAACAATAAACACAAAAACAAACACAAGCATAAGCACAATAATAACAATAACCGTAAATTTTAAATTATGGCAATTTTTGAAGTACATGGCGGACACCAATTAAAAGGAGATATCATTCCTCAAGGCGCAAAAAATGAAGCATTACAAATATTATGCGCAGTTCTTTTAACTAAAGAAAAAATGGTGATTGGAAATGTACCAAACATTGTGGATATAAATAAATTAATAGAGTTGTTATCTGATTTAGGTGTAAAGGTTGAAAAAACTGGACATGAAGAATTTACTTTTCAAGCCGATAATGTAAATGTAGATTATTTGGTTTCGCCCGAGTTTAAAAAGAAAGGCGGAAGTCTTAGAGGTAGTATGATGATTGTTGGGCCAATGCTTACAAGGTTTGGTAAAGCATATATGCCTAAACCTGGTGGAGATAAAATTGGTAGAAGACGTGTTGATACCCACTTTTTAGGATTTGAAGCTTTAGGTGCAAAATTTAATTACGATATAGATAACGAACTTTATCAAGTAGAAGGTAAAAATTTAAAAGGTGCCTATATGCTGTTAGATGAAGCAAGTGTTACTGGCACAGCAAATATAGTTATGGCGGCCGTTTTAGCCGAAGGAATAACTACCATTTATAATGCAGCCTGCGAGCCTTATTTACAACAGCTTTGCAAAATGTTAGTTAAAATGGGCGCAAAAATAAATGGTATAGGTTCAAATTTATTAACTATAGAAGGAGTTAAAGAATTAAAAGGAACTTCTCATCGCATGTTACCAGATATGATTGAAATTGGCTCTTTTATTGGCATGGCAGCCGTTACCCAATCAGAAATTACTATTAAAAATGTAAGTTTCGAAAATTTAGGAATTATCCCTACAATTTTTGGACGTATGGGAATTAATATCGAAAAACGAGGCGATGATTTATTTGTTCCTGCCCAAGAAAGTTACGAAATAGAAACTTTTATTGATGGTTCAATTCTTACAATTAGCGATGCTATTTGGCCAGGTTTTACCCCCGATTTAATAAGTATTGCATTAGTTACTGCAATTCAAGCAAGAGGAAATGTGCTCATTCATCAAAAAATGTTTGAAAGTAGATTGTTTTTTGTAGATAAGTTAATAGACATGGGAGCTAAAATAATTTTATGCGACCCCCATAGGGCAACCGTTATGGGACTAGATAGAAAAGTACAGCTACGCGGTATTCAAATGGCTAGTCCAGATATTAGAGCGGGTGTAGCTTTATTAATTGCTGCAATGAGCGCAAAAGGAAAAAGCACAATTTTTAACATCAATCAAATAGATAGAGGTTATCAAAATATTGATACACGCTTAAATGCAATAGGTGCTCAAATTATAAGAAAAGCTTAGTAATGAAACTGTTGTTTTTAAGTTTGATTTTGCTTTTTAATTGTTGCACAACTACAAAAAATTCTAGCCCAAACAATACAATTATTAAAGATTCTGTAAGCCCTATCTATCAACCAATTCATGAGTCTGAAGTTGTTGGTTTAAGTATAGGAAATAAAATCCCTAACATACAAATTGCAAATCCAAATGATAGTATTTTGTCGTTATATAATCTAAAAGGATCTTTTGTGTTGATAGATTTTTGGGCAAGTTGGTGCGGCCCATGTCGAAAAGATAATCCCAACTTAGTAAAAGCATATTCAAAATTTAAAACCATTGAATTTAAAAATGCTAAAACATTCGAAATTTTTTCAATTTCATTAGATAATAACAAAGCGGCATGGTTAAAGGCAATAAATGCTGATAATTTAACTTGGCCATACCATGTAAGTGAATTAAAATCGTGGGATAGTAAAGTTGTTCAACAGTTTGATATTCAGTCTATTCCTTCAAATATTTTAATAAATGAAACAGGGCATATTGTTGGAAAAAATATGAGTTATTTAAAGTTAATAACTTACCTCGAACGCCAAGAAAAGTAAGATTAAATTGTTTTAAATTTAGATGTTGTTTTTAAAAAAGAGATTACCGGTTAGATTTTAAAATGAAAAGAATTAGTTATTGTATTATATTGCTCTTAAGTATTAATTTATTTAACGCTCAGGGATTAATTAAAATTGGAGATAAAGCGCCTACTTTTTTAATTAATTTACAACAAAATACGATACAGGCATTTAGTATGCCTTATTTAAATAGAATTGTTCTTCTACATTTTTGGAGTTCTACAGTATCAAAATCAAAACAAAATAATAAATTTTTAAATCGTTTAGCACACAGATACAAAAATGCCATATACCGCTCTGCCGAAGGTTTTGAGGTTGTAGCTGTTGCAGTTCAAAGCGATAAAAAAGCATGGGCAGAATCCGTTGCTACAGATTCTTTATCTAATTTTATAAATGGTGTTGCATTAAGGGGTTACAACGATGAGGTTTGTAGAAAATTTGGTGTAACTCAATTACCTACCGATATTTTAATTGATGAAAATGGAATAGTTATAGCAATAAATCCTCGAATGCGAGATTTAGAAAATATATTAGATGAGAAAAAGAATTTTATCCCCATAAAAAAAGATGTTGTAGGTACATTAGCACAATCAAGCAATAAAACAGAAGTAAGTAAATTTGCTAAACTGTATTTATTTGATGCTTATGGCGATAGTATTGCTAATAGCAGAACTAACGATAAAGGCGCTTTTACTTTTTCTGATATTAAATTAAACCAAGATTTTATTTTAAAAATAGATAACGATGGTGTTGATTTAATAACAACAGATCCATTAGCTTTATTTACTACTCATGGCGAACATTTGTTAGATGGAAAAAATAATGCAGGAGGATTTGTGTTTAACATACCTTCAAACTTATCATACAAATTAACCGAAGATAATGAAGATAAAACTTTAACAGGTAGTATAGATCAGGTAAACGCTTCTAAAATGCTTGTTTTTAAACCTAACGGTTTTGAATTAACTCCTAAAGATGAAACAGAGTTAAATGCAATTATTTTAATGTTAAACAAAAATAAAGAATTAAAAGTAGATGTTTTTACACATACCGATGCAAAATCAGACCCTAAAGCAGCATTAGAATTAACAAGCAAACAAGCAAAATCAATATCTAATTATTTAATAAAAAAGGGTATAGTTTCTCAACGCATTAAATTAATCCCTAAAGGAAATACTGAACCTCGTAAAATTTGCAATGCTAAAGGCGATTGCGATGAAGCCGACCATAAATCTAACCGCAGAACAGAGTTTATTGTTCACAAAAACTGACAAATTAACCTATATTTTGTTTGGCAAACTTATTGCTTATCCATTTGTAGTAGATAGTTAAAACGCCTATAAACATGGAAAATGAGAGCAATATAAACGAAAATAATCAGCCAATTAACGAAAATAATAACACAATGGCTGACAATACTGCCGAAAATGAACAAAACTCTGCCGTAAATTCAGAAAATTATGAACAAAAAATTAATGAGTTAAATGATAAATATTTACGTTTATACTCAGAGTTTGATAATTACAGAAAAAGAACAATTAAAGAAAAAGCAGATTTAATAAAATTTGCAGGCGAAGATATTTTTAAAGCTATTTTACCAACTATAGATGATTTTGAACGAGCAATTAAAGCAAACGAAAAAGCAGAAGACTTAAACGCAATTAAAGAAGGAATTCATTTAATTTATAATAAATTTAAAAGCACAGTTCAATCTAAAGGGTTAGTTGCTTTCCAATCAGTTGGACAAACGTTTGATTCGGAAATTATGGAAGCAATTACACATATTCCTGCTGCAAATGATGCGCAAAAAAATACTGTAATTGATGAAACAGAAAAAGGATATAAATTAGGAGATAAGGTAATTAGATTTGCTAAAGTAGTTGTAGCACAATAAATTTTATGGCTAAAAGAGATTATTACGATATATTAGAAATTCAAAAAAATGCAAGTGACGATGAGATAAAAAAAGCTTATCGTAAAATGGCTATAAAATTTCACCCTGATAAAAACCCAGGGGATAAAGCTGCAGAAGAAAAATTTAAAGAAGCAGCAGAAGCGTATGAAGTTTTAAGTAATGCCGAAAAAAGACAACGTTATAACCAATTTGGGCATGCAGGTGTAGGTGGGGCTTCTGGCGGTGGAGGCTTTAACGGTGGAGGTATGAACATGGATGATATCTTTAGCCAGTTTGGAGATATTTTTGGAGGTGCTTTTGGATTTGGCGGTGGTGGCGGACAAACACGAGGAGGAAGAAGAGTAAGCAGAGGTACTAATTTACGCGTAAAAGTAAAATTAAATTTAAGTGAAATAGCTAACGGTGTTGAGAAGAAAATTAAAGTAGCTAAACACGTATCTTGTAAAACATGTAGCGGAAGTGGGGCTAAAAACGGACAATACGAAACTTGTAAAATTTGTAATGGAACTGGCGTGCACACACGTGTACAACAAACTATTTTAGGTGCAATGCAAACTCAAACAACTTGTAATGCTTGTGGCGGAGATGGTAGAATGGTGAAAGAAAAATGTAACACATGCCATGGCGATGGAATAGTTAGAGAAGATGAAGTAATTGCAATTAATATACCAGCGGGTGTAGCAGATGGAATGCAATTAAGTATGAGTGGCAAAGGAAATGCAGCACCACGCGGAGGCATAAATGGAGATTTATTAATTTTAGTAGAAGAAGAATCTCACCCTGATTTAAAGCGAGAAGGGAATCATTTAATTTATAGTTTATCTATATCTTTTCCGCACGCTGCATTGGGCACAAGCGTTGAGGTGCCTACAGTAGATGGTAAAGTTAAAATTAAAATAGATGCAGGAACGCAAAGCGGTAAGGTTTTAAGACTTAAAGGTAAAGGATTACCAGATGTTAACTCATACGGAAAAGGCGATTTATTAGTTGAAATTAGTGTATATACACCAACAACATTAAGCTCAGACGAAAAGAAAATAATTGAAAAATTACAAGAAAGTAAAAACTTTACACCAAATCCTAATAAAAAAGAAAAAGGTTTTTTTGATAGAATGAAAGAATACTTTGAGTAAATAAATTATTTTTTAACACAAATCAAAATTTTAAAGTCTCTAATAGATTAATTTAATTAAAAAATTTGTAAATGAATGTTCATTCATTTATATTTGTAAAATAATTGAGAGTTCGAGATAATAATAAAGAAAATTTAGTAAAGCTTAAAGCCATGGAAATGATTATTAATAATGGCATTAATGGCTTTAGTATGCAAAAATTAGCCAAAGCATGCAATATTTCTGTAGCTACTTTATACATTTATTATAAAAATAAAGATGATTTAATATTTAAATTAGGAATTGAACAAGGCGAAAAAATGGTTAAGGCAAGTTTAAAAGGCTTTTCACCTAATTTGCCTTTTAATGAAGGCTTAAAAATACAATGGGAAAACAGAACTAATTTTACATTTAAAAATAAACTTAGCAGTAATTTTTTTGAAGCAATACAACATACCATATATGGCGAAGAAATTTCGAAAAATATAACAGCAATGTTTAGCCCAATTATGAAAGAGTTTGTGAATAATGCAATTAAAAACAAACAACTTAAATTTGTTTCAATAGAATCTTATTGGTGCGTTGCTTTTGGACCCTTGTATACATTGTTAAATTTTGCAAGCAAAGGAAAAAGTATAGGAAACAGACCTTTTAAGTTTTCTAAAAAAATTATGTATGAAACTTTAGATTATGTATTAATAGCCTTAAAACCATAGTTAAATGCCATATATTTTAATTTTTAAAACAAATATTGAACACGAATTAGATTTATTTCAATTAGAGGATTTATTTAAAAATATACCTTCAATTACTAATTGGAATGTTGATAGAGAAGATGTAGATAAAGTATTAAGAGTAGAATCGTTAAACAATAAAGTAACAGAAATTATAAGTTCTATAAAAAACTTAGGCTATTTATGTGAAGAATTAAAAGATTAAATTAAATGAATAACCCCGAAATAAAAACTCAAACTAAATTTTCAAGTTACCAAATTTTGGTTATTTGTTTGTTGGCCTTAACTCAATTTACTGTTGTACTTGATTTTATGGTAATGTCGCCACTTGGTGATATGCTTATGAAGTCAATGGAATTAAAAACAAAAGAATTTGGCTTAGTTGTATCAGCATACGCTTTAAGTGCTGGTGTATCTGGAATTTTAACTGCTGGTTTTGCAGATAGTTTTGATCGTAAAAAATTATTATTGTTTTTTTATATTGGTTTTATATTAGGAACATTATTTTGTGGTTTAGCACATACTTATCCTTTATTAATTGCTGCACGTATTTTTACTGGCTTATTTGGTGGCGTAATTGGTTCAATTTCATTAGCAATTGTTGCTGATATTTTTACACCACTACAACGCGGTAGAGTTATGGGGTTT
Source organism: Bacteroidota bacterium (assembly GCA_020162035.1). Taxonomy (GTDB): domain Bacteria; phylum Bacteroidota; class Bacteroidia; order B-17B0; family Aurantibacillaceae; genus Aurantibacillus. The sequence continues at coordinate 13,218 of JAIUNM010000001.1, read as the reverse complement.
TTACAAATGGGTTTTGGTGCAAGCCAAGTTTTAGGTATTCCTATTAGTTTATTTTTAGCTAATGATTTAGGGTGGCAAGCCCCGTTTTTAATGATTGTTGGCTTGGCTTTTATTATTTGGCTTGTAATTGTTTTAAAATTAAAACCAATAACTAAACATTTAGAAATTAAAAGAGATAAAAATCCATTAAAACATTTATGGGATACATTTACAAATAAAAACTATCAAACTGGTTTTATTGCAACAGCTTTACTTTCGTTAGGTGGTTTTATGATGATGCCATGGGGCAGTGCGTATTCAATTAATAATTTAGGAATTACTCAAGAACAGTTAGTGCCTTTGTTTATGGTGGCAGGTGTTGCTTCGCTTATTATAATGCCAACTGTAGGTAAACTAAGCGATAAAATAGACAAGTTTAAATTGTTTACTCTTGCATCAATGTGGCTAATAATAGTTGCGCTTGTTTATACCAACTTAGTGCCAATCCCTTTATGGGTTTTAATGCTTGTAAATGTTTGCATGATGATTGGGATAATGAGTAGAATGGTTCCTGCAATGGCTTTAAATACCATTTTACCTAACATAGAAGATAGAGGTGCCTTTATGAGTATTAATTCTTCTCTACAACAAATGGCTGGAGGTGTTGCTGCTGCTATAGGAGGAATGATTGTTTTTCAAAAAGATAAATTTAGCCCAGTAGAAAATTATAATGTTTTAGGAATAATCATGTCTGTAATAGTACTTGTTAATATTTATGTTGTATACAGAGTTAGTAAAATTGCAAATGCAAAGTTATTAGATAGAGTACAAAAAAATTCTTAAAAATTACACGTATAATTTTTCTCTTTGTGGTTTAATACTTTCATTTTCTAAATATTCATCATAAGTACAAGTTTTATCTAAAATGCCATTTGGTCCAATTTCAATAATTCTATTTGCAACTGTTTGAACCAATTCATGATCATGGCTTGTAAATAAAATGGTACCTGCATAATCTTTTAACGCATCATTATACGAAATAATACTTTCCAAATCTAAATGGTTTGTAGGCTCATCTAACATTAAAAAATTAGGGTTTAACAACATCATTCTACTTGTCATACATCTTACTTTTTCGCCCCCGCTTAGTACATTACATTTTTTTAAAACTTCTTCACCACTAAAAAGCATTTTACCTAAAAAACCTCTAATATAAGTTTCATCTTTTTCTTTACTAAATTGCCTTAACCAATCAATTAAATTTAAATCGCTTTTAAAAAAATGTGCATTTTCGTTAGGTAAATGTGCTTTAAAAATGGTTGTGCCAAAAGTAAATTTACCTGAGTCTGCACTTTCTTCGCCTGCCAATACATTAAATAAAGCACTAATACTTAATTGATTTTTACTAATAAACGCAATTTTATCGCCTTTGTTAATGTTAAAGTTTACATTGCTAAAAAGTAAACCATTATTATTTGATTTTTTTAAATTTTCAACCAATAAAATTTGATCTCCGGCTTCTCTTTCTTGTTTAAAAATTATACCAGGGTATCGTCTTGTACTTGCTGGTATTTCATCAACAACTAGTTTATCTAATAATTTTTTACGACTAGTTGCTTGTCTGCTTTTACTTGCATTTGCGCTAAATCTTCTAACAAAATCTTGTAACTCTGCGCGTTTATCTTCAATCTTCTTATTTTGATCGGCACGTTGTTTAAGAGCTAGTTGGCTCATTTGGTACCAAAAACTGTAGTTTCCAGTATAGGTACTTAATTTATTAAAATCAATATCGCAAATATGAGTACAAACTGCATCTAAAAAATGCCTGTCGTGGCTAATTACAACTACTGTATTTTCAAAATCAGCTAAAAAATCTTCTAACCAACTTATAGTTTCTACATCTAAATCATTAGTAGGCTCATCAAGCAATAAAATATCTGGGTTACCAAATAAAGCTTGGGCCAATAAAGTTTTAACTTTGTCTTTACCACTTAAATCTTTTACTAAAAAATTGTGTTTTTCTGGTAAAATTCCCATATTGGTAAGCATTGTAGCTGCACTACTTTCTGCATCCCAACCATTCATTTCTGCAAATTCAGCTTCTAATTCACTGGCTTTTACACCATCTTCATCACTAAAATTTTCTTTTGCGTAAATAGCATCTTTCTCTTTCATAATTTGGTAAAGACGTTTATTTCCCATAATTACTGTATCTAAAACACTAAACTCATTATATTCAAAATGGTTTTGTTTTAAAACACTTAAACGCATACCTGGCAAAATATTAACCTGCCCTTTAGTAGGGTCTATTTCGCCACTTAATATTTTCATAAAGGTAGATTTACCTGCTCCGTTTGCACCAATTAAGCCATAACAATTGCCTGGAGTAAATTTTACATTTACTTCATCAAATAAAATGCGTTTACCATATTGTAAACTTATGTTAGAAACTGTAATCATAATTTAAAAATTCGCCGCAAAAATACTAAAATATGTTGGTTTTATTTACTTAACTTTCTTTTGCCAAACTAATTCTTTACTATTTTTGTGAGATGAAGTTTCTGTTTTTATTCTTATTAATTTGTTCTAACTCATACGGGCAAATTGTTTTAAAAGGAGAAATAACAGATGTTTTTAAAAAACCTATACCGTATTGTAGTATAGGAATAATAGGTAAATCAATAGGAACATTAACTAACGAAGAAGGAAAATTTGAATTAAAGATTAAACAAAATAATTATAACGATACAATTAAAATGTTTTGTTTAGGATATGTTGAACGTGTTTTTTTGTTAAAAGATTTAACTACACTTAACACTATTAAAATTGAATTAGAAGAAGATGTTCTTCAATTAGAAGAGATTGAAGTAAAAAGTAAAAAAATTGCATACCAAAATTTAGGTACAAAAAAATTTACAACAAATAATTGCAGTGGTTTTGTTAAAAACGAAGAAAACTGGAAGGGCTCTGAAACAGCTATAAATGCTAATAATAATATTAAAACAAATGTTTTACTTGAAGAGTTTAGTATGTATGTTATACAAAATAAATATACCGATTCTTTAAGGTTTAGATTGATGTTTTACGAGGCAAGTGAAAAAAATTACCCTAGATATAAAACAATAAATAGAAAAGCAATTGTTTTTAAAATCCCGCCATTATTTTTAGGCGAATTTAAATTTGAACTTAAGAAGTTTAACATAAATACAGAAAAAAACTTTTTTATTAGTTTAGAATGTTTAGAAAACGAAATGGATATTTCTAAATTTTGTTATGCTGGTTCTCCTAGTATTCCATCATTTGTTAAAGCGGCCTCTTTTTCACGTTGGCAAAGGATTAGAGGAGGAGGAGCAGATTTTAAAATAAAAGTATCTTATAATAAAAATTAATTTTATGGCAGATTTATTTACAACAGAAACATTGTTAAGTTTACTTAGCTTAACTGTAATGGAAATTTTATTAGGAATAGACAATGTTATATTTGTTTCAATAGTTTTGGGTAGGTTGCCAAAACAACAAGCTAAAAAAGCAAGTTTTATTTGGATGACAACAGGTGTTGTAATGCGAATTACATTACTTTTTATTATGACCTTTTTAATTAGTGGCGAAAAAGTTTTATTTAACTTTTTTAATCATCCTGTACAATTAAAAGATATTATAATGCTTGCTGGTGGTTTGTTTTTATTAGTAAACAGTACTCTTGAAATTCATAACAAACTAGAAGGTGCAAACGAAAAAGGAGAAAATGCCAAAGAAAACTTAAAAAAAGGCTTTAAGGCAATTATGATACAAATTTTATTAATTGATATTGTATTTAGTGTTGATGGAATAATTACAGCAATTGGTATGGCTCGCCAAGTTTCTGTTATGGCTGTTGCGGTTATAATAAGTATGATTGTAATGTTTTATTATGCGCCAAAAATTTCAGGATTTATTGAGAAGCACCCAACTTTTAAAATTTTAGCATTATCATTTTTAGTACTAATTGCAGTTTTGTTAATTGTTGAAGGTATTCATGTGGATAGTATTCATATCCCTAAAGGCACAATTTATTTTGCAATGGCTTTTAGTTTTATAATAGAGTTAATGAACTTACAAATAAGAAAAAAACATAACCCAGTTAAACTAAGAAAGCCAACAATTGAAGATGATACACTAAGTAAATAAGATTTTTTTAATTCTAAATTTTATTTCGAATTAATTTTTGAAATAATGTTTGTTGTAGAAAATCCTTCAACAAAAGGCAGTGTTAACACTTTTCCTCCGCTTTTTATTACTGCATCATAACCTACAATGTTTTCAATTTTGTAATCGTTTCCTTTTACTAAAATAGTTGGCAATAAAAATTCTATTAATTGTAATGGAGTTTCTTCATTAAACAAAACAATTAAATCAACACAAGCTAAAGCAGCTAAAATTTTTGCCCTGTTAAATTCGTTATTTATTGGGCGATTGGGAGCTTTATTTAAAAGTTTTACGCTTGCATCTGTATTTAAACCTAAAATTAAAAAATCACCTAAATCTCTTGCTTGACTTAAATACGACACATGTCCTACATGTAAAATATCAAAACAACCATTTGTAAAAACAATGTTTTTATTTGTTTTTTTTAATTCTGTAATTTTTTCTAAGGCAACTTCCTTTGAAACAATTTTAGAATTAATTCGCTCAAAGTAATTCATTTTGTTTGCGGTTATTTATTAAAGGTAAAACAATAAAAGCTAATAAACCAAAAAGTAAAACTAATGCAAATTGGCTTGTCCAGGCTAACCATGGCATTGCAAAAGCCCATACTTTATCTATTTGATATGTAGAAATTAAAATTCCGCCAACTATTGCAGGGTAAGCACCTAAGCCACCTGGCGAAAAAATTACACCAAATGTGCCAAATAATAATAAAACTAATGCAACATCTAAACCTAATAATTTTGTGCCATCTAATGCTAGCATACAAAAATAAAGCGATAATAAATAGCAAAACCAAATAACAATACTTAATAAAACAAACATAAATGGTTTTTTCATGTTTTTAATTGAACCTATGCCTTTGGCAAAACCACTTAATAAATTTCCAAATTTACCTTTTAATAAATTACTAATTTTTTTTCTTAAAAATAAATATCCAGCAACTATTGCAATTACTATAACAATCATAATAATTAATTTTACAGGACTTTGAGACAAGTTTGAAAATTTATCAGATAATTTACTAAAAATGTATTCGTTTGCTAAGCCACTTAATTTAGAAAATTGGGTAAATAATGCAATAAAAAATATTACAATAAATAACATAAAATCTATAATACGTTCTGTAATTACAGTTCCAAAAGCAATTTCAAAAGGAACTTTATCGTACTTACTTGCAAGCGTACATCTCGATACTTCTCCCATTCTTGGTATTCCATAATTTGCTAAATAGCCAATAAAAACATGGCAGTTTGCATTAATTAATTTGGTTTTGTGTCCAAGTGGGTTTAGTAAGTAGTTCCAACGATAAGCCCTAAAAAAATGACTAAAAAAGGCAAAAAGCATTGATATAATTACCCATAAATAATTTGCATTTTTAAATGCATTAATTATTTCATCTTTTTTATCTGCAACTGCGCGTAACGATAACCAAATTAATAAAATAGCTATACAAAGTAAAACTACAAATTGAAGAATTGACTTTGTATTAGTTTTAGCCACTTTCTATTTTAATTTATTAGTTAAAGTATCAGGAAAAACAACCCATGGTACAAACGTTTTAGCTTTTTCAAACTCCATTGTTGCATAAGAAATTACAATAACTACATCGCCTATATTTACTAATTTTGCAGCAGGTCCGTTTAAACAAATTACACCACTTCCTCTTTTACCTTTAATAACATATGTTATAAATCGTGCACCGTTATTTTTGTTTAAAATATGTACTTGTTCATTTTCAATAAAATTTGCAGCATCCATTAAATCTTCATCAATGGTTATGCTTCCAATATAATCTAACTCAGCTTGTGTAACTGTTACACAATGTAATTTAGATTTCATCACTTGAATTTGCATCATCTTACAAATTTAGCTTTTTTTAAATGAGTAATAAAACGTTTAAATATTTTTTTAATCTTAAAATAGTATCTTTATACAATATTTTTTTTAATTAATCGTTTATAAACCGTGCGTAATTGTTGGTACATTGTATTATTAACTGTTTTTTTTAGTTTAAACGTTAAGGCACAGCATCATGATGGGTATGGGGTTAATTTGCCAAAATTTTATAAATCTCGATTGCATTTTGGTTTTACAATTGCAGGAAATAAAGCAGATTTTGTAATAAATCCAAAACCAAACTCTATGTTGCCTGATACTGTTATTAAAGAAAAAGGTACAATAACCCGTTATCAAATAAGGAGTATTTTTAGTAAACCTGCCCCTGGTTTTGCTATCGGTATTGTTAGCGATGCCAAGTTGCATGAGTATATTCGCTTAAGATTTACACCCAGCATTAGTTTTGGTTCTAGAACTATAGAATATACCTTGTCTAACAGAACAAACGACAGCTCAAAAATTTTTCAAAAAAGAGTTGAATCAGCCTTTTTATTTTTTCCTATCGAAACTAAAATACAATCAAAACGATTAGGAAATTTTAGTGCATACATAATTGGAGGCGGAGGTTATCAATTAGATTTAGCTGCAAGAAAAAAAGCTGCGGGTGTTACTAGTGGCCCTAACCAGTTAGATGATAATGTTAAATTAAAACGAGATGATTATTATTATAGTAGTGGAGCAGGGGTAGATTTTTATTTGCAATATTTTAAGTTAGGCTTTGAAGTAAAATTGCAAATCGGAACGCGTAATTTACTTAAACCCGAAAATAGTATTTTTAGTAATAGTATAGATAAGGTAAGAAGCAGAATGGTTGTATTTACTGTAACATTTGAGGGTTAAGCCTCGTTTATGTAATATAGCTTGTAATATTTTAACCCTTTTTCTTCATCAAAACCTCTTTCAACATATTCGTGTTTACTGTGAATGTATAAATGAAAATTTTTATCAAGTTTTACAACGCTTTTCATGTATTTTGAATTTTTTTTAACTGCGGTATTGCTTACATCAAACTCTTCAACAGCTGTTAAATTTAATTTATCATTATAAGTATTTCTGTATTCTTTAAATGCTGTAATTACATCTGGTTCAACTAACACATCTTTTTCGAAATTACTTACAGTTACGTGGTCTTTATCCTTAAAATACGAGGCGCTTCTGTTTAACATCATCATTTGATTTTGTTTATCTACATTATTAGCTTCGGTTAAAACTTCCTCACAAAAGCCTCTGCTCATATCCATAAAATTTTTGGTATGGTAATATGAATTTGTTTTAAGTTTTGCATTTAAAAAATCTTCTTCCCAATATGCGGCACATTCGGCAACTTTATTATTGTTGTCAATTATACTTAGTTTGTATCCGTTTTTTTTATCAGCATTAAAAATTAAGCAACCTTTATCTAACTTGTTAATATTAATGCCATTTTCACAATCTAATTCAAAATTATCAATATGTTGGTAAACTTTTAAAAAGGTTTCTTTGTTTTCGCATTTAAACAAACCTATTGCATCACATAATTCCCCATCAACATTTACTTCGTTAAAATAACATACAAAAAACTCTCCTCCTTTTATTTTTGGATGTACAGATTGATTATATAAATGATTGGCAATTTCTTTTGATTTTGAAATAAAGTTTTTTTGTGAGTTAAAAATATCTTCGCAAGCATTTGCAACTGAAGCTAAACTTATATCAACTTTTCCTTTAAATTGGTAATAAATATCGGTTTTAAAGGCTTGAGTAAAATATCTAATTAATGTTTCTTTTAAAAAATCATCTTCAAGTTTAAATTCGGTTTCACTTAAGGTTAATTCCTCGCCTAATCCTTTGTTTCCTACAAAACTTACATAAAAATTGTTTAATTGTGCTCTCGTAAAATCTATCATAAAATTTAATTGACAGCAATATACTTTATATATGAATTAATACTTTAACAAAATTTAAACAAGTTTTAAAGCATTATGGCAAAAATATTGCATTATAGCTTCTAAAGTACTTAATATTATTTTAAATTTGTTGCTATGCGTAAGGTTTTTAAAAAGTTGCCAAAACTATCTAACAAAGTTATAGGTTTAGTTTGTGTTCTACTTCTTTCTTCATTTAGTATTTATAAATATGTGTTTGATAGAAATGATGTAATTTTTGAGTTAATGCTCGGAAGTTTAAATCAAAATCATTATGCCCCTCAAAAGTTAGACGATGCATTTAGCGAAAAGGTATTTGATTTGTATTTAAAACGAATGGATTATAGTAAAAAATTTCTTTTACAAAATGATTATGATGAATTATTAAAATACAGAAAAGAAATTGACGACCAAATTATTACGCAAAATCATTCTTTTTATAAACGCTCTGTCGAAATTATTAATCAAAGAATTAAAGAAAAAGAAAACTGGAGTAAAGAAATATTAGCTCAACCATTAAACTATAAAACTAACGACGAATATGAAACTGATGGCGAAAAAACAAAATATTCTAAAACAGAAGATGAGTTAAAAAATGAATGGCGTAAAATGATTACGTATCAAGTTTTAAATAGAATTGATGATGAGTTAACTAAACAAGAAAAAGCTAAAGAAAAAAATGATACAGCATTTAAGTTTAAAACTTTTGATAGTATTGAAGTTGATGCTAGAAGAAAAACATTAAAATCTAACCAAGAATGGTTTAAACGTTTATATAAAATAAAACCTCGCGAACGTTTTGGAGCATTTGCAAATTCTGTTGCTAATATTTTTGACCCCCATACCGAGTACTTTGCTCCGGTTGATAAAAAAAAGTTTGACCAAAGCATGAGTGGTCAATTTGAAGGCATTGGCGCTAGATTACAAAGTAAAGACAATGTGCTAACCGTTAGTGAAATTATTGTAGGAAGTCCAAGTTATAAGCAAGGCGAATTAAAAGCTGGCGATGCAATTATTAAAGTAGCTCAAGGAAATGGCGAAGCAGTTGATATATCTAATATGGAAATGGATGATGCTATTGAATTAATTAAAGGTAAAAAAGGCACACCCGTTGTATTAACTGTAAAAAAACCAGATAATACCACCAAAGAAATAAAAATTATTAGAGATGTAATTGAAATGGAAGAAACGTATGCTAAAAGTGTTTTGTTAGAAAACAAAAACAAAATCGGCTACATTTATTTACCTTCTTTTTATACTGATTTTACAAGATCTGGTACAGCACACCATTGCTCAAAAGATATGCGACTTGAAATTGAAAAATTAAAAAAACAAGGCATAAAAAGTTTAATTGTTGATTTACGAGATAATGGCGGTGGTTCTTTACAAGAAGTAGTTGAAATGGCTGGTTTATTCTTTAATAAAGGTCCTGTAGTTCAAGTAAGAAGTAAAAATAATTATGTAAATATTATGGAAGATCGTAACCCTGATGTAGTTTGGGATGGCCCTTTAGCCATAATGATTAACCATAACAGCGCAAGTGCAAGCGAAATTTTAGCAGCGGCCATGCAAGATTATAAACGTGGTGTAATTGTTGGTACACCTAGTTTTGGTAAAGGAACTGTACAAAGTTTTGTTGGGTTAGATCAATTTTTAATTCCTCAATTAGATTCTTTAGCTCCACATGTTGGTTCAGTTAAAATTACACAACAAAAATTTTATCGCATTAATGGTGGCGCTACTCAATTAAAAGGCGTAACTCCAGATGTGTTGTTGCCAGACCCTTACGAATTAATTGAGTTGGGCGAAAAAGAAATGGACAACCCAATGCCTTGGGACGAAATTAAAAAAGCAAACTATACCGAGTTTAATAGTATTAATTACAGCAATTTACTTAAAAACAGTACAGCAAGAGTTAAAAAAAGCGATCAATTTAAATTAATTAACGATCAATCTAAAGAAATTAAAAGTAAAAAAGACGATACTAAGTATAGCGTTAATTTAGAAAAATATAGATTAGAGATGAAACAATTTCGCGATCAAAATAAAAAATATGATGATTTAAGAAAAGACATTAAAAATTTTACTGGCAGTTTATTAGAAGAAGATAAATTTAAAAGTGCTGCTGATACTGCAAAATTAGGTAGAGAAAACCGTTGGGCAAAAAGTATAATTAAAGATGTTTACATTCACGAAACTACAAACATACTTAACGAATTGTAATTTCAATTCTATTTAATTTATTCTTCAACTTAACAATTTGTTAACCTTAATTTAACGCTAAAGCAATTTTACAGGTGTTTTTTTGCAGCAAAAACACAGCATGTTAAATTTTTTTAGTTTTAATTTTAAATTATTGTTAATAATACTGGTTTTGGGTAGTAACAAATTCGTTAATAGCCAAAATGTAGATACTATTAGTTTACAAAATCAAAAAAACAATACTGTTGTTCAAAAACAAATCACCACTCCTTTTTTTAATTATAAAAATGGGTTAGGTTTTTCTACACCAGATAGTTCATATTCATTAAACATACGCTTTAGAATTCAAAATCGTTTTTTAATGAATACTAAAAGCACAAATGATTTAAGTCCTGAAAGTTGGGAAGCCCGTGTTAGGAGGTGCAGATTAGTTTTGTCAGGCCATGTTTATAATCCTAAATTATCTTATTATTTACAACTTTCGGTGTCTAGGGGCGATATGGATTGGAGCGTTGCTGATGTTACAACACAAAATGTTAGCCCAAATATTGTACGCGATGCTTTTTTAAATTATAAATTAAATAAAAATTGGCAACTAGGTTTTGGTCAAACTAAATTACCAGGTAATAGGCAAAGAATTACTTCTTCTGGTTCATTACAATTTTATGACAGATCGCCTGTAAATGCAATTTTTACAACCGATAGAGATTTTGGTTTTTTCTCTAACTACACTTTTAATATTAAAAAATTTAAAACCATTATAAGAACAGCAATAACTTCGGGCGAGGGAAGAAATTCAAATATCAGCAATGCAGGTTTAGCTTATACAAACAGAATAGAATTTTTGCCCTTAGGCGAATTTAAAGAAAATGGCAACTATTTTGAAGGTGATGTTTTGCGCGAAGAAAAATTAAAAATTGCAATTGCTGGCGCATACCATTTTAACGATTTGGCTGTAAGAACGGGAGGTCAATTAGGTAAAGATTTGTATTCTCCTAAATCTTTTCACACCTATATAGCAGATTTAATTATAAAATATCGAGGTTTTGCTATTTCGAGCGAATATATAAGAAGAGATACAGAAGGTGCTCCAGTTACTAAAAGTGGCACATCAACTAGATATATTATAACTGGCGATGGTGTAAATACACAACTTAGTTATTGTTTTAAATCCAATTGGGAAATTGCTGCAAGACACTCATTGGTTACCCCTCATAATGACATTATTTTACTTCAAAATCAAATAAATCAATACGGTTTAGGTGTAACAAAATACATTGTAAAACATAAATTAAAAGCTCAATTTAACATTTTCTATAATAACGAAAGATATTTAACAACTTCTACTAACTTGGTTGATAATTTTTTTGGAGTTTTTCAAGTTGAACTAGGGATTTAACATTGGCTTAACATTGGCATTAAAATTTAAAATTAACATTACAAAAAATTTAAAACATGTTTGGATTAGATACAGGCTTAGCCATTTTTTTAATTTTATGCCTTTTATTGGCTTGTTTTTTCGAATTTATTAACGGTTTTCATGACACTGCAAATGCGGTGGCTACTGTAATTTATACCAATTCAATGAAACCAACTATGGCAGTTGTATATAGTGGTATTTTAAATTTTATTGGTGTTTTGTTAGGTGGAATAACAGTTGCAATGGGCATTGTTAATTTATTACCTATGGATGCTTTGTTAGATACAAATGCATACCATGGTATAGCAATGGTTTTGGCACTTTTAATTAGCGCAATTATCTGGAATTTTGGCACTTGGTACATGGGTATTCCTTCATCTAGTTCGCACACCTTAATTGGTTCAATACTTGGTATAGGTTTAGCATATTATTTTTTACCTGGAGAAATTGGAGGAACTGCAGTTAACTGGGATAAAGCAAAAGATACCGGTATGGCTTTATTGTTATCGCCTTTAATTGGTTTTTCTTTAGCTATTATTGTAATGTTTACGTTTAAGCGTTTAGTTAAAAACGAAATAATTTATAAAGAACCAATTCCTGGCAAAAAACCACCAATTTGGATTAGAATGTTGCTTTGGGCAACCTGCGGAATGGTGAGCTTTTTTCATGGGCAAAACGATGGACAAAAAGGTGTAGGTTTAATTATGTTAATTTTAATTGCAATATTGCCAGCACAGTTTTCGTTAGATAGTAAAGTAAACTTACAAAGTGTACATGCAAATGTTGATGCTATTGAAAAAATTGTAATGGCAACAGATACCACACAATTTGGAAAAGATGAATTTACACATTACCATAACATAAAAAAACATGCAAATCATTACCATAAAGCTATTGAAGGAAAATTATTTTCATCTGATATTGCATTAACTGAACGATTTGAATTACGCAAAGACATTGTAAAAATTACAAAAGGTGCTGATAAACTTTTAAAAAGTCCAAATTTTGCAATTTCAGGTAAAGAATCAACCCATTTAAAAACTGAAGTAAAAGGTGCAAAAAAATTAATTGAATTTGCACCATCTTGGGTAATAATAATGATTTCAATTTCACTTGGTTTAGGTACTATGATTGGTTGGAAACGCATTGTTAAAACAGTTGGCGAAAAAATAGGAAAGCAACACATGAGTTATGCTCAAGGTGCAAGTGCCGAAATTGTTGCTTCTATGGGTATTGGTATGGCATCAGCTTATGGCTTACCGGTTTCAACAACACACATGCTTTCATCTGGTATTGCTGGTTCAATGGTTGCTAAAAAAGGATTAAAAAATTTACAACGTAAAACTATTACAAACATTTTATTGGCTTGGGTGTTAACTTTACCAGTAACAATAATACTTTCAGGTGGTTTGTTTTTATTGTTTAGAGCAATTTTTGATTAACAGAAAATAAACTAAACAAATATAATTTTATTAGACTTTAAGCAAGTTTTAATAAAAAAATTGCATTTGTACAATTAATAGTTTAAATTTGATTTAATAAAATAAAAATATTAAGCGTTGCTTAATGTTCTTCTGTATAACAAAACCTGAGAATTTTGCAAGCAGAAGGGCTGTATAAAGCAACACG